>NZ_JBFALS010000005.1:0-577510 GCF_040656295.1 Streptomyces sp. NPDC049954
CCGAAGGGCTTCATCGTTCGACTTGCATGTGTTAAGCACGCCGCCAGCGTTCGTCCTGAGCCAGGATCAAACTCTCCGTGAATGTTTACCCGACTGTGCTTAATTAAAAGCTGTCGGTGCACAGACATTGAGAGCGGAACCACGGGGAGGAATAATCCCCGGATTCACTGCGTCCTCGCTGTGTTTACTTCAAAGGAACCTCAACCCACCGGCCGAAGCCTGTAGGTCGGGGTATCAACATATCTGGCGTTGACTTTTGGCACGCTGTTGAGTTCTCAAGGAACGGACGCTTCCTTTGTACTCACCCTCTCGGGCTTTCCTCCGGGCGCTTCCCTTCGGTATTTCGTGTTTCCAGTCTAGCAGATCCGATTTCCCGTTTCCGCCACCCGCTGGAGCGGGGTTCACGCCTTCGGTCCGGGCTTTTGGGCCTTTCCCTTTCGGCGTGATCACTACGTTAACCGATTTCCCCGCAAGCTCATAATCGAGCTTTCGCGGATGTATTTCGACATGCCGGGGCACAGCGAAACAGAGACCCGCTCGGGTCTGAAGGGTGGTGTAGTGGTTGGCCACTCCCGGCTGCTGAGAGCAGTACCCGGTACAAGCGGCTCGGGCTACGTTAGGCGTTCGGCGACCCGGAGTCAAGAGCCACTGTTCGGGCGGGTCTACGGGGTGGTGGTCGGCTTCCTGCGGCGGCGCGGGCTGTGCGCGCGGTAGGGGCTCACCGTCGGGTCACCGTCGATCCAGAAGCGCCACGGATGCACCCCTCCCTCTCCGGCTACCCCGGTGCGCGGGCCGTTGCGAACCAGTCCGGCCCGTGTCGGCGTACCCGCCAGGATGTGCAGAGGGGCGTCCGCAGGACCGCACACATCGGTCCCGTCCAGGGCGCGGTCCACGTCCAGGGCGGTCGCGAGCCGGGCCGGGCCCTTCGCCAGCTCCCGTTCGGTACGCGCTGCCGGCCTGCGCGGCCAGGCCAGTTCCGCGCCCTCGACGATCTCCCCGGCCCGCAGCAGCACGCCCGAGGCGCGCCCCTCGGGTCCGCACACCACGTTCAGGCAGTGCCACATGCCGTAGGTGAAGTAGACGTACGCGTGACCGGGCGGGCCGAACATGACGCCGTTGCGCGCCGTGCGCCCCCGGAAGGCGTGCGAACCCGGGTCGAGCTCCCCGGCGTACGCCTCGACCTCCGTCAGTCGCAGGGCCCTGCGGCCCTCGGGGGTGTTGCGCACCAGGACACGGCCCAGCAGTTCCGGGGCGACGTCCAGCACGGGGCGGTCGAAGAAGGAGCGGGGCAGAGGCGTACGGTCATGGGCCGCGATCATGGCCTCCGAGGGTACACAGACCGGGCCGGAACCGGCCGGGCCCGCAGCCGGGTCACCCCTGCGGGCCCGGCCGGCGGTACGGGCGGGAACCGGGGATCCGCGGACCGCGTTCGTATCAAGCAGGTCGCTGGGGCAAGTCGCTCAGGCCCGGCACGATCATGGGGAAGGAACAGACATGGGGTTCAAGAAGCTGCTCGCGAGTCTCGGCTCGGGCGGTGCCTCGGTGGAGACGGTGCTCACGGAGGAGAACGTGGTGCCCGGCGGAGTCGTCCAGGGTGAGGTCCGCATCCAGGGCGGTTCGGTGGACCAGCGGATCGAGGGGCTGTCCGTCGGTCTCCAGGCGCGCGTCGAGGTCGAGAGCGGGGACCAGGAGTACAAGCAGGACATCGAGTTCGCCAAGGTGCGGCTCGGCGGCGCCTTCGACCTCCAGGAAGGGGCCGTGCACGCCGTGCCCTTCGGCCTGGAGATGCCCTGGGAGACGCCCGTCACCTCCTTCGCCGGGCGGCATCTCACGGGGATGCACATCGGGGTGACCACCGAACTGGCGATCGCGCGGGCCGTGGACTCCAGCGACCTCGACCCCGTCGTCGTCCACCCGCTCCCCGCCCAGCAGGCCATCCTCGACGCCTTCGGGCAGCTCGGCTTCCGCTTCAAGAGCGCCGACCTGGAGCGCGGTGCGATCCGCGGCACCCGGCAGCGGCTGCCCTTCTACCAGGAGATCGAGTTCTACCCGCCGGAGCAGTACCGGGGCCTCAACCAGGTCGAGCTGAGCTTCGTCGCGGACGACCGGGAGATGGACGTCGTCCTGGAGATGGACAAGAAGAGCGGTCTGTTCAGCGAGGGCAGCGACTCCTTCCGCGCCTTCCGGGTCGGACTGCACGACTACCAGGGCACCGACTGGGCGGCGTACCTCAACCAGTGGCTGTCGGAGGTCGGCAGCCGGCGCAGCTGGTTCTGAGCCGCACGGCGGAGGGCAGGGCCGGTTCGTGTGCTCCGGCGCGGGTACCGGCCCCTGGACGGGGGCGATCTACGCTGGTCGCCGTGGTCGGGCCGGCCCGCGCGTCCAGCGTGTCCGCCGTCCCGGCGAGTCAGCAGCACTGGAGGTTTGCCAAGTGAGTGAGAAGAGGCCGCCGCTCCCCTACGAGTTGCTGCCGCAGGTGCCGTCGTTCACGGTCGTGAGCGAGGACGTGGCACCCGGGGCGACGCTCGCCGAGGCTCAGGCGCAGAGCGGTGGGAACACCTCGCCGCAGCTGCGCTGGGAGGGCTTCCCGGAGCAGACGAAGAGCTTCGCGGTCACGTGCTACGACCCGGACGCGCCCACCGGCAGCGGCTTCTGGCACTGGGTGGTCCTCGACATCCCGGCGACGGTCACCGAGCTGCCCGCGGGCGCCGGTACGGAGCCCTTCGCCGGGCTCCCCGAGGGCGCCGTCCAGGTGCGCAACGACTACGGGACGCGGGACTTCGGCGGGGCCGCGCCGCCGCCGGGTGATCCCGCGCACCGTTACGTGTTCACCGTGCACGCCGTGGATCAGGAGAAGCTCGGTCCCGACGCGGACGCGACGCCCGCCGTCGTGGGCTTCAACCTGCACTTCCACACGCTGGGCCGGGCCCAGCTCGTCGGGGAGTACGCGATTCCGGCGCAGGACTGAGCGCCTCTCCCGCACCCGCCGGTGTGCGCGCGGGAGTTCACCGGGTGTTTGCCCGCCTCTGGTCATGGAATTGATCAGGGGCGGGCACTTTTTTATTGCGTTGTCCATCTCGGTGTGCCCGGCCAGAGTTGATCCCGACCGCGCTGAGCGGCCGGCGCATGGGAGGTGGGCGGGATGCGGGACACGCTGGTACTGAACGCGAGCTTCGAGCCGCTGTCGACGGTGACCCTGAACCGTGCGGTGGTGCTGGTGCTGACGGACAAGGCCGTCGTCGAGCGGGCCCATCCCGGCCTGCTGATGCGGGCGGCCACGATGGAGCTTCCGGTGCCGCAGGTGATCCGGCTGTGCCGGTACGTGCGGGTGCCCTTCCGAAGACAGGCGCCGTGGTCGCGGCGCGGGGTGCTGATCCGTGACCGGCACCGGTGCGCGTACTGCGGCCGGCGGGCCACGACGGTCGACCACGTCGTCCCGCGTTCCCGGGGCGGCTCCGACTCCTGGCTCAACACGGTCGCCTCGTGCGCCGAGGACAACCACCGCAAGGCGGACCGGACGCCGGAGCAGGCGGGTATGCCGCTGCTGCGGCAGCCCTTCGAGCCGACCCCGGCGGACGCGATGCTGCTGGCGCTCGGTCAGGACGATCTGCTGTCGCTTCCGGAGTGGCAGGGGCGGCGGCCCGCCGTCGCCTGAACGGTGGTGGGACTGCCGAGTCCTGGCACGTCACGTCACGGCGAAGGGCCCGTCCCGGTGGTGGGGCGGGCCCTTCGTCCGGCGTGTGCCGGGGCGCGGGTCAGTCGATGGGCGGGCGCTCGCGCGGGAAGCTCTTCTCGGAGCCGCCGCCGCGCGAACCGGAGGGGGCCGGGCCGGAGGAGTCGGAGCCGCCGCCCTGACCGCCGCCCATCATGCCGAAGTTGCCGACGGCGCCACTGAGGCCCTTGAGGGCGTCGCCGATCTCGCTGGGCACGATCCAGAGCTTGTTGGCATCGCCCTCGGCGATCTTCGGGAGCATCTGGAGGTACTGGTAGGACAGCAGCTTCTGGTCCGCGTCGCCCGCGTGGATCGACTCGAAGACGGTGCGGATGGCCTGGGCCTCGCCCTCCGCGCGCAGCGCCGCGGCCTTCGCCTCACCTTCGGCGCGCAGGATCGCGGACTGCTTCTCGCCCTCGGCGCGCAGGATCTCGGACTGGCGGACACCCTCGGCCTGGAGGATCGCGGCGCGCTTGTCGCGGTCGGCGCGCATCTGCTTCTCCATCGAGTCCTGGATGGAGGTGGGCGGTTCGATGGCCTTGAGCTCCACGCGGTTGACGCGGATGCCCCACTTGCCGGTGGCCTCGTCGAGGACTCCGCGCAGGGCGGCGTTGATCTCCTCACGGGAGGTCAGGGTCCGTTCCAGGTCCATGCCGCCGATGATGTTGCGCAGCGTGGTGACGGTGAGCTGCTCGATGGCCTGGATATAGCTGGCGACCTCGTAGGTCGCGGCCCGCGCGTCGGTCACCTGGTAGTAGATGACCGTGTCGATGTTGACCACCAGGTTGTCCTGGGTGATCACTGGTTGCGGGGGGAAGGGCACGACCTGTTCGCGCAGGTCGATGCGGTTGCGGATGGTGTCGATGAACGGGACGACGATGTTGAGTCCCGCGTTGAGGGTGCGCGTGTAGCGGCCGAAGCGTTCCACGATGGCCGCGCTCGCCTGGGGGATGACCTGGATCGTCTTGATCAGAGCGATGAAGACGAGCACCACCAGGATGATGAGGACGATGATGACCGGTTCCATCGCTGCTGCCCGTGCCCTTCGTGCCGAGGTCCTGCGGAAAGATCTTGAGCCGAGTGTGTCAGAACGAGCGGGCCGCTGGAGGGAATTCGTCCAGGACGGTGCGGAGCACGGCGCGATCCGGCCGTTTCGGGCGGTGCCGGTGCGGGTCCTGGCGTTCCGGGTGGGCCGGGGGTGGCACGGGCGTCATATGACCACCGCCGTGGCGCCGTCGATCTCGACGACGTCCACCTGTCGGCCGGCCTCGTAGCTCTGGTCGGGATCGAGGGGGCGTGCGGACCAAATCTCCCCGGCGAGCTTGACGCGGCCCGCTCCGGAGGAGTCCACCCGTTCCAGTACGACCGCCTGCTTGCCCTTCAAGGCGTCGATTCCGCTGGCGAGTTGGGGGCGCTGGCTGCGCTGGCGGGCCGCGTAGGGGCGGACCACGGCGAGCAGTGCGACGGAGACGACCACGAAGACGAGTACCTGGGCGACGACCCCGCCGCCCAGCGCCGCCGTGACGGCTCCTGCCGCCGCTCCGATCGCGAACATGCCGAACTCCGGCATCGCGGTCATCACGAGCGGTATTCCGAGCGCCACCGCGCCGACCAGCCACCAGACCCATGCGTCGATGTCCACACCGTCATGGTAGGTGTGCGGGCCGTCACGGGACAGGGGCCCGCACGAGGAGTAACGGAGCTGGGGGGCGGCGGCGGTTGGGCTCGGCAGGGGGGCGGCCGAGTGTCGGCCTCAGCTCAGCGGCAGCCCGTGGGCGGTCCAGCGGTCGCCGTGCTGTTCGACGACGAGCGGGAGGCCGAAGCAGAGGGAGAGGTTGCGGGAGGTGAGTTCGAGCTCCAGCGGGCCGGCGGCGAGCACCTTGCCCTGGCGGATCATCAGCACGTGCGTGAAGCCGGGGGCGATCTCCTCGACGTGGTGGGTCACCATGATCATGGAGGGTGCGATCGGGTCGCGGGCGAGCCGGCCGAGGCGCCGGACCAGGTCCTCGCGGCCGCCGAGGTCGAGTCCGGCCGCGGGCTCGTCGAGGAGCAGCAGTTCGGGGTCGGTCATGAGGGCGCGCGCGATGAGGGTGCGCTTGCGCTCGCCCTCGGAGAGGGTGCCGAAGCGGCGGTCGAGGAACTCGGTCATGCCGAGGCGGTCCAGGAAGGCGCGGGCCCGTCGTTCGTCGACCTCCTCGTAGTTCTCCTGCCAGGTGGCGGTCATGCCGTACGCGGCGGTGAGGACGGTCTCCAGCACGGTCTGCCGCTTGGGCAGCTTCTCGGCCATCGCGACTCCGGCGACGCCGATGCGGGGGCGCAGTTCGAAGACGTCGACCTTGCCCAGTTGCTCACCGAGGACGCGGGTGGTGCCCGTGGTGGGGAAGAGGTAGCTGGAGGCGACGTTCAGGAGGGTGGTCTTGCCGGCTCCGTTGGGGCCGAGGATGACCCAGCGTTCACCTTCCTTGACGGACCAGGAGACCTGCTCCACCAGAGCGCGGCCCTCGCGGACCACCGATACGTCCACCAGTTCCAGTACATCGCTCATGAGCGCCTTGTCTCCCATTGCAGTCTCGGCTTGTCGCTGGCGTCGCGTCGGACGCAGCCCCCAGGGAAAACCTACGCCACCGGCCGGAGGAAGCCTTCCTCAGTCCTGTCCTTAGGCTGGGGGCATGCTTTCGGAACCACGGTCCGGCCGTCTGGCCGCATGGGGAAATGCCCGTCTCGCCGGTCTTGTCTCTCCGGACGACGCCGCGCTCGCGATCGTCGGGGAGGACGCCGTGCACCGCGTCGCGGACCTGCCGGGCGAGTCCGCTCCGGTGGGGCTGACGCTGGCGCTGGGACGGCTGCGCACACTCGGTGTCACCGGGCTGCGGCTCGCGCTGCCCGCCCCGGGTCATCCGCTGGGCCTGTGCGGGCCCCCGGAGTTCAACGCGGCGGCCCTGGACGCGCGGGAGGCGGTGGTCGGCGTGGGGGCGGCGGTCGGCCTGATCCCCGAGGTGTACGAGGCCGGGCCGGAGGGCGACGTCCACGTCGAGGTGGTGTGGCGGTGCCGTCCGGTGCGCCAGGCTCCGCCGGCCGACGTGCCCTCACTCGGGGAGGCGGAGCGGGAGCTGGCCGAGGCGATGCGGGAGGCGACCGAGGTGTTGTCGCGGCTCGACGTCGCGGGGTCCGGGCCGGTCGCGGAGGCCACCGTGGCCGCCTACCGTGCGCGGGCCGAGCGGGGCCGTGAGGCGCTGGCTCCGGGGTACCCGCCGCGCGCGGTGCGGGTGCTTGAGCTGGCGCAGCGGGTGGCCCTGCTGATTTCCGTGGCGGAGGAGTCCGGGCACGGGGCGGCCGTGAGCGCCGGGGAGATGGCGGCGCGTACGGAGGCGCTGCGGCCGGTGGAGCGGATGGCCAGGCGGGCCGTCGTGGCCGCGTACAACGCGGCGGTGGAGGAGGGGCAGCGGCGCCGGGCGTAGGGCTCTTTTCCCGGGGGGAGGGGGTGGCTCTTCAGCGGGCCATTCCGTGGCGTACGGCCCACAGGGCGGCCTGGGTGCGGTCGGCGAGGTCGAGTTTCATCAGGATGTTGGAGACGTGCGTCTTCACCGTCTTCTCGGAGAGGACGAGGGCGCGGGCGATCTCCCGGTTGGAGCGGCCGTCCGCGATGTGGGCGAGCACCTCGCGCTCCCGGTCGGTGAGGGTGCCGCCCCGTCCCGGTCCCGGCCCGTGGTCCTCCTGCGCGAGGAGCATCCCGGCGACCTCGGGCTGGAGCAGGACGTGGCCGGCGTGCACGGAGCGGATGGCCCCGGCGAGCGCTTCGGGGTCGATGTCCTTGTAGACGTAGCCGGCCGCTCCGGCGCGCAGCGCGGGGACGACCGTGCGCTGCTCGGTGAAGCTCGTCACGACGAGCACCCGCACGGGGTTGTCGAGTCCGCGCAGGGTGCGCAGCGCCTCGATGCCGTCCATACCGGGCATTTTCACGTCCATGAGGATCACGTCGGGCCGCAGCTCCCCGGCGCGGGCGACTCCCTCCTCGCCGTCGGCGGCCTCTCCGACGACCTCGATGTCGTCCTGGATCTCCAGGAAGGTGCGCAGTCCCCGACGGACGACCTGGTGGTCGTCGACGAGCAGCACTCTGATGGCGCGCACCGCGCCGGGGGCCGCGGCCCTGTCCTCGTCAGCCACCGGGGACCTCCATCTCGATCGTGGTGCCCTTTCCGGGCGTGGATTCCACGGTGAGCCTGCCGCCCGCGGTGCCCGCCCGGTCCCGCATGGAGACGAGCCCGAGGTGGCGTCCGGCCGCGCGTACCGCGCCGGGGTCGAAGCCGGAGCCGTCGTCCATGACCCGCAGGACCGCCCCGTTCGTCCCGTCGCGGTACAGGGTGACGTCGACGTGGGCGGCGCCCGAGTGCCGCAAGGCGTTGTGCAGGGCTTCCTGGGCGACCCGCAGGAGGGCTTCCTCCTGGGCGGCGGGCAGGGCCCGGACGCCTCCGCTGCTGAAGCTGACGTGGGCGGTGTGGGCGCGGTCCAGTACGCGGATCTGGGTGCGCAGGGTCTGGACCAGGCCGTCCTCGTCGAGGGCGGCGGGGCGCAGTTCCACGACGGCGGCGCGCAGTTCGTCGGCGGCCTCGGCGGCGAGCTGGGCGACCTGGTGCAGCTCGTCCTTGGCGCGGACCGGGTCGCGGTCCACGAGGGCGGCGGCGGCCTGTGCGGTGAGGCGCAGCGAGAAGAGTTTCTGGCTGACCGCGTCGTGCAGTTCGTGGGCGAGGCGGGAGCGTTCCTCGGCGATGGTCAGCTCGCGGCTGCGCTCGTAGAGCCGGGCGTTGGTGAGGGCGATCGCGGCGTGCTGGCCGAGGATGCCGAGCAGGTCCTCGTCCTCCTCGGTGAATCCGCAGACGCCGTCGGGTTTGGGGTGCTTCTTGTTGGCGAGGAAGAGGGCGGCGATGGTCTCGCCTCCGTAGCGCACGGGCAGGCCGAGGAAGTCGGACATGTCGGGGTGGGCGGCCGGCCAGCGTTTGAAGCGGGGGTCCTCGCGTACGTCGGCGAGGCGTTCGGTGCGGCCCTCGTGGAGCATCGCGGCGAGGATGCCGTGCTGGCGGGGCAGCGGGCCGATGGCCTTCCACTGCTCCTCGCTGACGCCGTCCACCACGAACTGGGCGAAGCCCCCGTGGTCGTCGGGGACGCCGAGGGCGGCGTACTCGGCGTCGAGGAGTTCCCGGGCGGAGGCGACGATCGTCTTGAGGACGTCGTGGACCTCCAGCGGCCTGCTCATGGCCAGCAGCGCCGAGCTGACCGCGTACAGACCGGCGCGGGGACCTTGACTCATGGGCTTCACCGTACCGGCGGGTCACGGCGGGCGGATCAGTCCGGCGCGGGGGCAGGTACGGGACCTGGGACGTAGGTCCAGCGGCCCCTGCGGAGCGTGGTGCGGCCTCCCCTCGTACGTATAGGGGAGTGGCTCCTGCGCCGAACGGGGTAGGGGAAGCCCTCTGCCCCTGCCTCGGTGGGCCCGGGCAGCCGCGCCCGCGCTGCTCGCGGGCAGGCCGGTCACCTCCGGTGGTCCCGTATGTCCCGCCTCGCCGGGGTTCCTCACCCCGCGCATTGCTGACGCAACGTTCGGTGAGATCGCGAAGGGCCGCTTGTGAGGACAGGCATAGGGCCCAGATCACGTACGAAGTGGCGTAGTAAGCACCTGATGTCCGTGTCGACCTGCGGCTGAAGCAGCGCCATAGGCCCCAAAACGGACCCTTCGCAACTAACCGGGATCGTACGTCACATCTTTGCCACGCCATTTTGCGGCCGCTAACAATGGCTTCCGTCGCTCGGCGTCGGTTTCACCGGCGTTTGTGCCGGAGATCCGTTTCGTCCCCCACCGAGCCAGAGCGACCTTCCGCTTACACGAAGAGGTCACCATCTGCCATGTCTGACATCTCCACGTTCATCCGAAACGCCCAGAAGCGCATCAGCACCGCCCAGTCGCAGGTCGGCGAGCAGTTCAGCTCCGCCAAGGCCCGCGTCGCCGACAGCAAGGTGGGCGCCCAGCTCAGCTCGGCGCAGACCCGCGTCGCCGGTGCCGTTCCCGCTTCGCTGCGCGGCGGCCAGCTCAAGCGCACCCAGAAGATGCAGCTCGCCGGGATAGGCGTCTGCTCCGTCGCCGTCCTCACCTGCGGGATCGCGATACCCGCGACGAGTGGCGGTACGACGTCCTCGGACGAGCCCGTCGCCGCCGCCCAGTCCCTGACCGGCGACAAGCAGGTCAAGGAACTGCACACCAGCGTCACCAACCAGATGGCGCACGCCGACCAGCAGGCGAAGGCCGCCAAGGCGAAGCTGCAGGCCGCCCAGGAGGCCCAGGCCAAGGCCGAGGCGCAGAAGAACGCCGACGCCCGGTCGAAGGCCACCGCGACCAAGGACCGCGCCGGCCAGCAGGCCGCGAGCCGCAACGCCGCGCGCACGCCGGTCTACGCGAACAACCTGGACGGCTGGATCCGTCAGTCCCTGGACATCATGAAGGCCAAGGGCATCCCCGGTTCCTACGAGGGCCTGCACCGCAACATCATCCGCG
This sequence comes from Streptomyces sp. NPDC049954, assembly GCF_040656295.1. NCBI lineage: Bacteria > Bacillati > Actinomycetota > Actinomycetes > Kitasatosporales > Streptomycetaceae > Streptomyces > Streptomyces sp. NPDC049954. The sequence continues at coordinate 10,257 of NZ_JBFALS010000005.1, forward strand.
AGTCCTCCGGCAACACCAAGGCGATCAACCTGTGGGACATCAACGCCCGCAACGGCGTTCCCTCCAAGGGGCTGCTGCAGATGATCCAGCCGACCTTCGACCGCTACCACGTCTCCGGCACGCCGGACGACATCTGGAACCCGGTCTCCAACATCACGGCCGCCGCCAACTACGCGGCCGACCGGTACGGCTCGATGGACAACGTCAACTCCGCCTACTGAGCACCTGACCGCGCGGGCCGAGCCCGGCGGAGCCCTGGCAGAGACTCCACCTCGCCCGAACGGCGTGCGTGGTGTGACGTAGACAGAAGTACGAGCCGGTGAGCCGGCGACGCCGGAGGGCGGCACCCACCCGAACCAAGGGGGGTGCCGCCCTCCGGCGTTTCCCGCGTCTCACGCGGTGCGACGCGCCCGTCCCGTAAGGGAGGCGGGGCGCACGGGGGTCACTTGCGCATGACCTCCGGTTCGTGGCGGCGCAGCAGCCGGGCCACGACGAAGAGCAGGACCACGCCGAGGCCGAGCAGCACTCCCATGTCGGTGAACCACTGGGCCGAGCTGTGCTCCCACAACGGGTCGAGATCGCCCGGCTTCTTGTCGTCCCAGGGCGGCATGAGGTGGCCCAGGTCGAGGGTGGCCCCCGAGGCGGCGACCGCCCAGCGCGAGGGCATCAGCCAGGCGAGCTGTTCGAGCCCGGGACGGCCGAAAATCTGGAAGAGCGTGCCGGTGAACACGAGCTGCACGATGGCGAACATGACCAGCAGCGGCATCGTCATCTCACTCGTGCGCACCAGCGAGGAGATCAGGAGCCCGACCACCATCGAGGTCAGCCCGATCGCGATGATGGCGACGCAGATCTCCGCAGCGGGCGGCAGCAGCAGGCCGTCCTCGGGCAGCGCGCGGGAGCTGGTGCCGATCGCCGTGATGATGACGCCCTGCAGAGCGGTGACGACGCCCAGGACGACGACCTTGGACATGAGGTACGCCGAGCGGGACAGGCCGGTGGCCCGTTCCCGTTCGTAGATCACGCGTTCCTTGATGAGTTCGCGTACCGAGTTGGCGGCGCCCGAGAGGCAGATGCCCACCACGAGGATCATGAGCACCATTCCGGCGGCGCTGTTGAAGCGCGCGGGCGGCTCGGGCGCGTCGAGGCCCCACTCGGCCGGGATGACCACGGAGACCACGCCGAGTACGACGGGCAGGGCCACGGTGAGGGCGAGGAAGCCCTTGTCGGAGACGATGACCGCCACGTATCTGCGCATGAGGGTCCACAGCTGGGCGAACCAGCCCTGCGGTTTGCGTGGCCGCGCACTCTGGGCGGCGGGCTGCACGGTGGGCACCGGCTGGGAGGCGGAGATGTCGGAGTCGGCGACGTACAGCTGGTAGTGCTGGGAGCCCTTCCAGCGGCCCGCCCAGTCGTAGTCGCGGTACTCCTCGAAGGCGGAGAAGACGTCGGCCCAGCTCTGGTAGCCGAAGAAGTTCAGGGCCTCCTCGGGCGGCCCGAAGTAGGCCACCGAGCCGCCCGGCGCCATGACCAGGAGCTTGTCGCACAGCGCCAGCTCGGCCACCGAGTGGGTGACGACGAGCACGGTGCGGCCGTCGTCGGCGAGGCCGCGCAGCAGCTGCATGACGTCGCGGTCCATGCCCGGGTCGAGTCCCGAGGTGGGTTCGTCGAGGAAGATCAGCGAGGGCTTGGTGAGCAGCTCCAGGGCGACCGAGACGCGTTTGCGCTGCCCGCCGGAGAGCGAGGTGACCTTCTTCTCCTTGTGCACGTCGAGCTTCAGCTCGCCCAGCACCTCGCTGATGCGTTCCTGCCGCTCCTGCTCGCTGGTGTCGGCGGGGAAGCGGAGCTTGGCCGCGTAGCGCAGGGCGCGCTTGACGGTCAGCTCCTTGTGCAGGATGTCGTCCTGCGGTACGAGACCGATGCGCTGCCGCAGCTCCGCGAACTGCTTGTACAGGTCCCGGTTGTCGTAGAGCACCTCGCCCTGGTCGGCGGGCCGGTATCCGGTGAGCGCCTTGAGCAGGGTGGACTTGCCGGAGCCCGAGGGGCCGATGACCGCGATGAGGGACTTCTCGGGCACCCCGAAGGACACGTCCTTGAGGATCTGCTTTCCGCCGTCCACGGTCACCGTGAGGCGGCGTGCGGAGAAGGAGATGTCACCGGAGTCGACGAACTCCTCCAGCCGTCCCTCGACGAGCCGGAAGGTCGAGTGGCCCACGCCGACGATGTCGTTCGGCCCGAGCAGCGCCGTACCGGACTTGGGCAGCGGCTGGCCGTTGACGTAGGTGCCGTTGTGCGAGCCGAGGTCGTGGATCTCGAACCGGCCCTCGGGCGTCGCGTGGAACTCGGCGTGGTGGCGGGAGACCTGGAGGTCGGAGACGACCAGTTCGTTCTCCAGTGCCCGGCCGATCCGCATGCGCCGGCCGAGCGCGACCTGGTGGAAGGTCGTCGGGTTGCGGTCTGCCTGACCGGCCCCGGGACCGGCGGTCCCGCGGTGCTGCGGCGGTACGGCGCCCCGCGCGGGCGGCTGCGCCCCGGCGGCGGCTCCCCCCGCGGGGGGCGCGGCCCGGAACGCGGCCCGGGGTCCACTCCCCGGTCCGGCCTGCGGTCCGCCGTGGACCGGTCCGGCCTGCGGTACGGGGCCACTGTGCGCCGCCGCTGCGGCGCCCGGCGGGGCCCCGGCGGGCCGGTGCCCCGTCGACTCCTCCGGTGGCGCCTGTGCCGGGAACGGACGGGCGGCGGGCGCGGACTGCTCCGGGGCGCCGCCCCGGAGGCCGAGCCGGGGCCCGTCGGCCGCGTTCCCGAGACGCACGGCCGCGCCGGGGCCGAGTTCCGTGCGCTGGACCCGTTGCCCCTGCACGAAGGTGCCGTTGGTGCTCCCGTGGTCCTCGATGACCCAGCCGCGTCCGTCCCAGCCGACCGTGGCGTGCCGCCACGACACTCTCGCGTCGTCGAGGGCGACGTCCGCCTGTGGGTCCCGGCCCACCGTGTACGACCTGGACGGATCGAGCGACCAGGTCCTTCCGTTGACTTCCAGTACGAGTTCCGGCACTCCAGGCCCCACTACTTCTGTCCCCCGATATAGCGCCCCGTGTTGGGGGTCTTTGGGATGTCGAACATCGGATGAACTATTTCAGGCTCCGCCCCCTGACCGAAAGCCGCCCACGATGACGAGTCCGTACCGTTCCCGCGCGCCGCCTTGCCATGACGTGGGCTGTCGCCCGCCGGGACGGGCCCCGGGGCCCGTCCCGGCGCGGTGCCCGGGCGTGTCCGTCCTGCGGGACACCCGTCCCGCACCCCACGGGCGCCGGATACGGTAGAGGCACCATGAGCGCATCGCAGCCAGCTGAGAACCCCGCCGCCCCGACGCTTCTCGTCAAGATCTTCGGGAAGGACCGGCCCGGGCTCACCGCCGGTCTCTTCGAGACCCTCGCCGCGTACGGCGTCGACGTGGTCGACATCGAGCAGGTCGTCACCCGGGGACGCATCGTGCTGTGCGCCCTGGTGACGGAGCCGTCCGGCGCGCACGAGGGCGGGCTGCGGGCGACGGTGCACGGCTGGGCGGAGTCCCTGGGGCTGCAGGCCGAGATCATCTCCGGTACGGGTGACAACCGGCCGCGCGGCACCGGCCGCTCCCATGTGACGGTGCTCGGCAATCCCCTGACCGCGCGGTCGACGGCCGCCATCGCGGCCCGGATCACCGGGACGGGCGGCAATATCGACCGGGTGTTCCGGCTCGCCAAGTACCCGGTGACCGCTGTCGAGTTCGCCGTGTCCGGGGCCCCCGCCGACTCGCTGCGCTCGCTGCTCGCACCCGAGGCCGCGGCGCTCGGGGTGGACATCGCGGTCGTGGCCTCGGGGCTCCAGCGGCGGGCGCAGCGGCTCGTCGTGATGGACGTGGACTCGACGCTCATCCAGGACGAGGTCATCGAGCTGTTCGCCGCGCACGCCGGCTGCGCCGAGGAGGTCGCCGAGGTGACGGCGGCCGCGATGCGCGGTGAGCTGGACTTCGCCCAGTCACTCCACGCGCGGGTCGCGCTGCTGGCCGGTCTCGACGCCTCGGTGATCGACAAGGTGCGTGCCGAGGTCCGGCTGACGCCCGGGGCCAGGACCCTGATCCGTACGCTCAAACGGCTCGGCTACCAGGTGGGTGTGGTCTCGGGCGGGTTCACGCAGGTCACGGACGATCTCAAGGAACGACTGGGGCTGGACTTCGCCCAGGCCAACACGCTGGAGATCGTCGACGGCCGCTTCACCGGGAAGGTCACGGGCGAGATCGTGGACCGGGCCGGGAAGGCGCGGCTGCTGCGCCGTTTCGCGGAGCAGGCCGGGGTGCCGCTCGCGCAGACGGTGGCGATCGGCGACGGAGCGAACGATCTGGACATGCTCAACACGGCCGGTCTCGGTGTCGCCTTCAACGCCAAGCCCGTCGTCCGGCAGGCCGCGCACACGGCGGTGAACGTGCCCTTCCTCGACACGGTGCTGTACCTCCTGGGCATCACCCGGGAAGAGGTCGAGGCGGCGGACGGCGTCGCGGAGGACTGAGACTCCCCGGGGGCGTCGGGACGCCGTCGCCCGGGCGACGAGCGGACGGGCCGGGCCCCGGCCGGACGGAACAGGCCCGCCGGCCCCGGCCCCTCACGTGTCCCCTGAGGGAGCGGAAGCGCCCAGTCAGTCCTCGTGCGGGGCCCAGTAGCCGGTGAGGGTGGCGCTCTGTGGTTCGAGGGACTTCCACGGCCCGGCGAAGGTGAGAACGGCGAAGGCTGCGGTCGAGAAGCCCCGGCGTGCGAGTGCGGCCGCGCTGTCGCCCTCGGCGCGCCCCGCGAGGATCTGGGCCAGGGCCTGCATCCCGGGGTTGTGACCGACGAGCAGGACCGTGCCGGCCTCTTCCTGCACCTCGTTGAGCAGGGCCACCAGCTCTCCTGGGGAGGCCTCGTAGATCCGCTCCTCGTACACGGTGCGCGGCCGGTGCGGCAGCTCCCCCACCGCGAGCTTCCAGGTCTCTCTGGTGCGCACGGCTGTGGAGCACAGGGCGAGGTCGAAGGTGATGCCGAGGTCGGCCAGCCGACGGCCGGCGGTGGGGGCGTCCATCCTGCCGCGCTCGGCCAGCGGACGCTCGTGGTCGGAGACCTCCGGCCAGTCCGCCTTGGCGTGGCGCAGAAGGACGAGCCGGTGGTTTTCTGCGGAACCGGGGGTCGACGTCCCCCCGGAGGACACTGCGGCGCTCATGTGCCCCAGCTTCGCACGAAACGGGTCGTCCGTCGCAGGGAGTTGAGGACCGCTCCCCGCAGGAGTGACGCCCCGCGGCGCCGCACCGGACGGCGCCGGGGCGTCAGCCGAACACCCGGACCAGGAGCCCGCCCACGCGGTCGAGCAGAGCGCCCAGCGCGGGCGCCTGCGCCGAGGCGGCCTGGGCGTGGGCGGGGTGCAGGATCAGCACGAGCAGGGTGAGGAAGGCGAGGGTGGGCAGCGCCAGAGCCCACCACGGCAGGCGGGTGCGCGCGTGTCCCGCAGCCACCGGGGCGGACCGGACGGGGGAACGGGTGACCATGACCGCCTCCGCGGATCGGGGTGCCGACGTACAGAAGTGCCGCGGGCTGCGGCACTCCTTGAATGTACGGCGGCACGGACCTGCGGCCCACCGGGTTTTCCACCCACTCGACCCTGAACCTCGCCCCCTAAGGGTTACGGGGGCCAGCCCTACCACTGAGGGAGAAACCGCAGCTCAGAAGGGCTGAACGAGAGGATCAGCGCTCTTCGCGCCGGCCGGGGAGAGGCGATGGTCCGCCCGACCCGAGGGGAGGCTATGGTCCCCCGACCCGGGGAGAGGCGGTGGCCCGCCGACCGGGAGGCGGTGGCCCGCCGGTCAGGGAGAGGCGATGGTCGCGATGATCCCGATCACGACGGTGATGGCCAGCATCGCGCCGAGCACGAGCAGCAGCTTCTTCTGGCCGTTCTGGGGGTTCGGGTCGAGCACAGGCATGGCGTCAGTCTCGCACCCTTTGCCCAAAGCGCCGCTCTTGGGGGTTGCCTGGCGCGGCTCCCCCCTCGGGCGGAACCTGGCGTGGCTCCCCTTCGGGCGCCCGAGGTGGGCGCCGGGTCAGGCCGCGCTCCTCGCGAGGTGTTCGTCCTCGATGGTGCGCTTGCGGCCGGCGAGGACGCCCACGACGATCTGCGGGATCATGAGGCAGATCATGAAGCCGATGGGCAGGTCCCAGCCGCCGCTGCGTTCGTTGAGCACGCCGACGAGCAGCGGTCCCGGAATCGAGATGAGGTAGCCGGTGCTCTGCGCGAAGGCGGAGAGCTTGACCACGCCGGGGCCGGACCTGGCGCGCAGCCCCACCATAGTGAGGGCGAGCGGGAAGGCGCAGTTGGAGATGCCGAGCAGCACCGCCCAGGCCCACGCGCCGCCGGCGGGGGCGGCCCACAGCCCGGCGTAGCCGAGGAGCCCGCAGACGCCGAGGACGACCACGACGGGCCCCTGCTGCGGCAGGCGCAGCGAGACGCGCGGGATCACGAAGGCGAGCGGAATGCCCAGCGCCATGGTGACGGCGAGCAGGAGGCCGGAGGTCCCCGCGGATACTCCCGCGTCGCGGAAGATCTGCGGCATCCAGCCCATCGTGATGTAGGCGGCGGTGGCCTGGAGCCCGAAGAAGACGGCGAGCGCCCAGGCGGTGCGGCTGCGGCTGACCCGGAGTCCGGCCAGGGGGTCGGGACCGGTGGGGCGGGTGGCGGCGAGCGCGGCCGCCGCCTGTTCCTGCCGCTTCTCGTGCTCGTTGCCGTGCCGGATGAGCAGGGCCCAGGGCACCAGGGCGAGCGCGCCGAGCACCGCCCACACCGCGAGGCCGTTCTGCCAGCCGCCGACCGCGTGGGTCACCGGCACGGTGACGGCGGCGGCCAGCGAGGTACCCGCGGCCAGGGCCATCGAGTAGAGCCCGGTCATGCTGCCGACCCGCTCGGGGAACCAGCGCTTGACGATGACGGGCATCAGGACGTTGCTGACGGCTATCCCGGCCAGGGTGAGCGCGGTGGCCACGAGGAACAGGGCCGTGTTGCCGACGTACGGGCGGATGATCAGCCCGGCGGTGATCGCGAGCATGCCGGCCAGCACGACGCTGCTCGCGCCGAAGCGCTTGGACAGCCGCGGGGCGAGGACGCCGAAGACGGCGAAGCAGAACGAGGGCACCGAGGTCAGCAGCCCGGCGAGGGCGCCGTTCATGCCGAGGCCGTCGCGCACGTCCTCCAGGAGCGGGCCGAGGCTGGTGACGGCGGGCCGGAGGTTGAGCGCCGCGAGGACGATGCCGGCCGACATGAGGACGACGACCCAGCGTGCGGCCGGGAGACCGGCGGAACCGGCCGGGGGCTCGGTGTGCCGCGCTACGCGCTCGCGCTCCTCGGTCCTGGGTGGCGGGGTGGTGGTGGTCGTCGGGGATTCCTCAGGTGGCATGTGCACCATCATAGAATCATGGGATGATTGGTTGTCCAGTCGATGACGGGGGCGCACCGGGCGATACTGGTCACCCCGCACCACCGCCCGCCGATCACCTCCCCCGCAGTCCGCACCTCCTCTCCCAAGGACGGTCATGCCCCTGACTTCCCCTCGCCGCTCCGCCCTGTCCGAGCAGGTCATCACGGCTCTGCGGTCCCAGATCTCCTCGGGCGAGTGGCCGGTCGGCTCGCGTATCCCGACGGAGCCCGAGCTGGTGGAGCAGCTGGGCGTGGCACGCAACACGGTGCGGGAGGCCGTGCGCGCCCTCGCGCACAACGGGCTCCTGGACATCCGGCAGGGCTCGGGCACCTATGTCGTGGCGACGAGTGAGCTGGCCGGGGTGATGCAGCGCCGTTTCTCCTCGGCCGACCCCCGGGACATCGCGGAGCTGCGCGCGGCGCTGGAGTCGACCGCGGCCCGGCTCGCGGCCGGCCGCCGTACCGAGAAGGACCTCAGGCTGTTCGAGACGACGTTGTCCCGGCGGGACGAGGCGTGGGCGGCGGGGGACGCGGAGGGTTTCGTCCTGGCGGACTCGACCTTCCACATGGCGGTCGTGGCGGCCTCCCACAACACGGTGATCACCGAGGTGTACGCGGACCTGAGCGAGGTGCTGCGGGACTGGCTGCGCGAGGACGTCCGCGAGATGGACCCGGCCGGCAACCTGGACCACCGGAGCCTGGCCCGGGCCATCGCGGACGGCGACGGGGAAGCCGCCGCGAACGAGGCCGGCGGCATCCCGTACATGTGCCGGCCCGGCCTCCTCGGCGAGGGCGACCGCTCCGTACGGGAGGCGGCGGCGAAGGACCGGGCGCGGGTGCGCTAGACACCTGAGGCTGGGCGTACGGCCCGCAGGCCGGCCGGGCCGAGTCGATGCGACCGGAGGGGCCCTCGCCGCCGTACCCGTACCCCGCACACGTAAGACGCCCCGCGCCCGCCGAAGCGGGGGCGGGGCGTCTCGCGTCGGATGCGGCAGGCACCGCGCGCCGGCGTGAGTGAGTGCTCAGGCGCCCATCATGTGCACGCCGCCGTCGACGTGGACGATCTCACCGGTGGTGCGCGGGAAGAAGTCGGACAGCAGGGCGACGACGCCGCGGCCGGCCGGCTCCGGGTCGGCCATGTCCCAGCCAATCGGGGCGCGGGTGTCCCACACGGTGGACAGTTCCTCGAAGCCCGGGATGGACCGCGCGGCCATCGACTTGATGGGCCCGGCGGAGATCAGGTTGCAGCGGATGTTCTTGCCGCCGAGGTCGCGCGCCAGGTAGCGGTTGGTCGATTCGAGCGCGGCCTTGGCGACGCCCATCCAGTCGTACTTGGGCCAGGCGACGGTCGCGTCGAAGGTCAGGCCGACGACCGATCCGCCGCGCTCCATGAGCGGCAGGCAGGCCATGGTGAGCGACTTGAGGGAGAACGCGGAGACGTGCACGGCGGTCGCGACGTCGTCCCAGCCCGCTTCCAGGAAGTTGAAGGCGGCCTGCGGGCCGAAGGCGATCGAGTGCACGATGCCGTCGAGGTGCCCGTCGTCCCCGAAGTGCTCCTGGATGCGGCCGGGGAGGGCCGCCAGGTGCTCGTCGTTGGTCACGTCCAGTTCGATGACCGGGGCGGGCTTGGGCAGCCGCTTGGAGATGCGCTCGACGAGGGTGAGCCGGCCGAAACCGGTGAGGACGACCTCCGCGCCCTCCTCCTGCGCGACCTTGGCCGCGTGGAAGGCGATCGAGCCCTCGGTGAGGACGCCTGTGACGAGAATGCGCTTGCCGGCGAGGATTCCGCTCATGTGATCAGTGACCCATGCCCAATCCGCCGTCAACCGGGATGACGGCTCCAGTGATGTACGAGGCGTCGTCGGAGGCGAGGAACCGCACCGTCGCGGCGATCTCCTCCGGCTGCGCGTAACGGCCCAGCGGCACCTGCGTCACGATGGAGGCGCGCTGCTCCTCGCTGAGCACCTTCGTCATGTCGGTGTCGACGAAGCCGGGCGCGACGACGTTGAACGTGAGGTTGCGCGAGCCCAGTTCACGGGCGAGGGAACGCGCGAAGCCGACCAGGCCGGCCTTGGAGGCGGCGTAGTTGGCCTGTCCGGCGGAACCGAGCAGCCCGACGACCGAGGAGATGAGGACGACCCGGCCCTTGCGGGCGCGCAGCATGGCGCGGTTGGCGCGCTTGACCATGCGGAAGGTCCCGGTGAGGTTGGTGTCGAGGACGGAGGTGAAGTCCTCCTCGGTCATCCGCATCAGCAACTGGTCCTTGGTGACGCCGGCGTTGCACACCAGCACCTCCACGGGGCCGTGCTTCTCCTCGATCTCCTTGTACGCCTGCTCCACCTGCTCGGCGTCGGTGATGTCGCACTTCACCGGGAGGACGCCCTGTTCGGTGAGGCTCGCAGGGGGTTCGCCCGAGCGGTAGGTGATCGCGACCTTGTCGCCCGCGTCCGCGAACGTCCGGGCGATGGCGAGGCCGATCCCCCGGTTTCCTCCAGTGACGAGAACCGAGCGGCTCACGGGTCACCCCTTCGATAGCGCTTGTTGCAGCGGTCCGCACAGTGCCAGTGGCTGCGCGACGGCCGGGTACTGCGGATACTTCCGGTCAGAAACTATCGGTAGCGGGCGTCCCGCACCGAATCGGCCCCCCACAGGGCCTCGGGCGCCGGACTGTCGGGTTCCCACAGTCGGCGCCGCCCGGGAGGGTGCGGGCGCTGCGGCTGCCCGGCCCCGCGGGGGCGGTTCGCCGCCTGGCCCGGTGCCGGACGTGGTTCACTGCGGGCACCGGGATTCCGGCCTGCGGGACGGTCCGGCGGTGGTGGCACATACCGAGGTTCCTGGACGGGGAGGGGCGCCGTGGCCCACGAGGTCGACCCATCGTTTCTGGCTCTGCCGCTGCGGCCGCTGGCCGACGCGGCGCTCGCCCGGGCGCGGGCGCTCGGGGCGGAGCACGCCGATTTCCGGCTGGAGCGGGTGCGCGACGCGGTCCTGCGGCTGCGGGACGCGCGGCCGTCCACGTCCCTCGACACGACGGACCTGGGGTACGCGGTGCGGGTCGTGCACGGCGGGGCCTGGGGTTTCGCCTCGGGCGTGGACCTGAGCATGGACGCGGCGGCGCGGGTCGCCTCGCGGGCCGTGGAGATGGCGAAACTCTCGGCGCGGGTCGCCGCGGCCTCGGGGCCGGCGGGCGGGCGGGAGCGGGTCGAACTGGCGCCGGAGCCGGTGCACGAGGGCGTGTGGGTGTCCTCGTACGAGACCGATCCCTTCGAGGTGCCGGACGAGGAGCGGACGGCGCTGCTCGCCGAGTGGAGCGCGGGACTCCTCGCGGCCGACGGGGTCGCGCACGTGGACGCCGAGCTGACGTGTGTACGGGAGAACAAGTTCTACGCGGACACGGCGGGCACCGTCACGACGCAGCAGCGGGTGCGGCTGCATCCGCAGCTCACGGCGGTCGCGGTGGACCGTACGACGGGCGAGTTCGACTCGATGCGCACGCTCGCGCCGCCGGCCGGACGGGGCTTCGAGTACCTGCGGGGAGCGGGCTGGGACTGGGCCGGGGAGCTGGAGCGCATCCCTTCGCTGCTGGCCGAGAAGATGCGCGCGCCCAGCGTGCGGGCCGGGCAGTACGACCTGGTGGTCGATCCCTCGAACCTGTGGCTGACGATCCACGAGTCGGTCGGGCACGCGACCGAACTGGACCGGGCGCTGGGCTACGAGGCGGCGTACGCGGGCACCTCCTTCGCGACCTTCGACCGGCTCGGGACGCTCAGGTACGGCTCGGACCTCATGCACGTGACGGGGGACCGCACGGCACAGCACGGTCTGGCCACGGTGGGCTGGGACGACGAGGGGGTGGCCGCGCAGTCCTGGGACCTGGTGCGCGAGGGCACCCTTGTCGGGTATCAACTGGATCGCGGGACAGCACGGTTGAGCGGTTTCGAGCGCTCCAACGGCTGCGCGTACGCGGACTCCCCCGCGCATGTCCCGGTGCAGCGCATGGCGAACGTGTCCCTGCGCCCGGACCCGGGCGGGCTGTCCACCGAGGACCTGATCGGCGGGGTGGACCGCGGCGTCTACGTGGTCGGGGACCGCTCGTGGTCGATCGACCAGCAGCGCTACAACTTCCAGTTCACCGGTCAGCGTTTCTACCGCATCGAGAAGGGCCGCCTGGCCGGCCAGTTGCGCGACGTCGCCTACCAGGGCACCACTCCGTCCTTCTGGCGCTCCCTGGAGAAGGTCGGCGGCCCCCAGACCTACGTCCTCGGCGGCGCCTTCAACTGCGGCAAGGGCCAGCCGGGCCAGGTGGCGTCCGTCTCCCACGGGTGCCCGACCGCGCTGTTCCGGGGGGTCAACATTCTGCACACCGGCCGGGAGGCGTGAGCGGCGACGGGCCGGAGTTCACCGGGGCGCCGGGGTCAGAGGCTGGGGCCGTGCTGCGGACGGGCGGGCGGCCACCACTCGGTCAGGCCCCACAGACCGAGCCCGAAGGCGCTCACGGCGACGAGCACCGCGAGCCAGGGGTTCCGGGTGAGCCGCAGGACCAGGGCCCAGGCGAGGAGCGGGACCAGGGCGCCGCCGAGGGTCACGAGGGGCAGGTCGACGAAGAGGACGCCGAGATCGCGGCCTTGGCCCTCGAATCCGCCACGGACCCGGGAGGCGGCGCGCGGCGCCCAGACGATCGCGGCGGTCGGTGCACCGAGGCCCGCGAGCAGGCACCCGGCGGCTCCCTCGGCCATGCTTCCTTCGCTCATGCGGAGAAGGGACGAGAAGAGGGTGCTCCCGGTTCCCGCGTGCGGGCCGACGCGCGGCCACACGCCGCTGGGAGCGCGGACGTTCTGTCCGTCCTCTCCGTTCTCCTCTACCGTCACCCCAGGCGCGCCACCGGTATGACCAGGAATCGAGGCTGGACGATGGAACACGGCTTGAGCCGGGACGCTGCGCCGGTGGGGGGTTCCTCTCCCGGCGCGCGCAGGAACGGGAGCGGGAGCGGCGGGGCCGTCGCCGGGGCCCGGGGGGGTCCGCCGGTGAGCCCGCGCGGTGGCCGGCCCTCGCGGCTCGTCGAACGGGCGCTGGAGCTGTCCCGGGCGGACGGGTGTGTCGTGATCGCCGAGGAGCGGTCCTCGGCGAACCTGCGGTGGGCCCGCAACGCGCTCACCACGAACGGGGTGACCCGGGGCCGTACCGTCACCGTCGTCGCCACCGTCGACGGTGGCGAGGGGGTCGCCTCCGGGGTCGTCAGCCGTTCCGGGGCCGCCGAGGCGGATCTGGAGTCGCTGGTGCGTGCGGCGGAGGCCGCGGCGCGGTCGGCGGGGCCGGCTCAGGACGCCCGGCCCCTGCTGACCCCGGCGCAGGCCGCGAAGGGGCAGGACGGCGCCGGCTTCGAGGAGGTGCCCGCCGAGACCTCCGCGAAGGTGTTCGAACACTTCGCTCCTGCGCTCGGCGAGGCCTTCGGGCGGGCCGCGGCCGGGGGCCGGGAGCTGTACGGGTACGCGTACCACGGGCTGACCTCCACCTACCTGGGGACCTCGACGGGGGTGCGGCTGCGGCACGACCAGCCCTCGGGGACGCTGGAGCTGAACGCGAAGTCGCCGGACGGGGTGCGCTCGGCCTGGGCGGGCCGCTCCACGCGGGACTTCGGGGACGTCGATCCGCGCGAGCTGGACGCGGAACTCGCGCCGCGGCTGGAGTGGGCGCGGCGCAAGGTGGAGCTGCCCGCGGGCCGCTACGAGACGCTGCTGCCGCCGACAGCCGTCGCGGACCTGCTGATCTACCTGCTGTGGTCCTCCACGGGACGGGACGCGGTCGAGGGCCGCACCGTGTACAGCAGGCCGGGCGGCGGTACGCGGCTGGGCGAGCGGCTGGCGGCGCTGCCGCTGACCCTGCGCTCCGACCCCGGGGAGCCCGGTCTTCAGGCACCGCCCTTCCTGGTGGCGCATGCCTCCGGGGACGACGCCTCGGTGTTCGACAACGGTCTGCCGCTCGGTCCGACGGACTGGATCAGGGACGGGGTGCTGCACCGGCTCTCGACGACCCGGCACAGCGCGGAGCTGACCGGGCTGCCGGTCACCCCGGCGATCTCCAACCTGGTGCTGGAGGGTGGTGGTGACCGCTCGCTCGCCGAGATGGCCGCGGCCACCGGTCGTGGGCTGCTGCTGACCTCGCTGTGGTACATCCGCGAGGTGGACCCGGCCACGCTGCTGCTGACGGGGCTCACCCGGGACGGCGTGTACCTGGTCGAGGGCGGCGAGGTGGTCGGTGAGGTCAACAACTTCCGGTTCAACGAGTCCCCGGTGGACCTGCTCGCCCGCGCCGTGGAGGCGGGACGTACCGAGCGGACCCTGCCGCGCGAGTGGAGCGACTGGTTCACGCGGGCCGCGATGCCGCCGCTGCGGGTGCCGGACTTCCACATGAGTTCGGTGAGCCAGGGAGTGTAGGCCCCGCCCCGCGCGCCCGGGCCCGCGCATAACCGTTCGGAGCGGGCCCCCGGGCGGCCATACACTGGCCGGAGCATTCGCAGCACTTCGTACGAGGAGACATAAGACCGTGACGGACATCGTCGACGACCTGAAGTGGCGCGGGCTCTTCGCCCAGTCCACCGACGAGGACGCCTTGCGCAAGGCTCTGGCGAACGGTCCGGTCACGTTCTATTGCGGCTTCGACCCGACCGCCGCCTCCCTGCACGTCGGCCACCTCGTCCAGGTGCTCACCGTGCGCCGCCTCCAGCAGGCCGGCCACCGGCCGCTCGCGCTGGTCGGCGGGGCCACCGGGCAGATCGGTGACCCGCGGCCCACCGCCGAGCGCACGCTGAACGACCCGGCGACGATCGCGGAGTGGGTGACCCGGCTGCGTGGGCAGATCGAGCCCTTCCTCGACTTCGAGGGCCCGAACGCGGCGACCATGGTCAACAACCTGGACTGGACGGCCGGGCTCTCGGCGATCGAGTTCCTGCGCGACATCGGCAAGCACTTCCGGGTCAACAAGATGCTGACCAAGGAGTCGGTGGCCCGGCGCCTGGAGTCGGAGCAGGGCATCTCCTACACCGAGTTCAGCTACCAGCTGCTGCAGGGCATGGACTTCCTGGAGCTGTACCGCCGCCACGGTTGCGTGCTCCAGCAGGGCGGCAGCGACCAGTGGGGCAACCTGACGGCCGGGATCGACCTGATCCACCGCCTGGAGCCGGAGGCGACGGTGCACGCGCTCGCCACGCCGCTCATGACGAAGGCCGACGGCACCAAGTTCGGCAAGAGCGAGTCCGGCGCGGTGTGGCTGGACGCGTCGATGACCACGCCGTACGCGTTCTACCAGTTCTGGCTGAACGTCGACGACCGGGACATCTCGCGCTACCTGCGCATCCTGAGCTTCCGCTCGCGGGCCGAGCTGGAGGAGCTGGAGGCGGTGACCGCCGAGCGTCCGCAGGCGAGGACCGCGCAGCGGGCCCTGGCCGAGGAGCTGACGACGCTCGTGCACGGCGCCGGGCAGTGCGCCGCCGTGATCGCCGCGTCGAAGGCGCTGTTCGGTCAGGGCGAGCTGGCGGAGCTGGACGGGGCGACGCTGTCGGCGGCGCTGTCGGAGCTGCCGCGCGCCACGGTCACCGAGCTGCCCTCCGTGGTGGACCTGCTGGCGCAGACGGGCCTCGTGGCGAGCAAGTCGGCCGCGCGGCGCACGGTCAAGGAGGGCGGGGCCTACGTCAACAACGTGAAGGTCGCCTCCGAGGACGCCGTGCCCGAACCGGGGCAGCTGCTGCACGGGCGGTGGCTGGTGCTGCGGCGCGGCAAGAAGAACCTCGCGGCCGTCGAGGTCGCGGCGGGCTGAGCCCGCGTACCGATAGGGCCGGTACGGGATTCCGTACCGGCCCTTTCGCATCGCGCTCCGCGCCACCGGGCCGACCGGGCCCGGGGCGCCGCCGCGCTCAGCGTTCCACGCGCCTGCCCTTGGCCGCCGTGTACACGGACTCGCCGACCGCGACGAGCACGACGGCGGCGACGACCTGGAAGATGTGCCGGCTCCAGTCGATGCCGTTGGTGTAGCGCACGCCGAACGCGGAGGCGATGGCGTTGCCGACCAGCCCGCCGATGGTGCCCAGGAGGACGACCAGCCAGAGCGGACTGTGCTGTTTGCCGGGGATGAGGGCCTTCGCGATGAATCCGAGCACGAAGCCGACGATGATCGCCCACAACCAGCCCATGGTCACTCTCCTTCGTCCGCCGCGTCCCGCGACAGCGGGCACCGTTCCCGCCCCACTCTGCGCCCGCCCGGCGTACGGCGCTCGCGGGAGTACTCCGTACGACGGACGGCGCACGCGGGCCGGTCCTGCCGCACGGCGCCCCGGTCTCCTGCGGGAGAGCCTCGCGGCGTACCGTGAGAGCGGTTCGTCGAGGGATGGTGGAACGGGATGCGGAAGCACAGTGAGGACGAGGTCTTCCGGATCACGGGGGCGCGCGCCGGGCTCCAGGAGGACGTGCGGGGCAGGCAGCGCCGGTACGTGATCTCGATGCTCGTGCGTACCGCTTCGGTGATCGCGGCCATGACCTTGTGGAACGTCGAGCGTTATGTGGCGATCGTGGCGCTCGTGGTGGGTACCTTCCTCCCCTACGTCGCGGTCGTCATCGCCAACGCCGGGCGCGAGAACGCGCCTTCGCTGCCGCGCACCCACGTGCCCGCCCCGGTGCGTCCGGCGCTGGAGGGCACCGTGACCACGGGCGCGGCGGAACCCGCCGCAAAGGCCGCGGGTGCCGAGCGGACCGAGCACAGCGGCTGAGCTTTCCGGAGGGTTCCGGCGGGGTGTACCGACCGGTATACCGACCGCACATCGTCAGCCAATCATGTTGTTCGGGTGCACCGGGAGCGTTGCCCCATGACATACTTTTCGCACGCTCCGCATCCCCCGTCGGAGCGAAAAGACCGACGCCGGGCAGCTCCCCCCGTGGCTGCTCGGCGTCGTTTTTTTGGCCCCCTCCGCCCCTTGTCCCACCCTCCCCCTCCCCTGGAAGCCGTGCGCATCCCCATGAGCAGCGAAGACCGCAGCAGCGAAGACAGCAGTCACGAGAAGGGCGAGGCCCAGGCCCCGTTGACCTGTTCCGCCAAGGGCTGCCGGGAACCCGCGGGCTGGGTGCTGGCCTGGAACAACCCGAAGCTGCACACGCCGGAGCGGCGCAAGACGTGGCTGGCCTGCGGGGCGCACCGGGAGTCGCTCGGGCAGTTCCTGAGCGTGCGCGGCTTCCTCAAGGACGTCGTCCCGCTCGCCCGGTGGCAGGCGGAACACGAGTAGGGCGGTTTTCGGCCCCGTTGTGCGGCGGGCGGGTTCAGCCGCCGATCGCGGACATCGGCCGGGCGGGCTGGAGGAAGGCCGGGTCGTCGAGGCCCGAGCCCGCCTTCTTGCCCCACATCGCGAGTTTCCAGCGGCGGGCGATCTCCTCGTCGTCGGCCCCCGAGCGCAGCGCGGAGCGCAGGTCGCTCTCCTCGGTGGCGAACAGGCAGGTGCGCACCTGTCCGTCGGCGGTGAGCCGGGTGCGGTCGCACGCGGCGCAGAAGGGGCGGGTGACGGAGCCGATCACGCCGACCCGGCCGGGTCCCCCGTCCACGAGCCAGCGCTCGGCGGGCGCGGAGCCGCGCTCCTGGTCGCCCTCGGGGTCGAGCCGGAAGCGGGTGCGCAGGGAGGCGAGGACGTCCCCGGCGGTGATCATGCCCTCGCGGGTCCAGCCGTGCTGGGCGTCGAGCGGCATCTGCTCGATGAAGCGCAGTTCGTAGCCCTCGGCGAGGGCCCAGGCGAGCAGTTCGGGGGCCTCGTCCTCGTTGAGCCCGGGCATGAGGACGGTGTTGACCTTGACGGGGGTGAGTCCGGCCGCGTGGGCGGCGGCGAGTCCGTCGAGGACGTCGCGGTGCCGGTCGCGGCGGGTGAGGGTCTTGAAGACCTCGGGGCGCAGGGTGTCGAGCGAGACGTTGACCCGGTCGAGCCCCGCTTCGGCCAGCGCCCCGGCGGTGCGGGCGAGGCCGATGCCGTTGGTGGTGACGGACAGCCGGGGGCGCGGTGCGAGTGCGGCACACCGCCGTACGAGGTCGACGAGGCCGCGGCGCAGCAGCGGCTCCCCTCCGGTGAAGCGGACTTCGGTGACGCCCAGGCGGGTCACGGCGATCCCGACGAGCCGGACGATCTCCTCGTCGGTGAGCAACTCGGGTTTGCCGAGCCACTGGAGCCCTTCCTCGGGCATGCAGTAGGTGCAGCGGAGATTGCAGCGGTCGGTCAGTGAGACGCGCAGGTCGGTGGCCACCCGGCCATAGGTGTCGACGAGCATGTGGCCTCCTCTCCCGTGGGGGCGGCGGGGACTGCCGCGGCCTTTGAGCGTACGTGAGGTGCCCGGCCGGGGGGTTCGGCCGGTACCGCCCGGGCAGCGGGACGGCCGTGTCGCGGACGCTTCCGGGGAGGTCCGCGACACGGCCGTCGAGGGGGACGGGGGGCGTCGGGTCAGTGCGCGCCGGTACCGGTGAGGGAGCGGACCTCCAGCTCCGCGTACTTGCGGACGTCCGGCTCCTCCTTGGAGAACAGGGTGCCCAGCCAGCCCAGCAGGAAGCCGAGCGGGATCGAGATGAGTCCCGGGTTCTCCAGCGGGAACCACGCGAAGTCGACGCCCGGGAACATCGAGGACGGCTTGGAGGAGACCACCGGGGAGAACAGCACGAGCAGGACCGAGGAGGCGAGCCCGCCGTAGATCGACCACAGGGCGCCCTGGGTGGTGAAGCGCTTCCAGAACAGGCTGTAGAGGATCGTGGGGAGGTTCGCGGAGGCGGCGACCGCGAAGGCGAGGGCGACGAGGCCGGCCACGTTGAGGTCACGGGCGAGGGCGCCGAGGCCGATGGAGACGATGCCGATGGCGACGGTCGCCCAGCGGGCGGCGCGCACCTCCTCCTTGTCGGTGGCCTTGCCCTTGCGGATGACGTTGGCGTAGATGTCGTGCGCGAACGACGAGGAGGAGGCGAGGGTCAGGCCCGCGACCACGGCGAGGATGGTCGCGAAGGCCACCGCCGAGATCACCGCGAGCAGGACCGCGCCGCCGGTGGAACCGGAGCCGCCGCCGATCTCCAGGGCGGCGAGCGGGGCCGCCGTGTTGCCCGCCGGGTTGGAGTCGGTGATCTCCTTGGGCTTGAGCAGGGCGGCGGCGCCGAAGCCGAGCACGATGGTCATGAGGTAGAAGGCGCCGATGATGCCGATGGCCCAGTTGACGGACTTCCGGGCGGCCTTGGCCGTGGGCACGGTGTAGAAGCGGATCAGGATGTGCGGCAGCCCGGCGGTGCCCAGGACGAGGGCGATGCCGAGCGAGAGGAAGTCCAGCTTCGAGGTCGAGGTGGCCCCGTACTTGAGTCCCGGCTCCAGGAAGGCCGAGCCCTTCCCGCTGTTCTGTGCGGCCTTGCCGAGGAGTTCGGAGACGTTGAAGTGGAACTTCCACAGGATCAGTACGGTGATCAGCAGGGTGCCGATGATGAGCAGGACGGCCTTGACCATCTGGACCCAGGTGGTGCCCTTCATCCCGCCGATGGTGACGTACACGATCATCAGCAGGCCCACGAGTGCGACGATCGCGATCTTCCCGCCGTCGCTCGTGATGCCGAGCAGCAGCGACACGAGGACACCGGCCCCGGCCATCTGGGCGAGCAGGTAGAAGATCGACACGACGATCGTGGAGGCGCCGGCCGCCGTGCGCACCGGGCGCTGGCGCATGCGGTAGGCGAGGACGTCACCCATCGTGTAGCGGCCCGAGTTGCGCAGGGGTTCGGCGACCAGGAGCAGGGCGACGAGCCAGGCCACGAGGAAGCCGATGGAGTACAGGAAGCCGTCGTAGCCGAACAGGGCGATGGCGCCCGCGATACCGAGGAAGGACGCGGCCGACATGTAGTCGCCCGAGACGGCGAGGCCGTTCTGGAAACCGGTGAACTGCCGTCCGCCGGCGTAGAAGTCGGCCGCGTCGCGGGTCTGGCGGCCGGCCCACACGGTGATGACCAGGGTCGCGGCGACGAAGACCGAGAACAGCGTGATGATGAGGCCGCGGTGGTCGCTGGCGCCCTCGGCGGCCAGCGGCAGACCGGCGGCCAGGGTGATCGGGGAGCTCATGCCTGGTCCTCCAAGCGGGACTTGATCGCCTGCGCCTTGGGGTCGAGCTGGGTCGCGGCGTGGCGGGAGTACCACCAGGCGATGAGGAAGGTGGTGAGGAACTGGCCGAGGCCGAGGACGAGCGCGACGTTGATGTTGCCGACGACCTTGGTCCCCATGAACCCGCCGGCGTAGTTCGACAGCAGGACGTACAGCAGGTACCAGAGGACGAAGGCCACGGTCAGCGGGAAGGCGAAGGAGCGGTGGGAGCGGCGCAACGCCCCGAACTCCTCGCTCTGTTGCGTCTGGAGGAACTGGTCGGACGTCGGTGTGCCGGCCTTGGTCTGCGGGCCGGTGGACGCCGGCTCCGGTGCTTCGGTGGCCACGGAGTCTCCTCGCGGTGCGGGAACGGGTGGTTCTGACAAGGGAGGCGTGTGCGACATGGTGCTTTCTCTTCGGCCTTCTGTGCGTACGGGGCGCCGGGCCCGGCCCGCCGCGTGGGA
The DNA here is from genome assembly GCF_040656295.1 of Streptomyces sp. NPDC049954. Classification (NCBI taxonomy): domain Bacteria; kingdom Bacillati; phylum Actinomycetota; class Actinomycetes; order Kitasatosporales; family Streptomycetaceae; genus Streptomyces; species Streptomyces sp. NPDC049954. The sequence goes on from NZ_JBFALS010000005.1 coordinate 30,303, forward strand.
CGCACGGACGGGGGCGCGGGCACGCGCACCGCGGGGGCTGGTTCTGCTGGCCCCCTGCACAACGGCACGGCGGCGCGCGCGACCCGGTTCAACGCGGCGGATTTTTCGCGGCCCCGGATTTTGGGAAATCGTTGCTGGCCACGGACGAGCGGGATAGCTTCACTTTGCCGAGCGTCATGTACCTGTCCGAATTTCCGTCCCGGACCGGTGGGTTGACGCTGTTCCCGGTGCGCAGCCGCCTTCCGTGTGGAGGCATCCCGACACCCGCACAGCACTCCGTGTAGACGCCTGTACCCGAACTGGAGACCCCATGACGGTGCCTTTCGTCCGCTCCCGGCGCACGCTCGCGATCCCCGTGGGACTCGCTGTCGCCGCCGCTCTCGCCGTGGTGCCCGCCACAGCGGCCTCGGCCGCGCCGGCCGGCTCCGCGGCGACGACCTCCGCCTCCTCGGCCGCGGACGGCACACCGATGAGCTACGTCGTCAACGTGCTGCCGGGCCTCGCCGACAGCACGTACCTCAAGCAGGCCGTGACCCGCGCGGGCGGCTCGGTCGTGGCCGCGTACGACAAGATAGGCGTGGTCGTCGCGCACTCCTCGAAGGCGGACTTCGCGCCCCGCATCCGCAAGGTGGCCGGGGTGCAGAGCGCGGGCGCGACCCGTACCGCCCCGCTGTCCGCCCAGTCCACCACCGACATGGGCGCCCCCGTGAAGCTCGGCGGGGCTCAGGCCGAGGCCGCCGCGCAGACGGCGCAGGGCGCTCAGGACCCGCTGGAGCCGCTCCAGTGGGACCTGCCCGCGATCAAGGCGGACAAGGCGCACGAGAAGTACCTGGGCAGCAGCGCGGTCACGGTCGGCGTGATCGACACCGGGGTGGACGACACGCACCCCGACATCGCGCCCAACTTCGACCGCGCGGCCTCCGTCAACTGCGTGGGCGGCAAGGCCGACACCTCCGAGGGCGCGTGGCGGCCGAGCGCGTCGGAGAGCCCGCACGGCACGCACGTCGCCGGGGAGATAGCCGCCGCGAAGAACGGCATCGGCATGACGGGGGTCGCCCCGGGCGTCAGGGTCTCCGGCATCAAGGTGTCGACGCCGGACGGCTTCTTCTACACCGAGGCCGTGGTCTGCGGGTTCGTGTGGGCCGCCGAGCACGGGGTCGACGTGACCAACAACAGCTATTACACCGACCCGTGGTACTTCAACTGCAAGAACGACCCGGACCAGAAGGCGCTGGTCGAGGCGATCACGCGGGCCACGCGGTACGCGGAGCTGAAGGGCGCGGTCAACGTCGCGGCGGCGGGCAACGAGAACTACGACCTGGCCTCCGACAGCATCGCCGACCCGTCGAGCCCGAACGACTCGTCGCCCGGCGACCGGGTTGTGGACCCGTCGAAGTGCTTCGACATCCCGACCCAGCTGCCGGGTGTGGTGACGGTCGCGTCGACCGGCGCCAAGGGCGTCAAGTCCTCGTTCTCCAACCACGGTGACGGCGTCATCGACATCGCGGCCCCCGGCGGAGACTCGACCGTCTACCAGACGCCCGCCCCGCCCGCCACGAGCGGACTGATCCTGGGCACGCTGCCCGGCGGCGGCTACGGCTACATGGCCGGTACGTCGATGGCCTCCCCGCACGTCGCGGGCGTCGCGGCGCTCATCAAGTCCCGCCATCCGCACGCCCCGGCCGCTGTGGTCAAGGCGCTGCTGTACGCGGGCGCCGACGACAAGGCGTGCACCGACCCGTACGACATCGACGGGGACGGCGAGGTCGACGCGGTGTGCGAGGGCGGCAAGAAGAAGAACGGCTTCTACGGCGAGGGCATCGCCGACGCGCTGGACGCTGTGACGAAGTGACGGCGCGCCCGGCCGGCCGGTGTGCCTCCCCTGGGCGGGACGGCGCGTCCGGCCGGACGGTGAGCCGCTGAGCGCGTCCTCGGGCGCGGGGCCGTACGGGGATCTTCGGGTCCGCGTACGGCCCTTCTTCGTGTTCCCCTCTTCCCCACACCTGGCACTGAGTGCCATAGTGCGTGCATGGAACTGGAGGAAACACCCGCTCCGGCGGCGGCCTGGGCGGCCTTGGGCGGCGATCCCGCCCTGCTGGACCACGTGATCCGGGAGCCCGACAACGCCGTACTCACGGCCCGTCTTCCCGTGCGGGAACTGGCCTCGGCCACGGTGACCGTGTGCGGCCTCGCGGCGGCGGAACTGACCGCGGTCCGTACCGGGCACGCGGTGCCACAGGTGCGGGTGTCCGACCGGGCGGTGGCCGCCGCCTTCGCGAGTGAACGGCTCGTACGCGTCGCAGGGCGGGCCCCGGAGTCCTTCGCCCCGCTCTCGCGGCTGTGGCGCACCGCCGACGGCTGGGTGCGCACGCACGCCAACTACCCGCACCACCGTGAGCGGTTGCGGGCCGCCCTCGGGCTCGCCGCCGGGGCGGGGCCGGAGGAGGTGGCCGCCGTACTGCGGCGGCGCGCGGCCCTGGAGGTCGAGGAGGCGGTGTTCGCGGCGGGCGGCCTGGCCGTGGCGCTGCGCGGGCCCGGCCAGTGGGCGAGGAGCCCGCAGGGACTCGCCCTCGCGGACCACCGACTGGTGACCACCCAGCGGATCGACCGGGGCCCGGCACGGGGGTTCGCGCCGCTCGACCCGGACGCGCCGGCGCTGCTGCCGCTCGCGGGGGTGCGGGTCCTGGACCTGACCAGGGTGCTCGCCGGGCCGGTCGCGACCCGCACGCTCGCGCTGCTGGGCGCCGACGTCCTGCGCCTCGACGCGCCGTGGCTGCCCGAACTGCCGGACCAGCAGGCGGACACCGGCCTGGGCAAGCGCACCGCCCTGCTCGACCTGAAGGACGGCGAGGGGCGCCGCCGCTTCGAGGACCTGCTCGCGGACGCGGACGTCGTGGTGACCGGCTACCGGCCGGGCGCCCTGGAGCGCTTCGGGCTGACCCCGGACGCGCTCGCCGGCCGCCGCCCGGGCCTCGTGGTGGCCCAGATCTGCGCGTGGGGGCGGTACGGGCCCTGGGGCCACCGGCGGGGTTTCGACAGTCTCGTGCAGGTGGCGACCGGGATCGCCGCGGTCGAGGCGGACCGGGACGGCCGGCCGGGGGCGCTGCCCGCGCAGGCCCTGGACCACGGCAGCGGCTACCTGCTGGCCGCCGCCGTGCTGCGGGCGCTCACGGAGCAGACCCGCTCGGGCGGGGCGCGGCTGGTGCGGGTGACGCTCGCCAGGACCGCGGCGTGGCTGCTGGCCGGCGGCCGGGCCCGCGCCGGGGAGGACTCCCCCGCCGTGGACCCGGGCGGGCACGTGACCGAACGGGACAGCGCCTGGGGACCTCTGGCGTACGCCCGTCCCGCCGTGGAGTTCGCGGGCGGTCCCGCCGACTGGGCGCGGCCCTCGGCGCCCACCGGGGCGGACGAGGCGGTCTGGCTGCGCTGACCGCCCGGCCGCCGGTCAGGCGGTGCGCGCGCTCACGGGGTGACGAGGACCTTGAGGGCGGTGCGCTCGTCCATGGCGCGGTAGCCCTCGGGGACCTCGTCGAGGGTGACGGTGCGGTCGAAGACGGGCGAGGGGTCGATCCGTCCGTCGAGGATGTCGGCGAGCAGTTCGGGGATGTAGGTGCGTACGGGGGCGACGCCGCCGCGCAGCGCGATGTTGCGGTTGAACATGGTGCTCAGGTCGAGGCCGGAGCCGGAACCGTGCGGGACGCCGACGTAGCCGATGGAGCCGCCGTCGCGGGTGATGTCGACGGCGGTGCGCATGGACTGCTCGGTGCCGACGGCCTCGATGACGCCGTGCGCGCCCTGGCCCTTGGTGAGTTCGCGGACGGCGGCGACCGCGGCCTCCCCGCGTTCGGCGACCACGTCGGTCGCGCCGAAGCGCCGGGCGATGTCGGTGCGGTCCGTGTGCCGGCCGAGCGCGATGATGCGTTCGGCGCCCAGCCGCTTCGCGGTGAGCACTCCGCACAGGCCGACCGCTCCGTCCCCGACGACGGCGACGGTCGCGCCGGGGCGGGCGCCCGCGCCGAGGGCCGCGTGGTGGCCGGTGCCGAGGACGTCGGAGAGGGTCAGCAGCGCGGACAGGAGCGCGGGGTCACCGGCCGCCTCGCGGGGCAGCGCGACGAGGGTCGCGTCGGCGAAGGGCACCCGGACGGCCTCGCCCTGACCGCCGTCGTGGCCGGCCTGTCCCCAGATCCCGCCGTGCTCGCAGGAGGTGGTGAGCCCCTCGCGGCAGTAGTCGCACACGCCGTCCGACCACACGAAGGGGGCGACGACGAGGTCGCCGCGCCGGAAGCGGCTGGTCCCGGCGCCGGTCTCCTCGACCACGCCGAGGAACTCGTGACCGATCCGCTGGCCGGGGCGGCGCGCCGACTCGCCCCGGTACGCCCACAGGTCGCTGCCGCACACGCACGCGCGCAGCACCCGCACCACGGCGTCGGTCGGCGACTGGACCAGCGGCTCGGGCACGTCCTCGACGCGCAGGTCGTAGGGGGCGTGGATGGTGGTGGCGCGCATGGGGCGGTTCCTCGGCGGTGCGTACCGCCTACGGGGGCGGTGAATCAGACGTTCGTACGTTTTTCACGGTACGCGAGATCCGGCCGGGACCGCGCCCGAGCCCCCTGGAGCACGCCGCTGACCAGCGGGTACTGGGCGGCGATGCAGGTGAGCACGGTCCAGGGCGCGGAGGGCGGGGGCTGCGGCGGCCCGGCGAACGCCGAGGAAGTCCGAGCCGAGGAACAGCGCCCCGCCGGCCGCGGCGCGCGCCCCGAGCCGGTGCGCGGCGGGCCTCCGCTACACCCCCGCCGCCCCGAGCAGCGCCCCCGTCGCGTACGTCACCGCCATCGCGAGCGCCCCGCCGGCGACGTTGCGCAGGACCGCGGGGCGGGCGGGGGCCGCTCCCAGGCGGGCGCTGCTCCAGCCGGTGAACACGAGGGCGGCGAGCACGGAGCCGACCGTGAGCGGGAGCCGCACCCCGGCGGGCGGGAGCACGATCGCGAGCAGCGGGAGCAGCGCGCCCACCGTGAAGGACAGGAAGCTCGCCCACGCGGCGTGCCAGGGGTTGGTCAGTTCGTCCGGGTTGATCCCGAGTTCGACATCGGCGTGGGCGCGCAGCGCGTCGCGTTCGGTGAGCTGCCGCGCGGCGTCCCGCGCGACCTCGGGGCTGAGCCCCCGGCCCTCCAGCAGGCGGGCCAGCTCGGCGAGTTCCTCCTCGGGCCGCTCCCGCAGCTCGCGGCTCTCGGTGGCCAGCGCGGCCTTCTCGGCGTCCCGCTGGGTGCTGACGGACACGTACTCCCCCGCCGCCATCGACATCGATCCGGCGAGCAGTCCGGCGAGTCCCGCGGTGAGCAGGGTGCCGCGCCCGGCGCTGGCCCCGGCCACCCCGACGACGAGTCCGGCGGTGGAGACCACGCCGTCGTTGGCGCCGAGCACGGCGGCCCGCAGCCAGTTGAGCCGTCCGGCGAGGGCGCCGCCGTGATGTTCCTCGTGCACCGGGGCCTGATCACTCATCGGGCGACTGTCTCACCCGGCGAGGTCCGGCACCCTGATTTCCGCCGGGCACCGCCGACGTGCCGGATCGCCGCCCGCCGCCGAGCGCCCGTCACCTCCGGGGACGGGACCCCGGGGGGCACCGGCTGTCGGTGAGGGCCCGTATCCTCATGGACCATGCTCGAAGACCGTACGACCCGTGGCCCCTGGCCGACCGCGTATCCCCCGGGGTACGCGGTCGTCGACGTGGAGACCACCGGTCTGGCCCGTGACGACCGCATCGTCTCCGCCGCCGTCTACCAGCTCGACGCGCGCGGCGAGGTGGAGGACCACTGGTACACGCTGGTCAACCCGGAGCGCGATCCGGGCCCGGTGTGGATACACGGGCTCACGAGTGACGTCCTTGAGGGCGCCCCGCTGTTCGCGGAGATCGCCGCCGAGCTGTCGGCGCGGCTGGAGGGCCGGGTCCTGGTCGCGCACAACGCGGTCTTCGACTGGTCGATGCTGGCCCGGGAGTACGCGCGGGCCGAGCGGCAGGCGCCGGTGCGCCAGCGGCTGTGCACCATCGCGCTGTCCAAGGAGCTGGCGCTGCCGCTGCCCAACCACAAGCTGGAGTCGCTGGCCGCGCACTTCGGGGTCGTGCAGCGTCAGGCGCACCACGCCCTGGACGACGCCCGGGTGCTCGCTGAGGCGTTCCGGCCGAGCCTGCGCGCGGCGGCGCGCGACGGTGTGCGGCTGCCGCTGCTGGAGTGCCGGCCGCTGACCGAGTGGTCCGACGCGCCGGTGCGCCCGGCGATCGGTCGTCAGTCCTCCTACGGGCAGGGCAGTTGGCGCCCCTCGCGCAAGCGCCCGCCGTGCCCGTACCCGAACCCGGGCCGGTACGAGGTGGACAAACCGCTCAGACAGGGCATGCGGGTCGCGTTCTCCGGGGACACCTCGGTCGAGCGGGAGCTGCTGGAGGACCGGGCCACGGAGGCCGGGCTGCACGTCGCGAGCAGTGTGTCGCGGCTCACGAGCCTGCTGGTGACCAACGACCCGGACTCGGGCACCTCGAAGACGGCGAAGGCCCGGCAGTTCGGGACGCCGGTGATCGACGAGGCGGCCTTCGGGCAGCTCCTGCGGGACGTGGCCCCGGCCGATCCGGCCTGACGCGGCGGACGAGGGGGCCGGCCGGCCGGTGCGGCGGGCCCCCTCCCGTATCCCCCGAAGGGGCGAGTTGTACCTTCATGGGGTGTACCGCTTCCTGTTGTCCTGGCAGTGGCTGATCATCACCTTGGTCGCCGTCGTACTGATCCCTGTGATGATCGAGCTGGGGTTCTGGCAGCTGCATCGCCACGAGCACAAGGTGGCGCAGAACCAGCGGATCTCCCGCGCGGTGCAGGCGGAGCCGGTCCCCGTGGAGCGGCTGACCTCCCCGGGCCACGACATCCCGAAGGGCGACGTGTGGCACCGGGTCTCGGCGAAGGGCGTCTTCGACACCGCCCACGAGGTGGTCGTGCGGCGCCGGACCAACGAGGCCGAGCAGATCGGCTTCCACGTGCTGACCCCGCTGGTGCTGGACGACGGCCAAGTGCTGCTGGTGAACCGGGGCTGGATTCCGGCGAACGGCACGCAGACCGCGTTCCCGAAGATCCCCGCCCCGCCCCGCGGCGAGGTCACCGTCACCGGCCGGCTCATGGCCGACGAGACGACGGCGGCCAGCGGCATCAAGGACATCAGCGACCTGCCCGAGCGGCAGGTCATGCTGATCAACAGCCGCCAGGAGGCGGGCCGCCTCGGCAAGGAGGTGCTCGGCGGCTACGTCGAGCAGATCGCCCCGAAGCCGGCGCGGAACAGCCCCGAACTGATCCCCGAGCCCGATCACAGCGACATCGGCCCGCACATGGCGTACGCCGTGCAGTGGTGGCTCTTCTCGGCGGCCGTCCCGGTCGGCTGGTGCGTCCTGGCCCGCCGTGAGCGCAGGGACCGCGAGGAGGCCCTCGCCGAGGGCGCCACCGAGGAGGAGGCCGGGGCGGAGCAACCCGTCACCGTCTGACCGGCCCCGCGCCGCGTGGAACGGGTGTGACGTGCGGCCTTTTGGCCGCCCGCGCCGATTGACGGGGCCGATCGGCGGGAACCCGCTTCCCGTGGCTCAACGCATCGAGGACTACGCGATCATCGGGGACCATCAGACCGCAGCGCTCGTGGGGCGCAACGGATCGATGGACTGGCTCTGTCTGCCCCGCTTCGACTCGGCGGCCTGCTTCTCCGCACTGGTCGGCGACCACGAGAACGGGCACTGGACCCTGGCGCCCAAGGACGGAGGGGACTGCACGCACCGCGCGTACCGCAGCGACTCGCTCGTCCTGGACTCCGTGTGGGAGGGCGAACACGGCACGGTGCGCGTCACCGACTTCATGCCGCAGCGCGACAAGGCGCCGGACGTGGTCCGCATCGTCGAGTGCCTGTCCGGGGAGGCGACGATCCACAGCACGCTGCGACTGCGCTTCGACTACGGCGCCGTCGTCCCGTGGATGCGCAAGGTCGACGGGCACCGGGTGGCCGTCGCCGGGCCGGACGCCGTGTGGCTGCGCAGCGAGCCCGAGGTGAAGAGCTGGGGCGAGAAGTTCAGCACCCACTCCGAGTTCGGTCTGAAGGCAGGCGAGAAGGTCGCCTTCGTCCTCACCTGGTACCCCTCGCACAAGAAGCACCCCCGCCTCGTCGACCCGTACCGGGCGCTGGAGGACAGCGTCGCGGACTGGCGGGCCTGGGCCGCGCAGTGCCGCTACGAGGGCCCCTACCGCGAGCAGGTGGTCCGCTCCCTGATCACCCTCAAGGCGCTCACCTACGCGCCGACCGGCGGGATCGTCGCGGCGGCCACCACCTCCCTGCCCGAGTCCCTGGGCGGGGTGCGCAACTGGGACTACCGCTACTGCTGGCTGCGGGACTCCACGCTCGCCCTCGGCGCGATGATCTCGGCCGGTTTCCTCGGGGAGGCGCGGGCCTGGCGCGACTGGCTGCTGCGCGCGGTGGCCGGGGACCCCTCGACGCTGCAGATCATGTACGGCCTCGGCGGGGAGCGGCGCATCCCGGAGTACGAGCTGCCCTGGCTGAGCGGCTACGAGAACTCCGCCCCGGTCCGGATCGGCAACGACGCCGCGCACCAGCTCCAGCTCGACGTGTACGGCGAGGTCATCGACTCCCTGCACCTGGCCGAACGCGCCGGTCTGCACGCGAAGAAGCACGCCTGGCAGCTCCAGCTCGCCCTGATGGAGTTCCTGGAGGGCGCGTGGCGCGAGCCCGACGAGGGGCTGTGGGAAGTACGCGGTCCGCGCCGCCAGTTCGTCCACTCCAAGGTCATGGCCTGGGTGGCCGCCGACCGCACGGTGCGCTCCCTGGAGGCCAATCCCAAGCTCAAGGGCGACGTGGAGCGCTGGCGGCGGATGCGGGAGGAGATCCACCGGGAGGTGTGCGAGCGCGGGTACGACGCCGAGCGCAACACCTTCACCCAGTCCTACGGCTCCCAGGAGCTGGACGCCGCGCTGCTGCTCATCCCCCGCTCGGGTTTCCTGCCGCCCGACGACCCCCGGGTGAGCGGCACGATCGACGCGGTGCGGCGCGAACTGGGCTCCGGGGCGAGCGGGCTGCTGCTGCGCTACAGCCCGGGCGAGGGCGAGGTCGACGGACTGCCCGGCGCGGAGGGCGCCTTCCTGGTGTGCTCGTTCTGGCTGGCCGACGCGCTGCACATGGTGGGCCGCACCGAGGAGGCCACCGAGTTGTTCGAGCGGCTGCTGTCGTACACCAACGACGTCGGGCTGCTCGCCGAGGAGTACGACACGCAGGCCGGCCGCCAACTGGGCAACTTCCCGCAGGCGTTCAGCCACATCGGCCTGGTCGGCACGGCGCTCGCCCTGGCGAGCCCGGGCCACCGCGCTCAGGCGCTGCCCGACGTCGAGCCTGCCACGGCCGGGGAGGACACCCCCTACGAGGCGGACACCACCACGCGGACGGCAGGATAGTGGCATGGATCTTGGACTGAGGGACCGCGTCTTCGTCGTGACCGGGGCGACCCGGGGCCTGGGCAACGCCACCGCCCGCGCACTGCTCGCGGAGGGCGCGAAGGTCGTCGTCAGCGGCCGGGAGCGGGCGGCGGCCGAGGCCGCCGCCGAGGCGCTCGGCGAGGGAGCCCACGGCGTGGGGGCCGACAACGCCGACCCGGCGGCGGCCGGTCTGCTGATCGCCGCGGCACGCGAGCGCTTCGGCCGCTTCGACGGTGTCCTGATCAGCGTCGGCGGCCCCGCCCCCGGCTTCTTCGCCGACATCGGGGACGAGCAGTGGCGCTCCGCCTTCGACGCGGTGTTCCTGGGCGCGATGCGGCTGGCCCGCCGCTCCGCCGAGGTGCTGGAGGAGGGCGGGGTGATCGGCTTCGTGCTGTCCGGTTCGGTGTACGAGCCGATCGCCGGGCTCACCGTGTCCAACGGGCTGCGCCCGGCGCTGGCCGGGGTCGCGAAGTCGCTGTCGCAGGAAGTGGGGCCGCGCGGCATCCGGGTCCTCGGCCTGCTGCCCGGGAAGATCGACACCGACCGGATCAAGGAGCTGGACGGCCGCAGCGCCGACCCCGAGGCGACCCGCCAGGCCTCGGCCGCGAGCATTCCGCTGCGGCGCTACGGCACCCCCGAGGAGTTCGGCCGCACCGCCGCGTTCCTGCTGTCACCGGCCGCCTCGTACGTCACGGGCGTCATGGTCCCGGTCGACGGCGGCGCCCGCCACGGGTTCTGAACCGGCGCCGGACCGGACGCGGAAGGGCCGTGCGGGTGCGCCGGTCACGGCACACCCGCACAGCCCTTCCGGCCGCGGCTCTCCCCGCTACTGGACGCGGTCCGCGCCGTGCCCGGCGCCGAACATGCGCACTTCGGCGGGCAGCGAGTCCAGTCCCGCCGACTCCTGAGCGGTGCGCAGGGCCCCGGTGACGGTGCGGTGCTGGACCAGGACGGGGTTGGCCTGCGGGTCGAGGTCCAGGCGCAGTCGTGCCCGGGGCGAGGTGCGGCGGCCGGTGAGCCGGACCCGGGCCCGGTCGACCCCGTCGATCCGCTCCGCCCCGGCGGCCAGCGCGTCCTGCAACGCCCGGCCGCGCAGCGTCGCGCCGTCCCCGTCCCCCGTGTCGAGGGCGAGCCCGGCGAGCCTGCGGCGGCGCAGCCCGGCGGCGAGCCACCACAGGGCCAGCAGCAGGAGCACGGCGAGCGCCGCGATGACGACCGGCCACCACCAGTCCTCGCCGCGCCACTTGGTGCGCTCGGCCCGGCTGAGCAGGACGTCGTGCTTGCCGTCGTGGATCCACCACGAGGGCGGTTTCACGCCGAGCCCGATCGCGAGGACCGGTCCGCCCAGGGCGATCAGGACGAGCCCGCACAGCGCGAGCAGGACGCGGTTGACAGTGCGCAGCATGGCCTCAGTCCTTCCCCGGCCTGCGGACCCTGACCACCGGGCGGGGCGTGCGCGCGAGCCCCAGTTCGGTGGTGGCGGAGCCCAGGGCCTGGGTGAGTTCGGTGCGGACCTCGTCGGTGTCGCGGAAGTGCGCGACGGCTCTCACCTTGGCCTTGCGGCGCCGCGCCTTGACCTTGACCGACTGCACTCCGGCCACCTGCATGGCCCGGTCGCGCAGGATCGACCCGGCGGCGTCCCGGTGCAACGCGCCGCGTACGCCGGGGTAGGGGCGGCGCATCGCCAGCAGCCTCCGGCAGCCCGGGGTCAGCGCGAGCACGAGCAGCCACAGCCCGAGGGCGGCGGCCACACCCGCGCCGACCAGCACCCAGTTGTCCTTCAGCGGACGGGTCGCCAGCTCCTCGGAGAGGGTGCGGCGCCACTGCATCGCCGGGTGGCCGGTGCGGACCGCGACGACGTCGTACAGGAAGAGCGCGGCGGCGGCGAGGATCAGCAGCGACACGATCCCCGCGGGGACGCGACGGGCGGACCAGAAGCGCCCGGCCCGCGCCGTCGGCGGCGCGTCCGGGTCGGGCAGCGGGGCGGGTCTTCCGGAGCCCGGTGGCGGCGGGGGCTCTTCGCGTTCCGCCTCCCGCTTCTCCAGGACGGACGGGACGCGGGTGGCGCCCTCCGGTTCGCTCACGAGGTCCTCCCCACGCTGACGTTCTCGGCCGGGTGCAGGCGTTCGACCTGGACGGTCACCTCGGGCACCTTCATCCCGGCCAGCTTCCCGACCCGTTCGGTCACCCGGTGACGGACGGCGCCGCAGCGCCGTCCGATGTCGCACGGGTACTCCAGCTCCAGGGTGATGCTCACCCGGGCGGTCTCCCGGTGCACGGCCACGGAGGCGCGCGGTGCCTTGCCCCCGGGCGGCACCCGGTCCACCGCCTCGCGGGCCGCCTGGGCGGCGATCTTGGCGACGACACGGTCGGCGATCCGGGTGGCTCCCCGGTCGGCGGCTTCGACGGTCTGTCCGGCCACTGCGTGTCACCGCCGGTCGCCGCGCTCGCGCGGCCTGAAGAAGTCACCGGGTTCGAGGTCCCCGTCGAGGAACCGCCCCACGATGAAACCGACGGCGCCGAGCGCCGCCACCAGCAGAAAGGCGCCGAAGCCCCCGAAGTATCCGGCGAAGGCCAGGGCCATCCCGACGATCAGACCGAGCACGGCCATGCTCATGGTGAGTTCCTCCTACGACGCCGCTGTTCACAGTTTCGGCCCGGGCCCCGGGCACCCCCGCCGGGTCCCGGGGCCCCGCAGGCGGTGGTCACTGAACCCGCGAACCGGATTCGTCCTCGTCGTCGTCCGGTTCGTCGGGGAGCTTGACGTCGCTCACCGAGATGTTGACCTCGACCACCTCCAGGCTCGTCATCCGCTCCACGGCGTTGATGACGTTCTTGCGCACGGCGCGCGTGACCTCGGTGATCGACTCTCCGTACTCGACGACGATCTCCAGGTCGATGGCCGCCTGGACCTCGCCGACCTCCGCCTTCACTCCGCGCGTCACGGACTTCGAGCTGCCGCCGCCCGGCACCCGGTCCCGCATCGCGCCGAAGGTACGGGCCGCGCCGCTGCCCATCGCGTGCACGCCCACGACGTCGCGGGCGGCGAGCCCGGCGATCTTCTCGACGACGCCGTCGGCGATGCTGGTCTTGCCGCGGTCGGCGGGGTCGCCGCCACCGCGCCGGTTCTGCTCGCCCGAACCACTGCCCTCGGGCCTGCGCTGCTGCTGGGGGGTCTCACTCATGGGGGGTCATCCCTTTCGGGGAGGTTGCACTCCTTTTGCCCACACTAAGCGGGGTTGCGCGGATGTGCGCCGTGAATGCGGCAGGGTGAGCACATGACGGCTCAACGGTGGACGCAGGCGGTGCGGGATCAGGTGGCGTTCGGCGGGTTGCTGCCCCTGGGTGACGGCACGGCAGGGGCCTGGCTGGCGGAGTCCGCCGCCGTGGCGGCGCTGCGCCACGCCGGGGACCTGGCCCCCGGGGTGCGGCTGGAAAGAATCACGTTGATCCCCACCCGAACGGATGACTCCGCGACGCCGCAGACGACGTTCCCGGCCCCGCCCACGGCCCTGCCACCGGGCCCCCTGCGGCTGTCGGCCTCCTTCGCCGCCTGCGTCACCCACCCGCTGCCGGAGACGGCGGCGACCCTGCGCGTGGTGCTCCTGTCGACGGCGCGGGACCGGCTCGGCCTCGCCGTGGCCCGGGCCGATCTGCGCGTCACCGACCTGCTCGACGAGGATCCGCGGGCCGGGCAGGTGTCCACCGGGCAGGGCCGGCCCCTCGACGCCGACGAGAGCCGCGTTCCCGAGGGGATCGCCCGGCACGCGGCGACGGCGGCCCGCTCCGTGGACGGGATCGCCGGGCTGAGCGGGGCCTTCGGCGGCCACGGCCGGCCGGTGCGGCTGGACGAGGCCCGCGCGGACGGCTCCCCCGCGCACGTGCGCGTCGAGGTGGTCGCCACCGATCTGCGCCCGCTGCCCGACACGGTCCGCGCGGTGCGCTCGGCGGTCACCTCCGTACTGGAGCCGGGTACGACGGTGACGGTGCTGGTCACCGGATGGCTCCCGGAAACCGGGGCCGGGAACGACGGGGCCCCCGCCTAGAGGGCGTGGATGACGTCTCCGGGCGGGGGCGGGCGCGGCCTCGGCCGCCGCCCTGTGCTACTCGCCGGAGCCCATGAGGTCGCGCAGGCGGCGGGCCTGGGCGGCGCGTTCGGCCGCGCGCTGTTCCTCGTAGTCGCGGTCGGCCGCGCCCTGCAGGAGCGCCTTCGTCTCGATGACGGCGCCGCGCGGCGCAGCGAGCAGCGCGGCGCACAGGTCCGAGACGGCCCCGTCCAGTTCGGCGGCGGGCACCACGAGGTTGGCCAGCCCGGTCCGGGCCGCCTCCTCGGCGTGCACGTAACGGCCGGTGAGGCAGATCTCCAGGGCCCGGGCCTGGCCGACGAGAGAGACCAGCGGGCTGGTGCCGGTCAGGTCCGGCACCAGCCCGAGACTGGTCTCCCGCATCGCGAACTGCACGTCCTCGGTCACGACCCGCAGATCGCAGGCGAGAGCGAGCTGGAAGCCGGCCCCGATGGCATGCCCCTGGACGGCGGCGATCGACACGAGGTCGGGCCGCCGCCACCAGGTGAACGCCTCCTGGTACCCGGCGATGGCCGCGTCCAGTTCCTCGTCCGTGCCCTGGGCCAGCGTGAAGAAGGACGTCTCCCCCTCGAAGCCCTCGGGGGTGAACGCCTTCCGGTCCAGGCCGGCGGAGAAGGACTTGCCCTCCGCGCGCAGCACGACGATCCGGACGTCGCCCGGCAGTTCCCTTCCGGCCTGCGCCAACGCCCGCCACAGCGCGGGGTTCTGGACGTTCCGCTTGGCCGGATTGGTCAGCGTGACGGTCGCCACCGCGTCGTCCACGGTGAGCCGTACGCCGTCGGTGTCGAGCAGGACGGTGGTCTTGCCGTCGCTGCCGTCGCCGGTACCGGTTGAAGCCATGAAGAGCCTCCGAGGTGCTGTGCCGTCGTAAGTGACTGCACAGTAACCACCCGGCCGACTGCGAGGACAGCCGGGTGGTCACCACGGAGTACTGGGGTTGCTGCTGTGCTGCTGGGTTCCTGCCGCACCGCTGGTGCCGGACCGGGTGGGCGGGGTGCCGGCGCCGGCGCCCCGAGGGGTCGCAGGCCGCCACGGCGGGTCCCGCGCCGCCCGGTCAGTTGGCGGCGGTCTTCTTTCCCCGGGTCGCTCCGCCGCGTCCTCGCAGCGTCACGCCCGATTCGCTGAGCATGCGGTGCACGAATCCGTACGACCGGCCCGTCTCCTCGGCCAGCGCCCGGATGCTCGCACCACCGTCGTACTTCTTCTTCAGGTCTGCCGCGAGCTTGTCGCGCGCGGCGCCGGTCACCCGGCTGCCCTTCTTCAGAGTCTCGGCCACCCGTGCCTCCTCGTGGGAAGTGCGCTCTGGACTCTCATGATCACCCCTCCCGGCAATCCTGGCCACCCATTCAGCAAGGTCCACAGGACCGGCTTGCGGTCTCAGCAGGCGGAGATCACGAACGGAACAACCCGTTCCGGTGATCTTCTCGGCGAGCGCCGCACCGATTCCTCGCAGAAGGGGCAGGTCAGCGCGGTGGACGCTGTAAAGGAGGAGGTACCCGCAGAAGAGGCCCCGAATCCTTTCGGGACACACGACGGTACGAGGGCTTCTCACCCAGATGAAGGATCACCGATGAGCCGAATGATCTACTCGCGGGTGATCACCGCGGCTGGCCGGCACGGTGACCGGCGCCCTCGGTGACCGGCCGCCGGGACCCGCCGGGACCCGCCGGGCCTCCGGCGGACGCGGGCGGCGGTCAGGCGAGCGAGACCAGGTCGCGGTAGTCCGCGCCCCACAGGTCCTCGACACCGTCGGGCAGCATGATGATGCGCTCCGGCTGGAGGGCCTCGACGGCGCCCTCGTCGTGGGTGACCAGGACGACGGCGCCCTTGTAGGTGTGCAGCGCGCCGAGGATCTCCTCGCGGCTGGCCGGGTCGAGGTTGTTGGTCGGTTCGTCCAGGAGGAGGACGTTGGCCGAGGACACGACGAGGGTGGCGAGCGCCAGCCGGGTCTTCTCGCCGCCGGAGAGCACTCCGGCGGGCTTGTCGACGTCGTCGCCGGAGAACAGGAAGGAGCCGAGCGTCTTGCGGACCTCGACGAGGTCGAGGTCGGGGGCGGCCGAGCGCATGTTCTCCAGGACGGTGCGCTCCGGGTCGAGGGTCTCGTGCTCCTGCGCGTAGTAGCCGAGCTTGAGCCCGTGGCCCTCGACGACCTCGCCGGTGTCCGGCGTCTCGACGCCCGCGAGCAGGCGCAGCAGGGTCGTCTTCCCGGCGCCGTTGAGGCCGAGGATGACGACGCGGGAGCCCTTGTCGATCGCGAGGTCGACGTCGGTGAAGATCTCCAGCGAGCCGTAGGACTTGGACAGCCCCTCGGCGGTGAGCGGGGTCTTCCCGCACGGCGAGGGCTCGGGGAAGCGCAGCTTGGCGACCTTGTCGGACTGGCGCACCTCCTCCAGGCCGGACAGCAGCCGCTCGGCGCGGCGGGCCATGTTCTGCGCAGCGACCGTCTTGGTGGCCTTGGCGCGCATCTTGTCGGCCTGCGCGTTCAGGGCGGACGCCTTCTTCTCGGCGTTCTGCCGCTCGCGCTTGCGGCGCTTCTCGTCGGCCTCGCGCTGCTGCTGGTACAGCTTCCAGCCCATGTTGTAGGCGTCGATGCGGGAGCGGTTGGCGTCCAGGTAGAAGACCTTGTTGACGACCGTCTCGACCAGCTCCACGTCGTGGGAGATGACGATGAACCCGCCCCGGTAGGACTTCAGGTAGTCGCGCAGCCAGACGATCGAGTCCGCGTCGAGGTGGTTGGTGGGCTCGTCGAGCAGCAGGGTGTCCGCGTCGGAGAAGAGGATGCGGGCCAGCTCGATACGGCGGCGCTGACCGCCCGAGAGGGTGTGCAGCGGCTGGCCGAGCACCCGGTCGGGGAGGTTGAGTGCGGCGGCGATGGTCGCGGCCTCGGCCTCGGCGGCGTATCCGCCCTTGGTGAGGAACTCCGTCTCCAGGCGCTCGTACTTGCGCATGGCCTTGTCGCGGGTGGCGCCCTTGCCGTTGGCCATGCGCTCCTCGTTCTCCCGCATCTTCTGCAGCAGGACGTCGAGGCCGCGCGCGGACAGGACCCGGTCGCGGGCGAGCACGTCGAGGTCGCCGGTGCGCGGGTCCTGCGGGAGGTAGCCCACCTCGCCGGAGCGGGTGATGGTGCCGGCCGCGGGGATGCCCTCGCCGGCCAGGCACTTGGTGAGCGTGGTCTTCCCCGCGCCGTTGCGGCCGACGAGGCCGATCCGGTCGCCCTTGGCGACGCGGAAGCTGGCGTTCTCGATGAGGATGCGGGCGCCGGCGCGCAGCTCGATGCCGGTGGCGGTGATCACGGACGGTCTCCAGGGCGGTTGGGACGGAAGGGCGGGCTCGGGTGCGGCGCACGGCGCGCGGTCCCGGCGTGGGGCGGCCGGACGGACAGCGCGCCGGCGTCGGGTCGACGCCGGCTAGTGCACAAGGAGAAAGGCCATGACGTCAGTCTAACGGGGGAGGGCAAGCGGTCTGCCCGGCCCGCCCCCCGGGGAGCACGACCCGGCTCCCCGGGGCCCGGGTGGCGCGGGCCGTGCGGCTCAGGCGCCCCCGGTGTGCACCTGGAAGGCGGCCCGGCGCACCGCCTTCGCGAGCGCGGGGTCGGGGTGCGCGGAGGCCAGCGCGAGCAGGACCTGCACGGTGCGCGGGTGCTCGACGGAGCGGACCTCGTCCAGCAGCACGGGCACGGTGGGCTGGACGGCGGCGTCGAGGTGGCGCACCAGGAGGTCGGTGTCGCCGTGGTCGCTGACGGCCGCGGCGGTGTCGATCCACAGCCAGGTGGACTCCTCGCGGGTGAGGACGGCGTGCGCGTCCTCGGCGTCGGTGCCCTCCTGTTCGGCCAGCCACAGCAGCGCGTAGGGCCGCAGCGGCAGTTCGCCGGCGACGGCGCGCACGCCGGGCTCCGCGGGGGCGCCGACCACGCGCAGCGCCTCGAAGGCGAGTCCGCGCAGCAGGGCGTCGTCCCCGCGTGCGGCGTCGAGGAGTTCCTGGACGGCGCTGCCGACGGTGCGGGCGGCGAGCCAGGCGCGGTACTCGGCGCGGGCGTCCCCGGGCCGCAGCCGGGCGCAGCCGCGCAGCATGTCCTGCGCGGACTGCTCGATGTTGCCGGCCGGGGACTGCGCGGCCACGCAGATCTGCTCCAGCTTGACCCACACCGCCCAGCTGCCGAGCGAGGTGAGGGTGATCTCGTCCTCGGAGACGGTGAGCGCGCCGACCGCGGCGAGGCGGATCAGGGCCCAGTCGAGCAGGACGGACAGGGGCGGTTCCTCGGCCGGTTCGGACGCGGGGGCGCCCGCGGCCGGGATCTCGCAGCGTTCGGAGCGCAGTTCCTCGACGCGCTGCTCCAGGAGGTCCAGGAGCTGTTCGCGCGGCACGGTGCCCGCCGAGAGCTGGAGCACGGAGAGGAGCTGCGGCATGGCCTCGACGACCTCGGCGACGGCGGCCGGGTCGGCGGGCCGCTCCCCCGCCTCGGCGCCCTCGGGGTGCACGAGGGACCACGCGTCGAACAGGGCGACCCAGCCGCGCAGGACGGCGGTGTCGTCGTGTTCCCAGGCGCGCAGCCGCCAGCCGGGCCGGGCGATGCCGCCGTGCACCTCGACGAGTCCGGCGAGCCGGGCGGCGTCCCAGTCGACGCGTACCTGGGCCGGGGCGAGGCCGAGCGCGGCCGCCGCCTCCTCGACCGCGGCCTCGGGCAGGGTGTGCTCGCCGCCGCGCGGGCGGGCGGGCGCGTCGGGGGCGGGCTGCCGGGCGGCGCGCAACCTGCCGGGCGCGGGGCGCCGTTCGCGGTCGGCCCAGCGGGCGACGGTCGCGGCCCCCGCGAGCACGGCACGCGCGGTGCGGGCCAGCTCGGAGGGCGGCGGGGTGCCCTCGGGTGGCCGGGGAGCGGGACGGCGCGGGCGCCGTTCCGCGACCGTGCGGGCGGGGGCCGCGAGGGGGCGGCCTACGAGTCGGAGCCTGGAGTCGCGCGGGATACGGGACGTCACGGAGGGCAGTCTCCCCGCTGACGGCCCGAAAGCCCAAACGGAACCTCACTCACCGGTGGGAACGGGCCCCGTCACGGGGCCCCGGCGGCCTGCCGGAGGACCGGTCGCCGCCCCTTCGTTCCGGGGCGGGCGACGGCCTCCGTGGGGTTCGGGAGCGGACCGCCCGCTCACATCAGGGGGGTGAGGAAGCGGCGCAGTTTCTCCTCGTACCGGACCGGGTCGCGGTTCCACATCGCGCCGTGCGGGGCCTGGTCGACGGTGTGCAGGGTGACGAGGTCGGGGCGGGCCTCGGCGAAGGCGCGGGTGAGCCGGTAGGGGGCGATCGCGTCGTCGGGGCCGTGCACGGCGAGCACCGGGACCCGCAGGGCGCGCGGGTCGGCGGCCCGGTCCACGGTCTCGGGCGGCAGTCCGGTGCGGCCCTCGGCGGCGCGGACCGCGAGCGGCAGCAGGGCGCCGGGGGTGTGCCGGGCGCGGGCGAGGGAGCCGAGCGCGGACTGCCAGCTCAGGACCGGCGAGTCGAGGACGAGACCGGCGATCCGGTCGCGCAGCCCGGAACGCGCGGCGGCCCGCAGGGCCATGGCGGCGCCGGTGGACCAGCCGATCAGGACGACGTGCTGGGCGCCGTTGCGCACGGCGAAGCGGATCGCGGCGTCCAGGTCGCGCCATTCGCTCTCGCCGAAGTGCCCGAGGCCGTCGGGGGCCGGGGGCGCGCCGAGGTCGCCGCGGTAGGCGAGGTCGAGCACGGGGAGTTTCTGCCGGTGCAGGAAGTCCATGAGGACCATGGGGTGCTCGCGCGTCGTGCCGAGGCCGTGCACGGTGATGACCCAGGTGCGGCGCCCGCCGGGCAGGTACCAGGCGGGCAGGGCGCCGAGTTCGCCGGGGATCTCGATGTCCTGGTGGTCGAGTCCGAGGGCGCTGTGCGGGTCCCCGATGTGCACCTGAGGGGTCAGCCACACGCGGTCCCCGGGGCTGAAGGTGCCGTGGGTGACGCGGCGCAGTTCGCGTACGACGGTGTCGGCCTGGTGCGGCTCCCCGTCGACGACGGGGCCGAGGATCGCGTGCGAGCCGTCCCCGCCGAGTCCGTAGACGCCGGGGCGCCGGGAGGCGAGGGCCCGGGTCAGGGTGATGCGGTCGGCGGCCGCGGAGTGGACGGTGAGCCGGGGTTCGGTGGGCAGCGGCCGGCCGGGGGGCGCCTTGAGGGCCGCGTCGCCGGCCAGCCGCCCGGCGGCCACGGCCGCCGCGCCGGCTCCGAGCAGGGCGGTCAGAGCCGCCGCGGTTGCTTTTGCGGTGCGCACCGCTCCAGTGTCCGGCCCCCGGCCCGGGGCGGCCAGCGGACGCTTCTGCGCGGGTGACAGCCGGTGGGCCTCCCGGATCAGGGCGCTCAGCCGCCGTCGCGTCGTCCGGGTCGTGGCGCGGCGGGGCGTGCGCTGCCTGAAGGGTGTGGCTGTCATCGCGGGCGTTCCTCTCGGGGCGGGGCGGCGCGGGCACGGGGAGGGGTGTCCCCTCCCGGTACGCCTTCCCCGCGCGGGAGCCGCGTACCGCCCCGGCCGCGCTCAGCGCGCGTCCGGCTGCCCGTATCCCGCGAACTTGGCGGCGGCCTCGGCGAGCCGCGCCGCGTCGAGCAGGTGCGGGGTGTGGCCGGGGACGGCCGCCGCCGTGAGCCAGACGCGGCACATCCACTCCAGTTGCGCGGTGCGCTCGTACGCCTGGTCGAGGGTGTCGCCGTACGCGGCGGTGCCGTGGTTGCCCAGCAGGCAGGCGGTGCGCCCGCGCAGGGCGTGCAGCAGGTGGCCGGCGAGTTCCTCGCTGCCGTACAGGGCGTACGGGGCGACGCGCACCGGACCGCCGAGGGCGGCGGTCATGTAGTGGACGGCGGGCAGTTCGGTGACGAGCGTGGACACCGCCGTGGCGTGCACGGCGTGGGTGTGCACGAGGGCGCGGGCCGGGGTGTGGCGGTACACGGCGAGGTGCATCGGCAGCTCGCTCGTGGGCCGCAGGGTGCCCAGCCGCTGCCGTCCCGCCAGGTCGACGCCGACCGCGTCCTCCGGGCGCAGCCGGTCGTAGGGGACGCCGGTCGGGGTGATCAGCACGAGGTCGCCCAGCTCGGGGTCGTCGACGCGGACCGAGACGTTGCCCGAGGTGCCGACGACGAGTCCGTCGGCGACGGTCCTGCGGGCGGTGTCCACCAGCGCGGACCAGGCCGCCTCCCGCACCTCCGGTCCGGCCGGGTGCCCGTCCCGCCGGCCGCCTTCCCCGGGTGGCCGCCCGCCGCCCTCGTGCGGCCGTCGGTCCTGCTCCTGTCGTCGCGTCATGCGCGCATCCTGCCAGCGGACGCCCGAGCGGCCGATGCCGCCCCGGCTCCCGCACCAGAGGCCCGTTTCGTCCGTTCTCCCCACGATCGACTCACCGATCGGCACACCGCCGGCCCGCTCCCGGCGGCGCGACAAAGGTCACTCGCCGGGGCCGTCCGCCCGGACGAACGGAAGCGCCGGAACCCGGCATTCCGGGGCCGGGCGGCCCGGAAATCCATCCCCCGGCGGCCACACCGCACTTCGGGTCACCACAGCGCCCGCCCCAGTTCATCTTCCGTTCACTCGGACTGCTTACGTTCAACGTGACATTGACGTCCAGCAGAAGCCCGGGTAAATGGAACACATCACGCTTCTCCTCGGGATCGTGATCGTCACCGCTCTCGTGTTCGACTTCACGAACGGTTTCCACGACACCGCCAACGCGATGGCCACCACCATCTCGACCGGCGCCCTCAAACCCAAGACGGCCGTGGGCATGTCCGCGGCCCTCAATCTCGTCGGCGCCTTCCTCTCCGTGGAGGTGGCCAGAACGATCTCCGGCGGGATCGTCAATGAGCAGGGACTCAAGACAGAAGTGATCTTCGCGGCGCTGGTGGGCGCCATCCTGTGGAACCTCGTGACCTGGCTGCTGGGGCTTCCCTCCAGTTCCTCGCACGCGCTGTTCGGCGGGCTCATCGGGGCCGCTGTCGCCTCGGCCGGGTTCTCCACCGTCAACGGCGGCACCGTCGTCACCAAGATCATCATTCCGGCGCTGGCCGCCCCGCTGGTCGCCGGTCTCGCCTCGTTCCTCGCGACCCGGCTCACGTACCGGATCACGCGCGGCGTGGACGAGGAGACCGGCCGCAAGGGCTACCGGGCCGGGCAGATCGCCTCGGCCGGACTGGTCTCGCTCGCGCACGGCACCAACGACGCGCAGAAGACCATGGGCATCATCACGCTGGCCCTCGTGACCGGTGACGTCCTCAAGCCCGGGTCGAACCCGCCGCTGTGGGTCATCCTCTCCGCGGGCTGCGCCATCGCGCTCGGTACGTACCTGGGCGGCTGGCGCATCATCCGCACCATGGGCACCGGGCTCACCGACCTGGCCCCGCCCCAGGGCTTCGCCTCGCAGACCGGCGCGGCGACCGTCATCCTCGCCTCCTCGCACCTCGGCTTCTCCCTCTCGACGACGCAGGCGTGCTCGGGCTCCGTGATGGGCGCGGGCCTCGGCCGCAAGGGCGGCGTGGTCCGCTGGTCGACCGCGAGCCGGATGGCCGTCGCCTGGGTGCTGACCCTGCCGGCCGCCGCCGTCGTCGGCGCGGGCGCGGAGTTCCTGACCCGCCAGGGCGCCTGGGGGGTCGCGCTGACCGCGGCCCTGCTGATCGCGGCCGGCGGCTACATCTGGATGCTGTCGCGCCGCAAGCCGGTCAGCCACCACGACGTGGGCGCGGGAACCCCCGCTGCCGCCGCCGGGACCTCCGGGGTGGTCACCCAGGCCGTGGCCGCCGTGACCCCGCCGCCGGCCGGCGCCCTGAGCGTCCCGGTGCAGCCGACGGCGGCCGGGGCCCCCGACACCCTGACCGCGACCATCGACGCCCCCGTCCCGCTCGCCGACCGCCCCACCGAGCGCGCCGGATCGGGCGCGGCCTGAGCCCGCTTCGGCGGACCGGCCAGAAAGGACCTCGCACATGAACATCGACTGGGCCGCGCTCGGTTCCGTCTTCGGCGTGAGCCTCGGGATCACCGTGGCGCTGGTGGGCGCGTTCGCGCTCGGCATCGCGGGCCTCTCGCGCGCCTCGCAGACCAGGCGCGCGACGGCCACCGGCACGGCTCCCGCCGCGGCGGCGCCCGCGGGCGGGACGGGCGGTGGCGCGCCGGCTCTCCTGCGCACCGGTGCCTTCGCGTGCTTCGCGCTGTGCCTGGCGGCCGTCGCGTACGGGATCTACGTCATCGTCGCCTGAGCCAGGCACGAGCCCTCGGCGCGGAGGGCGAGGGAGGGGCGGGCGGCCGTGCGGGCCGTCCGCCCCTCCGGCGTCCGCGGTCCCGGCGCCGCACCCCGTCGCCGCACCCCGGCGCCGTTTCGCTGCGGCGCAGGTCGGAGGCGGTGTGGGTCTCGGCACATGTCCGATTTTGACGTCAAGTGACAGTTGACGGGTGTTCTCCGGGCGTGGTGGACTGCCGGGGCCCCTTCGGCAGCAGCAGAGGAAGCCCGGTGCGAATCCGGCGCGGTCCCGCCACTGTGAGCGCAGAGCACGTCTCTTCGTGAGTCAGGAACTCTCGCTGCCGGACTCCTTCGAACCAGGGCGCGGACCCTGAGTGAGGACACCCGCATGTTCGGCAGCCGCCGTCCCGCTCCGCCCGGAGCCTTCCGTCTCCCGTCCACCGCACGAGGTGTGACGGCGGACTGACGCCATGCGTGCCGAACGTGTTCTCACGGCCGGCGCCACCGCCGGTCTGCTCGGCGACCTGCTCCTCGGTGATCCCCGGCGCGGCCATCCGGTCGCGCTGTTCGGGCGTGCGGCCTCGGCCGCGGAGCGGGTCCTGTGGCGCGACCACCGGGGCGCCGGAGCCGTCCACACCGCGCTGTGCGCCGGAGGTGCGACCGCCCTCGGGGCGCTCGCCGCGCGCTCCGTACGCCACTGTCCCGCCGTCTCCTTCGCCCTGACCGCCGCCGCGACCTGGGCCGTCGTGGGCGGCACCTCGCTGGGCCGGGAGGCCCGCGCGATCGGTGCCGCTCTCGCGGCCGGCGAGGTGGAGAGGGCGCGGGCGCGCCTGCCGCACCTGTGCGGACGCGATCCGCGGTCCCTCGACGCGGACGGGATCGCGCGCGCCGTCGTGGAGTCCGTCGCCGAGAACACCTCCGACGCCGTGGTCGGCGCCCTGGTGTGGGGCGCGGCGGCCGGGGTGCCGGGGCTGCTGGGTTTCCGCGCGGTCAACACGCTGGACGCGATGGTGGGTCACCGCTCCCCGCGCCACCGCCGTTTCGGCTGGTCGGCGGCGCGTCTTGACGATGTCGTCGGCTGGCCGGGGGCGCGGCTGACGGCGGGCCTCGCGGCCTTGTCGGGCGGCCGGCCGCGCGCCGCGCTCACCGCCGTACGCGAGGACGCGCACCGCCACCCGAGCCCCAACGCGGGCCCGGTGGAGGCCGCGTTCGCGGGGGCGCTCGGCGTGCGGCTGGGCGGGACCCTCGCGTACGGCGGGCGGGTCGAGCACCGGCCGGTGCTGAACGGGAGGGGGCGGCCGGTCGCGGTCGCCGACATCGAGCGCGCCGTACGGCTGTCGCGGCGGGTCACCTGGCTGTCCCTGGCGGCCTGCGCCGCGGCGCGTACCGGCTGGGCGGCGCTGCGGCGCGGGAGGTCACTGTGAGGGGCGGCGGGCTGCTGGTCGCGGGGACCACCTCGGACGCGGGCAAGAGCGTCGTGACCGCCGGGATCTGCCGGTGGCTGGTACGTCAGGGCGTGCGGGTCGCGCCGTTCAAGGGGCAGAACATGT
The DNA here is from genome assembly GCF_040656295.1 of Streptomyces sp. NPDC049954. Lineage (NCBI taxonomy): Bacteria > Bacillati > Actinomycetota > Actinomycetes > Kitasatosporales > Streptomycetaceae > Streptomyces > Streptomyces sp. NPDC049954. Next base: position 54,641 of record NZ_JBFALS010000005.1, read on the forward strand.
CCCTCAACTCGTACGTGACTCGGGAGGGCGCGGAGATCGGCCGGGCGCAGGCCATGCAGGCGCAGGCCGCCCGCGTCGAGCCGAGCGCGCTCATGAACCCGGTGCTGCTCAAGCCGGGCGGCGACCGCACCAGCCAGGTCGTGCTGCTGGGCCGCCCGGTCGGCGAGCTGAGCGCGCGGGACTACCACGGGGGCCGCCAGGAGACGCTGCTCGGCACGGTCGTGGACTGTCTGGAGCAGTTGCGCGCGCGGTACGACGCGGTGATCTGCGAGGGCGCGGGCAGTCCGGCCGAGATCAACCTGCGCCGCACCGATCTCGTCAACATGGGGGTCGCGCGCGCCGCGCGGCTGCCGGTCCTGGTCGTGGGCGACATCGACCGGGGCGGGGTGTTCGCCTCGTTCTTCGGGACGACGGCGCTGCTGAGCCCCGAGGACCAGGAGCTGATCGCGGGCTACCTCGTCAACAAGTTCCGGGGCGACGTCTCGCTCCTGGAGCCGGGCCTCGTGATGCTGGAGCAGCTGACGGGGCGCCGTACCTACGGGGTGCTGCCGTTCCGGCACGGACTGGGCATCGACGAGGAGGACGGGCTCGCGGTGTCGCTGCGCGGGGCGGTGCGCGAGTCGGCGGTGAGCGAGCCGTACGGGCAGGACGTGCTGCGGGTCGCGGTGTGCGCGGTGCCGCTCATGTCGAACTTCACGGACGTCGACGCGCTCGCGGCCGAACCGGGCGTCGTCGTGCGCTTCGTGGACCGTCCGCAGGAGCTGGCGGACGCCGACCTCGTGGTCGTCCCCGGTACCCGCGGCACGGTCGGCGCGCTGCGCTGGCTTCGGGCGCGGGGTCTCGCGGCGGAGCTGTCCCGGCGGGCCGCGGCGGGCCGTCCGGTGCTCGGGATCTGCGGCGGTTTCCAGCTGCTCGGCGAGGTGATCGAGGACGAGGTGGAATCGCGGGCCGGGACGGTCGAGGGGCTCGGGCTGCTGCCGGTGCGGGTGCGCTTCGCGCGCGAGAAGACCCTCGCGAGGCCCTCGGGCAGCGCGCTCGGCGAGCGCGTCGAGGGCTACGAGATCCACCACGGCCTCGCCGAGGTGCACGGCGGCGAGCCCTTCCTCGACGGCTGCCGGGCCGGCTCGGTGTGGGGTACGCACTGGCACGGTTCGCTGGAGAGCGACGGGTTCCGGCGCGCCTTCCTGCGTGAGACCGCGCGGGCGGCGGGGCGGCGCTTCGTGCCCGCTCCCGACACCTCCTTCGGCCGGTTGCGCGAGGAACAGCTCGACCTGCTGGGCGACCTGATCGAGGAGCACGCCGACACGGACGCGCTGCTGCGGCTGATCGAGAAGGGGGCGCCCCCGGGGCTGCCCTTCGTGCCGCCGGGAGCGCCCGCACCGGCTCCCGGGCCGCCCGGAGCCCACGGATGAGCGGCGTACGAGGAACACCGACCTGGCATCACGTACACGACAAGGGAGTTGAGGACGCCGTGCCCACTGTGCTGCTGTTGTCCACCGCCGACACGGACCTGCTCGCCGCGCGGGCCTGCGGGGCGTCCTACCGGATCGGCAACCCCGCGCGGGTCGACCCGGCCGAGGAGCTGCCCGCGCTGCTCGCGGGCGCGGACCTCGCGGTCGTACGGCTGCTGGGCGGGAAGCGCGCCTGGGAGGACGGGCTCGCCGTGCTCAAGGCGTCCGGGGTGCCGACGGTGCTGCTGGGCGGGGAGGCGGTGCCGGACGCCGAGCTGATGGCCGAGTCCTCGGTGCCCGCCGGGGTCGTCGCCGAGGCGCTGCGCTATCTCGTGGAGGGCGGTCCGGAGAACCTCGCGGAACTCGCGCGCTTCCTCTCGGACACGGTGCTGTTCACCGGCGAGGGCTTCACCGGGCCGCGTGCGATGCCCGCGTACGGCGTGCACGGGGCGTACGCGCACGTCGAGGGCCGGCCCACGGTCGGGGTGCTCTTCTACCGGGCGCACGAGCTGTCGGGCAACACGGGTTTCGTGGACACGCTGTGCGCGGCGATCGAGGAGCGCGGAGCCAACGCCCTCCCGGTGTACTGCGGTTCGCTGCGCGGCGCCGACCCGGAGCTGTACGCGCTGCTCGCCCACGCCGACACGCTGGTCGCGACGGTGCTCGCGGCGGGCGGCGCGCACGCCTCGGAGGCGAGCGCCGGGGGCGACGAGGAGGCGTGGGACATCGGGGAGCTGGCCACTCTCGACATCCCGGTGATCCAGGGCCTGTGTCTCACCTCCTCGCGCGCGACCTGGCTCGCCTCGGACGCGGCGCTCAGCCCGATGGACGCGGCGATGCAGGTCGCGATCCCCGAGTTCGACGGGCGGATCGTGTCGGTCCCGTTCTCCTTCAAGGAGCAGGGCCCCGACGAGGTGCCCGTGTACGTGGCGGACCCCGAGCGCGCGGCGCGGGTCGCGGGGATCGCGTACCGGCACGCGGCGCTCACGCACAAGCCGAACGCCGAGAAGAAGCTCGGCCTGGTCTTCACGGCGTACCCGACGAAGCACTCGCGGGTCGGCAACGCGGTGGGCCTGGACACCCCGGCCTCGGCGGTGCGGGTCCTCGACGCGCTGCGCGAGGCGGGCTACGGCGTGGACGGGCACCCCGACAACGGGGACGAGCTGATCCACCGGCTGATCGCGGCCGGCGGGCACGACGTGGAGTGGCTGACCGAGGAGCAGTTGGCCGCCGCGCCCGCCCGGGTGCCGCTCGCCGACTACCGGGCCTGGTTCGACCGGCTGGACGCGGAGCTGCGGGACGGGATGCTGGAGGCGTGGGGCGAGCCGCCCGGCTCCCTCTACGTCGACGGGGACGACATCGTGCTGGCCTCGCTCCAGTTCGGGAACGTCGTCGTGATGATCCAGCCGCCGCGCGGTTTCGGTGAGAACCCCATCGCGATCTACCACGATCCGGACATGCCGCCCTCGCACCACTACCTGGCCGCGTACCGCTGGCTGGAGGCGCAGCCGTCCGAGGGCGGCTTCGGCGCGGACGCCGTCGTGCACATGGGCAAGCACGGCACGATGGAGTGGCTGCCCGGCAAGGGCCTGGGGCTGAGCGCGGGCTGCGCGCCCGACGCGGTGCTCGGGGAACTGCCGCTGGTCTACCCGTTCATCGTCAACGACCCGGGCGAGGGGACGCAGGCGAAGCGGCGCGGGCACGCGACGGTCGTGGACCATCTGGTGCCGCCGATGGCGCGCGCCGACACCTACGGCGACCTCGCGAAGCTCGAACAGCTCCTGGACGAGTACGCGTTGGTGTCCGACCTGGACCCGGCCAAGGCCCCGGCGGTGCGCGCGCAGATCTGGACGCTCATCAAGGCGGCCGAGCTGCACCACGACCTGCACCTCGAAGAGCAGCCGGACGACGAGGACTTCGACGAGTTCGTGATGCACGTCGACGGCTACCTGTGCGAGATCAAGGACGTGCAGATCCGCGACGGGCTGCACATCCTGGGCGGCGGCCCGGTCGGCGAGGCGCGCGTCAACCTCGTCCTCGCGGTGCTGCGGGCCTCGCAGGTGTGGGGCGGTCAGGCCAACGCCCTGCCGGGGCTGCGGGCCGCCCTGGCCGAGCACTTCGGGCTGGTGGAGAAGGAGTTGCTTGCCGAGCCGGGCGCCGCCGTGAAGGTCCCGGCCGGGCTGAGCGCCCTGGTCGAGGGTCCCGCCCGCACCGGCGCCGACGCGATCGACCTGCTGGAGCAGGTGTGCCGGCGTTTCGCGCAGGGCATGGAGGAGCGCGGCTGGGAGCTGTCGGCCGTCCGGCCGCTGGTCGCCGAGGTGCTGGGCGCCGAACTGCCGGACGCGGTGGCGGTGCTGGGCTTCGCGTGCGAGGAGGTCGTGCCGAGGCTGGCGCGCACCACGGACGAGATCGACCACATCCTGCGCGCGCTGCGCGGCGGCTTCGTACCGGCGGGGCCCTCGGGTTCGCCGACGCGCGGACTGGTCAACGTCCTGCCGACGGGCCGCAACTTCTACTCCGTCGACCCGAAGGCGATCCCCTCGCGCCTGTCCTGGGAGGTCGGGCAGTCCCTCGCTCACTCGCTGATCGCCCGCTACCTCACGGACACCGGCGCGTACCCGAAGTCGGTGGGCCTGACCGTGTGGGGCACCTCGGCGATGCGCACCCAGGGCGACGACATCGCGGAGATCCTGGCGCTGCTGGGCTGCCGCCCGGTGTGGGACGACGCCTCGCGCCGCGTCACGGGTTTCGAGATCGTGCCCGCCGAGGAGCTGGGCCGGCCGCGGATCGACGTGACGGTGCGCATCTCGGGCTTCTTCCGGGACGCCTTCCCGCACGTCGTGGGTCTCATCGACGACGCGGTGCGCGCGGTCGCCGAACTGGACGAGGGCCCCGAGGTCAACTACGTACGGGCGCACGCCGACGAGGACACCGCCGTCCACGGCGACCGGCGGCGCGCGACGGCCCGGGTCTTCGGCTCGAAGCCGGGCGCGTACGGGGCCGGTCTGCTGCCGCTGATCGACGCCCGCAACTGGCGCACCGACGCCGACCTCGCCGAGGTGTACGCGGTGTGGGGCGGCTACGCGTACGGGCGGGGCCTGGACGGCCGGGCGGCGCGCGGGGACATGGAGACGGCGTTCCGGCGCATCTCGGTCGCGGCGAAGAACGTGGACACCCGCGAGCACGACCTCGTGGACGCCGACGACTACTTCCAGTACCACGGCGGCATGGTCGCGATGGTGCGGCACCTGACGGGCGAGTCCCCCGAGGCGTACGTCGGGGACAGCGCGACCCCGGACCAGGTGAAGACACGCACGCTGGGCGAGGAGACGCACCGGGTGTTCCGCGCCCGGGTCGTCAACCCGCGCTGGATGGCGGCGATGCGGCGGCACGGCTACAAGGGCGCCTTCGAGATGGCGGCCACGGTGGACTACCTCTTCGGCTACGACGCGACGGCGGGGGTGGTGGACGACTGGATGTACGAGAAGTTGTCCGCCGAGTACGTCTTCGACCCGGAGAACCAGGAGTTCATGAAGAAGTCGAACCCCTGGGCGCTGCGCGGCATCACGGAGCGCCTGCTGGAGGCGGCGGAGCGGGGGCTGTGGGCGGAGCCGGACCAGGCGACCCTGGACCGGTTGCGGGAGACGTACTTGCAGCTCGAAGGCGAACTCGAAGGTGAACTCGAAGGTGAAGGTGACGCGTGATGACCAGCCCAGCGGGCGCCGGGACGACGACGGCGCATTTCCCGTTCACGGCGGTGGTGGGCCAGGACGACCTGCGCCTGGCCCTGCTGCTCAACGCGGTCTCCTCGCGGGTCGGCGGGGTGCTGGTGCGCGGCGAGAAGGGCACCGCCAAGTCCACGGCGGTGCGCGCTCTTTCGGCGCTCATGCCGGAGGTGCCCGTGGTCCCGGGCTGCCGGTTCTCCTGCGATCCGGCGGCGCCCGACCCGCACTGCCCGGACGGCCCGCACGAGGCGGGGGCGCGGCTCGCCCGTAAGGCCCGCATGGTGGAGCTGCCCGTCGGCGCCTCCGAGGACCGTCTGGTGGGCGCCCTCGACATCGAGCGGGCCCTGTCGGAGGGCGTGAAGGCCTTCGAGCCGGGGCTGCTCGCGGACGCGCACCGGGGCGTCCTGTACGTCGACGAGGTCAACCTGCTGCACGACCACCTCGTCGACCTGCTGCTGGACGCCGCCGCGATGGGCGCCTCGTACGTCGAGCGCGAGGGCGTCTCCGTACGGCACGCCTCGCGGTTCCTCCTCGTGGGCACGATGAACCCCGAGGAGGGCGAGCTGCGCCCGCAGTTGCTCGACCGTTTCGGGCTGACCGTGGAGGTCGCCGCGTCCCGTGAGACGGACCAGCGTGTCGAGGTCGTCAAGCGGCGCATGGCGTACGAGGACGACCCGGCCGGTTTCGCGGCGCGTTTCGCCGCACAGGAGAACGCGCTGCGGTCCAGGATCGTCGCGGCCCGCGCGCTGCTGCCGCACGTGCGGCTCGGGGACGCGGCGCTGCGCCAGATCGCCGCGACCTGCGCGGCCTTCGAGGTGGACGGGATGCGCGCGGACATCGTGATGGCGCGCACCGCGACGGCGCTCGCCGCGTGGGACGGGCGCGAGGACGTCATGGCGGAGGACGTGCGGCAGGCCGCGCTGCTCGCGCTGCCGCACCGCAGGCGCCGCAACCCCTTCGACGCGCCGGGGCTGGACGAGGACAAGCTCGACGAGGCGCTGGAGCAGTCGGCCGGCCAGGACCAGGAGCCCGAACCCGACCCGGACGGGCCCGGCGGTCCGGAGGGCGACGGCGGGGGCGGGGTGCCGCCGCAGGGGCAGGGGCCGGACGCGGAGCCGGGCGAGTCCCCGGGCGAGGAGTCCGGCGCCTCGGCTCCGGCCGCCCCCGAGCCCTCCCAGGACGCCGAGGGAAAAGGATCGGCGGGCGCGGCTGACCAGCCCGCCGCCCGCGCCTCGGAGCCCTTCCGTACGAAGACGCTGAGCGTTCCCGGTCTCGGCCAGGGGGCGGCGGGGCGCAGGTCCCGGGCGCGTACCGAGCACGGGCGGACGACCGGTGCGCGCCGTCCGCGCGGCGGGGCCCTCGGGAAGCTGCACCTCGCGGCGACCGTCCGGGCCGCCGCGCCGCACCAGCGGGCGCGGGGCCGCAGCGGCACCGGGCTGATCGTGCGCCGGGACGATCTGCGGCAGGCGACGCGGGAGGGCCGTGAGGGCAATCTCGTGCTGTTCGTCGTGGACGCCTCGGGTTCGATGGCGGCCAGGCAGCGGATGAGCGCCGTGAAGGGAGCGGTGCTCTCGCTGCTGCTCGACGCCTATCAGCGGCGCGACAAGGTGGGCCTGGTGACCTTCCGGGGCCGCGAGGCGACGCTCGCGCTGCCGCCCACGTCCTCGGTGGACGCGGCGGCGGCCCGGCTGGAGAGCCTGCCGACCGGGGGCCGTACGCCGCTCGCGGCCGGTCTGCTGAAGGCGCACGAGGTGCTGCGCGTGGAGCGGCTGCGGGACGCCTCGCGGCGCGCGCTGCTCGTGGTGGTGACCGATGGGCGGGCGACGGGCGGGCCTGACCCGGTCGCGTTGGGCTCTCGCGCCGCGCGACTGCACGCGGCCGAAGGGGTCGCCTCGGTGGTCGTGGACTGCGAGTCGGGGCCGGTGCGGCTCGGGCTCGCCGGGGCGCTCGCGCGTGAACTGGACGGTACGGCAGTGACGTTGGACGAGTTGCGGGCGGATTCCATCGCCGGGCTCGTGAGGGAAGTACAGGGCCCGCGGGGCCCGAGGAGGGCCGCTTAAGTGCCGCAGGGAAAACCGGCCGTGGTGCCGGACGACGGGCTCACGACCCGGCAGCGCCGCAACCGTCCGCTGCTCGTCGTGCACACGGGCGTCGGCAAGGGGAAGTCGACGGCGGCCTTCGGTCTCGCGCTGCGAGCGTGGAACCAGGGCTGGCCGATCGGGGTGTTCCAGTTCGTCAAGTCCGCGAAGTGGAAGGTGGGCGAGGAGAACGCGCTCAAGGTGCTGGGCGCCTCCGGCGAGGGCGGCGCCGTCGCGTGGCACAAGATGGGCGAGGGCTGGTCCTGGGTCCAGCGCGACCGGCAGTTCTCCAACGAGGAGGCGGCCCGCGAGGGCTGGGAGCAGGTCAAGCGGGACCTGGCCGCGCAGACGCACCGGCTGTACGTGCTCGACGAGTTCTCGTACCCGATGCACTGGGGCTGGGTGGACACCGCCGAGGTGGTCGAGGTCCTGCGGGAGCGGCCGGGCAACCAGCACGTCGTGATCACCGGGCGCAACGCGCCGCAGGAGCTGCTGGAGGCGGCCGATCTCGTGACGGAGATGACGAAGGTCAAGCACCCGATGGACGCGGGGCAGAAGGGCCAGCGGGGCATCGAGTGGTGACCGCCTCGCACCCGGCCGCGCCGCCCGCCTCGCACCCGGCCGCGCCGTCCGCCGCTCCCGTCCTCCTCCCGCCGCGTCTGGTGGTCGCCGCTCCGTCCTCCGGCAGCGGGAAGACCACGGTCGCGACGGGGCTGATGGCGGCGTTCGCGGCGGCGGGCCTGTCCGTGTCCCCGCACAAGGTGGGCCCGGACTACATCGACCCCGGCTACCACGCGCTCGCGACCGGGCGGCCGGGCCGCAATCTCGACGCGTACCTGTGCGGCACCGAGGCGCTCGCCCCGCTGTGCGCGCACGCGGCGGCCGGGGCGGACCTCGCCGTGGTCGAGGGTGTGATGGGGCTGTACGACGGGGCGGCGGGCCAGGGCGAACTGGCCTCGACGGCGCAGGCCGCGAAGGTGCTGGGCGCGCCGGTCGTCCTCGTCGTGGACGCCTCCGCGCAGTCCCGTTCGGTGGCGGCGCTCGTGCACGGTTTCGCGTCCTTCGACCCGGAGGTGCGGATCGGCGGGGTGATCCTCAACAAGGTCGGCTCGGACCGGCACGAGGAGTTGCTGCGCGCCGCGCTCGACGAGTCGGGGGTGCCGGTACTCGGGGTGCTGCGCAGGACCGCTGAGCTGTTCACGCCGTCCCGGCACCTGGGTCTGGTCCCGGCGGCGGAGCGGCGGGCCGAGGCGCTGGAGGCGGTCGCGGCGCTCGCCGGGCACGTACGGGCGGGCTGCGACCTGGACGCGCTGCTGCGGCTCGCCCGGTCGGCGCCGCGGCAGAGTGTCGCGCCGTGGCGGCCGGAGGGCGCGCAACCGGTGGCCGGTCCCCGGCCGGTCGTCGCGGTCGCCGGCGGGCCCGCGTTCACCTTCTCGTACGCCGAGCAGGCGGAGGCGCTGACGGCGGCGGGCGCCGAGGTCGTGACCGTGGACCCGCTGCGCGACGAGGCGCTGCCCGAGGGGACACGGGCGCTCGTGATCGGCGGCGGTTTCCCCGAGGTGTACGCGCCCGAGCTGTCCGCGAACGCGCCGCTGCGCGCGAGCGTGGCGCGGCTGGCGCGGGCCGGGGCGCCGGTCGCGGCGGAGTGCGCGGGGCTGCTGTACCTCGCGCGTTCGCTGGACGGGGCCCCGATGTGCGGGGTGCTGGAGGCGCAGGCGCGGATGACGGAGCGGCTGACGCTGGGCTACCGCGAGGCGGTCGCGGTGTCGGACAGTGTGCTCGCCGTGGCGGGCACGCGGGTGCGGGGCCACGAGTTCCACCGCACGGTGCTGGACCCGGGGGCGGGCGAGTCGCCGGCCTGGGGGCTGCGGCAGCCGTCGGCGCGGGTCGAGGGCTTCGTACGGGACGGGGTGCACGCGAGTTATGTGCACACGCATCCGGCGGGGCTGCCGGGGTCGGCCCGGCGGCTGGTCGAGAGCGCGCGGCGGTGGCCGGCGGAGAGGGGTGCGGTATGAGCAGGCTGGTCGGTGTCGGGGTCGGTCCCGGCGATCCCGAGCTGCTGACGGTGAAGGGGGTGCGCGAGCTGCGGGAGGCGGCGGTCGTCGTGGTGCCCGTGATGGCGGGGCCGGACGGCCGGGACCTCGGGGAGCCGGGCCGCGCCGAGGCGACGGTGCTGCACCACGTGCCGGCCGAGCGGGTCGTGCGGGTCGTGTTCGCGCTCAACGAGCGCGCCGACCGGGCGCGCCGCGAGGCGGCCTGGGACGCGGCGGGCGAGCGGGTCGTGGGCCTGCTGCGGGAGCGGGGCCCGGTGGCCTTCGCGACGATCGGCGACCCCAACGTGTACTCGACCTTCCACTACCTCGCGCAGACCGTGCGGCGGGCGCTGCCGGACACGGAGGTCGCGACGGTGCCGGGCATCACGGCGATGCAGGACCTCGCGGCGCGGTCCGGGGCGGTGCTCGCCGAGGGCACGGAGCCGCTCACGCTGGTGCCGGTGACGGCGGGTTCGGCGGTGCTGAAGGAGGCCCTGGAGGGTCCGGGCACGGTCGTGGCGTACAAGTTCGGGCGGCTCGCGGGTGAGGTGGCGGGCGCACTGCGGGAGACGGGCCGTCTTGAGGGCGCCGTGTGGGGGTCCTCGCTGGGACTGGACGGGGAGTCGATCCGGCCGGCCGCCGAACTGTCCGGGGAGCCGCTGCCGTATCTGTCGACGCTCATCGCCCCGGCCCGCCGGACGGGCGGACGCGGGGAGAAACTGTGAGCGCCGCCGCCCCGGCCGCCTCCCGCCGCGCCCGCGCCTCACTCGCCGGCCGCGCCGATCACGAGCCACATGAGGGCGACGCCCGCGATGGTGCACAGCAGTGTCGAGCGGGCGGGGTGGCTGTGGCTGGCCTCGGGCAGGATCTCGGCGGCGGCGATGTACAGCAGGACGCCGCCGAAGAAGCCGAGATAGCAGGCGAGCGCTTGGCCCGGAATGGTGAACAGCAGCGTCGAGGCGGCCCCGGCCACGGGCGCCACCGCGTCCGCGCCGAGCATCGCGAGGGCCTTGCGGCGCGCGTTCCCGTAGGCCCGGGTGATCGTGTACGTGTTGAAGCCGTCGGCGAAGTCGTGGCTGATCACGGCGAGCGCGACGGTGAAGCCCATCGCGCTGTCCACCTGGAACGAGGCGCCGATCGCGACGCCGTCGGCGACGCTGTGCCCGACCATCGCGCAGGCGGCGCCGATCCCGACCTGGGGCGCCTGTCCGGGGTCCTGGGCGCCGTGCGCGGCCTGGCGCAGGGCGAGCAGCCGTTCCACGACGTGGGCGGTGAGGAAGCCGGCCACGAACAGCAGGAGCGCGGCGGGCACGCCCCACACCTTCTGCCCGGCGCCCTCGACGGCCTCGGGCAGCAGGTCGAGGCCGACGACGCCGAGCATGAGGCCCCCGGCGAAGCCGAGGACGAGGTGGCGCCGGTCGGTGACGTGGTGGGCGGCCCAGCCGCCGACCAGCGTCATCACGAAGGAGCCCAGCGCGACGAGCACGACCATGCCTCCTTGCTAGCCGACTGAGGGGCGCGGCGCACTTCCTTCCGGGTGATGTCACCCCAGCCGCGCACGGACGTCCCCCGGACGCGACGCGCAAGTCCCCCGTTACACCCCTACGAGTTCCCGTCAAGAGTCAAGAGTGAGGACCCCGATTCCCATGGCCGCTGCCCCCACCGGCAAGGTGACCTTCGTCGGCGCAGGCCCCGGCGCCGCCGATCTGCTGACGTTCCGCGCCGCGCGGGCCATCGCCGAGGCCGATGTCGTGATCTGGGCGGCGAGTCTCGTGCAGGCCGAGGTCCTGGAGCACGCCCGCGAGGGCGCCGAGATCCTGGACTCGGCGGCGCTGTCGCTGGAGGACGTGGTCGCCGTGTACGAGCGGGCGGCGGCCGAGGGCCTGCGGGTGGCGCGGGTGCACTCGGGCGATCCGGCGCTGTGGGGCGGTACGCAGGAGCAGGTCGACCGGTGTGCGGAGCTGGGCGTCGAGGTGGAGATCGTGCCGGGCGTGTCCTCGTTCTCGGCGGTCGCGGCGCTCGCGCAGCGGGAGCTGACGATCCCGGAGGTCGCGCAGTCGGTGATCCTGACCCGGCTGGGCGGCGGGAAGACGCCGATGCCGCCGGGCGAGGAGGTGCGGGAGTTCGCGCGGCACGGCACGACGATGGCGCTGTTCCTGTCGGCGGCCCGTTCCGGTCAGCTCGTGAAGGAGCTGCTGGAGGGCGGCTACCCGACGTCCACCCCGGTCGTCGTCGCGTACCAGGCGACCTGGCCCGAGGAGCTGCTCGTGCGCTGCACGATCGGGACACTGGAGGAGACCGTCAAGGAGCACCGGCTGTGGAAGCACACGCTGTTCCTGGTGGGCCCGGCGCTCGACGCGAGCGGCACCCGTTCGCACCTGTACCACCCGGGTCACTTCCACGGTTTCCGGCGCGCGGACCCCGAGGCGCGGCGCGCGCTGCGGGCGGCGCGCGCGGAGGGCGGTACGCCGTGATCACCGTGGTGGGTACGGGCACGGGGGCGCCGTTCGATCCGGACGTGCGGGCCCGGCTCGCGGCCGCCTCGCTCGTGGTGGGCGCGGCCCGGCACCTGGAGGCGGCGGGGCTGTCTTCGGAGGCGGAGCGGATCGTGCTGGGGCCGCTGGCCCCGGCGCTGGACACGCTGGCCGCCCATGTGGCGGGCGGCGCCGACGCGCTCGTCCTGGCCTCGGGCGACCCGGGCTTCTTCGGCGTCGTGCGGGTGCTCGCCGAGCGGTTCGGGCGCGCGGCGCTCGACGTACGGCCCGGGGTGTCCTCGGTCGCCGCGGCCTTCGCCCGGGTGGGGCTGCCGTGGGAGGACGCGGTGGTGGTGAGCGCGCACGGCAGGGCGCTGCGCACGGCGGTCAACCTGTGCCGGGCGGGGGCGAAGACGGCGGTGCTGACCGGTCCGGGGGCGGGCCCCGCCGAACTGGGCGCGGCCCTGCTCGGCTGGCCGGAGCGGACCCTGGTGGTGGCGAGCGCGCTGGGCGATCCGGAGCGGGAGCGGGTCGAGCGGCTGACGCCCGCGCAGGCGGCCGGGCGGGAGTGGGACGCGGTGAGCGTCGTGCTGTGCCTGGCCCCGTCGGCGCTGGAGCCGGGGCCGGTGTCGACGGTCGCGGGCGGTCCGGGCGCGGGGAGCGGGCCGTGGGCGCTGCCCGAGGAGGAGTTCGGGCACCGCGCCTCGATGATCACGAAGTTCGAGGTGCGGGCGCTCGCGCTGGCCCGGCTCGCACCGCGCCCCGGCGACCTGGTGTGGGACGTGGGCGCCGGTTCGGGCTCGGTCGCCGTGGAGTGCGCGCGGCTGGGCGCCGCCGCCGTGGCCGTCGAGAAGTCGGCGGACGGGGTGGCGCTGGTGCGTCGCAACGCGGCCGCGCACGGGGTCGGCCTGCTCGCCGTGCACGGGGCGGCACCGGCCGCGCTGGCCGGACTGCCGGACCCGGACGCGGTGTTCGTGGGCGGCGGCGGGGCACAGCTGCCGGAGATTTTGCGGGCCTGCGCGCGGCGCGGGCCGCGCACGGTGGTCGTGGCGATGGCGGCGCTGGAGAGGGTGCCCGCCGCCCGGCTCGCGCTCGCGCGGGCCGGTTACGCGGTGGAGGGGGTGCAGCTCCAGTCTTCGCGGCTGGCCCCGCTGCCGGGCGGGGTGACGCGGCTCGCGGCCGGCAACCCGGTGTTCCTGCTGTGGGGCGAGCGGGCCGCGGACGGGGACGCGGCCCGGACGGAAAAAACGCAGAACGCAGAACGAGAAGGAGTGACCCTGTGACCGGGACTTCACCCGAGAGCGCCCCGGGCACGGGCGCCCGGCCGGGGCCCGAACGGCCCCCCGTCGTCGGCCTGGTGTGGGCCACGGCCGCCGGGGAGCGCGCCGCCGGGCGGCTGGCCGCCGCGTGGCCGGGCCGGACCCGGACGTACGAGGGCGCCTCCGTACGGGAGTCGCTCGCCTCGGCGTTCGCGCAGTGCGAGCGCGTCGTGTGCTTCCTCGCGACGGGCGCCACCGTACGGCTGCTGGCACCGCTGCTCGTGGACAAGGCGAGCGATCCGGGCGTGGTGTGCGTGGACGAGGCGTCCCGGTTCGCGGTGGCGCTGCTCGGCGGGCACGGCGGCGGCGCGAACGCGCTGGCCGAGGAGGTCGCCGAGGTGCTGGGCGCGCGGCCCGTGGTGACGACGGCGACCGACGCGCGCGACGTCCCCGGCCTGGACACGCTCGGGCTGCCCGTCGAGGGCGATGTCGCCGGGGTGAGCCGCGCGGTGCTGGACGGCGAGCCGGTGCGGCTGGCCCGCGACACCGGCTGGCCGCTGCCCGCGCTGCCGCCGAACGTGGCCGCGGACGCCCCGGGCCCGGCCGTCCTGCGGGTGAGCGACCGGGCCCTGGCCCTCTCCGAGGGCACGGCCGTGCTGCGGCCGCCGTCCCTGGTCGTCGGGGTCGGCGCATCGAAGGGCGCGCCCGCCGAGGAGGTGTACGGGCTGGTGCTCGACGCGCTCGCCGGGGCGGGGCTCTCTGCGGCCTCGGTGGCGGCGCTCGTCACGGTCGACGCGAAGGCCGGGGAGCCGGGGGTGCTGGCCGCCGCCGAACGGCTCGGCGTCCCCCTGCGGACGTACGCGGCCGAGGAGTTGGCGGCCGTGCGGGTACCGAACCCCTCGGACGCTCCGCTCGTGGCGCTCGGCACGCCCTCGGTCGCGGAGGCCGCCGCGCTCGCGGGCGGCGGTGAACTCCTCGTCCCGAAGCGGAAGTCGGCTCCTGAGGGCCGGGCGGCGATGGCGACCTGCGCGGTCGTGCGGCGGCCGGTGCGCGGGCGGCTCGCGGTCGTCGGGCTCGGGCCGGGGGCGCGGGACCTGCTGACGCCGCGCGCGAAGGGCGAACTGCGGCGCGCGGCCGTGCTGGTGGGCCTGGACCAGTACGTGGACCAGATCCACGACCTGCTTCGCCCGGGCACCGTGGTGATCGAGTCGGGTCTGGGCGCCGAGGAGGAGCGCGCGCGCACGGCGGTGGCCGAGGCCCGCGCCGGGCGGGCCGTGGCGCTCATCGGCTCGGGGGACGCCGGGGTCTACGCGATGGCCTCGCCCGCGCTCGCGGAGGCCGGGGACGACATCGACGTGGTGGGCGTGCCGGGGGTGACGGCGGCGCTGGCCGCCGGGGCCCTGCTGGGCGCGCCGCTGGGCCACGACCACGTGTCGATCAGCCTGTCCGACCTGCACACGCCGTGGGAGGTCATCGAGCGGCGGGTGCGCGCGGCGGCCGAGGCGGATCTCGTGGTGACCTTCTACAACCCGCGCAGCCGGGGCCGCGACTGGCAGTTGCCGAAGGCGCTCGCCCTGCTCGCCGCGCACCGCAGGGGGAGCACTCCGGTCGGTGTCGTGCGCAACGCCTCGCGGCCGGACGAGTCGGCGCGCGTCACGTCGCTCGCGGCGCTCGACCCGGCGAGTGTCGACATGATGACCGTCGTGACGGTCGGCAACACCGCGACCCGCGAGATCGCCGGGCGCATGGTGACCCCGCGCGGCTACCGCTGGCAGAGCACGGAGGCCGGGCGATGAGCGGCGCCGAGCGGGCGGGGCGTCCCGCGTGGGAGCGTCCCGTGCACCCCATCGAGGTCGAGTCCTACCGGCGGATGCGGGCCCGGCTCGACACGACGGGTCTGCCGCCGCTGTCCCGGGCCGTCGTGGAGCGCGTCGTGCACGCGGCCGCCGACCTCGCGTACGCCGAGGACCTCGTGGTGGACGAGGCGACGCTGGCGCCCGCGCACGCGGCGCTGCACGCGGGCGCCCCGGTCGTCACGGACGTCGCGATGGTCGCGGCGGGCATCACGCGCCGCGCCACCGTGTGCCGGCTGCCCGAGGCCCGGCCGGGCCCGGGGCTGACGCGTTCCGCGCACGCCGTGCGGCTGGCCTTCGAGGAGGTCGGCCCGGGCGCGCTGTGGGTCGTCGGCAACGCGCCGACGGCGCTGGAGGAACTGCTCCTGCTGGATGCCGGGCCCGCTCTCGTGATCGGGCTGCCCGTCGGTTTCGTCGGCGCCGTCGAGTCGAAGGCGGCGCTGCGCGCGAGCGGGCTGCCCGCCGTCAGCAACCTCTCGGAGAAGGGCGGTTCGGCGGTCGCGGCCGCCGCGCTGAACGCCCTCCTGTACCACCCCCTCACCACTGACCCGGAGAACGTACTGTGACTGCCCCCGCGCAGGCCCCCGCCCTGTTGATCGCCGGACACGGCACCCGTGACGAGGGCGGCGCCGAGGCGTTCCGCTCGTTCGTCGCGAAACTCGCCGAACGCCACCCCGGACTGCCCGTAGCGGGCGGCTTCATCGAACTGTCGCCGCCGCCGCTCACCGAGGCGGTCGGCTCTCTCGTGGAGCGCGGGGTGCGCCGCTTCGCCGCCGTCCCGCTCATGCTGGTGTCCGCCGGGCACGCGAAGGGCGACATCCCCGCGGCGCTGGCCCGCGAGAAGGAGCGCCACCCGGGCCTGAGCTACACGTACGGCCGTCCGCTGGGCCCGCACCCCTCGCTCCTGAAGGTCCTGGAGCGGCGGATCGACGCGGTGCTCGACGGGGCGGACCGCTCCCAGGTGACGGTCCTGCTGGTGGGGCGCGGCTCGACCGACCCGGACGCGAACGCCGAGGTGTACAAGGCGGCCCGGCTGCTGTGGGAGGGCCGGGGCTACGCGGGCGTGGAGACGGCCTTCGTGTCGCTCGCCGCGCCGGACGTGCCGGCCGGTCTGGACCGCTGTACGCGGCTGGGCGCGCGCCGGATCGTGGTGCTGCCGTACTTCCTGTTCACCGGCGTCCTCCCGGACCGGGTGCGGCGGCAGGCGGCGGACTGGTCGGCCGCGCACCCGGGGGCCGAGGTGGCCACCGCCGACGTCATCGGCCCGGCCGAGGAACTGCTCGACCTCGTGTGGGAGCGGTACGAGGAGGCGGCCGGGGAGGGGGTCCGGATGAACTGCGACTCCTGCGTGTACCGCATCGCGCTGCCGGGCTTCGAGGACAAGGTGGGCGCCCCGCAGCAGCCGCACTTCCACCCGGACGACGACGGCCACCACCACGGGCACGGCCACCACCACGCGCACTCCCATGCGCACTGAGCGGGGCGCCGGGCCGTACGATCTGCGCCACCACGGCGACGCGGAGGTGCGCGACGCGGGCGGGGGGCCGCTGACGGATCTGGCGGTGAACGTCCGCACCGGCACTCCCCCGCCGTGGCTGCGGGAGCGGATCGCGGCCTCGCTGACCGCTCTGGCCGCCTATCCGGACGGGCGGGCGGCGCGGGCGGCGGTCGCGGCGCGCCACGGACTGCCGCCGGAGCGCGTGCTGTTGACGGCGGGCGCGGCGGAGGGCTTCGTGCTGCTCGCGCGGGCGCTGCGGGCGCACCACGCGGTCGTCGTGCACCCGCAGTTCACCGAGCCGGAAGCCGCGCTGCGGGAGGCGGGGGTGCGCGTGGAGCGGGTGGTGCTGCCCCGCGAGGACGGGTTCCGGCTCGATCCGGGGCGCGTGCCCGCGTCGGCGGACCTGGTGGTGCTCGGCAACCCGACCAACCCCACCTCGGTCCTGCACCCGGCGCGGGCGGTGACGGCGCTGGCCCGTCCGGGGCGCACGCTCGTGGTGGACGAGGCGTTCATGGACGCGGTGCCGGGCGAGCGGGAGTCGCTCGCCGCCCGCACCGACGTGCCCGGCCTCGTGGTGCTGCGCAGCCTCACCAAGACGTGGGGGCTCGCGGGCCTGCGGATCGGCTACGTCCTCGCGGAGCCGGGCACGGTGGCGCTGCTGGAGTCGGCGCAGCCGCTGTGGCCGGTGTCGAGCCCGGCGCTGGTCGCGGCCGAGGCGTGTTCGGCCGCCCCCGCGCTGGCGGAGGCGGCGGCGGCGGCCCGCGCGGGCGCCCGGGACCGCGCCTTCCTCGCGGCGGGCCTCGCGAACTGCCCGGGCGTCACGGTCGCGGGCCCCGCCGAGGGCCCGTTCCTGCTCGTACGGCTGCGGGGTGCCGCGGCGGTGCGGGAGCGGCTGCGCGCGGCCGGTTTCGCGGTGCGGCGCGGGGACACCTTCCCCGGACTGGACGAGGACTGGCTGCGCATCGCGGTCCGCGACCGGCCCACGAGCGAGCGGTTCCTCGCGGCGCTGGGGAAGGTGCTGGCGGCCGGGTGACAATGACGGGCCGTCGGCCCGGCGCGCCCGCTCGGCGTCAGGACAGGGAGGCCCCCTGACCGTCGGGCGGGCCGTCGTCGGGCCCCGGCGGGGGCAGTTCCGCCGCGAGCCGCAGCAGCGCCTCGTCCGTGCCGGGCGCGCCGACCAGGCACAGTCCGACAGGGCAGCCGTCCACCCGGCCCGCGGGCACCGTCACGGCGGGCAGTCCGGCGAGGGGCGCCAGGCACGTCAGGCGCAGCAGCGCGGACCGGGCGGCGGAGGCGGTGCCGCTCTCGTGCGGACCGTCGATGCCGCGCAGTGGTGCCCGCCGGCCGCCGGGGCGCACGGCGGGCGCGAGGCGGGGCGTCGTGGGGACGGCGAGCACCGCACCGCCCTGGAGGGTCCGCAGCAACAGGTCCCGGACGCCGCGCTGTTCGCGCCGGGCGGCGGCCACCTCGTCCCTCGTCAGGCGCGCGGCCAGGCCCCAGCGCGCGGCGACGCCCGGCCCGAACAAGGGGCCTTCGCGGGAGATCCAGCTTCCGTGGGCTTCCCACGCCTCGGCGGCCTGCACGGTGGAGAACGCGCGCTGCGCGCGTGCCCATGCCTGCGTCGCGGGGAACTGCGCCGTCCGGTCGGGCGCCAGGCGCGCCGCGAGCAGGCCGGCCAGCGGGGCGAGCGTCTCGTGCACGCCCCGCTCGGCGGTCTGCCACAGGTCCTCGGGGATCAGCAGTCGCCGTGGCTGCGTCGGCTCCGGCGCCCCGCTCAGCAGGGCGTCGGCGCCCGCGCGGGCGGCGGGCCATCAGTCCGGGCACGTCGAAGGACGGTGCGAGCGGCACCGCGCCCGTGCGGTCGGTGCGGGCGTGCGTCGGGCGCAGCGCGTACAGCCCCGTCCACGCGGCGGGCACCCGGATGGACCCCGCCGTGTCCGTCCCCAGCCCCAGATCGGCGAGGCCCGCGGCGACCGCGGCGGCCGTACCGCTGGAGGAGCCGCCGACGGTGCGCCCGGGCGCGGCGGGGTTGCGGACCGCGCCGTAGTGGCCGTTGGTGCCGCCGAGGCTGTAGGCGAGTTCGTCGGTGTGCGCGATGCCCCCGACCGACGCGCCCGCGGCGGTCAGCCGCGCGAGCGCGTCCGCGTCGCGGGCGGGCGCCGCGTGGGTCTCCCGCCACCGCGGGTGCCCGGCGCCGGTGGGGGTCCCGGCCACGGCGAAGACGTCCTTCACCGCGAGCCGTACGCCGTTCAGCGGCCCTTCCCCGGACGGCGGTCGCGGCCTGGACCACGGCACGTACGGGTCGAGCAGCGGCCGGGGGGCACGGGGGTCCCCGGGCTCTTCGGGAGAGCGGGGCGAGAGACGGGGTTCGTGGGGCGAGAGGGTCATGCGGGCCTGCTCAGGTGCAGCGGGGCCAGATCGGCCTTCGACAGACGGCAGTGCACGCCCTTGACCAGATCGACCACCTGGGAGACGTGGAAGTCGGCCGCCGCGCTGAGGTAGGCGAGCGCCACCGGCCCGGGTATGCCGCAGCGGTGGTCCAGGAAGGTGAGCGCGTCGCGGACCGCGTGCTTCATGGCCTCGTCCAGATCCTCGTCCAGGCCGAGCACCAGGTGCTCGTCCGCCGTCTCGGCGAACGGCGCGCGCAGCGCGGCGGCCAGGGCGCGGTCGGCCGCGCCACGGTGCAGGGTGAGCCGCAGGGTGGCGCGCAGCGGCGCCTCGAACGCGGTGAGCGCGACCTCGCCGTCGCCTTGCGAGAAGTGCGGGTCACCCGCGTAGAACAGCGCCTGCGGCACCTGCACGGGGAGGTGCAGCCGGGCGCCCTCGCCGAGCAGCCGTACGTCGAGATTGCCCCCGTGCCGCCCCGGCGGGACGGAGTGCACCGGTGCGCCGGTGTCCGGGGCCACCCCCATGATCCCGAGGAACGGCCGCAGCGGGAAGGCGAGTTCACGCCCGTCGCCGACGGGCAGCCGGCCCCGGCCGTCCTCGCCGACCATGGCGACGAGGCTGACCGGCGGCACGGGCTCGCCCCGCGGATGGCCGGCCGGGGCGAGCGGGTACTCGCCCGGCAGCGCACCCCGGGCGTGGCGGCTGCTCACGACGCCGTAGTCCGTGCGCCGCCGCAGCCTCAGCACCTCGACCTCCAGGACGTCGCCGGGGCGGGCGCCGCGTACGGCGACGGGGCCGGTGACCACGTGCGGACCGTGTACGACCGGGTCGTGCGGATACGGCCCCGCGGCCAACTCGACCGTGTCGTGCAGGAGATCACCGCGCGGGATACCGGCCGCGCCGAAGAAGGCGGCCGGGTCGCGTCCCTGGTCGCCCAGGATCCCCTCGTGACTGATGGTGTCGAGCGTGACCGACGTGCCGGAGTCCACGGTGAGCACCGGTGTGCTGTCGGCGTTGGGCAGCAGGCCCCAGTGGACGGCGGCAGGGTCGGCGCCGAGATAGCGGTCGCCGTCGACGGGGCCCTGTCCCCGTTGCAAGGTCAGCATGGTCCAAGACGCTCGCACGGCGGGGTTTCCGAGGAGTTACAGCGGGCGCACACCCCTGCTGCGGCGAGTGCGCCGACCGAAACACGCGGTCTGTATACAGGATCCCGACCACGGCCGGGCGGGATCGGTACCGCCCTCGCCTCCCCTGCCCCGCCCCTGCCCAGGAAGGGATGACGCATGGCCGACCTGATCCTGCGCAACGCCCGCCCCGAACGTTCCTCGCGCACCGTGGACATCGCGGTCACCGACGGCCTCGTGAGCGCTCTCGGGCCCGCGCTGCCCCAGACCGCGGCCGAGGAGATCGAGTGCGCGGGCCGCGTCGTCCTCCCGGGCCTGATCGAGTCCCATCTCCATCTCGACAAGGCGCTCCTGGACGAGCGGAGGCCGAACCCGGACGGCAGCCTGGACGGCGCGATCAGTGTCACCGGTGAGCTCAAGAAGGGGTTCACGGCCTCCGACGTGCGGACCAGGGCCCGCACGGTCGTCGAGCGCGCCGTCACGCACGGCACCACGCTCATCCGGGCGCACCCGGACGTCGACCCGATCGTCGGCCTGCTGGGCGTCGACGTGCTGACCGGCCTGCGCGAGGAGTACCGCGACGTGGTCGACCTGCAGATCGTCGCCTTCCCCCAGGAGGGCATCCTCCGCGCCCCGGGCACGCTGGAACTGCTGCGCGAGGCCATGCGCCGGGGCGCCGACGTCGTCGGTGGCTGCTCGTACAACGAGGCGACCGCCGAGGACTGCCGGCGCCACGTCGACCTCGTGTTCCAGTTGGCGCGGGAGTTCGGCGCGCCCGTGGACATCCACGCCGACTTCGCCGACGACGCCTCCGACCCGCGTTACGACCTCGCCGGGTACATCGCGGACACGACCCGCGAGACGGGCTGGTCCGGCCGGGTCGCGCTCGGCCACATGACCGCGCTCGGCGGCCGTCCGCCAGCGGAACGCTCCGTGCTCCTGCGCTCCCTCGCCGAGGCCGGAGTGGCCGTGGTGCCCCTGCCCGCGACCGACGTGTTCCTCGGCGGACGGCGGGACGACACCGCCGTACGCCGCGGGGTCGCCCCCGTGCGCGAGCTGTGGGAGCACGGTGTCACCACGGCCTACTCCTCCAACAACATCCGCAACGCCTTCACCCCGTACGGCACCGCCGATCTGCTGGACGTCGGCCTGTTCCTCGCCCAGACGGGGCACCTGTCGGGCGCCGAGGACCTCGCCCGCGTGGTGCACATGGCGACCCACGGGGCGGCGAGCGTCGTGGGGGTGGCGGACCGGTACGGGCTGCGCCCCGGCGCCGCCGCCGACCTCGTCGTCCTCGACACGACCCGCTTCGACGACGTCCTCCTCGACCGGCCGGCCCGCCTGTACGTCCTCAAGTCCGGCCGGGTGGTGGCCCGCACCCGGACCACCACCGAACTGCTCCACCACTGAACGACGCGCGCGAGTCCGAGGCGCGTGACGGCGCGCGCCTTTTCAGCCCGCGGTCCGCAGCCCGTCCCCCTCACCCAGGAGGCCCCGGATATGAGCAGCTCAGCCCCACGTGAACGCGTCCCGCACGAGATCGTCGCCTCCGTACTGGCCGGACTCACCGCCTTCATCGGTGGCACGGCGCTGCACCTGCCGCCCTGGGCCGTCTTCATCGGCTGGGCGGGCACGTTCCTGCTCGGCGGCCCCGGGCTCGTGAACGCGAAACGGCTCTGGGCGGCGATGCCGGCCGGTGCCACGTTCGCCCTCGTCATCGTGCTGGTCGAGAACCAGGCCGGCACGGCCTTCGGCGAGGGCCAGACCGCCCGGAACACCTTCCAGGCGCTGGTGATCCTGGTCGTCAACTCCTGCCTCATGTACGCGGGGCGGCTGCGTCTGCTGTCCCTGATACCGGGGATGTTCCTCGGCTTCGCCTCGTACTTCGCCACCTACTACGGCGGGTTCGGCTTCGACACGGGCAACGCGTGGGCCGCGTGGGCCAGTGTGGTGGCGATGAACGCGCTCGGACCCGTCTTCGCCTACCTCTCGCTCCGGCTCACCTTCCCCGTACGGGCCGAGCCCGCGCAGGACGGCGACCGGTCGCGGCCCGCCCCCGCGGAGCCCGCGACTCACGTCGCCGGCCACTGAGGGGCGGACAGCCGCGTCAGCCCCGCCTCCCCCGCGTGCGGGAGCGGGCCAGTACGACGGCGCCCGCTCCGGCGATCAGCAGGGCGGCGGCGCCTCCCGCGACGTACGGGGTGGCCGAACTGCCGCCGGTCTCGGCGAGGTTGTCGCCGCTGCCGGTCGCCTTGGCCCCGGCCGCGCCCTGCGCCTTGGGCTCGGTGGCCGGCTTCCCGCCCTCGTCCTCGGTGCCGGGGGCGGGCTGTTCCCCGGCGGGCGTGGGGGTGGCCGACTCCTGCGGGGCCGGGCCGGCGGTCCCGCTCTCCGTGGGGCTCTCGCAGGTGGCGCCCGCCAGGGTCACAGTGCCCTCGACCTTGGCGACGTTGAGCTTCAACGGGTTGACGGACACGTGCAGTTCGAGCGCCGAGGCGGCCGCCGTGCGCGAGGTCGTGGAGCGTTTCGACAGGTCGAGGGCGACCTCGCCGACGCCGGGTACGTCGACCCGCGTGGTGCCGCCGGCCGAGAGCCGCACCGTCTTGCCGAGGACCTTCACGTGGCCGAGCACGTTCGACTCGGCCACCGGCTGCCCGCCGCTCTCGCACAGGGCCCGCGAGGTGACCTTCTCTACCTCGACGAGCGACAGCAGCGGGAGGCCGGGCAGGTGGACGCGGGCCCGTGCCAGATTGGTGTGTCCCTCGGCCCTGCGGCCGTCGACGGTCGCGTCGGCCGTGGCGGCCTCGGCGCTCAGCATGCTGAAGGGCTTTCCGTGGTCCACCCCGTCCAGCCGGGCGGTGAGCGCGGTCTCCTCGGCGCTGTGCGGGGCCCGCACCTCGTTCAGGGAGACGTCGAGCGGCACGTCGACACCGTCGTCGGCCAGCGAGACGTGGAGACCGGCCCGCAGGACGACGGCACTCGCCTTCCCGCCGTGCCCGTCCGTCGCGTGCGCGCTCGCCGCCGTCGCCAGGACCGAGGGAACGGCGGTCAGCACAACGGCCGTCGAGGCGGCGGCGAGACGGCGTGCGGGCAGGCCGAAGGTGTTGCTGTTCACGATGGTGGGACCCCCACAAGAGACATGGAGCCACCGGCGCGCTTTGAGGACTCGGGGCGCCGGCGACGTCGATGCGGGAATCCTGGCGGACGGGCACCGATATGGCGTCAACTTGACGCCACGTCACCCTAAAGGGGGGTTTCCGTGTCAATGTTCGAAATCAGTGGTGCCTGGTGGCGCAGGCGTTCGCCCACATCCCGGCCCGGTCACCCTCCCGTGGGGGCACGAATGGGAGAAGGGTGTGCGCCGGGCCGCCCTCGCCTCTACCCCACCACCGCCCCGTTCAGCACGATGCGGCGCGGGGCGCTCAGGACGCGGACGTCGGCGCGCGGGTCCGCCTCGTACACGACGAGGTCGGCCGGGGCGCCCTCGGTGAGGCCGGGGCGGCCGAGCCAGGCGCGGGCCTCCCATACGGCGGCGGAGAGGGCGGCGGTCGTGGGCAGTCCCGCGCGCACCAGCTCCGCGACCTCCTCGCCGACCAGCCCGTGCGGGATGCTGCCGCCCGCGTCGGTGCCCGCGTAGATCCGCACACCCGCGTCGTAGGCGGCCCGCACGGTCTCGTAGCGGCGTTCGTACAACCGCCGCATATGGGCCGACCAGCGCGGGAACTTGCCCTGACCGCCGTCCGCGAGCCGGGGGAAGGTGGCGATGTTGACGAGGGTCGGGACGATCGCGACGCCGCGTTCGGCGAACAGCGGGATGGTGTCCTCGGTGAGCCCCGTCGCGTGTTCGACGCAGTCGATCCCGGCCTCGACGAGGTCGGTCAGCGAGTCCTCCGCGAAGCAGTGCGCGGTGACCCGGGCGCCCAGCCGGTGCGCCTCCGCGATCGCCGCCGCCACCTCGCCGCGCGGCCAGCAGGCCGTCAGGTCGCCCGCCTCCCGGTCGATCCAGTCGCCGACCAGCTTGACCCAGCCGTCGCCGCGCCGGGCCTCCCGTGCGACGTACGCGACCAGGTCCGCCGGCTCGATCTCGTGGGCGAAGTTGCGGATGTAGCGGCGGGTGCGCGCGATGTGCCGGCCGGCCCGGACGATCTTCGGCAGGTCCGGACGCTCGTCCGTCCAGTGCGTGTCGGAGGGGGAACCCGCGTCGCGCAACAGCAGGGCGCCCGCGCCGCGTTCGGCCAGCGCCTGCTTCTCGGCCTCCTCGCGCGGGATCGCGCCGTGCGCGTCGAGTCCGACGTGGCAGTGCGCGTCGACCAGTCCGGGCAGCGCCCAGCCCTCGACGGTGCGCACGTCCCGCGCCCCGGCCGGGCGGGTGAAGCTGACCCGCCCTCCCACGACCCACAGGTGGTCACGGACGTCCTCGGGCCCGACGAGTACGGCCCCCTTCACGTGCAGCACCGGGTCAACGCTCATGCGGGCACTGTAGAGGGGCGTGGGCGGCGCGCTCGTGGCGGGCGTCCGCCCGCGGCGGGCGGACCGTCGAACGGGCCGGGCGCCGCCCGGTGAGTACTCTCGACCACGGCAGCCGAACGAACCCGTGAGCGAAGAGAGCACGACCGTGACCCATCCTCTGCTGGACCTGACCCCTATGACCGCGGGGCGCTTCGCGGGCGTCGAACGCAAGGTCGCGGCCCTCCTCGGGCTCGACGCCGCGGCCCCCGGCGACCCGTACGAGCTGGTGATCATGCAGGGAGAGGCGCTGCTGCCCCTGGAGGGCTGCATCCGGGGCGTCGCGGGCCCCGGCACCGTCGCGCTCAACATCATCACCGGCCCCTACGGGCAGACCTTCGGGGACTGGCTGCGCGACTGCGGGGCCACGGTCTACGACCTCGCGGTGCCCTTCGACACGGCGGTCACCGCCGAGCAGGTGCGCGCGGCGCTCGCCCAGCAGCCGGACATCGACTTCGTCTCCCTCGTGCACGCGGAGGCGGCCACCGGCAACACCAACCCGGTCGCGGAGATCGGCGCCGTGGTGCGTGAGCACGGCGCGCTGCTCATGCTCGACGCGGTGGCCTCGGTCGGCGCGGAGCCGCTGCGGCCCGCCGAGTGGGGCGTGGACCTGTGCGTGATCGGGGCGCAGAAGGCGCTGGGCGGGCCGGCCGGGGTGTCGGTGGCGGCGCTCAGCGCGCGGGCCTGGGAGCGGCTGGAGCAGAACCCGCAGGCCCCCCGGCACTCGTACCTGTCGCTGCTGGACTGGAAGCAGCGCTGGATCGACGCGGGCCGCACGGCCCTGCCGCACGCGCCCGCCCAGTTGGAGATGCTCGCGCTCGACGCGTGCCTGGAGCGGTTCTCGGCGGAGGGTCCCGAGCTGGTCATGTCCCGGCACGCGCGGGCCGCCGCGGCGACCCGCGCGGGGGTGTCGGCGCTGGGCGGCGGGATCACGCCGTTCGTGACGGCGGCGCGGGACGCCGCCCCGGTCGCCACGACGCTGCGGGTGCCCGAGGGGGTCGACGCGGGCGAGCTGGTCGCGAAGGCCCTCGCGGGTGATTCGACGCTGCCGCTCGCGGCCGGCGGCGGGGTACTGGCCCGGGAGATGATCCGGGTCAACCACTACGGGCCGCTGGCCGCCGAGAACGTCGTGCGCTCGTGCGTCGCCGCGCTGGGCGAGGCGCTCGCCGAGACCGGCGGCGCCCCGGGCTCCGGCGTCAACGTACCGGCCGCCGAGGCGGCGGTCTCGGCCGCCTGGGGCGCGTCGCAGTAGGGACGGCACCGAAGACGCACACCGGGCCCGGCGGCCTGCGGGCCGCCGGGCCCTTCGCGTGCCGTGTCCCTTCGCGTGCGGTGCCCCCTACGCGGAGCCGCACCTCACTCGCCCGCACCGAGTCCTCGTCAGCACCGCGTTCTCGTCGACACCGCCCCGTCGCCGCGCGGGCGACTTCGCGCCCGCGCCAGGGGCCCGCGTGCACGCGCCGGGGCTTTCGTTCACGCGCCAGGTATACGCCGTAGATCACACGTACCCCGCCCCCGTACCCCCTAATCCCCTCCCCCTTGACACCGCCCATGAAATCCGTGTGAATGGAGAATAAGAAAGAAGGGCTAATTCACCGCAGCTTCCCATGAGCTTCTGCCCGCTTTCCCCGAGACTAAACGCCGAGTTTTACGCGACGGTCATACCCCGTAATTCGGACGTGTTCCGGGGACGTTACCCACTTGTGACGCATCCCACAAGCGGCCCCATTTGACCGGTATTACCCCCACAAACCACGCGTTTTCCCCGCCGTTTCGCGCGAGCCCGCACCCACGCCCGATAACACATCGAGGGCTTTTGCGTAACCCTGTCCCCCGATGCATTTTCACCACGGTCTGGGTAAATTCAATTCACATGACCGCCGCACAAGCAGACCTCACCGCAGCCCGTACCGAATTCCGGGAATTGCCGGAGGGACTTCGACTCGACGGCCCCGAGGTGCAGGACGGAGCCGCGATCTGGCGTATCGCCAGGGACTCCGGGACCCTCGACCTCAACTCTTCCTACAGCTACCTGCTGTGGTGTCGTGACTTCGCCGCGACCTCCGTGGTGGCCCGCGACGCCTCCGGTGCCCCGGTGGGTTTCGTGACCGGCTACGTACGCCCCGAGAAGCCGCGCACCCTCGTCGTCTGGCAGGTCGCCGTCGACGTCTCTCAGCGCGGCCGGGGGCTGGCCGCCGCTCTGCTGGACGGGCTGGCCGCACGGGTCGCCGCCCGCCAGGAGCTGACCGGTCTGGAGACCACGATCGCGCCCGGCAACACCGCCTCCGAGCGGCTGTTCGCCTCCTTCGCCCGGCGGCACGGCGCCGGCCTGGAGCGCGAGGTGCTGTTCGAGGCGGGTCTGTTCCCCGACGGCGGTCACGACTCCGAGGTGCTCCACCGGATCGGCCCCCTCGACCTGTCGGCTGCCGTGCGCGGCGCCGCCGCGTCCGCCGCCTGAGCGGCGAGCACCTCCCGCGGCCGGGCCCCACGGCTGTGCGCCGCACCCCCTGAAGCTTCGCGCCGGGGCCCTTCCCCCGCGCTCACCTCCTCACATCCCATATCTCCCAGGAGAATGCTGTGACCATCGCCCCGCCCGCCCTGAGTGTCTTCGAGACCCTGGAGTCGGAGGTGCGCAGCTACTGCCGCAGCTGGCCGGCCGTGTTCGACCGCGCCCAGGGCAGCCACCTCTACGACGAGGACGGCCACACCTACCTCGACTTCTTCTCCGGCGCCGGTGCCCTCAACTACGGGCACAACAACCCGGTGCTGAAACGCGCGCTGATCGACTACATCGAGCGCGACGGCATCACGCACGGCCTGGACATGGGCACGACCGCGAAGCGACAGTTCCTGGAGACCTTCCAGAACGTCGTGCTGCGCCCCCGCGACCTGCCGTACAAGGTCATGTTCCCCGGCCCCACGGGCACCAACGCGGTCGAGGCGGCGCTCAAGCTGGCCCGCAAGGTCAAGGGCCGCGAGTCGATCGTGTCCTTCACCAACGCCTTCCACGGCATGTCGCTGGGGTCCCTCGCGGTGACCGGCAACGCCTTCAAGCGGGCGGGGGCCGGTATCCCGCTGGTGCACGGCACCCCGATGCCCTTCGACCACTACCTCGACGGGCAGACCCCGGACTTCCTGTGGTTCGAGCGGCTCCTGGAGGACCAGGGCTCGGGCCTCAACAAGCCGGCCGCGGTCATCGTGGAGACCGTGCAGGGCGAGGGCGGCATCAACGTGGCGCGCGCCGAGTGGCTGCGCGCGCTCTCGGAGCTGTGCAAGCGCCAGGACATGCTGCTGATCGTCGACGACATCCAGATGGGCTGCGGCCGCACCGGTGCCTTCTTCTCCTTCGAGGAGGCGGGCATCGTCCCGGACATCGTGACGCTGTCGAAGTCCATCGGCGGCTACGGGATGCCGATGTCGCTGTGCCTGTTCCGCCCCGAGCTGGACGTGTGGGAGCCGGGCGAGCACAACGGCACCTTCCGCGGCAACAACCCGGCCTTCGTGACCGCCTCGGCGGCGCTGGAGGCGTACTGGGCCGACGGCCAGATGGAGAAGCAGACCCTGGCGCGCGGCGAGCAGGTCGAGTCGGCGCTGCGCGCGATCTGCCAGGAACACACCGCCCTGGGCGCCACGTTCCGGGGCCGGGGCCTGGTGTGGGGCCTGGAGTTCAGCGACCCGGAGCGCGCCACGGCGGTGTGCCGGCGCGCCTTCGAGCACAGCCTGCTGCTGGAGACCTCGGGTCCGAAGAGCGAGGTGGTCAAACTGCTGCCCGCGCTGACCGTGACCCCCGACGAACTGGACGAGGGGCTGCGCATCCTCGCCCGCGCCGTGCGCGAGACGGCCTGAGCCGTACCTCGCCGGCGCACCCACCGGGACACCGGCGCCCCCGGGGCGCCGAGGAGATCCACCGTTACACCACAGAAGGGCACTGACGCACTGTGATCGTCCGATCGTTCAAGGACATCGAGGGCACCGACCGGCACATCAAGGCCGAGTCCGGCACCTGGGAGAGCAAGCGCATCGTGCTCGCGAAGGAGAAGGTCGGCTTCTCCCTGCACGAGACCACCATGTACGCGGGCACCGAGACCACGATGCACTACGCCAACCACATCGAGGCCGTGCTGTGCGTCGAGGGCGAGGCGGAGCTGACCGACGAGAAGACCGGTGAGAAGCACTGGATCACGCCGGGCACGATGTACCTGCTCAACGACCACGACCTGCACACCATGCGGCCCAAGACCGACTTCCGCTGCGTGTGCGTGTTCAACCCGCCCGTCACGGGCCGGGAGGAGCACGACGAGAACGGCGTCTACCCGCTGCTGACCGAGGAGGACTGAACGTGACCGTCACCACCGAACTCACCGATCTGTACCCCAGCCGCGGCAAGACCGAAGTGTCCGTGCCCCGCAAGGACCCGGTCGTCTGGTCGGCCCCCGGCACCCCCGGGCCGATCGCCGCACCGGACCTCGACTCCTTCGAGCGCGACGGCTTCCTCTCGATCGCCGGACTGCTCGGCCCCGACGAGGTGCCCGCGTACCAGGCGGAGCTGAACCGGCTGATCGCCGACCCGGCGATCCGCGCCGACGAACGCTCCATCGTGGAGCCCCAGTCGCAGGAGATCCGCTCGGTCTTCGAGGTGCACCGGATCAGTGAGGTCTTCGCGAGGCTCGTGAGCGACGAGCGCGTCGTCGGCCGGGCCCGGCAGATCCTCGGCTCCGACGTGTACGTCCACCAGTCGCGCATCAACGTGAAGCCCGGCTTCGGTGCCTCCGGCTTCTACTGGCACTCGGACTTCGAGACCTGGCACGCCGAGGACGGCATGCCGAACATGCGGGCGGTGTCCGTCTCGATCGCGCTGACCGAGAACCACGACACCAACGGCGGGCTGATGATCATGCCCGGTTCGCACCGGACCTTCCTGGGCTGCGCCGGTGAGACGCCCAGGGACAACTACAAGAAGTCGCTCCAGATGCAGGACGCGGGCACCCCCTCGGACGAGGCGCTCACCGCGTTCGCCGCCGAGCACGGCATCAAGCTGTTCACCGGCAAGGCCGGTTCGGCGACCTGGTTCGACTGCAACGCGATGCACGGTTCGGGCGACAACATCACGCCGTTCCCGCGCAGCAACGTGTTCATCGTGTTCAACAGCGTGGAGAACGCCTCGGTCGAGCCGTTCGCGGCGCCCGTGCGGCGCCCCGAGTTCATCGGCGCCCGGGACTTCACCCCGGTGCGCTGAGGCCCACGGCCGACGGGAGGGGGCGGAACCGGCGGACGGTTCCGCCCCCCTTCGGGCTGCCCGGAGGACTCAGTCCGTCCGCGCGGGAGTGTCCAGGGCGTCGAGCAGCGCGTCCACCTCGGCCGCCGAGTTGTAGAGGTGGAAGGCGACCCGCAGATTGCCGGCCCGGTCCGAGGTCTCGATGCCCGCGCGGCTCAACGCGCCCTGCCGTGCGCCGAGTCCGGGCACCGACACGATCGCAGAACCGGGGGCCGGCAGCGGGGTGCGGCCGAGGGTGGCGAGCCCGGAGCGGAAGCGTTCGGCGAGCGCCAGGTCGTGGGCGTGCACCCGCTCCACCCCCAGCTCCTCGATCAGCGCGAGCGCGGGTGCGGCACCCGCGTAGGAGAACAGGGCCTGGGCGGTGTCGAACCTGCGGGCGGTGCGGGCGTACTCGATGACCGGGCCGTAGGTGCTGCTCCAGGGCTCCTCGGCGCTCAGCCAGCCGCCGAGCACGGGCCGCAGTCCGCCGAAGTCCTCCGGTACGGCGAGGAAGGCGACACCGTGCGGGCAGCCCAGCCACTTGAAGGCCACGCACACGGTGTAGTCGTCCTCGGCGGCGTCCAGCGGCAGCCAGCCCGCGGACTGCGAGACGTCGACGAAGGTACGCGCCCCGTGCGCGCGGGCCGCCGCCCGGATCGCGGGCAGGTCGGCGAGGCGCCCGTCGGCGGACTGCACGCAGGAGACGGCGACGAGTGCGGTGCCCGGCCGCACCTCCTCGGCCAGCCGCTCCAGCGCGACGGCACGCACCTCGATCCCACCGCGTGCGTGGAAGGGAGTCACGACGGAGCTGAAGTCGCCTTCCGCGACGAGGACTTCGGCCCCGTCCGGCAGCGCGGCGGCGACCAGCCCGGCGTAGGTGGCGACGGAGGATCCGGCCGCGACCCGTCCGACGGGCAGCCCCGCGAGCCGCGCGAACGAGGCGCGGGCGGCGGCCACCGCGGGGAAGGCGTCGCCCCCACGCCCTTCCACCCGTTCGCGCACCGCCTCCTGGACGGCCTCCGCCGCGCTCACCGGGATCAGTCCCGCACTCGCGGTGTTGAGGTAGACGGTGCTCGGACGGAACTGCCGGGGCGCGAGATTCTCCATGCCCTCATGGTGCGGGCGGCCCGCCACCGGCGTCCACGGGGCGACGGTGGCGGCGTGCGAGGGGTCAGTGCTCGCGGTCCAGCGGCCCGTAGAGCGCGTGCGGGGCGCCGGTGGACAGCGCCCAGTACCGGTCGCCGTAGGACCAGTGCCACCATTCCGTCGGGTAGTTGACGAGCCCGGCCCCGCTCAGCGCCTCGGCGAGGACGCGGCGGGCCGCTCGGGCGGCGGACGGGAGTCCGGGGGCCTCGGTGTAGCAGGCACCGGCGCTCTCCTCGGGGTTCACGTTGACACGGGTGCCGAGGTCGAGTTCCGCGCCGTCCTCGGTGACCAGCGTCAGGTCGACGGCGGCGCCCGCGCTGTGCGGCGCGATCCGAGGCGGCGACACGAACCGGCTCGCGGCCTCCCGCAGCCGTGGCGCGGGCCAGTCCGGATGCTCCCGCGCCAGCTCTTCGGCGTACTCCTCGAAGTAGGCGCGCTGGAGCCGGGGCGGCCGGTACCCCTCGACGAACAGCAGGCGCAGCCCTCCGGGCAGCGCACGTTGTGCGGCGAGCAGCCGCTCGTACACGCCCGCGCGCAGGAACGCGTAGTCCCCCGCCGCGTCCCGGCGCCGCGCGTCGACCGGCAGCAGGCCCGCGAGCCGTACGTCGGTCAGGGCCTCCCCGCACTCGCGCACCGGGACGGCGGCGACCCGCGGATCGGCCATCAGCACGATGCCCGGGGCGTCCCGGGTGCCTTCGACGGCGTTTTCGGAGCCTTCACTCATGCACGGCATCAGACCACGTACGGCACCTGCCCGGGGCCGGGACAGCGAAAGAGCCCTGGGCTCCGCCGGGGGGGGTACTGCCGCACGGACCGGGGCACAGGCCGCCGGTCCGCGCGGGTTCGGCCTACTACGGCCGGTTCTGCTCGCCCGCGCCGGGGACCGCGCAGCCGTCGGGGCCGCACACCTCGGCCTCGGAGCCGGCGGCGGGGGTGACGACGGTCAGCGGGGAGCGGCTGCCCCACGCCTGTTCGAGGGCCTGCGTGAAGACCTCGACGGGCTGGGCGCCGGAGACCCCGTACTTGCGGTCCAGGACGAAGAACGGGACGCCGTTCGCGCCGAGTTCGGCTGCCTCGCGCTCGTCCTCGCGTACGTCCCGCGCGTAGCGCTCGGGGTCGGCGAGCACCGAGCGGGCCTCCTCGGTGTCCAGTCCGGCGGCCGTCGCGATCTCGACGAGGCGTTCGGTGCCCTCGAAGGCGGAGCGCTCCTCGGCGAAGTTCGCGCGGTACAGCAGGGAGATCAGCTCGTCCTGCCGGCCGCGTTCCCTGGCGAGGTGCAGCAGCCGGTGCATGTCGAAGGTGTTGCCGCTGTCGCGGCCCTCGGCGCGGTACTCCAGGCCCTCACCGGCGGCGTTCTCCTTGAGGTTGCCCTCGGCGGACCTGGCCTGCTCGACCGACATGCCGTACTTCTTGGCGAGCATGGGCAGGACCTCGACGGTCTCGCCCTTCGGGAAGTCCGGGTCCAGCTCGAAGGAGCGGTGCACCACCTCGATCTGCTCACGGTGCGCGAAGGCGTCGAGCGCCCTCTCGAACCGGGCCTTGCCCACGTAGCACCAGGGACAGGCGATGTCCGTCCAGATCTCCACACGCATGGGTGTCGCTCTCTCCAGCTCGTACGGTCACGGGCGGACACCCGTGCACGCGGAGGGTCCCTCCGCTACCGGTCACAACGCGTGCGGAGCGGTCGCCATTCCCGGGCGCGGCGGGCGCCGCCTCAGGGCACTTCCCGCAGGTAGAGCGCCCCGCAGCTCTTGCAGAACGGTTCGGCCGCCGGGGTGCCCCACGCGTCGGCGGACTGGGTCGCGGCGGCGGCGTCCAGGCGTCTGCCGCACATCGCGGTGGTGTCCTCCGCGCCGCGCACCATGTGCCACTGCTCGACGGGTACGTGCGGATCGCCCGGGGCCGCGCCGGCCGGGTACTGCGCGCGCATGTGGTGTTCCATTCCGCTCCCTTTCGTCCACGCCCCGCACGCTTGCCTGCCTTCCGCCTCCCTCCACTGCACCACACGCCGTACGGGCCCGCAGCGCGCGCGGACGTCGGCGTCGGGCCGAGCGGACGAGGTCGCGGCAACCGGCTGGCAGAATTGCCGACATGAGCCGACAGGGGTGGTCCGAGGCGTACAGCCCCCGGGGCCGGCAGTTCCCGGTGCGCTGCGTCAAGTGCGCGGACACCCATGTGATCCTCACCAAGACGAAGGCTCCCGCGCCGTCACACGCGGGCCATCCGGTCTCCCCGGACGGGCTGCGCTGGCGCTACACGTGTCTGGACTGCCGGGTCGCCTGGTGGGTCGACGAGCACGGGGGCGGGCTCGACGACTACGCCTGACAGCCGGGTGAAGGCGGCCCGGTAGGCGCTCGGGGGGAGCCCGGTGCGGCGCAGGATGTGCTTGCGCAGCGAGTCGGCGCTGCCGAGGCCGCACGCGCGGGCGACCTGGTCCATGGGCATCACGCTGGTCTCCAGGAGTTCCCTGGCCCGTTCGACGCGCTGGTGCAGGAGCCACTGGAGCGGGCTGAGCCCGGACTCGGCGTGGAAGCGGCGGGTGAGGGTGCGGACGCTGACGCCCGCGTGCCGGGCGAGGTCGGTGAGGGTGAGCGGCTGGTCGAGGCGGCGCATGGCCCAGCCCCGGGTGTCGGCGCAGGCGGTGCCGCGTTCGCGGGGCAGCGGGGTGTGGGTGAACTGCGTCTGGCCGCCGGGCCGTACGGGGGCGACCAGGGCGCGGCGGGCCACGTCGTTGGCGACGGCGGCACCGTGGTCGCCGCGCACGATGTGCAGGCACAGGTCGATCCCGGCCGCGTAGCCGGAGGCCGTCATGATCTGACCGGACTCGACGAACAGGACGTCTCCGGCGAGGTCCACCGAGGGGTAGCGGGAGCGCAGTTCGTCGGCGAGTTCCCAGTAGGTCGTGGCGCGGTGCCCGTCGAGCAGCCCGGCCTCGGCGAGGACGAAGGCGCCCGAGCAGATCGAGGTGACGCGTTTGCCCTCGGCGGCGGCGCGCCGGACCGCCTCGACCGTGGCGGGTTCGGGTTCGAAGCGGTGCCCGGTGCCCGCGACGAGCACGGTGTCGGCCTCGTCGATCGCGTCCAGTCCCCGCGCGACCCGGAGTTCGAGCCCGCCGGTCGTGGGGACCGCGCCGGGCTCGGCGGCGCACACGGTCACCTCGTAGCCCGGCCGGCCGTCCACCGTGGCCTTGCCGAGGATCAGTTCGGGGACGGCCACGTTGAACAGCGAGACGGGTGAGGGGGCGACGACGGCGACGCGGCGCGGTCCGGACTGCGACATGGCCAGAACCTCCGGAGGTGTGGCGTTCAGGCCACTACTGTACGGCGGATCGGCTCGGCAGTCTTGCGGTCATGACATGCACGACGCCTGAGGCGTCCACCGAAGCCGCTGCCGAACCCGCACCCGCGCCCGGGAGGGCCAAGAGACCCGGCGCCCCCGCATCCGGAAGGGCCGGGGGACCCGGGGAAACGGCCACCCGCCCCGTTCCCGCGCCACCCGTGACACCTGCCGCGCCCGGGACACCCGCGGCTCCCCCAGCCGCCGCTGCCCCACGGGGTTCCCGGGTGGCGCCCGTCGCCCGTCCCGCGCTGACCCTGGCGGCGGCCCTGCTCGGTTTCGCCCTCACGACCTTCGACGCCTCGGCGGTCACCGTGGGCCTGCCCTCGCTGGGCGCGCAGCTCGGCGGTGGCGTCTCGGGGCTCCAGTGGGTGGTGGACGCGTACACGTTGGCCTTCGCGGGGCTGATGCTGTCCACCGGCGCGCTGTCGGACCGGATCGGCGCGGCCCGGGCGTACGGGCTGGGGCTCGCGGCCTTCCTGGTGGCCTCGGTGGGCTGCGCGCTGGCCCCGCAGCTGGGCTGGCTGATCGCGGCCCGGGTGGCGCAGGGAGCGGCGGCGGCCGTCGTGCTGCCCGCCTCGCTGTCCCTGGTGCGCCTCGCGTACGAGCGGCCGGCGGCCAGGGCACGGGCGGTGGCGGTGTGGGCGGCGGGCGGTTCGGTCGCGGTGGCCTTCGCCCCGGTGGCCGGTGGCGCGCTGACGACGGCCTGGGGCTGGCAGGGCGTCTTCTTCGCGAACCTCCCGTTCGGTGTCGCCGCCCTCGTGCTGCTCTCGCGCCGTCCCGCGCAGGCCGCACAGGAGCGCAGGCGTATCCCGCTGGACGTGTCCGGGCAGGTCACGGCGGTGCTGGTGCTCGTGGGGCTCACGGTCGCGGTGATCGAGCACGGGCCGGTGCGCTGGGTGGCGCTCATGGTCGCGGTGGGCGCGGCGGCCGTGTTCCCGCGGGCCGAGCGGCGGGCGGCGCACCCGGTGGTGCCGCTGGGTCTGCTGCGCGAGCGGACGGTGGCGATCGCCCTGGCGGGTGGCTGCGCGGCGAGCGTGGCCTTCTTCGGGCTGGTGTTCGTCTACAGCCTGTTCTTCCAGCAGGAGCAGGGCCGCTCGGCGCTCGGGGCGGGCCTGCTGTTCCTCCCGATGACCTCGTTGATCGCGGTCACCAACCTGGTCGCGGGCCGGCTCACGGCGCGCCTGGGGCCGAAGCCGCCGATGCTCGCCGGGCAGTGCCTCGCGGCGGCGGGCGCGCTCCTGCTGCTGACGACGGGCCCGGACACCCCTTCCCTCCTGCTCGCCTTCGCCCTGATCCCGCTCGCGCTGGGCTGCGCGCTGAGTGTGCCGGCGCTGACGGTGGCGGTCATGGAGGCGGTTCCGGCCGAGCGGGCGGGCACGGCGGCCGGGGTCCTGAACGCGGCCCGGCAGAACGCGGGCGGCCTCGGCGCCGCCGTGTTCGGCTCGCTCGCGGCGGGCGGCTTCACGGCGGGCCTGCGCACGAGCCTGGTGCTGAGCGCGGCGGTGATGGCGCTGGCCGCCGTGGCGACGAGCCGGATGCGGGGCGGGCGTCCGCAGGCGGGGCCGGCCCGGCAGGAGAGCGGGACGGCGGAGCGCGACATGAGAGCCGGCTGAGAATCGGGCCGGGCCGGAACCCGGGGCGCCGGCCCGGCCGTCTACAAAGTGGAATGAACAGGACGATCAGGCGTGCCTCCGTCTTCGCACTGCTCCTGGTCCTCGCGCTGCTCGCGCGGGCGACCTGGGTGCAGTTCTACGACGCCAAGGCACTCGCGGACAACGACGACAACCGCCGTACGACCATGGAGCGCTACTCCAGGCCCCTCGGCGACATCATCGCGGGAGGTGAGGCCGTCACCGGCTCGAAGAAGGTGACCGGCGGGGACCTGCGGTACCAGCGGTCCTCCAAGGACGGGGCGCTGTGGGCGCCGGTCACCGGCTTCAACTCGCAGGTGTACGGACAGACCTATCTCGAAGGCGTCTACAAGGACCTGCTGGACGGGACCGACTCGCGGCTGAAGTCGGCGCAGGACGTGCTGACGCGCTCACCGGCCACTCCGGGCGACGTCGTGACCACGCTGGACCCGGCCGTGCAGAAGGCCGGGTACGAGGCGCTGGGCGGCAAGAAGGGCGCGGCCCTCGCGCTGGACCCGGAGACCGGCAAGGTGCTCGGCATGGTCTCGACCCCCTCGTACGACCCCTCGACGATCAGCGGCAGCGAGGACGGCGCGGCCTGGACGAAGCTCGACAAGGACCCGGACAAGCCGACGGTCAACCGGGCGCTGCGCCAGCCGCTGCCGCCCGGCTCGACCTTCAAGCTCGTGGTGGCCGCCGCCGCCCTGGAGGACGGGCTCTACGCGTCGGTGGACCAGCACACGAAGAGCCCGGACCCGTATCCGCTGCCGCTGTCCACGAAGAGCCTGGGCAACGAGTCCTCCACCGCGCCGTGCGAGAACGCCTCGATCCGGGTCGCCCTGCAGTACTCGTGCAACACGGTCTTCGCGAAGATGGCGGTGGACCTCGGCCAGGACAAGGTGCGCGCGATGGCCGAGAAGTTCGGCTTCAACACCGACGACCAGGACATCCCGGTACGGGCGTACGCGAGCGTCTACCCGAAGAAGATGGACGACGCGCAGACCGCGCTGTCCGGGATCGGGCAGTTCGACGTGACGGCGACGCCGCTGCAGATGGCGATGGTCTCGGCGGCTCTGTCCAACGACGGTGAGCTGGTCGACCCGTACATGGTCGCGCAGACCACGGACGGCGACGGGAACGTCCTGGAGGAGCACGGCGATCCGGGGAAGCGGCGGGTGGTCAGCGCGGACCACGCGCGGCAGCTCCAGTCCGCGATGGAGACGGTGGTCAAGGACGGCACGGGCACCAACGCGCAGATCCCGGGGGCGACGGTGGGCGCCAAGACGGGCACCGCGCAGCACGGCGAGAACAACAGCAAGACGCCGTACGCCTGGTTCACCTCGTACGCGAAGGGCGCGGACGGCAGGAGCGTCGCGGTGGCCGTGATGGTCGAGGACTCGGACGCGGCGCGCGCCGAGGTCAGCGGGAACGGGCTGGCCGGACCGGTCGCGAAGGCGATGATGCAGGCCGCCCTCAAGGGCTGAACCGCGGGAGCGGACCGCACGGCTCGACCGCCCCTGAGCCGGTGCCGGGAGGACGGGCCGCCCCGCGGCCGTCGTCCTCCCGGCACCGGGTGCCCTCACACGCCGAGGACCTGCTGCACGGGGTCGATCGCGAAGTACACGAGGAACAGGGCGCTCGCCGTCCACAGCAGCCAGTGGGTCTCGCGGGCCTTGCCGAGCACGGCCTTGAGGACCACGTAGGCCAGGAACCCGGCGCCGATCCCGTTGGTGATCGAGTAGGTGAACGGCATCACGACGATCGTGAGGAAGGCCGGGACGGCGATCTCCCAGCGCTCCCAGTCGATGTGCCGCACCTGTGCCATGAGCAGGAAGCCGACCGCGACGAGGGCGGGCGCGGCGGCCTGTGCGGGCACGACGGTGGCGAGCGGGCTGAGGAACAGCGCGAGCGCGAACAGGGCCCCGGTGACGAGGTTCGCGAAGCCGGTGCGGGCGCCCTCGCCGACCCCGGCGGCCGACTCGATGTAGGAGGTGCTGGAGGAGGCGGAGGCCGCTCCGCCCGCGGCGGCGGCGAGCCCGTCGATGAGCAGCACCCGGCCGAGGCCGGGGACCTTTCCGTCCTCGTCGAGCAGCCCGGCCTCGTGGGAGACGCCCACGACGGTGCCCATGGTGTCGAAGAAGTCGCTCAGCAGCAGCGTGAAGATCAGCAGGACGACGGTGACGGCGCTCAGTTCCCCGAAGGCGCCGAACAGGCTGAAGTGGCCCAGCAGTCCGAAGTCGGGCGCCGCGACGACGTCCTCGGGCACCTTGGGCACCGTCAGGCCCCAGGCGGCCGGCTTGATGTCGGCGATCTCGTTGATGACGACGGCGAGGACGGTCATCGCGACGATGCTGATGAGGATGGCGCCGCGCACCTTGCGCACCAGCAGGGCGATCGTCAGGAGCACGCCGAGGCAGAACACGAGCACCGGCCAGCCCGTGAGGTGGCCGACGGACCCGAGCTGCACGGGCGTGGAGCCGCTCTCGCCGGGGATGCGGGTCGCGAACCCGGCGTCGACGAAGCCGATGAAGGCGATGAACAGTCCGATGCCGACGCTGATGGCCTGCTTGAGCGGCTGCGGGATCGCGTTCATGACGGCCTCGCGCAGGCCGGTGACGACGAGCAGACAGATCAGGACGCCCTCGACGACGATGAGGCCCATCGCGTCGGGCCAGCTCATCCGGGGCGCGAGCTGGTAGGCGACGACGGCGTTGATGCCGAGGCCCGCGGCGAGCGCGAGCGGCAGGTTCCCGCCGACCCCCATGACCACCGTCATGACGGCGGCGACCAGCGCGGTCGCGGTCACGAGCTGGACGCTGTCGAGCCGGTGCCCGTACTTGTCCTCGACACCGCCGAGGATGATCGGGTTGAGCACCAGGATGTACGCCATGGTGAAGAAGGTGGCGAGGCCGCCGCGTATCTCACGGCCGTAGCCGGAGCCGCGCGCGGTGATCCGGAAGAACCGGTCGACGGCGTCCGCGGCGCCCGGCCTCTTCTGCGGGTCTTCCCCTGCGGGACCTGTCGGTCCTGCGGGCTCCGGCTGCTTGTTCGCGGCCGGCACGGTGTCGGACATGGTGGCGCGCTCCTCACGGTGACGTCGGGACGTACGGGTTCGTGCGGGACATGCGGACGTGCGGATGTGCGGGGACGCGGCCGCCGTCCACCGGGCGGGCGCGGCCGGGCTGGCTGATTGTGACCGGAGCGCGGTGCGCGCGGGTTTACGGCGTGTTACGAGTGCGGGGAACTCCCGGGCACCGCCCGCCCGGCGTGCACGGCTGGGGAGGGAGCGGGAAATCAGGGGGGTGTCTCAGGCAGTCGGCCGATCCGGGGGCGGGGGCCTTAGCCGCAGCATCCGGGGCGTGACGACTCCGACGCCGGGACGCCCGGTCACTGTGCTGACGGTGCTGCGCGACCGTCCCGCCCGCCTGTTCCTGACCGCCGTGGTGGTCTCCGGTTTCGGCAGTTCCGCGATGTGGCTGACGGCCGGGGTGTGGGTGAGGGACCTGACGGGTTCCGACAGTCTGGCCGCGCTGTGCACCTTCGCGGTGTGGGCCCCGACCCTGGCCGGGCCGCTGCTCGGGGCACTCGCCGACCGGCTGCCCCGCAGAAGGCTCCTGGTCGCGGTGAACCTGGGGACGGCGACGCTGCTCCCGGTGCTGGTGCTCGTGGACGACGCGGCGGGCGTGTGGCTGCTCCTCGGTGTCCTGCTGGTGTACGGGGTGAGCGGGGTCCTGGAGGACGCGGCGCAGGGCGCGCTGGTCGCGGGCGCGGTCGGCGCGGAGCTGCTGGGCACGTTCAACGGGCTGCGGATGACGGCGAACGAGGGCATGAAGCTGCTCGCCCCGCTGGCCGGGGCGGGCCTGTACACGGTGTGCGGCGGCCGGTGGGTGGCGCTGCTGGACGCGGCGACCTTCGCGTGCGCGGGCCTGCTGTACGCCCGCGCGCCCGAGGTGCCGCGACAGGCGGCGGGGGCCGCCGCGCGGGGCGGTACGGCCCAGGGGCTGCGGTACCTGTGGCGCCACCCGGTGCTGCGCCCGCTGGTCCTGACGGGCGCTGCGGCGCTGACGGCGGCGAGCCTGGCCAGCTCGGCCCAGTACGGGATCGTGGCGGCCCTGGGCCGGCCGGCGGCCTGGCTGGGGGTGCTCCACGCCGTGCAGGGCGCCGGTTCCGTCCTGGCGGGGCTGCTGGCGGGCAGGCTCCTGGAGCGGCTGGGCACGGCGGGGTTCGCGGCGGCCGGGACGGCGCTGTTCGCGGTGGGGGGGCTGCTGCGCGCGGCGCCCTCTCAGGCGGTCGTGCTGGTTTCCGCGCTGGTGATCGGGGCGGGGCTGCCGTGTCCGCTGATCGCGGTGACCACGGCGGTCCAGCGCCACACCCCGGATGCCTTGCTGGGCCGGGTGACGGCCACGGCGGGGACGGCGGTGTTCGCCCCCAACGCGGTCGCGCTGGGCCTCGGTTCGGGTCTGGTGAGCGTGCTCGACCCCCGGGCGCAGGTCCTGGGCTGCGGGGCGCTCGGGCTCGTGGCGGCGCTCGCCCCGGTCCGGCCGGGGCGCGGGCGGCGACCGGGCGGAGGGGAGCGGAAGGCCCGGCGCTCCTGACGCGCCGGGAGAGGCCCGGCGCGCGCTCCCGGCTGCCCGCTCGGGCAGCCGGGAGCGCGAGGGCGCGAGGGAAACGACGGGGCACGAGGGGGCAGGCGGGCGGGAGGCGGGCACGGCGGGCCGGGCGTACGGGCGGCCCGGCATCCCCTCCCGTTCCCGCCCGTATCGGTGAAAGACCAGTTCAGGACGGTCACTCGGGGTGGATGCCCGGCCCGTCACCGGGTGCCTCCGGCGCACAAAAGCGGGCACGATCACTGCCGTTCCACGCCTGTTCGGGCACCGCCCCGGGCAGTACAACTCTGCACACCGGCCCGAACGGGCAGTGCCGGCCCACCCGGTGCGCGAAGGAGGCGGGACAGGATGACGGCGCTCAGCGCGGAGGAACGGCAGCGGGAGATCGTGCGGGCGGCACGCCGTTCGGGTTCCGTCGAGGTGACCTCGCTCGCCGAACGGCTGGGCGTGGCGAAGGAGACGGTACGGCGCGATCTGCGGGCCCTGGAGGACCACGGTCTGGTGCGCAGGACGCACGGCGGCGCCTACCCGGTGGAGAGCGCGGGTTTCGAGACGACCCTCGCGTTCCGCACGACCATGCACGTCCCCGAGAAACGCGCGATAGCGCGGGCCGCGGCGGAACTGGTCCAGGACGCGGAGACGGTCTTCGTCGACGAGGGCTTCACCCCGCAGCTGATCGCCGAGGCCCTGCCGCGCGACCGGCCGCTGACCGTGGTGACCGCCTCGCTGACGACGGCGGGGGCGCTCGCCGCGGACCCGAACATGACGGTGCTGCTGCTGGGCGGCCGGGTCCGTCCGGGCACCCTCGGCACGGTCGACCACTGGACGACGCGGATGCTGTCCGGTTTCGTCCTCGACCTCGCGTTCATCGGGGCCAACGGCATCTCCCGCGAGCACGGCCTGACGACCCCGGACCCGGCGGTCGGCGAGGTCAAACGGCAGGCGGTGCGGGCCGCGCGCCGCATCGTCTTCGCGGGGGTGCACAGCAAGTTCGGCGCGGCCGGCTTCTGCCGGTTCGCGGAGGTCTCCGCCCTCGACACGATCGTCACCGGCCGGCGGCTGCCGGCCGCCGAGGCCCACCGGTACGCCCTGCTCGGCCCTCAGGTGCTGCGCGTGTGAACGGGCGGGCGCACCCCGGGCGGGACCAGCGTACGAGGCACCGCCCCACCCCGGTCGCGGGGAGCACCTCTCCCGCCGACCGGCGTACGAAGCACGTTCCCTCACCGAGCCGACCAGGAGCACGCATGCGCAACCGGAGCCGAAAGAGGCCGCGCACCCCACTGATCGCGGTCGCCGCCGGGACCCTGCTCGTCCCACTGCTGTCCGGCTGCTGGACGGGCGCGGGCGGGGCCGGTTCCGGCGGCGACTCCCTCAACGTCCTGATGGTCAACAACCCGCAGATGGTGGAGTTGCAGAAACTCACCGCCAAGCACTTCACGAAGGAGACCGGCATCAAGGTGAACTTCACCGTGCTGCCGGAGAACGACGTGCGCG
This sequence comes from Streptomyces sp. NPDC049954, assembly GCF_040656295.1. NCBI lineage: Bacteria > Bacillati > Actinomycetota > Actinomycetes > Kitasatosporales > Streptomycetaceae > Streptomyces > Streptomyces sp. NPDC049954. The sequence goes on from NZ_JBFALS010000005.1 coordinate 96,498, forward strand.
ACAAGATCAGCCAGGACTTCGCCAACCAGGCCGGTCAGTACGACGTCGCGACCCTCTCCAACTACGAGATCCCCATCTACGCGAAGAACGGCTGGCTGCACGACCTGGACGGGTACGTCGCCAAGGACACGGCCTTCGACCAGAAGGACATCCTCGCGCCCATGCGGGAGTCGCTGACCGGCGAGGACGGCAGGCTCTACGGGGAGCCCTTCTACGGCGAGTCCTCGATGCTCATGTACCGCAAGGACGTGTTCGAGAAGGCCGGGCTGAAGATGCCCGCGCGTCCCACGTGGCGGCAGGTCGCCGAGCTGGCCGCCCAGGTGGACGGCGCGACCCCCGGCATGAAGGGCATCTGCCTGCGCGGGCTGCCCGGCTGGGGCGAACTCGCCGCGCCGCTCACCACCGTCGTCAACACCTTCGGCGGCACCTGGTTCGACAAGGACTGGACGGCCCGCCTCAACTCCCCGGAGTTCAAGGAGGCCACCAAGTTCTATGTCGGCCTGGTGCGTGAGCACGGCGAGTCGGGCGCCGCCCAGTCCGGCTTCGCGGAGTGCCTCAACAACCTGACGCAGGGCAAGACGGCGATGTGGTACGACGCGACCTCCGGCGCGGGTTCGCTGGAGGCGGCGAAGTCCCCGGTCAAGGGGAAGATCGGCTACGTACCGGCACCCGTCGAGAAGACGGAGGGCTCGGGCTGGCTCTACACCTGGGCCTTCGGCCTCCAGAAGGCCTCGCGCAACGCGGACAAGGGCTGGCGGTTCATCTCCTGGGCGGCGAGCAAGGAGTACGAGGAACTCGTCGGCGAACAGGTCGGCTGGTCCGACGTCCCGGCCGGCAAACGCGCCTCGACCTACGAGCGGCCCGAGTACCGCGAGGAGGCCGCCGCCTTCCAGGACGTGACCCGCGCCGCGATCGAGGACGCGAAACCCCGCGACCCGGGCGTGCAGCCGAGGCCCGCGCCCGGCATCCAGTTCGTGGGCATCCCCGAGTTCACCGATCTCGGCACGAAGGTCTCCCAGGAGATCAGCGCCGCGATCGCGGGCCGCCAGTCCGTGGACGCGGCGCTCGACAAGTCCCAGAAACTCGCCGACGAGGTGGCAAAGGAGTACGAGGGACGATGAGCACCACGACCAGCACCCCCACCCCGGCCGCACCGGGCCCCGCCCCCGCGGTGCGCCCGGCCGCGGCGCCCGGACGGCTGAAGGCCTGGGCCACCCGGGCCCCGCTCCTGCCCGCGCTCGTCTTCATGATCGTCGTGACCCAGCTGCCCTTCGTGGCCACGGTCGTGATCTCCCTGTTCGACTGGAACGCGCTCTACCCGGACGCCAGGACCTTCGCCTGGTTCAGCAACTACGGTGACGTGCTGAGCGATCCGGACCTGCGCAAGTCGGTGCTCACCACGATCGTGCTGACCGTGACGGTCGTCCTCGCGAGTCTCGTCCTCGGACTGCTGCTCGCCCTGCTGCTCGACCGGAGGTTCCGGGGACGCGGCTTCGTGCGCACGCTGCTGATCGCCCCGTTCCTGGTGGTCCCGGTGGCCGCCGCGCTGCTGTGGAAGCACGTCCTTTACAACCCGGAGTACGGCCTGTTCAACGGCGTGCTGCACTGGGTGGGCGGGGACGGCGCCGCGCAGCCGGACTGGGTGTCGAACACGCCGCTGCTCGCCGTCGAGGCCTCCCTCGTGTGGCAGTGGACGCCGTTCATGATGCTCATCCTGCTGGCCGGGCTGCAGAGCCGTTCGCCGGAGCAGATCGAGGCGGCCCGGGTGGACGGGGCGGGCGGATGGCAGATCTTCCGCCACCTGACGCTGCCGCACCTGCGCCGCTACCTGGAGCTGGGCGCGCTGCTCGGCTCCATCTACATCGTGCAGAACTTCGACGCGGTGTTCACCATCACCTCGGGGGGCCTGGGCACCGCGAACCTGCCGTACACCGTGTACCAGAGCTTCTACCAGGCGCACGAGAACGGGCTGGCCTCGGCGGCCGGCGTGCTCGTCGTCATCGGTTCCCTGATCATCGCGACCTTCGCCCTGCGGGTCGTCTCGTCCCTGTTCCGTGAGGAGGTGGGGCGGTCATGAGCACAGCCACCCCGCAGGCAGCGCGCGCGGCCGGGTCCGCCGCCCACGACGTACCGAGGTCCCGTACGCGGGCGAGGCGTCCGGGGGGAGCGCGGCGCCGCTCCGGTTCCTGGCTGGGGCTGGTCGCCTGGCTCGCCGGCATCGTGTTCTTCCTGCCGATCGCCTGGATGGTGCTGACCTCCTTCCACTCGGAGCCGGACGCGGCGACCAACCCGCCCTCGATCGCGGCCTCCCTGACGCTGGACGGCTACCGGGACTTCTTCGGCGCCGGTGGCGGTGCGAGCCCGTGGCCCGCCCTGATCAACTCGGTGGTGGCCTCGGTCGGTTCGACCCTGCTGGTGCTGGTGCTCGCGCTGCCGGCCGCGTACGCGCTGTCGATCCGGCCGGTGCGCAAGTGGACGGACGTGCTGTTCTTCTTCCTGTCCACGAAGATGCTGCCGGTCGTCGCGGGGCTGCTGCCGATCTACCTGTTCGCGAAGAACACCGGGATGCTCGACAACATCTGGCTGCTGGTCCTCCTGTACACCTCGATGAACCTGCCGATCGCGGTGTGGATGATGCAGTCCTTCCTCGCGGAGGTCCCGGTCGCCCTGATCGAGGCCGCGCAGATCGACGGGGCGCGGCTGCCGACCGTACTGACCCGGGTGGTCGCCCCGGTCGCGCTGCCGGGGATCGCCGCGACCTCCCTGATCTGTTTCATCTTCAGCTGGAACGAGCTGCTGTTCGCGCGGGTGCTGACCGGCGTCGTCGCGCAGACCGCGCCCGTGTTCCTGACCGGCTTCATCACGAGCCAGGGCCTGTTCCTGGCGAAGGTGTGCGCCGCGTCCCTCGTGATCTCCCTGCCGGTGCTCGCCGCGGGGTTCGCCGCCCAGGACAAACTGGTCCAGGGCCTGTCGTTGGGAGCCGTCAAGTGAAGGCAGCCGTCATCGAGTCCGTGGGGAAAGCCGTCGTCACCGAGGTGCCCGATCCCACGCCCGGTCCGCGCCAGGTCGTCGTGGAGGTCGCCGCCTGCGGGCTGTGCGGCACCGATCTGCACATCCTCCAGGGCGAGTTCGCGCCGAGCCTGCCGATCGTCCCGGGCCACGAGTTCGCCGGCACGGTGGTCGCGCTCGGCTCCGGGGTGAGCGAACTGGCCGAGGGCGACCGGGTCGCCGTCGACCCCTCGCTGTACTGCTACGAGTGCCGCTACTGCCGTACCGGGCACAACAACCTGTGCGAGCGCTGGGCGGCGATCGGGGTGACGACGGCGGGCGGCGCCGCGCAGTACGCGGTGGCGCCGGTCGCCAACTGCGTGAAGCTCCCGGAGCACGTGCGCACCGAGGACGCGGCGCTCGTCGAGCCGCTGTCCTGCGCGGTGCGCGGCTACGACGTCCTGAACGCGCGGCTGGGTTCGCGGGTGCTGATCTACGGCTCGGGGACGATGGGCCTGATGATGCTGGAGCTGGCCAAGCGGACCGGGGCGGTCTCGGTCGAGGTGGTGGACCTCAACGAGGAGCGGCTGAAGACGGCTTCGCTGCTGGGCTGCACGGCGACCGCCACCGGCGCGGACGCGCTGGACCGCCCCGGGGGCTGGGACGTCGTGGTGGACGCGACCGGCAACGCGGCGGCCATCCAGGACGGTCTGGGCCGGGTCGCGAAGGCCGGTACCTTCCTCCAGTTCGGCGTGGCCGACTACGCGACGACGGCCACGATCGAGCCGTACCGCATCTACAACCAGGAGATCACCATCACCGGCTCGATGGCGGTGCTGCACAGTTACGAACGCGCGGCGGAGCTGTTCGCGGCGGGCGTCCTGGACCCGGACGTCTTCATCAGCGACCGCATGCCGCTGGCCTCCTACCCGCAGGCCCTGGAGCGCTTCGCGGCCGGTGCGGGGCGCAAGATCGTGGTGACGCCGGGCAGCTGAGGCGGTGGCGGCCCGGGGACGGGGGTGGCGGCGGCCGGGGGACGGGGTGGCGGCGGGCCGGGCGGGCACGGGACCGCTCCCCCGCCACTCTCCCGGCCGAAATTTCCGTAGGTAAGGGAACGGCAAAGTGACTCCGTTCGTTACGTGGGGCATGACCGCAATGACCCCCGGCTCGAACATCCCTCTCAGCGCCACGCGCGTGACGGTCGACGTGACCGCTCCCGTGCGGCTCGACGTCTCGGGCCTGCTGCTCACCGCCGACGGAAAAGTCCGCTCGGACGACGACTTCATCTTCTACAACCAGCCCTCGGGGCCCGGGGTGGCCTACGCCTCCGGCGGCGGCAGCGCACCGGACGCGATCACGGTGGACACCGGTGCCGTCCCCGCGGACATCGAGAAGATCGTCGTGACCGCGAGCCCCGACGCGGCGGGCCAGTCCTTCCAGGGCATCGAGCCCACCGCGACCGTGCGGGACGCGGCGAGCGGCGCGGCTCTCGCGAGCTTCACCCCGCCGCAGCTCGGTGCCGAGACGGCGCTGGTCATCGTCGAGATCTACCGCAGGGGCGGCGCGTGGAAGGCCCGCGCGGTCGGCCAGGGGTACGCGAACGGGCTCGCCGGTATCGCCACCGACTTCGGCGTCTCGGTCGAGGAACCCGCCCCGGCCCCGGCCCCGGTTCCGGCGCCCACGCCGACGGTGCCCACGACACAGGCGCCGGTGGCCCCGCCGGTCCAGGCGCCCCCGGCCCCGCCCGCTCCTTTGGCCGCCCCGCCGCTGGGCGCCGGGAAGATCAACCTCGACAAGGGCCGGGTCAGTCTCCAGAAGAACCAGACGGTGTCCCTGGTCAAGGGCGGCGCCCCGCTGCTGGCCCGGGTCAAGATGGGCCTGGGCTGGGAGCCCGCCTACCGGGGCAAGGACATCGACCTGGACGCCTCGGTCATCGCGTACGGCCCGCAGCGCGACCACGTCGACAGCTGCTACTTCGGCAAGCTCTCGATCCTGAACGGCGCGATCAAGCACTCCGGCGACAACCTGACCGGGGAGGGCGGGGGCGACGACGAGGTGATCGTGGTCGACCTCGGCCGCATCCCGGCGGAGGTGACCGGACTGGTCTTCACGGTGAACTCGTTCACCGGCCAGAAGTTCACCGAGGTCGCGAAGGCGTACTGCCGGCTGGTCGACGCGACGACCGACGAGGAGCTCGTCCGCTTCGACCTCACCAGCGCCGAGGCGCAGACCGGCGTGATGATGGCCAAGCTGGTCCGTCAGTTCTCCGGCGAGTGGGACATGACGGCGATGGGCGAGTTCGTGAAGTCCCGCACCGTCCGCGGCATGGTCAAGCCGGCGGCGAAGCTGCTGTAGACCGTGGGCCGCCGCTCAACAGGACATCCCTCCTCGCTCCTCCTAGAGTCGGGCGTATCCGTGCTCCCTCACCGCAGGAGGAGACCATGAGCGACGAAAGCTCCGTGGACAAGCTCAAGGGCAAGGCCAAGGAGGCGGTCGGCAAGGTCACCGGCGACCGGCGCAAGGAGACCGAGGGCAAGACCGACCAGGCCAAGGGGCGCGCCAAGGACGCCGGCGACGAGCTGGGCGACCGCGCCAAGGGCATGAAGGACTCCCTGAAGCGCAAGCGCGACGACGACCCCGGCAACCGCTGACCCCAGCGGCTCCGCACGAATGACTCCGCACGAATGAAGGGAGGGGAACCGGCACCGGCCGGTTTCCCTCCCTTCGTCGCGCGCGCCGACGGTGGTCGCGCGCCGACGGGAAGCCTGCCCGGGCGCCGCAAATCACTTGCGCTCCCCCTTCAGTGCCGCATACATATTCCACATGACACATACTCAACCGCCCGAGTCGGGGCAGTCCCCCGTCGTCCAGCCCGCCCACGCCCACGACGGCTGGCCGCTCGGCTTCGTCGCGCACGCCGGGCACGCCGGGCTGCGCGCGGGAGGCGGCGAGGACATCTCCCTCGTCATGTGCCGGCGGCCCGCCGCGAGTGCCGCGATGTTCACCCGCAGTCTGTTCGCCGGGCCCGCGGTCCGGCTGAGCCGGGCGCACGCCGCGGGTGGCGCGCTGCGGGCCGTGGCCACCGTCGCGCAGAACGCGAACGTGGCGACCGGGGCCGCGGGGGAGGCCAACGCCGCCGAGGTGGTGCGCCTGGCGGCCGGACTGGCCGGGGTCGAACCGGGCGAGGTGCTGCTCGGCGCGACAGGAGTCATCGGCCGCCCACTGCCCATGCCGGAGGTGCGCGCCCACTTCGAGCGGGCCGCGCAGGAGGGCGCGGACCCCTTCGGCGCCTCCCCGGCCGAGGTGGCGCGGGCCATGATGACGACCGACACACGCCCCAAGACGGCCTACCGCCGGGTGGGCGCCGCCCGCCTCGTGGGCGTCGCCAAGGGGGTCGGCATGCTGGAGCCGGACATGGCCACGATGCTCGCCTACGTCTTCACCGACGCGGACCTGGCGGCGGCGGAGCTCGACACGGCTCTGCGCTCGGCGGCTGACGTGAGTTTCCACTGCCTGAGCGTCGACGGGGACACCTCGACCTCGGACACCGTGGCGGTGCTCGCGAGCGGGGCGGCGGGGCCCGTGGACGCCGGGGCCTTCAGCGCCGCACTCGCGGACCTGTGCCTGGACCTGACCCGGCAGCTCGCGAGCGACGGCGAGGGAGCGACCAGGCTGCTGACCGTCACCGTGGAGGGCGCGGCCGATCCGGCCCAGGCCCGCAGGGTCGCCAAGGGAGTCCTGAACTCGCCGCTGGTCAAGACGGCCGTGCACGGCGCCGACCCGAACTGGGGCCGGGTCCTGATGGCGCTCGGCAAGAACCCGGAGGAGACCGGCGTGCACCCCGACCGGGTCACGGTGCGCTTCGGGGACGTCGAGGTCTACCCGCGCGAACCGGACCCCGGGACGCTGGAGCGGCTGCGCTCGGCGATGACCGGCCCCGAGACACGTATCGGCATCGGGCTCGGCACCGGAGGCGCGCGGGCCACGGTCTACGGCTGCGACCTCTCCGCGGAGTACGTCCGCGTGAACAGCGCCTACACGAGCTGAGCGCCCGGCCGCGGGCGTACGGACCGGAGAGGCAGGGGGCGGTACGAGCGCGGCAGGGGGACGGAGGGGGTGAATCGATTTACGTCCGCCCCTCCGCCCGCGCCAAGTCCGGCCAACTCTTCCCCCGCAGCACACACAAAGCCCCGACAACAGAATTGAAACATTTCATATTCTCCTGTTTCATGGTCGCAGCCGTTCCGAGCGGCGGTGTTCCGTGCTGCGGTACGTCGCAGTACGTCGAGGAGAGGTGTCCCATGCAGCGCGTGTGTTTCCTGTTGAAGGTGCGGGCCGACCGGCTCGACGAGTACCGGGAGCGGCACGCGGACGTGTGGCCCGAGATGCGGGCCGCGCTGTCGGAGTCGGGCTGGGCGAACTACTCGCTGTTCGCCCGCGAGGACGGCCTGCTGGTGGGCTATCTGGAGACCGAGGACTTCGAGGCGGCCCGCGCGGCGATGGACGCGACCGAGGTCAACGCACGCTGGCAGGCGCAGATGTCCGAGTTCTTCGAGGCCCTCGACGGGCAGGCCCCGGACGCCGCGATGCGCCCGCTGCGGGAGGTCTTCCATCTCGCCTGAGACCGGGCCCCTCGTGGGCCGCGTACCCTGCACAGGTGGCACTGGAGGACAGGACGGACGGCATGGCGCAGAAGGTCGGTATCAAGGACGTGGCCCGGCAGGCGGGCGTGTCCCTCGGCACGGTGTCCAATGTGCTCAACCGTCCCGACATGGTGTCCGAGGACACCCGGGTCCGGGTGCAGGCGGTGATCGACCGGCTCGGCTATGTCCGCAGCGAGAGCGCCCGGCAGCTGCGGGCGGGGCGCTCCAGGACCGTCGGCCTGCTCGTCCTCGACATGCGCAACCCCTTCTTCGTGGACCTCGCGAGCGGCGCGGAGCGCGAGGCGCGGGCGGCCGGGCTCGGCGTGATGGTCTGCAACAGCGCCCAGGACCCGGCCGAGGAGGCGGAGTACCTGTCGCTGTTCGCGGAGCAGCGGGTGCACGGCGTCCTGGTCTCCCCCGCCGACTCGACCCGCGCCAACATCGACGCCTTCCGTCGGCACGGCATCCCGTTCGTGCTGGTCGACCGGGGAGCGCAGGGCGCCACGGACTGTTCCGTCTCGGTCGACGACGTGGCGGGGGCCGCCCTCGCGGTACGGCACCTCGCGGGTGGCGGACACCGTTCGATCGCCTACGTCAGCGGGCCGCCGGGGCTCCAGCAGGTACGCGACCGGCGTTCGGGAGCCCTGCGGGCGCTCGCCGAGGAGGGGCTGCCGGCCGACTCGCTCCAGGAACTCCCGGTGGACCGGCTGGACGTGAGCGCGGGCCGGGACGCGGGAGCGCGACTGCTGGGCCTCGCCCGCAGGCCCACCGCCGTGTTCTGCGCCAACGACCTGCTCGCGCTGGGCGTCCTGCAGTCGCTGTTCGCGGCCGGGGTGCGGGTGCCGGAGGACATGGCCCTGGTCGGGTACGACGACATCGAGTTCGCGGCGGCCGCGGCCGTCCCGCTGACCTCGGTGCGGCAGCCCGCCGTGCACATGGGCGCGCTCGCGGCACGGATGCTGCTCGACGAGGCCGCCGCGGACCCGGGCACCCACGAACACCGTCAGGTGGTGCTCCAGCCCGAACTGGTCGTCCGCCGCTCCTCCCTGCGCTCGGGCTGAGACCGGTCCCGGTCCGGACGGCACCGGGAACCCTCCCGCCCCACCGGAGCCGCCGCCACACGACCGACACCCACCGCCGTACACCGCACAGCCCTGCCCTCGGACTCAGACCGGCACCGGCACCGGCACCGGCACCGGCACCGGCACCAGTCAAGTCGACACCGAACCCACACCACCCCACCGGGCCCGCCGCCCCACGACCGACACTGCCCCGGAGACACCGCCGTCCCCACCCCGCCCCCGGCCGGCCCCGTCGCACGCGGCACCGCAACCAGGCGACCTGCGACCAGTACGGCCGGTCCGTGGCCGGCACCGCCGACCCACGACCGACACCGACCGCCGTACACCGCACAGCCCTGCCCGCCACTCCCCCGCGCCCTGCCCGCGTACCGCCCCGCGTCGCGTCGGCGCGGACCGCGCTCCCTCGCGGCCGGGCCCCACGTCCCGCAGTCGGCACTGCGCGCCCGCCCGGCGACGCGCTCTTCAGCGCACCCCGCCGCACCCGGCCGGGCCCGGCCGGCCACTGCCCGGATCCGAGGCCACCGCTCACCCGCCCGCGTTCGCGCCCGCATCCGCATCCGCCACGCCTGGCGCCCGCGCCCCCTGTGCCCGCCCGTCCGGCCACCCCCTCGAAGCGGGCCCCGCAGCGGCACCCGACGCGGCCCCCAGTCACCCCCGGAACGCGGCTCGCAAGCCCCTGCTCCCGCCTCCCTGATCCCTCCCCCACCACTCCATCACTTTGAATCGTTTCTACTCACCGCCCGGAAGCGGCCACCACTCCGCCGCCTTCCGCGACACCCCTTATGCGACAGGTCTTATCAGCCACAAGAACAACATCTTGACACCCCTCCCCCTCGCTGGCTAACTTCCTAGAGTCTGAAACGGTTCAGACAGCGAATCGTCGAGGTGGAAGATGCCGTCGCAGCAGCCCGCACCGCAGGCCGTCAAAGAGGCCCTGAAGGCGCAGATCATCGAGACCCCCTCCTGGGGCTACGGAAACTCCGGCACGCGCTTCAAGGTGTACGCGCAGGCCGGGGTGCCCCGGGACCCCTTCGAGAAGCTGGACGACGCCGCGCAGGTGCAGGCGTTCACCGGCGTCGCGCCCGTGGTCTCGCTGCACATCCCGTGGGACAAGGTCGAGGACTACGCGGCCCTGTCCGCGTACGCGAAGGAGCGCGGGCTCGTCCTGGGCGCGATCAACTCGAACACCTTCCAGGACGACGCGTTCAAGCTGGGCTCGGTCACGCACCCGGAGGCCGGGGTGCGCCGCAAGGCGGTCGCGCACCTGATGGAGTGCGTGGACATCATGGACGCGACCGGCTCCAAGGACCTGAAGCTGTGGTTCGCGGACGGCACCAACTACCCCGGCCAGGACGACATCGTGGCCCGTCAGGAGCGCCTGGCCGAGGCGCTGTCGGAGATCTACGGGCGGCTCGGCGACGACCAGCGGCTGCTGCTGGAGTACAAGTTCTTCGAGCCCGCCTTCTACATGACCGACGTGCCGGACTGGGGCACCGCCTACAAGCACTGCCTCAAGCTGGGCCCGAAGGCGCAGGTCGTCGTGGACACCGGGCACCACGCCCCGGGCACCAACATCGAGTTCATCGTGGCGACGCTGCTGCACGAGGGCAAGCTCGGCGCCTTCGACTTCAACTCGCGCTTCTACGCGGACGACGACCTGATGGTGGGTGCGGCCGACCCCTTCCAGCTGTTCCGGATCATGCACGAGGTGATCAGGAACGGCGGTATGAAGCCCGAGACCAACGTCAACTTCATGCTCGACCAGTGCCACAACATCGAGGGGAAGATCCCCGCGGTCATCCGCTCGGTGATGAACGTCCAGGAGGCCACCGCCAAGGCGCTGCTCGTGGACGCGGAGGCGCTGCGCGCCGCCCAGCTCGCCGGTGACGTGCTCGGCTCGAACGCCGTGCTGATGGACGCGTACAACACGGACGTCCGGCCGCTGCTCGCCGAGGTCCGCGAGGAGATGGGACTGGCCGCCGACCCGGTCGCCGCCTACCGCGCCTCCGGCTGGCAGCAGAAGATCGAGACCGAGCGCGTCGGCGGTGAGCAGGCCGGCTGGGGCGCCTGAGCCTCCCCGCCGCGCATCCACCGTCGGCCACCCCCGCCCGCGTCCAGGGAGTCTCCCGCCGCGCGCGCCCATCGCACCGCCCCGCACCGTTTCACGAAGGACACCACGTCATGGCCTCCGCCACCCATCCCGAAGTCGCCGCGCTGCTCGGCCGGGCCCACCGGCTCGGCGCCGATCCGCGCAACACCAACTACGCCGGCGGGAACGCCTCCGCCAAGGGCGTCGAGACCGACCCGGTCACCGGCCGGGCCACCGAGCTGATGTGGGTCAAGGGTTCCGGCGGGGACCTCGGCACCCTCACCGAGCAGGGCCTCGCGGTCCTGCGCCTGGACCGGCTGCGCGCGCTCACCGAGGTGTACCCGGGGGTGGAGCGCGAGGACGAGATGGTCGCCGCCTTCGACTACTGCCTGCACGGCAAGGGCGGCGCCGCTCCCTCGATCGACACCGCGATGCACGGTCTGGTGGACGCCGCGCACGTCGACCACCTGCACCCCGACTCCGGTATCGCGCTGGCCTGTTCGGCGGACGGCGAGAAGCTGACCGCCGAGTGCTTCGGCGAGAAGGTCGCGTGGGTGCCGTGGCGCCGTCCCGGTTTCCAGCTGGGCCTGGACATCGCCGCGATCAAGGAGGCCAACCCGCAGGCGGTCGGCGTGGTCCTGGGCGGTCACGGCATCACCGCGTGGGGCGCCACCTCCGAGGAGTGCGAGCGCAACGCGCTGTGGATCATCCGCACCGCGGAGACCTTCCTCGCCGAGAAGGGCCGGGCCGAGCCCTTCGGTCCGCTGCTGGAGGGCTACGGTCCGCTGAGCGCCGAGGAGCGCGCCGAGCGTGCCGCCGCTCTCGCCCCGGTGATCCGGGGGCTCGCCTCCCAGGACCGGCCGCAGGTCGGCCACTTCACCGACTCCGAGGCCGTCCTCGACTTCCTGGCCCGTGCCGAGCACCCGCGGCTGGCCGCGCTGGGCACCTCCTGCCCGGACCACTTCCTGCGCACCAAGGTCCGCCCGCTGGTCCTGGACCTGGCCCCCTCGGCGTCGGTGGCGGAGCAGGTCGCGCGGCTCAAGGAGCTGCACGAGGAGTACCGCGCCGAGTACGCCGCGTACTACGCGCGCCACGCCGAGCAGGACTCGCCCGCGATGCGCGGCGCGGACCCGGCGATCGTGCTGGTGCCGGGGGTCGGCATGTTCTCCTTCGGCAAGGACAAGCAGACGGCGCGGGTGGCGGGCGAGTTCTACGTCAACGCCGTCAACGTGATGCGCGGCGCGGAGGCCGTGTCCTCGTACGCGCCGATCGAGGAGTCGGAGAAGTTCCGCATCGAGTACTGGGCGCTGGAGGAGGCAAAGCTCCAGCGGATGCCGAAGCCGAAGGCGCTCGCGACCCGGGTGGCGCTCGTCACCGGCGGCGGCTCGGGCATCGGCAAGGCCATCGCGCACCGGCTGTCCGCCGAGGGCGCGTGCGTCGTGATCGCCGACCTGAACGCCGAGAACGCGGCGGCGGTCGCGAAGGACCTGGGCGGCCCCGACAAGGCCGTCGCGGTGGGCGTCGACGTGACGAGCGAGGAGCAGATCGCCGAGGCGTTCAAGGCGGCGGCGCTCGCGTTCGGCGGCGTCGACCTGGTCGTGAACAACGCGGGCATCTCGATCTCCAAGCCGCTGCTGGAGACCACCGCGAAGGACTGGGACCTGCAGCACGACATCATGGCGCGCGGTTCCTTCCTGGTGTCCCGGGAGGCGGCCCGCGTCATGGTCGAGCAGGGCCTGGGCGGCGACATCGTCTACATCGCCTCGAAGAACTCGGTGTTCGCCGGGCCGAACAACGTGGCCTACTCGGCGACCAAGGCCGACCAGGCGCACCAGGTGCGGCTGCTCGCCGCGGAACTGGGCGGGCACGGCATCCGCGTCAACGGTGTCAACCCGGACGGGGTGGTGCGCGGTTCGGGCATCTTCGCGAACGGCTGGGGCGCGCAGCGCGCGGCGACCTACGGCGTCGAGGAGAACAAGCTCGGCGAGTTCTACGCCCAGCGCACCCTGCTCAAGCGCGAGGTGCTGCCCGAGCACGTGGCGAACGCGGTGTTCGCGCTGACCGGTGGCGAGCTGACCCACACCACGGGCCTGCACATCCCGGTGGACGCGGGCGTCGCGGCGGCGTTCCTGCGCTGATCCGGCCCGTGGGGGCGGGACGTCCGGGACGTCCCGCCCCCGCTTGCTGTCTCCCTCCGCTTCCCCCCCCTCCGTCCCGTCGCCGCCCCCGAGGTGCACCATGCCGTCCCGCTCGTCCTCCACCACCCGCGTCCCCGCCGCGTTCGCCGCCGCCGACCTCGGCGCCACGAGCGGGCGGGTCATGGTCGGCCGGGTGGGGCCCGGTCTGCTCGAACTGACCGAGGCGGGCCGTTTCGCCAACACGCCGGTACGGCTGCCCTCCGGGCTGCACTGGGACGTGCTGAGCCTCTACCAGGGGGTACGGGACGGGCTGCGGGAGGCCGCGCGCGGCGGGGAGATCGCCTCGGTCGGCATCGACAGCTGGGCGGTGGACTACGGGCTGCTGGACTCCACCGGCGCGCTGCTCGGCAATCCGTTCCACTACCGGGACGGCCGCACCGACGAGGTCGCCCCGCTGGTGCGGGACCGGATCGGCGCGGAGCGGCTGTACGGGATCACCGGGCTCCAGCACCTGCCGTTCAACACCGTCTTCCAGCTCGCGGCGGCCAGTGGCAGCCCGCAGCTGGACGCCGCGCGCGGGCTGCTGCTGATCCCCGACCTGCTCGCCCACTGGCTGACGGGCGCGCGGGTCGCGGAGGTCACCAACGCCTCGACGACCGGTCTGTACGACACGCGCACGGGCCGCTGGTCGACGGAGCTGGTCCGGCAGATCGGCCTGGACCCCGCTCTGCTCGCCCCGCTCGTACGGCCCGGGGAGCGTATCGGGACGCTGCTGCCGGAGGTCGCGGAGGCGACGGGGCTGCCCACGGCGACGCCGGTCACGGCGGTCGGCTCGCACGACACGGCCTCGGCGGTCGTCGCGGTGCCCGCGACGGAAGGGGACTTCGCCTACGTGTCCTGCGGTACGTGGTCGCTGGCCGGTCTCGAACTCGACGCGCCGGTGCTGACGGAGGAGTCGCGGGCGGCGAACTTCACGAACGAGCTGGGCGTCGACGGGACGGTGCGCTACCTGCGCAACATCATGGGGCTGTGGCTGCTGAGCGAGTCGCAGCGCAGCTGGCGGGCGCGGGGGCTGCCCGCCGAGCTGGGCCCGCTGCTGGACGCGGCGGCCCGCGCCGAGCCCTTCGCGGCCGTGATCGACCCGGACGCCCCGGAGTTCCTCGCCCCCGGCGACCTGCCGGCCCGGATCGACGCGTACTGCGTGCGCACCGGTCAGCGTCCGCCGGCCGATCAGGGCTCGACCGTGCGCACGATCCTGGAGGCGCTCGCCCTCGCGCACGCGCGGACGCTGCGGCGGGCGGCGCGGCTCGCGGACCGCGAGGTGCGCACCGTGCACCTGGTCGGCGGCGGCAGCCGCAACACGCTGCTGTGCCAGTTGACGGCCGACGCGACGGGCCTGCCGGTCGTCGCGGGCCCCACCGAGGCGACGGCCCTCGGCAACGTCCTCGTGCAGGCGCGCGCGCACGGGCTGGTCCACGACCGGTCCGGGATGCGGTCCCTGGTCGCCGCCACGCAGGGCCTGCGGCGCTACGAGCCGGGCGGCGACCGGGGCGTGTGGGACGCGGCGGCGGCACGCATCGGGCTGACGGGCTGACGGTGCCCGGGCCCGTCCGCCTCCCGGCCCGTGGATACGGTGGTGGGGCCCGGCCCGCGTGACCGGGCCCCGCACCCGTACCACCGAAGGAGCCCCTGTGACCGAAGCGACGACCGGACCGGCGGGCCCTGGTGGCCGCGTTCCCTTCCCCGCCTCGGGCCGACGGGTCCTGGTGACCGGGGCGGCCCGGGGGCTGGGGCGTGCGCTCGCCCTGGCCTTCGCCGGCCGGGGCGACCGGGTCGCCGTGCACTACGGGTCCAGGGAGGCACAGGCGCGCGAGACCCTGGCCGCGCTGCCGGGCACCGGGCACGTGCTGACCGGCGGCGACCTGTCGGACCCCGCGAGCGCGGCGGCCGTGGCCGAGGCGGCCGCCTCGGGGCTCGGCGGGATCGACGTGCTGGTCAACAACGCGGCCGTCAACACCCCGCATCCGCCGCTGTCCACCTCGTACGAGGACTGGGTCGCGGCCTGGCAGGCGCACGTGTCGGTGAACCTGCTCGGCACGGCGTACCTGTCGCACCGGGCGGCGGCCGTCATGGCCCGCTCCGGGCACGGCGGGCGCATCGTCAACATCGGTTCGCGCGGCGCCTTCCGGGGCGAGCCCGACCATCCGGCGTACGGGGCGACGAAGGCCGCGGTGCACGCGATGGGCCAGTCCCTCGCGGTGGCGCTCGCCCCCGAGGGGATCGCGGTCGCCTCGGTCGCCCCCGGCTTCTTCGCGACCGAACGGGTCGCGGGCCGGCTGTCCGGGGAGCAGGGCGAGGCGATCCGGGCGCAGAGCCCCTTCGGGCGGGTGGCGGGGCCCGAGGAGATCGCCGAGGCGGTCCTGTGGCTGTCCTCCCCGGCCGCCGAATGGGCCTCGGGCACCGTTCTCGACCTCAACGGGGCCTCGTACCTGCGCACGTGAGGGGCCTGCCCGGCCGCAGGTGAGGGGCCTGCCCGGCCGGCCCTGGGGCCGGTCGGGTCCCGGGCGGCCCGCCGGTCAGTCGAGCGCCTCGGCCGGCGCCGCGACTCCGGCCCCCTCCCCCTCCGTCCCCGCCGGCGGCGCGGTGCTGCCCCGGACGACGAGTCGCGTCCCCAACTCGATGCGGGCTTCGGCCTGTTCGGAGCGGCGCAGCCGCAGCAGCATCCGTGCCGCCTCCTCGGCCATCTGCTCCAGCGGCTGGTCGACGGTCGTGAGGGCGGGACTGGACCACTGGGCGAGCGGGATGTCGTCGTAGCCGACCACGGACAGGTCGCGCGGGACCTGGAGGCCGAGCACCCGGGCCGCCTCCAGGACGCCGAGGGCCTGGAGGTCGCTGCCCGCGAAGACGGCGGTCGGACGGTCGGCGCGGCGCAGCAGGTCCAGGGCGTGCTCGTGGCCCGAGCTGACGTGGAAGTCGCCGAAGCGGACCAGTTCCGGGTCTGCTTCGAGGCCCGCCATGCCGAGCGCGGAGCGGAACCCGTCGAGGCGGGCGAGCGAGCACAGCATGTCCTCGGGCCCGGTGATGACGGCGATCCTGCGGTGCCCGAGGTCGAGGAGGTGCCGGGTCGCGCAGAGCCCGCCCGACCAGTTCGCGGAACCGACCGAGGGGACGTCCGGCTCCGGGTCCCCGGCCGGGTCGACGATGACGAAGGGGATGGCCCGCGACCAGAGCTTCTTCTTCAGCTCGTCCGGAAGCGTCGAGAACACCAGCACCACGCCGAGCGGCCGGCGCCGCAGGACGCCCTCGACCCAGTCGGCGCCCGGTGAGTGACGGGTGCCGGTCTCGGTGAGCACGACACTCATCCCGTGCGCCTTGGCGACGTTCTGCACGCCCCGGATCAGCTCCATCGACCACGTGCTGTCGAGTTCGTGGAAGACGATCTCGATGAGCGGGGCCTCGGGCGGGGTGGGCGCCGGGCGCCGGTAGCCGTGCTCCTCCAACAGCTCCTCGACCCGGCTCCGGGTCGGCGCGGACACATCGGGCCTTCCGTTGAGCACTTTCGAAACTGTCGAAAGGGAGACTCCGGCCTGCGCGGCGACCTGCGCCAGGGTCACCCGGGCGCCGTTCCGCTCGTCCTGTCCGCCGTCAACGCTGTCTTCACGCATGGTCCGAAGGATAGAGCACACCCCTCGATAACGGTTTGGTCGCGCCCGTACCCGCCTGTTGACCGCCCCGGGCGGAGCTTCTACGGTCCTCCAGCAGATGACTTTCGGCAAAGTCGCCGATACTTTCGAAAGGTCTCTCGATGACACCACGTATGAGGTTCCCCAGGGCGGTGGCCGGGGCGGCCGTGCTGGCGCTGGGGCTGAGCCTGACCGCCTGTGGCGGTGGCAGCGGTTCCTCGGGCGGTGCCGAGGAGTTCCACGTCCTGGTCTACGGGGACGCGGGCAACAAGGTGGAGAAGCGCGTCGTCGCCGAGTTCAACAAGACCTCGAAGGTCAAGGCCGTGCTGGACACCATCCCGGGCGCGGACTACCAGCAGAAGCTCCAGACGATCATGAACACGAAGCAGGCGCCCGACGTCTTCTTCAACTGGGGCGCGGGCAGCGTCCAGCCCTTCGTCAAGGCCGGGCTCCTGCTCCCGCTCGACGACATGATCAAGAAGGACCCGGGTCTCAAGGACAAGTTCCTGCCCTCGGTGTTCGACTCCGCGACGGTGGACGGCAAGGCGTACGGCGTCCCGATGCGCGGCACCCAGCCCGTCGTGCTGTTCCACAACAAGAAGGTGCTCGCCGACCACGGTGTCCGGCCGCCCACCTCCTGGGACGACCTGCTGGACACCGTGAAGAAGCTGAAGGCCGCGAAGGTCACGCCCTTCGCGCTCGGCGGCGGCGACCAGTGGCCGACCCTCATGTGGTTCGAGTACCTCTACGACCGCGTCGCGGGCCCCGGGCTGTTCGAGAAGGCGCTGTCCGGCGACAGGAGCGCGTGGGAGAGCGCCGACAGCAGGAAGGCGCTGTCGATGATGAAGCAGCTCGTGGACGCGGGCGCCTTCGGCACCAACTACGACTCCGTCAAGCAGACCGACGGCGGCACCGCCCAGCTCCTGTCCTCCGGCAAGGCGGCCTTCGAACTGATGGGTTCGTGGGAGTACTCGACCGTCAAGGACGCGAGCCCGGGCGCGGTCAAGGACCTCGGCTACACCGCCTTCCCGCCGATAGCCGGCGGCAAGGGCGACCCGGCGGCCATCGTCGGCAACACCAACAACTTCTACTCGGTCACCAGGAAGACCAAGCACCCCGAGGCCGTCGCCGAGTTCCTCAAGCTCATGTACTCCGAGAGCTTCGTCAAGCAGCAGCTGGCCATCGGCAACCTGCCGACCACCACCAACACCGAGAAGTTCCTCGACACCACCGACGACCCGGCCTACGCGAAGTTCCAGTTCGGCCTGGTCGACAAGGCGCCCTCGTTCCAGATCTCCTGGGACCAGGCGTACCCGCCGTCGAACATCACGGCCATCCACCGCGCCGTCCAGCAGTTCACCAACGGGCAGACGGACGCCGACGGGTTCATCAAGGCCATGCAGGCCCTGAGCACCTCCTGACGGGCCGACATGACCTCCGAACCCCTCGCCACCGTGCGGCCCGCGGCCGCGGCCGGCCAGGACGGCGGGCCCGCCGCGCCGCGCGGCCGGGGCGGCGCCCGCCGCTCCGGCCCGGGTGTGGCGCGCCCCGGCCTCGCCTGGACGCTGCCCGCCGTCGTCTTCTTCTCCCTGTTCGCACTCCTCCCGCTGCTGCTGGTGCTGCTGCTGTCCTTCACCAGCTGGAGCGGGCTGGACGACCCGCGCTTCAACGGCCTCGACAACTGGACGAAGCTGTTCCACGACCCGGTCCTGCTGCGGAGCCTGTGGCTGAGCGTCCTGCTGACCGTGCTCGGCGTCCTCGTACAGACCCCGCTGAGCATCCTGCTCGGGGTGTGGGCGGCCGGCCGGCAGCGCAACCGGGCCGTCCTCTCCGCGGTCTTCTTCGTCCCGCTCCTGCTGTCGGCGACCGCCGTGTCGGTGCTGTGGCGGGCCCTGCTCGACCCGAACTTCGGGGTCCCGGCGCAGCTCCAGTGGCTGTTCGGCGACGGCAACCTGCTCGGTGAACAGCACACCGCGATCGCCGTGCTGGTGTCCGTGGCGACGTGGCAGTTCACTCCGCTGCACACGCTCATCTACCAGGGCGCGGCGCGCGCGGTCCCGCAGGTGCTCTACCAGGCGGCGGCGATCGACGGGGCGGGCCGCTGGCGGCAGTTCTTCCACGTGACGCTGCCGCAACTGCGCAACTCGGTCATCACCTCGGTGATCCTCATGGTGGTCGGGGGCCTGACGACCTTCGACACCGTCCTCATCCTCACGCAGGGCGGGCCGGGCACCGACACGACCATCAGCGCCTACTACATGTACGACAAGGCGTTCAAGAGCTTCGACTACGGGACGGGTTCGGCGGTCGCGCTGCTGCTCGTGGTCGTCGCGACGGTGATCTCGCTGATCGTGGTGCGGGTCTCCGGCTACGACAGGATGTCCGGCACCCAGGAGGGCATGTGAGCCGCCGACGCCCCAACTACCTGGCGGGACTGGGCTCCCTGGTGTGGCTCGTCCTGGTCGGGGTCCCGCTCTACGTCCTGCTCGCGGCGACCCTGCGGTCCCGGCCGGACTACCAGAGCGACGGGCCGCTGTCCGTGCCGCACCGGCTGACCCTCGACAACTACGTCCACGTCTTCGACACCGGGTTCGGGCGCTACTTCCTCAACACCGCCGTCGTCACGGTGTGCGTCGTGGCGCTCGTCCTGTTCCTCGTCCCGCCGCTGTCCTTCGCGGTGGTGCGGGGCGCGCGGCGCGGCACACTGCGGGTGTTCCGGCTGTTCCTGCTGGGCCTCGCGATCCCGGCGCAGGCCGTGATCATCCCGATGTTCTACGTCATCTCGAAGGCCGGCCTGTACGACAACCTCCTCGGCGTGATCCTGCCGACGGCCGCGTTCTGCCTGCCGATCTGCACCCTGATCCTGACCGGCACGATGCGTGAGATCACCGGGGACCTGTTCGAGGCGATGGCGCTCGACGGGGCCTCGACCCGGCGGGTGTTCTTCCGGCTCGTCGTCCCGCTGTCGCGCAGCGGACTGTCGACCGTCGTGGTGTTCTCCGCGCTCCAGGCGTGGAACGGCTTCCTGTTCCCGCTGGTGCTCACCCAGTCCGAGGACACCAAGCTCGTGACGCTCGGCCTCTACAACTTCCAGACCCAGTACGGGGTGGACATCCCCGGCCTGCTCGCCGCCGTCGTGCTGTCCACCCTGCCCGTCCTGCTCGTGTACCTGTTCGCCCGCCGGGCCCTCGTCCAGGGTCTGATGGGCGTGGGAGGAAAGTGATCCCGCCCGTGACCGCACACCCCCGTCCGCCCCGCCTCGCGGACCGCGTGGAGGCGCTGATCGCCGCCATGACGCCCGAGGAGAAGACCGCGCAGCTCTACGGGCTGTGGGCGGGCGCCTCCCCGGACGGCGAGGAGGTGGCCCCGCACCAGCACGACATGGACCGGCCGCCCGCCCTGGAGGACCTGCTGCCGAACGGTCTCGGCCAGCTCACCCGGCCCTTCGGCACGGTCCCCGTGGACCCGGGGCTCGGCGCGCTGTCCCTGATGCGCACCCAGCAGCGGATCGTGGCGGGCAACCGCTTCGGCATCCCGGCGCTGGCCCACGACGAGTGCCTCGCGGGCTTCACGGCCTGGCAGGCGACGACCTATCCGGTACCGCTGGCCTGGGGCGCCTCCTTCGACCGTGACCTGGTGCGGGAGATGGCGGCCGCGATCGGCGCCTCGATGCGCTCGGTGGGCCTGCACCAGGGCCTCGCGCCCGTCCTCGACGTCGTACGGGACGCGCGCTGGGGCCGGGTCGAGGAGACCATCGGCGAGGACCCCTACCTCGTCGGCAGCATCGCCACCGCCTATGTGCGGGGCCTGGAGTCGACCGGGCTGGTCGCGACGCTCAAGCACTTCGCCGGGTACTCCGCCTCCCGCGCGGGCCGCAATCTGGCCCCCGTCTCGATGGGCGCGAGGGAGCGGGCCGACGTCGTCCTGCCGCCCTTCGAGATGGCGGTGCGCGAGGGCGGCGCCCGCTCCGTGATGCACGCCTACACCGACACCGACGGCATCCCCTCGGCGGCCGACGGGGAGTTGCTGACCGGTCTGCTGCGCGACACGTGGGGTTTCACCGGAACCGTCGTCGCGGACTACTTCGGCGTCGCCTTCCTGCAGAGCCTGCACGGGGTGGCGGGCAGCCGCGCCGAGGCCGCCGCGCTCGCGCTGGAGGCCGGGGTCGACACGGAGCTGCCGACCGTCGACGCGTTCGGCGCCCCGCTGCTCGCGGCGCTCGCCGAGGGGACCCTGTCGACGGAGGTCGTGGACCGGGCGCTGCGCCGGGTCCTGACGCAGAAGGCCGAGCTGGGGCTCCTCGACCCGGACTGGTCGCCGGTGCCGCCGACCCTCGCGGGCCGCCCGGAGACGGAGCTGACGCCCGGGCACGTGCGCGGCACCGTCGACCTCGACCTGCCGGCGCACCGCGAGCTGTCCGCGCGGCTGGCCGCCGAGTCGGTCGTCCTGCTGCGCAACGAACCGGCCGGCACCAGCGCCCCGCTGCTGCCGCTGACCGGCCCGCTGCGGATCGCGCTGATCGGCCCGCAGGCGGCCACCCCCACGGCGGTGCTCGGCTGCTACTCGTTCCCCGTGCACGTCGGCAGCCACCACCCCGAGGTGCCGGCCGGGATCGAACTCACCACCCTGGAAGCGGCCCTGGCCGAGGAGTTCCCCGAGTCCCCGCTCGTGACGGAGGCGGGCTGCGGGATCGACACGCCGGGGACGGAGGGCTTCGCCGCCGCCCTCGCGGCGGCGCGCGAGGCGGATGTCGTGATCGCCGCGCTCGGCGACCGGGCCGGGCTCTTCGGCCGGGGCACCAGCGGCGAGGGCTGTGACGCGCTGTCCCTGCGCCTGCCGGGTGTGCAGCAGGACCTGCTGGACGCCCTGCTCGACACCGGAAGGCCGGTGGTGACGGTGCTGGTCGCGGGCCGCCCGTACGCGCTGGGCCGGGCGGCCGGGGAGTCGGCCGCCGTCGTGCAGTCCTTCTTCCCCGGTCAGGAGGGCGCGCCCGCGCTCGCCGGGGTGCTCAGCGGACGGCTCGCCCCCTCGGGCCGGCTGCCGGTGAGCGTGCCGCGGCTGCCGGACGCCCAGCCGTCCACGTATCTCGCGCCGGCCCTCGCCGGACCCACCGAGGTGTCCGCCGTCGACCCGAGCCCGGCCTTCGCGTTCGGGCACGGACTGACGTACACGCGCTTCGACTGGACGGACCTGTCGGTCGCGGGCGGGGGCCGCCTCGGCACCGACGGGACGGCGCGGCTCGCGTTCACCGTGCGCAACTCGGGGGCGCGCGCGGGCACCGAGGTCGTCCAGGTGTACCTGCACGACCCGGTGGCCTCCGTCGTGCAGCCCGTGCAGCGGCTCATCGGCTGGGTACGGGTGCCGCTCGCGGCCGGCCGGTCGGCCCGCGTCGAGGTCGAGGTCCCCGCCGACCTCGCCTCCTTCACGGGCCGCGCGGGCCGCAGGATCGTCGAACCGGGCGCTCTCGAACTACGCCTGGGCCCCTCCAGCGCGCTCCACCCCCTCATGGCCCCCCTGACCCTGACCGGCCCGGTACGGGAGGTGGACCACACCCGCGCCCTGCACGCCCGGTTCACGGTGACGGAGGAGGACGGGGGCTGAACGGCGGGGCGCGCACAGGGCGGGCGCGCACGGCACGGGCGCCCGCGAGTCCGGGGCGCGTTCGGACACGACACCGGCCGTCCGGCCCGTACCGCCCCGGATCGGCCCGGTACGGAAGGTCCACCACACCCGCGCCCCGCACGCCGAGTTTCTCGCGACGCGCGAGGACGGGCCCGGAGACCTGCGGGACGCGCACCGGCACGGCGCGTCTCCGGTCCGGGACGCGCACGCACACACACGGGCATCGGCACCGGCGAAACCAGGGCGTCGGCCGACCCCGGCGCGTCCGGCGCGCCCCCGCGCCGCCCTCCCCGCCTCAGCCCTGCTGCTGGGAGCGCGCCTTGAAGGCGGCCTTGCGGGCCTCCTTGGCGATCTTCTTGTCGGGGTGCAGCCGCCCCATCGCCTCCAGGACGTCGGCGGTCGCGGGGTGCTCGACGCGCCAGGCCGCGTCGAAGAAGCCGCTGTGCTGGGCGGCCAGTCCCTCCACGAGCGCCTGCAGTTCCTCCGAGTTTCCCTCGACGGCGAGCTGCGCGGCGACCGTGTCCACGGTGAGCCAGAAGACCATGTCCTCGGAGGGCGGCGGTACGTCGGGCGTGCCGCGCTCGCTGAGCCAGACGCGGGCGAGGCCGCCCAGCTCCGGATCGTCGAGGACCGCGCGCACCTCGGACTCGGCCTCGGCGCCCACGAGTTGCAGGGCCTCCTGGGCACGCAGCCGGCGCAGCGGCCCGTCCGCGTCGCCGCCCCGCGCGGCGGCCAGCAGCTCGCGCGCGGCGGCCCCGGCGGCGCGGCCCGCGAGCCACTGCTCCAGTTCGGCGCGTACGGCGTCCTGCGGGTAGCGGGCCGTGGCGGCGAGCAGGGTGGCGGCGTCCTTGTCCGCGAGGTCGCCGACGGCGGGGGCGTCCACCCCGTTCTCCAGCAGCCGGGTACGCATCCCGTACAGACCGAGCGGGGTGAGCCGGACGAGGCCGTAGCGCGAGACGTCCTCCTCCTCGGGCTCGACCGGTTCGGCGGGGTCGGCCTCGACCAGCAGCGCCTCGTCCAGCGGTTCGTACGCGACGAGGCCGACGGGCTCCAGGATCCGGAACTTGACGTCGAGCCGCATCATCGTCTCGGAGACCTGCTCCAGGATGTCGTCGGTCGGCTCGCCCATGTCGTCGGGCACGATCATCGAGGCGGCGAGCGCGGGCAGCGGCAGGGGCGTCCCGGTCGAACCGCCCTCGGACACCGTCAGCAGGTAGAGGGTGATCAGCGCCTCGTCGAGGAACTCGGACTCGCCCTCGGGGTCCCAGCCGAGCGCGTCGAAGTCGACGGTGCCGCCGCCCTCCAGCGCCTCGGTCAGCTCCTCCAGGTCGTCGAGGTCGGGGACGGAGGCGTCGGAGACGATCGTGTCGAGCGCGCCGAGCCACAGCGTGAGGACGTCCCGCGGTCCGCCCGAGGCGATCGTCGCGAGTTCCGCCCCGGGCGCCGCCGAACCGTAGGGGCCGTCCTCGTCGCCCTCCGGCTCCCCGGACGCCTCCTCGGGCGGGTCGGTGACCTCGACGAGACCGGTGTCGACGGCCACCCGCCACGCCTCGCTCGCGTCGGCCGCCGCGTCCTCCCCGCTCAGGTCGAGTTCCTTCGCGGCCTCGGGAAGCTGTTCGTCCACGAGTTCGCCGCCCGCCCCGACCCGGACGTGCGGCCCCGCCCAGCGGGCCAGCCGCACCGCGCGGGCCAGGACCGGCGCGGTCAGCGCGGCCCGCGCGAGTTCGGCCTCCGGGTGCAGGGGCGCGGGCGGCAGAGTGGGGGGAAGTGCGGACATCTGACGGGTCTCCTCGGGCTGTGCGGGGCTGCGCGACTCAGCCTAGACGGGTTTGCGCGCATGCCGCCCGGTTCGGGGACCCTTCGCCCTCCGTACACCGGCAATTCCTTGACAACTACCCTGCCCAGGCAAGAGATTGACGCGCGTAGAACCTGCGGTCCCGCCGGCCTCCCCCACTCCGCGCACCGCCGCGCCGAAGCACCCCCAGAACCTTCGAGTCCCGAACCCTGGAGTCGATCTCATGACCGGTCCGTCCCTCCCCTCCGTTCCCGGCGCCCGCCCCCGGGGCACACGGCGGCGTCCGGCGGTGCTCGCCACGGCCGTGGCCACCGCCCTCGCCGGCGGCATGCTGCTGGCCGCCCCCGTCTCCTCCGCCGCCGGGGCGCAGGGCCCCAGCATCCACACGATCCAGGGCGACACCCGCACCTCCCCGTACGCGGGCAAGCAGGTCACCGGTGTCACGGGCGTCGTGACCGGGGTGCGCGCCTACGGTTCGCGCGGCTTCTGGATGCAGGAGACCGCCCCGGACGACAACCCCGCGACGAGCGAGGGGATCTACGTCTTCACGTCCTCGGTTCCGAAGGTCGCCGTGGGGGACGCGGTGCGGGTGGACGGGAACGTCGTCGAGTACGTGCCGGGCGGCGCCGCCTCCGGCAACCAGTCCGTGACGGAGATCGAGAAGCCCACGGTCACCGTCGTCTCCTCCGGCAACAAGGTGCCCGCCCCGGTGCGGATCACCGGGGACTCGGTCCCTGCGGCGTACACCCCGAAGGGGAAGGCGGACGCGGGCGGCAGCGTCAACTGGCTCAAGCTGCGCCCGGCGACGTACGCGACGGACTACTACGAGTCGCTGGAGGGCATGAACGTCCGCATCGGCACCTCGCGGGTGGTCGGCGCGACCGATCCGTACGCCGAGCTGTGGGTCACCGTGAAGCCCGAGGAGAACCCGACGCGGCGCGGCGGCACCCTGTACGGCGCGTACGCGGCGCAGAACGCGGGCCGCCTCCAGGTCCAGCAGCTCGCCCCCGTCGCCCAGCAGCCCTTCCCGGTGGCGAACGTCGGCGACCGGCTCCAGGGCACCACCGAGGGCCCCCTCGACTTCAACCAGTACGGCGGCTACACGATCGCGGCCACCACCCTCGGCACGGTCCGGGACGGCGGCCTGAAGCGGGAGACGACGCGCGGGCAGAAGGACGGCGAACTGGCCGTCGCCACGTACAACGTCGAGAACCTCGACCCCACCGACCCGCAGTCGAAGTTCGACGCGCTCGCGCAGGGCGTCGTCACCCACCTCTCCTCCCCCGACATCGTGTCGGTCGAGGAGGTCCAGGACGACAACGGCGCCACCGACGACGGCACCGTCTCGGCGGAGCAGACCCTGAAGAAGTTCACGGACGCGATCGTGGCGGCGGGCGGTCCGCGCTACGCCTGGCGCGGCATCGACCCGCAGAACGACAAGGACGGCGGCGAGCCCGGCGGCAACATCCGCCAGGTCTTCCTCTACAACCCGCAGCGCGTCTCGTTCACCGACCGCGCGGGCGGCGACGCGAGCACCGCGACGGCCGTCGTGGAACGGGACGGCGCCCCGGCGCTGTCCGCCTCCCCGGGCCGGATCGACCCGGCGAACCCGGCGTGGGACGACAGCCGCAAGCCGCTGGCCGGGGAGTTCACCTTCCGGGGCAAGCAGGTGTTCGTGGTCGCCAACCACTTCAACTCCAAGGGCGGGGACCAGCCGCTGACGGCCGCGCAGCAACCCCCGGCGCGCTCCTCGGAGGAGCAGCGGCACGCCCAGGCCAGCTCGGTGAACGCCTTCGTCAAGCAGCTCACCGCGCTCGACAAGAAGGCCCGCGTGGTGGTGCTCGGCGACCTCAACGACTTCGAGTTCTCCGACACCGCGAAGCTGCTCACCAAGGGCGGCGTCCTGCGCTCCGGCATCGGGCAACTGCCCGCCGCGGAGCGCTACACGTACGTCTACCAGGGCAACAGCCAGGTCCTCGACCAGATCCTGCTGAGCCGGGGCATCACGTCCTTCGACTACGACAGCGTCCACATCAACGCCGAGTTCGCCGAGCAGAACAGCGACCACGACCCGCAGGTGGTCCGCTTCCAGCCGTGAGGCGCCGACGGGCGAGGAGGGGACGGCCGGGGTGGCCGTCCCCTCCTCGCCTCGCTAACGGCGGCGCAGCAGCAGGCCGGCCGCCCCGAGCAGCAGCGCGCAGCCGCCCACGGCCCCCGCCTGCCGCACGGAGCGGTACGCGAGGAATCCCCGGTACGAGGAGGCGGAGAGCGCCGAACGGCTGCTGCGCCACGAGGCGATCGACAGGGCGGACTGCGCCGAGCCGATCGAGGCGAAGGACAGGGCGGAGCCCACCGAGCACGCGCTGAGCGCGGAACCGACCGAGCCGAGGGAGAGCACCGACCCCACCGAGCCGATCGACAGCACCGAGTCGCTGGACCCGATCGAGAGGATCGACCGCTGCGAGGCGAGGGACAGAAAGGACTGCGCCGAGCGGCACGACCGGCCGGGAGGGCGCTCGCCCGTCGTCCCTCCGCGCACCGTGGACACCAGGTTTCCGGCAAGGCTGCTCATGGGGCCCATGCTGCCCGACCCGGGCCGGGGGCGCCGTGCGAACGGCCGAACCGGCGGGGTGGGCCCGCCGGTGACACACCGGACTGCGGCGGGGCCGGTCCGTGGGAGAGCGGGCCGGCCCCGCCGGCGGTCAGCGCCGGCCGGCGAAGACCGGGGTCCATCGCCGCGGCCCGTCGGCGGACGCCGGACGGAATCCGCTGAGCGGGGTCACGGTCTTCTTGCCGGTCTCGACCAGCACGAGCCGGTTGCGGAACTCGTTCTTGCCGCGGCACGCGGCCGGGTCGCAACTCCAGCCGATGAGGCGGTCGTTGTCGGCCCAGGTGAGGAGCTGCTGGGCGGGAACGGTGCCGAGCTTCCTTCCCGTCCCCGGGTCGACGATCCAGGAGGAGATCTCCTTGCCCCTGCCCGCGAAGTCCCCGCCCGCCCGCTTCCCGTCAGGGGCGGGACCGGCGGTGTACACCTCGGTGCCCTGTTCGCTCGCGGGCCGGGGTACCGATGCCCCGTCGAGGTCGAAGAAGTGCGTCTTCATGTCCGCGAGCTGGCCGAACACCCACTTGCCGTCATGGGACCAGACAAAGTCGGAGCGGCCGAGCGCGAAGGCCTGGTAGAGCGGGTCCGCCTTCTCCTTCTTCGTGTGCCAGGAGGCCGCGCCCGAGGCCACGTCCACGAGGCCGAAACCGGTGCGCGAGGCGTCCGGCCCGGGCTCGTCCTTCCCGTCGACACCCAGCGGTGTGTCTTGGGAGTAGTGATCGGGGTTCCTGTCGTACGTCGTCACGAGGAGCTTCTTCCCGTCCGGCGAGAACTCGGCGGAACCCACCGGCCGGTCCACCGCGATCCACCGGGTGACCTCGCCCGTCCGCAGGTCGACCAGGCCGATCCGGCGGGCCGGCAGGTCGCGCTCCAGGACGGCCGCCGTACGCAGTCCTGGGGCGACCGACACGTACGACCAGTCGGCCGCCGGGGTGTAGCGGCCGGTGCCCGCGTCGTAGAGGTGGTAGGAGCGGACCTGGTCGCGGTCCCCGTTCGGCTGCTCCTCCCAGTCGGTCGTGAACCACGCGGCGACCGCGGTGTCGCCCGCGGCGATCAGCTCGCGCGGCGGGGACTGGTCGGGGTGTCCGGTGACGTCGTGCGCCGTGACGGACCGGGCGGCCGGGGACTGGGCGTCGGAGCCACTGTCCAGGGCCCTCGGTACGGTGACCGCCGCGGCGGTCAGGGCCGCGACGGCGACGGCGGTCGAGGCGAGACGCCGGGTGCGGCGCCGCGCACGACCGGCCAGCACACGGTCGGCGAGGTCGGCGGAGGCGGGCTCCACCTCGTCTGCCTGCTCCTTCAGGGAGGCGCGCAGCAACTGGTCGACGTTCATCGGGTGGCCTCCACAAAGGTCGGGTCGGCCTCGCCGTGCGCCGCCTGCGGCAGCCCGAGCGAGGCGAGTTCGGGGGCGAGGCCGCGCAGCCGGGCGAGCGCGCGGTGCGTGGTGCTGCGGACGGTGCCGACGGAGCAGCCGAGGTGCTGGGCCACCTCCGCCTCCGGCAGGTCCTCGTAGTAGCGCAGGACGAGGGCGGTGCGCTGGCGCGCGGTGAGCCGGCCGAGTGCCGTACGCAGCACGAGCCGCAGCTCGGTGGTGTCGGTTCCGCCGTCGTTCCGGGCGGGCCGTTCGGGCAGTTCGGCGACGGTCAGTTCGCGCCCGCGGCTCTTGAGCCGCCACCGGCCGATCTGCTGCCGGTACAGGATCTGGCGGACGTAGGCCTCTGGCTCGTCCACGCGGTGCCAGCGGCCCGCGGCCTTGAGCAGGGCGCTCTGGAGCAGGTCCTCGGCGGCGTGCCGGTCGCCGCCGCTGAGCAGGACGGCGGTGCGCAACAGGGCCGAGGACCGGCTCTGGACGAACTCTCTGAAAGCGGTCTGGTGGTCGGCGTCCAAGGCGTCACCTCTGTGGGGCCGGAGTTCGGGCCCGTCCCCCGCCGGGCCCGGTCCCGCGCGGCCGTTCTCCCGGGCCGCTGACCTGTATGACGCCTGTGCGCCCCGGCCGCTATGCCTGTCCCCGCGGGAAAGTCGCCGGGGGGCCGTGGTGGCTCAGGCCCGGCGGCGGTCCGGGCTGGTCAGGTAGGCGAGTGCCATGTCGCTGAGTTCCTCGGCGTAGTGGCTCCGGGCCGCCTCGTCCGCCGGGCGGTCCGGGCGCAGGGAGTCGTGGAAGCAGGCGCCGAGCAGGGCGCGCGCCACGGTGTCCAGCGCCGCCCGCGCATCAAAGCGGCGGATCTCGGCGGTGTACGGACCGGCCGCTTCGAGCAGCAGCAGGTGTATCTCGGCGATGGTGCGCTCCCCACGATCCAGCGCCCCACCCGCCTCCCGCACCCGCGACAGGTCCCGGAACAGACTCCTGGAGGCGTCGAAGGACCGCAGCAGCGCGTCCGTGTAGGCGTCGAGGACACCGGACAGGGACGGCTCCGCCGCACCGAGCCGCTCGGCGACGTACTCCTCACGCTGCCGCAGCATCCGCTCCGTCAGCGCGGCGACCAGCTGCTCCTTGCCCTCGAAACGACGGTAGACGGACCCGACGGAGACACCGGCCCGCGCCGCGACACCATTGATCGTCAGCTCCTCAAGCCCGCCCGAGGAGGCCAGCTCCTCAGCCGCCGCAAGCACCCGGGCCAAGGTCGCGGCACTACGCGCCTGCCGCGGCTCCCGATAGTGCGGCCGGTCCGGCTCCTCAGTCATGCGGGGCATCGTATCGACCGGTACCTGCCTCGGGAGGACGCAGCCCCTGGGCCGGAACCCGGCCCAGGCAGACGCACAAGCGCCCTCCCCGGCCGGCACGGACCGGGAAGGGCGCTCGAAGACGCCTGGTGTGTACGTCAGTTGTGGCTGTGCAGCACCTCGTTCAGCCCGCCCCAGACCGCGTTGTTGGGCCGGGCCTCCACCGTGCCGGTGACCGAGTTGCGGCGGAAGAGGATGTTGTCGGCGCCGGACAGTTCGCGGGCCTTGACGACCTGGCCGTCCGGGAGGGTGACGCGGGTGCCCGCGGTGACGTACAGGCCGGCCTCGACGACGCACTCGTCGCCGAGTGCGATGCCGACGCCCGCCTCGGCGCCCACCAGGCAGCGTTCACCGATGACGATGCGGACGTTGCCGCCGCCGGACAGGGTGCCCATCGTGGAGGCGCCGCCACCGATGTCGGAGCCGTCGCCGACGACCACACCGGCCGAGATGCGGCCCTCGACCATCGAGGTGCCGAGGGTGCCCGCGTTGAAGTTGACGAAGCCCTCGTGCATGACGGTGGTGCCGTCGGCGAGGTGCGCGCCGAGCCTGACCCGGTCGGCGTCGGCGATCCGTACGCCCTTCGGCGCGACGTAGTCCGTCATGCGCGGGAACTTGTCGACCGAGGTGACCTGGAGGTGCAGGCCCTGCGCACGGGCGTTGAGCCGCGCCTGCTCCAGGGTGCCGACCGGGACCGGGCCCAGCGAGGTCCAGGCGACGTTGGCGAGCAGCCCGAAGATGCCGTCGAGGTTCTGGCCGTGCGGCGCGACGAGACGGTGCGAGAGCAGGTGCAGGCGCAGGTAGACGTCGTGGGTGTCGAGCGGCTTGTCGTCGAGGGAGGAGATGACCGTGCGGACGGCGACGGTCTCCACGCCCCGGACCTCGTCCCGGCGTACGGCGCGCACGGCGGCCTCGCCGAGCAGTTCGGCGGCGCGCTCGGCGCTCAGGCGCTCGGTCCCGGACGGTCCCGGGTCCTCGCTCAGCTCGGGGGCGGGGAACCAGGTGTCGAGGACGGTGCCGTCCTCGGCGAGGGTCGCGAGTCCGGCGGCGACGGCGCCGGTGGTGCGAGAAGCAGTCGTGTCGGTCATGAGGGCAACCTAACGTTCCCGGGCCCGCCGAGGCGAACCGGTCCCACGGTGTGCGCCGGGCGGGGCGGGCGCACTGGGCACCTGGTAAGTTCCCCGGAGGAACTGACTAGGTCGAGGGTGTGAGGAGGGCGTCCGGATGGCGCTGCGGACCGGTCCGGGCGACGACCACTGCGCCGTCGCCCAGGCCCTCGGTGTGGTCGGCGACGCCTGGACGCTGCTGATCGTGCGCGACGTGGCGCGCGGGGTGCACCGCTTCGACGCCCTCCAGACGGGTCTCGGGGTGTCCCGCAAGGTGCTCGCGGAACGCCTGCGGCTGCTGGTGGAGGCTCAGGTCGTGGACCGCGCTCCCTACCAGGAGCGTCCGGTCCGTCACGCGTACCGGCTGACGCCGCGCGGCCGGGCGCTGCTTCCGGTGCTGATCGCCCTCCAGGACTGGGGGGACACGTGGATTCTGGGCGAGGGGGAGACGATGGCGACGACGGACGAGCGGTCGGCCGAGGCGGGACGGGTGCACGCGCTGCGCGGGACCCGGCTTCCCGAGTTGCTGCTCCCGCAGGCGGAGGGCGGCCGGCGTGATCCGGTGGCCGGGGACGCCCCGTTCACCGTCCTGTACTGCTTTCCCGCGGCCTTCGCGGACCGCTCCTCCTATCCCCCGGACTGGGCGGCCGTTCCGGGCGCCTCCGGCTGCACCCTGGAGTCCTGTACGTACCAGGACTCGTTGTCCGAGTTCCGTGCGGCGGGGGCGGCGGTGCACGGCGTGTCGACGCAACGCCCGGACGAGCAGCGTGCGTTCGCCGCGAAGGAGGGGCTGCGCTTTCCCCTGCTCTCGGACGCCGAGGGGGAGTTGACGGCGGCGCTGCGGCTGCCGACCTTCCGCGTGGCGGACACCCGGCGGCTCAAACGGCTGACCCTGGTCGTGGACCGGGAGCGCACCGTGCGGGAGGTCTTCTATCCGGTGACCGACGTCGTGGCGAGTGTGACCGCGGCGCTGGAGGCCGTACGGCGACTGGGCGGCTGAGCCCCGTCGGAGGAGCCGCACCCCCCATGCGGAGGAGCCGCACCCCCGCCCACCGGGCCTCACACCCCGAGCAGCCGCCCCAGCATCTCCCGCGCGCCGTCCTCGTCGTACGGCGCTTCCCGCAGCAGCGTCTGGATGCAGATGCCGTCCATGAGGGCGACCACGGCGCGGGCGGTGGCGGGGTCGGTGCGGGCGCCGAGGGGCTCCTCGAACTCCTTGCTCCACTCGACGGCGACCGGCCGCAGCGCCGGTCTGCGCACCGCCGCGAGGTACAGCTCGCACTCCAGCTCGGCGCTCGCCCGCCGCCCGCCCCCGGCGCCCGCGCGTCCCCGGTCCATCCAGATGCCCAGGGCGGCGGCGAGCCGTCCCGGCAGCTCGCCGACCGGTCCGCTCAGGGCGCCGCGTTCCCGCAGGAGCCGGGCGAAGCCCTCGTTGGTCTGGCGCAGCGCGGCGATCAGGAGTTCGTCGAGGTTCGCGAAGTGGTATGTCGTGGAGCCGAGCGGTACGTCGGCCTCGGCGGCGACGGTGCGGTGACTGAGCCCCGCGATGCCGGAGCGGCCGACCACCCGGATCGCGGCGTCGATGATGCGCTGCCTGCGCTCGGGGTCGTAGCGGCGTGCGGCCATCAGTGGGCGCCTCCCAGGTTGAGCAGGACGACCCCGCCGATGACCAGCAGGACACCGGCGAGACGGGCGACGGTGACCGCCTCCCCGAGGAACATCATCCCGATCACGGCGATCAGCGCGGTCCCCGCCCCGGCCCAGATGGCGTAGGCCGTGCCGACGTCGAGGGTCTTGAGGGTCTGCGAGAGCAGGCTGAAGGCGAGCAGGTACCCGGCGAGGGTGAGCAGCGAGGGCCAGAGCCTGCTGAAGCCCTCGCTGTACTTCATGGCGGTGGTGGCACCGACCTCGGACACGATCGCCCCGGCAAGCATGACGTAGCCCATGTGGACGAGAGTACGCATGATGCGTACGCCCGTACACATGGGCTGCGTCGGTGACGGGGACGCCGTCAGCCGTTGGCGACGGCCAGCTTCTCGCCGCGCCCGGTCTGGTCCGCGTACTGCGCCTCGACCAGGGCGATCGCCTCCTCCTCGGTGGCGACGGCGGGCGGTGAGCCCTCCAGCGGGCGGCGGGCGGTCTCCTTGGTGAGCGCCACCGCGACCAGGCCGACGGCGGCCGCCGCCATGAGGTAGAAGGCGGGCATCAGGTCGTTGCCGCTCACGCTGATCAGCCCGGCCATGACCAGCGGGGTCGTCCCGCCGAACAGCGAGCCGGCCACGTTGAAGGCGATGGCGAGCGCCGAGTTGCGCACCTCGGTCGGGAAGAGCGCGGGCAGCGCCGCCGACATCGAGGCGAGGAACATCAGCAGGCACAGCCCGAGCAGCAGCAGCCCCGCGTAGATCGCGAGGTGCCCGCCCATCTTGAGCAGCAGGAACGCCGGCAGCGACAGCACCAGGAAGCCGAGCATCCCGGCCGTCAGCACCGGCTTGCGGCCGATCCGGTCGCTGAGCCTGCCGACCGGGTGCACGAGGCACATCAGCACGATCATGACGACGACGAGCGCGACGAGCCCGGCGGTGGTGCCGTAGTCGAGCTGCTCGGTCAGGTACGTCGGCAGGTAGGACAGCAGGGCGTAGTCGGTGATGTCGTACGCGGCGACCAGCACGAGGCACAGCAGCAGCGCGCGCCAGTGCTCGCGGAAGAGCCGCGCGAAGCTGAACTTGGGCCGCTCCCCCGCCGCCTGGTCCTGCTGACGTTCCAGCTCCTGGTAGGCAGGGGTGTCCTCCAGCTTCATCCGCAGGTAGAGGCCGACCAGACCGAGGGGGCCCGCGACGAGGAAGGGCACGCGCCAGCCCCAGCCGAGCATCGCGCCGTCGGACAGGACGGTGCTCAGCACCGTGACCATCGAGGCGGCGGCCACGTAGCCGGCGAGGGTGCCGAACTCCAGGAAGCTGCCGAAGAAGCCGCGGCGCCGGTCGGGCGCGTACTCGGCGATGAAGGTGGCCGCCCCGCCGTACTCGCCGCCGGTGGAGAAGCCCTGCACCACGCGGAAGAACAGCAGCAGGGCCGGGGACCAGATCCCGATGGCCGCGTAGGACGGGATGAGCCCGATCGCGAAGGTGCCCACCGCCATCATGATCATGGTGAGCGAGAGGACCTTCTTGCGGCCGATCCGGTCACCGAGCGGGCCGAACACGAACCCGCCGATGGGCCGCAGCAGGAAGGCCGCCGCGAAGGCGCCGAAGGAGGCCAGGGTCTGCGCGGTCGCGTTCCCCGAGGGGAAGAACACCTTGCCGAGGGTGACCGCGAGGTAGCTGTAGAGGCCGAAGTCGAACCACTCCATCGCGTTGCCCAGCGCGGCGGCCTTGACCGCGCGCCGTACGGCGGGCAGCTCGGTCACCGTGATGTCCGTGCGGCGCAGCCGGGGCCGGGAGCGCCGCCGCTCGACGGTGCGGAACAGGACGCGGTGGCGCCGCAGGGCCGCCGCGTCGGGCCCGGCGGACTCGTCCGCCTCCGGGATCGTCGTACTGTCGGTCGCCACTGGCCGGAAGTCCCTTCCTCCATGCACGGGCCGGGCGGTCCCTCCGCCTGCGGTCCGGGAAGGCGCCCACCGCCTTCCGTCACCCCGGCTGCCCGGAAAACCGCTGATCAGACGCGGAAAAGCGAAAAAGGTGGCACAGGCAACAAGTTTCCGGGCAGGGAAAAGGGCCGGGCACCTGGGGATGAACCCAGGCGCCCGGCCCTCAACGCGCGGGAGTGGCCACCGCTCCCGAGGGAGCGGAATCAGCCACCCGCACCAGCTGTCCCAGCTCGGTGACCGAGCTGTCTCAGACGTTGAATCCCAGCGCGCGCAGCTGCTCGCGGCCGTCGTCGGTGATCTTGTCGGGGCCCCACGGCGGCATCCAGACCCAGTTGATCCGCAGCTCGTTCACGATGCCGTCGGTCGCGGACCTGGCCTGGTCCTCGATGACGTCGGTGAGCGGGCAGGCCGCGGAGGTCAGGGTCATGTCGACGGTGGCGATGTTCGCCTCGTCGATGTGCAGTCCGTAGATGAGCCCCAGGTTGACGACGTCGATACCCAGTTCGGGGTCGACGACGTCCATCAGGGCCTCGCGCAGCTCCTCCTCGGAGGCGGGCGTCATCGTGGCCGCTTCGTTCTCGCTCATGCGGTCTTCCTCTCGGCGGGCTCGGTCGCGCCCAGGGCCTGGGCGGTCGCGTCCTTCCAGGCCATCCAGCTCAGCAGGGCGCACTTGACCCGCGCGGGGTACTTGGAGACGCCGGCGAAGGCCACCGCGTCCTCCAGCACCTCCTCCATCGCCTCGTCCGGCTCGATACGGCCCTTGGACTGCATCAGTTCCAGGAAGGTGCCCTGGATCTGCTGTGCCTCGGCCAGCTCCTTGCCGACCAGCAGGTCGTTCAGGACCGAGGCGCTGGCCTGGCTGATCGAGCAGCCCTGCCCCTCGTAGCTGACGTCGGCGATGCGCGAGCCCTCGTACTTGACGCGCAGGGTGATCTCGTCGCCGCACGTCGGGTTGACGTGGTGCACCTCGGCGTCGCCCTCGCGCAAGCCCCGCCCGTGCGGGTGCTTGTAGTGGTCCAGGATGACGTCCTGGTACATGGAATCCAGCTTCACCGGCTCAAGTCCCTATCCGAAGAAGTTACGGACGTGCTCCAGGCCGTCGACCAGGGCGTCCACCTCGGCCGGCGTGGAGTACAGATAGAACGACGCTCGCGTGGTCGCGGGAATTCCGTACCGCAGGCACACGGGGCGCGCGCAGTGGTGACCGACCCGGACCGCGATGCCCTGTTCGTCGAGCACCTGTCCCACGTCGTGCGGGTGGATGTCGCCCAGCGTGAACGAGATCGCGGAACCGCGCTCCTCGGCCGTGGTCGGCCCGATGATCCGCAGGTCCGGGACCTCCCGCAGCCGCTCGACCGCGTACCGGGTGATCGCCTTCTCGTGCGCGGCGATCTTGTCCATGCCGATCGAGCCGAGGTAGTCCACGGCCGCGCCCAGGCCCACGGCCTGCGCGATCGGAGGCGTGCCCGCCTCGAACTTGTGCGGGGCCGGGGCGTAGGTGGAGGAGTTCATCGAGACGGTCTCGATCATCTCGCCGCCGCCGAGGAACGGGGGCAGGTCCTCCAGGAGTTCCTGCCTGCCCCACAGCACGCCGATGCCGGTGGGCCCGCACATCTTGTGGCCGGTGAAGGCCACGAAGTCCGCCTGGAGCGCCTGTACGTCCATCGGCATGTGCGGGGCGGCCTGCGAGGCGTCGATCAGCACGAGCGCGCCGACCTCGTGGGCGCGGCGCACGATCTGCTCGACCGGGTTGTGCGTACCGAGGATGTTCGAGACCAGCACGAAGGAGACGATCTTCGTCTTCTCCGTGATGACCTCGTCGATGCGCGACAGGTCGAGGCTGCCGTCGGTGACGTCGACGCCGAACCACTTCAGCTTCGCTCCCGTGCGCTGCGAGAGCAGCTGCCAGGGCACGATGTTGGAGTGGTGCTCCATCTCCGTGATGACGATCTCGGTCTCGTGGTCGACCCGGTAGGGCTCGTCGGCCCAGCCGAGCATGTTGGCCACGAGGTTCAGCGATTCGGAGGCGTTCTTCGTGAAGACGACCTCGTCACGGCTGGGCGCGTTGATGAACTCCGCGACCTTGTCCCGTGCGCCCTCGTACAGCGCGGTGGCCTCCTCGGCGAGGACGTGCACACCGCGGTGGACGTTGGCGTTGTAGCGCTCGTAGTACTCACTGAGCGTGTCGATGACCTGGCGGGGCGTCTGCGAGGTCGCCGCGTTGTCCAGGTAGACGAGGGTCTTGCCGTCGTGGACCTGGCGGCCCAGGATCGGGAAGTCCTTGCGGATCGCCTCCGTGTCGAGGAGACCCTGGAGCCCCTGGCGGGCGTCAGTCACGCGGATACGCCACCCTTCACGTAGGACTCGTAGCCCTCGTTCTCCAGCTTGTCGGCGAGCTCGGGGCCACCGGACTCGGCGACCTTGCCGCCCACGAAGACGTGCACGAAGTCGGGCTTGATGTACCGCAGGATGCGCGTGTAGTGGGTGATCAGCAGGGTGCCGACCTCACCGGACTCGCGCACCCGGTTGACGCCCTCGGAGACGACGCGCAGGGCGTCGACGTCGAGACCGGAGTCGGTCTCGTCGAGCACCGCGAACTTCGGCTTGAGCAGTTCGAGCTGGAGGATCTCGTGGCGCTTCTTCTCGCCGCCGGAGAAGCCCTCGTTGACGTTGCGCTCGGCGAAGGCGGGGTCCATCTGGAGGCGCTCCATGGCCTCGCGGACCTCCTTCACCCAGGTGCGCAGCTTGGGGGCCTCGCCGCGGATCGCGGTCGCGGAGGTGCGCAGGAAGTTGGAGACCGAGACGCCGGGCACCTCGACCGGGTACTGCATGGCGAGGAAGAGACCGGCGCGGGCGCGCTCGTCGACGGTCATCTCCAGGACGTTCTCACCGTCGAGGGTGACGGTGCCGCCGGTGATCGTGTACTTGGGGTGACCCGCGAGGGAGTAGGCGAGGGTCGACTTGCCGGAGCCGTTGGGGCCCATGATGGCGTGCGTCTCGCCCTGCTTCACGGTGAGGTCGACGCCCTTGAGGATCTCCTTCGTGGCGTTGTCCGCCTCGACGGTGACGTGCAGGTCGTGGATTTCAAGCGAGCTCATGTTGCCTCAGGACTCCTGGGAGAGGGAGACGAGCACGTCGTCCCCTTCGATCTTTACGGGGTATACGGGAACGGGGCGCGTCGCGGGCAGCCCGGAGGGCTTGCCGGTGCGCAGGTCGAAGCTGGAGCCGTGCAGCCAGCACTCGATCCGGCAGTCCTCCACCTCGCCCTCGGAGAGCGAGACGTTGGCGTGCGAGCAGATGTCGTTGATCGCGAACACCTCGCCCTCGGTGCGCACCACGGCGACCGGCGTACCGTCCAGTTCCACCCGCTTGGGGGTGTCCTCGGTCAGCTCGTCGGCGCCGCAGGCGCGCTGGAAGTGGGCAGTCATCCGACCGACGCCTCCAGCTCCTCCTCGATCTTGGTGAGCAGGCGTTCCTCGACGTCGGGCAGCCCGATCTGCTGGACCAGCTCGGCGAAGAAGCCGCGCACCACGAGGCGGCGGGCGTCGTCCTCGGGGACCCCCCGGGACATCAGGTAGAACAGCTGCTCGTCGTCGAAGCGGCCGGTGGTGGAGGCGTGACCGGCGCCGGCGATCTCGCCGGTCTCGATCTCCAGGTTCGGCACCGAGTCGACCCGGGCCCCGTCGGTGAGGACGAGGTTGCGGTTCATCTCGTAGGTGTCGGTGCCCTCGGCGGCGGCCTCGATGAGGACGTCCCCGATCCACACGGCGTGCGCGTCCTGGCCCTGCAGCGCGCCCTTGTAGCTCACGTTGGACGTGCAGTGCGGGGCGTTGTGGTCGACGAAGAGGCGGTGCTCCTGGTGCTGGCCCTTGTCGGTGAAGTACAGGCCGAGAAGCTGGGCCTCGCCACCGGTGCTCCCGTAGCTCACGCGCGGGGAGAGGCGGACGAGGTCGCCGCCGAAGGTGACGACCACGGACTTGAAGGAGGCGTCGCGGCCGAGCAGCGCGTTGTGCTGCCCGACGTGCACGGCGCCGTCCGCCCAGTCCTGCACGGAGACGACGGTGAGCTTGGCCCCGTCACCGACGAGGAAGTCGACGTTGGCGGCGAGCACCGCGTCACCGGTGTGGTCGATGACGACGACGGCCTCGGCGAAGGCGCCCAGTTCGACCACCTGGTGGGCGTAGGCGGTGCCGCCGTGGCCCTCGACGGTGATGCGGACGGGCTCGGTGAGCACCGTCTCCTTCGGGACGGTGATGACCGAGGCCTTCTCGAAGGAGCTGTAGGCCTGGGCCGCGACCCGGTCCACCGGGGTGCCGGCCCTGCCGACGCGCGGGTCCTCGCGGTCCACGGTCTCCTGGGTGACGCCGGCGGGGGCGTTCACCTCGACCTGGATGCGGCCGTCGGCGACGGCGGTGCCGTCGTGCAGCCCGCGCAGCCGCTCCAGCGGCGTGAACCGCCACTCCTCCTCGCGGCCGTGCGGCACGGGGAAGTCGGCGACGTCGTAGGACGGCGGCGCGCTCATCCTGGAGACGACGGTGGACTCGGCCGCCACCGCGATCTGGCCGGCGGTGGTGGAACCCGCGGCAATACTCTGAGCCTCAGCCATGGCTGTTCTGGTGCTCTCTTTCCTACGTCAATGGGTCGGTCGGTGTTGCGCGAGGCCGGGCGGTCAGCCGACGGCGCCTTCCATCTGGAGCTCGATCAGCCGGTTCAGTTCGAGCGCGTACTCCATGGGCAGCTCCTTGGCGATGGGCTCGACGAAGCCGCGCACGATCATCGCCATGGCCTCGAACTCGGTCAGTCCGCGGCTCATGAGGTAGAAGAGCTGGTCGTCGGAGACCTTGGAGACGGTCGCCTCGTGGCCCATCGACACGTCGTCCTCGCGGACGTCCACGTAGGGGTAGGTGTCCGAGCGGGAGATCGTGTCCACGAGCAGCGCGTCGCACAGCACGTTCGACTTGGAGCCGTGGGCGCCCTCGCCGATCTCGACCAGACCGCGGTACGAGGTGCGGCCGCCGCCGCGGGCCACCGACTTCGACACGATGTTGGAGGAGGTGTTCGGCGCCATGTGGACCATCTTCGAGCCCGCGTCCTGGTGCTGGCCCTCGCCCGCGAAGGCGATGGACAGCGTCTCGCCCTTG
Organism: Streptomyces sp. NPDC049954; assembly: GCF_040656295.1. Classification (NCBI taxonomy): domain Bacteria; kingdom Bacillati; phylum Actinomycetota; class Actinomycetes; order Kitasatosporales; family Streptomycetaceae; genus Streptomyces; species Streptomyces sp. NPDC049954. The sequence goes on from NZ_JBFALS010000005.1 coordinate 135,691, forward strand.
GCGTGCTCGCCCATCAGGTAGACGGCCGGGTACTTCATGGTGACCTTGGAGCCGATGTTGCCGTCGACCCACTCCATGGTCGCGCCCTCGTAGGCCACGGCGCGCTTGGTGACCAGGTTGTAGACGTTGTTCGACCAGTTCTGGATCGTCGTGTAGCGGCAGCGGGCGCCCTTCTTCACGATGATCTCGACCACGGCCGAGTGCAGGGAGTCCGACTTGTAGATCGGCGCCGTGCAGCCCTCGACGTAGTGGACGTAGGCGTCCTCGTCGACGATGATCAGCGTCCGCTCGAACTGGCCCATGTTCTCGGTGTTGATGCGGAAGTACGCCTGGAGCGGGATCTCCACGTGCACGCCCTTCGGCACGTAGATGAAGGAACCGCCCGACCACACCGCGGAGTTCAGCGAGGCGAACTTGTTGTCGCCGACCGGGATGACGGTGCCGAAGTACTCCTTGAACAGGTCCGGGTGCTCGCGCAGCGCGGTGTCCGTGTCCAGGAAGATGACGCCCTGCTCCTCCAGGTCCTCGCGGATCTGGTGGTAGACGACCTCGGACTCGTACTGCGCGGCGACACCGGCGACCAGGCGCTGCTTCTCCGCCTCCGGGATGCCGAGCTTGTCGTACGTGTTCTTGATGTCCTCGGGCAGGTCCTCCCAGGACTCCGCCTGCTTCTCCGTGGAGCGCACGAAGTACTTGATGTTGTCGAAGTCGATGCCCGAGAGGTCCGAGCCCCAGTTCGGCATGGGCTTCTTCTCGAAGAGCTTGAGGCCCTTGAGGCGGAGCTTGGTCATCCACTCCGGCTCGTTCTTCTTGGCGGAGATGTCCCGGACGACGTCCTCGTTGATGCCGCGCTTCGCAGAGGCGCCGGCCACGTCGGAGTCGGCCCAGCCGTATTCGTACGTACCCAGACCCTCGAGTTCGGGGTGGGCAGTCTCCGTGGGGAGAGTCATGCGGGGTTCCTCCCGGCCGTGCTTGCTGATGTGTGGGTGGTCTTCTCGGTGGACGGTGGCGCGTCCTCGCCCTCGGAGGGCGGCGGTGCGCCGCCCCGGGGGATGAAGGTCGTGCACACGCCGTCACCGTGGGCGATGGTGGCCAGTCGCTGCACGTGGGTGCCGAGCAGCTGGGAGAAGAACTCCGTCTCCGCCTCGCACAGCTGCGGGAACTGTTCGGCCACGTGGGCCACCGGGCAGTGGTGCTGGCAGAGCTGTTCGCCCTGCTGCCGGCCGGGCGCGCTGCGCGCTGTGGCAGCGTACCCGTCCGCGGTCAGCGCCCGGGCCAGGGCCTGGGCGCGTTCGGCGGGCTCGGCGCTCTCGACCGCCGCGCGGTAGCCCGCGCCGCTCTGCTCGATCCGGGAGCGGGCGAAGGCGGCGACGGCCGCCTCCCCGCCCGCGTACTGCGCGATCCAGCGCAGCGCGTCGGTGGCGAGCTTGTCGTAGGACTGGTCGAAGGCGTCGCGTCCGCAGTCGGTCAGCGCGAAGACCTTGGCCGGCCTGCCGCGGGTGCGGGCCCCGTAGACCCGCTGCTCGCGGGCCTCCACGACCGCGTCGGCGACGAGCGCGTCGAGGTGACGGCGTACGGCCGCCTGGGTCAGTCCGAGGCGGCGGGCCAGCTCGGCCACGGTCGAGGGGCCGTGGTCCAGGATGGAGCGCGCGACCCGGTTGCGCGTCGAGCGCTCACCGGTCGCGGCTTCCTCCTGCGGAGCCTCGCCCAGGTATTTCACAACGCCATTGTTGCGTAATTCCTCCGGCCATGACAACCACGGTCCGGAACGATCAGCCGTGCAATCCATCACTTAGGGTTACCTAATCAGCTCTCCTGCGGGGCCGCGCGCAGGCCGAGGGCCCGCCCCGGCGGGGTGCCGGGACGGGCCCTCGGGAGCGTGGCCGGATCAGGCCAGATCGGGCCGCTGGGTCACCCGGACCGAGTTGACCAGGGTCTCGCCGGTGATCGCGGACAGGCCCACGTCCAGCCGGCCGTCGCTCACCTTGACCGTGAAGGTCCTGGTCAGGGCCGTGCGGACGCCGCCCGACTCCAGCCGGATGTCGATGTCGGACACCTTCTCGACGCCCTCCGCCGTCACGTCGAAGACCCGCTGGCCGGGTTTCTTCGCGGCGGGTTCGGCGAAGCCCAGCTCTACCTGGTAGGTGCCGTCGGGGACGGCGTCGAAGCGGTACCCGCTCGCGCCCTCGCGCCCCGAGCGCAGCAACTGCTGCTCCCGGGAGTCGGCGGCCCCCGCGATGGTGTTGCGGGTGTAGGTCGTGGTGGTGTCCCGGCCTACGTAGCCGTAGGAGCCGTCCGCGTACGCGAGGTCCGGCGACCAGGTGTCGCCCGCCGTGTCGACGGACGCGGTGTCGGCTCCGACGTCGATCCCCGCCCGGTAGGCGGGCACGATCACCTTCAGGGGCAGCGAGACCGTCGGCGTACGGCCGCTCTCCGAGGTGACCTGGAGGGCGCCGGTGAGCACCGTGCCCGGTCTGGCCGTCGTGGTGTCGAAGGTCAGTGTGATCTTCCGCTGGGCGCCCGTGGCGAGACTGCCCGAGGCCGAGGCCACCTTCAGCCAGTCCGCGCCGTTCTTCTCGGCGACCGAGTAGGCGGCCGGCGCGCCGCTGTTGGTGAGGGTCAGGGTGCGTGCGCGCTGCTCCCCCACCGTCATGATCAGCGCCTGGTCCGCGTCGGACGCGGCCGACACCGCGCCGGTGCGCAGCGCCGTCCGGGTGCCCACGGCGGAGAGGCTCTCCAGAGTGACCGTGCTGCCGGCGGCCGTGTAGTGCGGCGCCGTGACCGCGATCCGGTGGCTCGCCGCGGTGGTGGCGGGGATCTGCGTGAGATACGAGCCGTCGGCGCCGGAGGTGACGGTGGCGAGCGTCGTACCGCCACGGGTGACCGCGACGTTCGCTCCGGCGACCGGCTCGGCGTCGTTCGCGTCGGTCACCGTGCCGGAGACGACGGCGTGCCCCTCGGGCCGGAACCTGATCGCCATGCCCTCGCGCAGCGACTGCTCGTCGCGGGAGTACTGGAACCCGTCGGTGCCCTCGTGGTTCTCGGCGCCGATCGTGGCGCCGCTCCCCCGCTCGTAGGCGCCGTCGCCGATGCCCTGGTAGTGGAAGGTGTATGTTCCGTCCTCGCTGATCGTGACGGCGAAGCCGACGCGCTGCGAGGTGTCCCTGGCCAGCGGCATGTCGCGCCACTCGACGACGTACTCGCGGTGCGGCGCGGTGCCCCGCACGGCCGTGTAGACGCCGGAGGCGGCGTCCGTCGTGAGCTGGTCCCAGAACGGGGACAGGGCTCCGTTGGCCCCCGAGGTGCTGGGCAGGCCGCCGTTGTCCCCCATGTTCAGGTAGCCGAAGACCAGCTGCCCGTCGCGGGTCACCCAGCCCTTGTCGTAGGTGTGCCCGTACAGGGCGACCGGGAAGGGGAGGGTGACGGCGGCGTAGGAGCCGGTCGGCGGGTTGAGGGGGAGCTTGTCCCGGCCGGCCGGGTAGGCCTCGTCGGTCTGGCGGCAGGTGGTGCCGAAGGCGTCGCTGCGGGAGGCGAGCGCGACGTTCCTGGTGTTGGCGCCCTTGGCCACGACGACGGCGACGCCGACGGCGGCCGCGCAGTGGTTGAGCGGGGTCACGCCGAACTGGTAGCTGCCGACGGGCACGGTGAGCGTGTACCTGCCGTCGGCGCCGGTCTCGACGCGGACCGGGGTGCCCTGCACCTTGACCGTCACCTCGGCCTCGGCTCCGGACGCGCTGCTCACGAGGCCGGTGACGGTGCCGGTGGGGGCGGTGGCGAGGGCCGCGTCGAGGGTGGCCGTCGCGTCCTCGGCGACGGTGGCCTCCGCCTCCTGCGTGACGTAGCCGAACTTGCTCACGGCCACCCGGTAGTCGCCGGCGACCAGACGCGGGAACCGGTAGGTGCCGTCCGCCTTCGTGTGGACCAGCGCGTGCATGGGGCCGTCGACGTCCACCTGGATCTCGGCCGCCGGGTCGCCGTCCGCGGTGACGGTGCCGGTGAGGGCGCCGACGTTCCGGCGCGGGGCGGCGGAGACCGCGGCGTAGGCGTCGAGCCGGCCCTCGCCGTAGATGTTGTTGAAGTCCGCGGTGCCTCCGCAGGACGTCGCGTCCACGTCGGTCGCGGAGTCGTTCAGGAGCGCCTCGGTCGCCGTGACGTCACCGCGCAGCGAGGGGGCCGCCGACCAGACGAGGGCCACGGTGGCCGCGGTGTGCGGTGAGGCCATCGACGTACCGGACTTGGCGACGTAGCCGCCGCCGGGGGCCGCCGAGCGGATGTTCACGCCGGGTGCGGCGATGTTCGGCTTGACGGTGCCGTCGACGCCGGGGCCGCGCGAGGAGAAGTCCGCGATCCTGCCGCTGCTGTCGAAGGCGCCGGAGGAGTACGTGTTGGTGTACGCGCCCGGGGAGCCGGCGGTGTCGCACGAGGGGCCGGTGTTGCCGTTGGAGAACGCGGGGAAGATTCCGGCGTCGCGCCAGGCCTGGACCATGGCCTGGTACCAGGTGTCGAGGGTGTCGGCGCCCCAGGAGTTGTTGATGATGTCGGGGGCGAGGTCCGGGCGCGGGTTCTCGCCGTCGGCGTCCGTGGGGGCGAGCATCCACTGACCGGCCGCGAGCAGCGCCGACTGGGGGCAGTCCACGGCCCCGCAGCCCTTGGCCGCGATCCAGGAGGCTCCGGGGGCGACACCGATGGCGTTGCCGCTGCCGTCGTCGCCGACCATGGTCCCCGTGGTGTGGGTTCCGTGGCCGTTGTCGTCGCAGGGGGCGCTGCCGGAGCAGCTGCCGACGGCGTCGAACCAGTTGTACGCGTGGTCGTAGGACCCGTCGGCCTTCAGGCCGCGATAGGCCGCCGCGAGCGCGGGATGCCGGTAGTCGACGCCGGTGTCGATGCTGCCGATGACGACGCCCTCACCGCGTACGCCGAACTCGTCCCAGACCTTGGGCGCGTTGATCCGGTCGATGTTCCACTCGACGCCGTCGACGCCGGGTTCCGTCGTGGCCTTGAGCGGCGCGGGGAGCCTGACCGGCTCGTCGGCCCGGATCGAGGCGACTTCGGGGCGGGCGGCGATCTTCTCGGCCAGGGCCTTGTCGCCGGTGACCTCGATGGTGTTGCTGATCCAGAACGGGGTGTAGCGCGCGCCCGCGTCCTTCAGCAGCGCCCGCAGCGCCTTCTGGCTCCGGTCCGCGTGCGCGGTCTTGGCCTTGACGACCGCGCGGTCCTTGTCGGTCTTCCGCTTCGTCCTGCGGGCCGCCGAGGTGTCGGCCTCCGAGTCCAGCTGGACCCAGAAAGAGGCCCGCTCCCGTCGGCCGAGGTCCTTGAGTACCCGGCCTTCGGCCTTCTGGAGCAGGGCGGTGGGTCGCGGTGCCGGGTCGGCGGCCGTCGCGGGCGGCGCGCCCAGGAAGGGCGCTCCCACGGCCGTGGCCAGCGCGGCGGCGAACAGTCCTCGCCACCCGGGTCTGTGTCGGTTCACGTCGAACTCCTCCTCCGGCCGGGCGGCGGCAGGCGCCGCCGCCCGGGTACACACGTGGTGCGGGACGATGACGGGGTGTCAGCCGGCCGGGGCGAGGTCCGGGCGCTGGGTGATCCGTACGGCGTTGACCAGGGTCGGCGAGGCGGCCACGGGGACCAGGCGCAGGTTCAGCTGCCCGTCCGTGACGGTGACCGTGAGGGTCCTGGTCAGCGCGCGGTAGCTGCCGCCGGTCTCCTTGACGACGTCGAGGTCGGGCAGTTGGAGGGCGCCCTCCGCCAGGACGTCCATGACGCGGCTGCCCGCGCCGCCCTTGCCGAGTTCGGCGAAGCCGAGGTCGATCCGGTAGACGCCGTCGGGCACGTGGTCGAAGCGGTACTCGACGGCGCCCTCGCGGGCGGTGCGCAGCAGCTTCTGCTCGGCGGTGTCCTCGATGGCGTTGGTGGTGCTCACCTTCGTGGAGGTGCCGAGGAAGCCGTACGAGCCGGCCGTGTACTTCTGGTCCGGGCCCCAGGTGTCGCCGTCGTGGTCGGTGTACGCCTTGCCCGCGCCCGCGTCGAGCGCCGCCTGGTAGGCGGGCACGACCACGGTCACCGGCACCCTGGTCTGCGGTGCGCGGCCGCTGTCGGAGGCGATGACGACGGTGCCCTTCAGGACGGTGCCGGGGGTGACCCCGCCGGTGTCGAAGGTCAGGACCGCCTGCCGCTCCTTGCCCGTGGCGAGTCGTCCGGTGGCGGGGGCGGCGGCGAACCACGCCGCTCCGTCCGCCTCTTCGACCGTGTAGTCGGCGGCGGAGCCGGAGTTGGCCAGGGTGAGGGTGCGCTGCCGGGTCTGGCCCGCGGGGACGACGAGGGTCATCGCGGTCTTCGGGGTGACGGTGACCAGGCCGGTGGGCAGCGCGGTGCCGGCGCGTTCGGTGGCGTGGGCGGCGAGGGAGACGGTGCGGGTGACGGCCGTGTAGTGGGCGGCGGACACGGCGACCTCGTAGTCGGCCTTGTCGGTCGCCGGGACCTGCACGAGGTAGGCGCCGTCGCTCGCGGTGGTGGTGGCGGCGACCTGTTCGCCCGCGCGGGTCACGGTGACGGCGGCGCCGCCGAGCGCCTTCGCGTCGTTGGCGTCGGTCACGGTGCCGGTGAGCGCGGCGCTGCGGTCGGGGCGGAAGGAGATGGCCAGGCCGTCGGTGACGGCGTCCTCGTTGTACGCGTACTGCAGGGCGTCGGTCCCGTCCGCGTTCTCGGCGCCGATGGTGGCGCCGCTGCCGCGTGCCGCCGCGCCGCCGGTGGGGTTCTTGTAGTGGAAGGAGTACGTGCCGTCCTCGCCGATCACCACGGAGAAGCTGAGCTTCTGCGTGCGGTCGCTGCTCGGCACCGCGTTCCGCCACTCCACGACGACCTCGCGGTGCGGGGCGGTGCCCCGGGCCGCCCAGTACAGGGCCCCGTTGTCACTGGCGAGCTGGAGGTTGTCCCAGAAGGGGTAGAGCGAGCCGTTGGGCAGGCCGGCGTAGGGCAGGTCCCGGTTCGCGGAGAGATTGACGGACTGCTCGAAGGAGAGGTAGCCCTCGACGTTCGCGGAGGCGGTGCGGTAGGTCTTGCCGTAGAGCGCCACCGGGAACGGGAACGTGATGCCGGCCGCGCCGTCGTACGGGCTGCTCGTGTCGAGCTTGGTCGTGCCGGCCGGGAAGTCCGTGTCCTCGGTGACCTGGCAGGTGGTGCCGAACGCGTCGCTGCGGCTGGGCAGCAGGAGGTCCTTGGTGTGGGTGCCCTCCGCGGCCTCGACGGCGAAGGCGCCGACGGCGACGCAGCGGGAGGCCGGGGTGATCTTCACCTGGTAGCTGCCCGCGGGAAGTTCGAGCGAGTAGCCGCCGTCCTGAGAGGTGGTGGCGGTGACCGGGGCCCCGGCCACCTCGATCCTCGCCCCGGCCTCGGGCCCGCCCTGGGAGCGCACCGTCCCGGTGAGGGTGGCGCGCGGTGCCACGGTGAGCGAGGCGTCGCGGGTCGTGGTGGCGCCCTCGGTGACGGTGGCGGTGGAGGTGGAGGTCACGTATCCGTACTTGGCGACCTTGACGGTGTAGTCGCCGGTCATCACCTTCGGCAGCGTGTACGTGCCGTCCTCGCCGGTGGTGGCGGTGGCGTACATCGGCCCGTCGAGTTCGACGGTGGCGCCGGCGAGCGGGGCCGGGCCGCTGGTGACGGTGCCGCTCACCGCGCCGAGGGGGCCGCGCGGTGTGGCGCCGACCGCGGCGTACGCGTCGAGCCGGCCCTCGCCGTAGACGTTGTTGTCGCCCGCGGTGCCGCCGCAGGTGGTGTCGTCGACGTCGGTCGCGCTCTGGTCGAGGAGGCGTTCGGTGGCGGCGATGTCACCGCGGATCGCCGGGGAGACCGACCACATCAGCGCGACCGTGGCCGCGGTGTGCGGTGAGGCCATCGACGTACCGGACTCGACGGCGTAGCCGCCGCCGGGCGCGGCGGAGCGGATGTCCACACCGGGCGCGGCGATGTCCGGTTTGATCGCGCCGCCCTCGCCGGAGCCGCGCGAGGAGAACGCGGCGATCTTGCCGTCGACGCCGAAGGCGCCGGAGGCGTAGGTGTTGGTGTACGCGCCGGGCGATCCGGCGGTCGCGCAGTTCGGGCCCGCGTTGCCGTTGGAGAAGGCCGGGAAGATCCCCGCGTCCACCCAGGCCTGGACCATCGCCTTGTACCAGGTGTCCATGAGGTCGCCGCCCCACGAGTTGTTCACCACGTCGGGAGCGAGGTCGGGGCGCGGGTGCTGCCCGATCGCGTCGGTCGGCGCGAGGATCCACTGGCCGGCCGAGAGCAGCGCGTCCTGCGGACAGCCGGTCGTCGTGCATCCCTTGGCGGCGATCCACTGGGCGCCGGGGGCGACCCCGATCGCGTTGCCCTCGCTGTCGTCCCCGACCATCGTGCCCATCGTGTGGGTGCCGTGCCCGTAGTCGTCGCAGGGCGCCTTGTCCGGGCAACTGGCCGTCGCGTCGAACCAGTTGTAGGCGTGGTCGTAGGACCCGTCGGCCTTCAGCCCGCGGTAGCGGCTCATCAGCGCGGGGTGCCGGTAGTCGACGCCGGTGTCGATGCTGGCGACCACGACGCCTTCGCCGCGCGTCCCCACCTTGTCCCAGACCTCTGGCGCGTGGATCGCGTCGACGTTCCACTCGGTGCCCTCGGCCTTGGGCTGGGCCTTGCCCTTCCTGGTGTCGGGGGGTGCGAGCACGGTGTCGGCCTCGATCGCGGCGACCTCGGGGCGGGCGGCGATCTTCTCGGCCAGGGCCTTGTCGCCGGTCACCTTGACGGTGTTGGTGATCCAGTAGGGGGTGTAGCGCGCGCCCGCCTTCTTCAGCAGCGCCCGCAGCGCCTTCTGGCTCCGGTCCGCGTGGGCCGTCTTGGCCTCGATGACAGCGCGGTCCTTGTCCGTCTTCTTCTTCGTCCTGCGGGCCGCCGAGGTGTCGGCCTCCGAGTCGAGCCGCACCCAGAAGGTCGTGGTGTCGTGGGTGCCGAGCTGCCGCAGGACGCCGGCCCGCGCCTTGTCCTGGAGCACACGCGCCGCCGAGGGCGGGGCGGTGCCCGCGGTGGCGGGGACCGTGGCGAGCAGTGGTGTTCCCAGCGCCGCGGCGAGCGCGGCGGCCAGCAGTCTTCGTCTGCGCGGGAAGTGGTACCTCACCTGCGAACCTCCTTGAGGCAGGGCGGTGCTCTCCGCCGTGCCTGTGTGGGGCCGACCGGCCTGTACGGGATGGCGTCAGGCGGTCGGATCGGGCCGGTGGGCGGGGCGCACCGTGACGAGGGCTTCGGCACGCGACGACCGCGCGCCCGGGCTCGGGGCCTACCGGGTCCCGCGGCCCGGTGCCCGGTGCGGGCGGGGCCTGCGGGCCGCGGCCGGCGCCGGGAGCGGGAACCGTCGGGAACGGGGCACGCGGAACTCCTTGTCACCACCGGGGACATGCGAAGAGCTGCCTGGATCCTGGCGTACGCGAGGACACCGCAACAAGGAGTTCCGGTGGCGAGTGTGCGACAGCCGCGCGGCTGTCGTGGACTTGCCACACCACGCCCCGGCACGCCCAACAGGGCTCATTCCAGGACCAGTTGCCGTGACCTGCTAGACCCAGTTGTTCCGCATCGCGTACCAGCCCAGCTGCAGCCGCGAGGTCACCGAGGCGGCGTCCATGAGCGCGCGCAGCCGCCGCTGCACGGTGCGCGGGGAGGTGCCGATCTGCTTCGCCGTCGCCGAGTCGGTCAGGCCCGACAGCATCAGCTGGAGGATCCGCCGGTCGTCGGGGCTCAGATCGCCGCCCTCGCGCAGGAACGGGCGGGAGTGCCGCCACGCCATCGCGAACAGCTCGACCGCGAGCAGTACCAGCGGCGGCCGCAGCAGCACCGAGCGCTCGGGGCTCACCTGGACCATCGCCAGTTCCCCGTCCGCCACGGCGAGCTTGATCAGCGGGCTGTCCACCACCCGCACCTGCTCCCCCGCGCGCACCCGCTCGTCCAGCGCGAGCAGCGCCGCCGGCTCGGCGAGGAAGTCACGGTCGACCAGGATCCGGTAGCCGGCCTCCGGGCCGCCTTCGGTGGGCGTCCGCACGACCTTGCCGCCCCGGTCCGGTGGCGCACCGGTGGCCTTCAGGGTGGCCGCCACCGGCGTGACCGTGTTGAGGCCGGTCAGGAAGGCGTGGAAGGTCCGGCGCGCGCCCCGCTCCAGTTCCAGGACCCGGCGCCGCTGCGCCTCCCGCCCCTCGACGAGTTCCGCGCCGGCCTCCGCGGTCCGGCCGGCGTCCAGCAGCGAGACCGCGTCCGACTCGGCGCGGCGCAGCTCCTCGCCCAGCCGGCGGAAGACGTCGTGCAGCCGGTGCGGGGCGCCTGTGGCCTCCGGGCCCCCGGCCGCGGCGCCCCCGTCCTCGGCGGGGGCCGCCGCCCCCTCCTCGGCGGGCGTCACCGGCGTCCGCCCGGCGACAGTCCGCGGTGGGCCACGATCAGCATGCGCGCCAGTCTCCCCCACCGCGGGGGCCGTGTCAGGGGCGTCCGCGGCCCGATACGGGCCCGACACACCACCGATACGCCTTCGCGCGCCCCGAGGGGGAGCCGCCCGCCCGGCTCGTCCCTCTCTTTGTCCCTCCCTGCCGGTCGGGGTCCGCCCGGCGGTCCCTAGACTTGGCCACCATGACAAGCGAGCCCGTCGTCCACCTCACCTCCCTGGTGAAGCGGTACGGACACAAGACCGCGGTCGCCGGCCTCGACCTCACGGCAGCCCCCGGCATCACGGCCGTCCTCGGCCCCAACGGCGCCGGCAAGACCACCACGATCGAGATCTGCGAGGGGTACCGCAGGCCGGACTCCGGCAGCGCCCGCGTCCTCGGCCTCGACCCGGTGACGCAGGCCGCGCGGCTGCGCCCCAGGATCGGCGTCATGCTCCAGTCCGGCGGGGTCTACTCCGGCGCCCGCGCCGAGGAGATGCTCCGCCACATGGCGAGACTGCACGCCCACCCGCTCGACGTCGACGCCCTCGTCGAGCGCCTGGGCCTCGGTTCCTGCGGCCGCACGACCTACCGGAGGCTGTCCGGCGGACAGCGGCAGCGGCTCGCGCTCGCGCTGGCCGTCGTGGGCCGGCCCGAGCTGGTCTTCCTCGACGAGCCGACCGCGGGACTCGACCCGCAGGCCCGCCGCGCCACCTGGGACCTGGTGCGCGATCTGCGCGCCGACGGGGTGAGCGTGATCCTCACGACCCACCACATGGACGAGGCGGAGCAGCTCGCCGACGACGTCGCGATCGTCGACGGCGGACGGGTCATCGCCCAGGGCGGCCCCGAGGAGCTGTGCCGGGGCGAGGCGCAGAACACCCTGCGCTTCAGCGGCCGCGCGGGGCTCGACGTGGGCTCCCTGCTCAAGGCGCTGCCCCCGGGCAGCGAGGCCGCCGAACTCGCGCCGGGAACGTACCGGGTCGGCGGGGACATCGACCCGCAGCTGCTGGCCACCGTCACCTCCTGGTGCGCCCAGCACGGAGTCATGCCGCAGAACATCGCCGTCGAACGGCACACCCTGGAGGACGTCTTCCTGGAGCTGACCGGTAAGGAGCTGCGCGGATGAGCGCCGGTACGTACACCCCGAGGCCAGGGGCCGCCCCGCTCGGCCGCATGATCACCGCGCAGGCCGCGCTGGAGACCCGGATGCTGCTGCGCAACGGCGAGCAGCTGCTGCTGACGGTGATCATCCCCTCGCTGCTGCTGGTCCTGTTCTCGACCGTCGACGTCGTGGACACCGGGGCCGGCGACTCCGTCGACTTCCTGGCCCCGGGCGTCCTCGCGCTCGCCGTGATGTCCACGGCCTTCACCGGTCAGGCCATCGCGACGGGCTTCGACCGCCGCTACGGGGTGCTCAAGCGGCTCGGCGCCTCCCCGCTGCCGCGCTGGGCGCTGATGACCGCGAAGACCCTGTCGGTCCTGGTGACCGAGGTGCTCCAGGTCGCCCTGCTGACCGTCATCGCTCTCGCCCTCGGCTGGTCCCCGCACGGCAACCCGGTGTGGGTCGTGCTGCTGCTCCTGCTGGGCACGGCGGCCTTCTCGGGGCTCGGGCTGCTCATGGCGGGGACGCTCAAGGCGGAGGCCACGCTGGCCGCCGCGAACCTCGTCTTCATCGTGCTGCTCGTGTGCGGCGGGGTGATCGTGCCGCTGGACAAGTTCCCGGACGCCGTCCGCGCCGTCCTCGAACTGCTCCCCGTCGCGGCGCTCTCGGACGGGCTGCGGGACGTGCTCCAGCACGGTGCCGGGGTGCCGGGGAAGGACCTCCTCGTCCTCGCGGTGTGGACGGTCCTCGGCCTCGGCGCGGCGGCCCGGTTCTTCCGCTGGGAATGACCCCTTCGGGCCCGGCCCGCCCCGGGCTCCACATCTCTGGCACTCCCCCTCCCTCCGACACCTCTGAGGACGTCGCGTGATCGTCGTAGGTCTCATGTCCGGTACGTCGGTGGACGGCCTCGACGTCGCCGCCGCCGAGCTGTCGCTGGACGCCGAGGGCACGCTCGCCCTGGTCCCGCTCGGCGCCCACGAGCACCCCTGGCCGGTACGGACCCGGGAGCGGCTGCTCGCGGTGCTGCCCCCGGCGCGGGTCTCGCTCGCCGAGGTGTGCGCGCTGGACACCCTGGTCGGGCAGGAGAGCGCGGCGGCGGTGCGCGAGGCGGTGGACCGCTACGCGGGCGGCCGGGCCGACCTCGTCGTCTCGCACGGCCAGACCGTCTTCCACTGGGTCGAGGAGGGACGGGCGCTCGGCACCCTCCAGCTCGGTCAGCCCGCGTGGATCGCCGAGGAGACGGGGCTGCCGGTCGTCTCCGACGTCCGGGCGCGGGACATCGCCGCCGGGGGTCAGGGCGCGCCGCTCGCGAGCACGCTCGACGCGCTGTGGCTCGCGGGTGAGCCGGGTACGCGCAGGGTCGCCCTCAACCTCGGCGGCATCGCCAACGTGACGGTCGTGGGCGCACCGGGCGAGCCCGTCACCGCCTTCGACACCGGCCCCGCCAACTGCCTGCTCGACGCGGCCGCGCACCGGCTTTCCGGCGGCCGTCTGGGCAGCGACCTGGACGGGCGGCTGGCGCGTGCGGGCACCGTCCGCGCAGACCTGCTGGAGCGGCTGCTCGCGGAGCCGTACTACCGGCTCGCCGCGCCCAAGTCGACGGGCCGGGAGCTGTTCACGACCGCGTACGTCCAGGAGCGGCTGGCCGGGCTGCCACCGGTGGCGGACGAGGACCTGATGGCGACGCTCACCGAGCTGACCGCCGTGACCGTCGCGGACGCGGTCCGGCCCTTCGCCCCCGTCGAGGTCGTCGTCTCGGGCGGCGGGGTGCGCAATCCGGCGCTGTTCGCGGCGCTGAGCGCCCGGCTCGCCCCGGCCGAGGTGGTCACGAGCGACGCGCGCGGACTGCCCGCCGGGGACAAGGAGGCGTACCTCATGGCCCTGCTCGGCTTCCTGAGCTGGCAGCAGGTTCCCGGGGTCGTCCCGGGCGCCACCGGCTCGGCGACGCCGCGCGTGCTGGGCCGCTTCAGCCCGGGCGCGGGCCCGTTGCGGCTCCCGGAGCCGGGCGCGGCGCCGCGCGTGCTGGAGATCCGCCGGGCGGGCTGAGCCCACCGGCCGGGCGGGCCCGGGACCGGCGGGCTCCTCAGCCGTCCTCGCCCGGTGTGCCGGGGCGCCGGTTCGCCGCGGGCATCGCGCGCAGGTGGCGCACGGCGCCGTAGGTGCGGGTGATGGCGGTGGTGGCGTTCGTGAAGGAGCGCTGGGCGACGCCGACGAACAGGCAGTCGACGACGGCGAGCTGGGCGATCCTGCTCGCGGTCGCGCCCGAGCGCAGCGGCATCTCGCGCACGGCCGTGGTCAGGACGTGGTCGGCGCACTCGGCGAGCGGGGAGCCGGCGAAGTTGGTGAGCGCGATGGTGGTCGCCCCGCGGTCGCCGGCCGCCTGGAGCGGCTCCACGGTGTCGACGGTCGAGCCCGAGTGGGAGATGCCGAGCGCGACGTCCCCCTCACCGAGCAGGGCGCTCGCGGTGAGCGCGGCGTGCCCGTCGGTCCACACGAAGGCCATGAGGCCGATGCGGTGCAGCTTCTGGTGGAGGTCCTGGCCGACGAACCCGCTCGCGCCGATGCCGAAGACGTCGATCCTGCGGGCCTTGGCGACGGCGTCCACCGCGCGTGCCAGCACGTCGAGTTCGAGCTGCGCGCGGGTGTCCTCCAGGGTCCTGGCCTCGTTGTAGATGACCTTGTCCACGACCTGGGTGAGTGTGTCGTCCTCGCTGATGTCCCCGTCGTCGGCCCAGTACCGGTCGCTGTTGCGGGCGTCCTCGCGGGCCGCCGAGGAGGCCAGGGCGATGCGCAGCTGGGGGTAGTTGGACAGCCCGATGGCGCGGCAGAAGCGCATCACGGTGGTCACCGAGGTCCTGGCCTGGGTGGCGAGGGTCGTGGACGACATGCGCGCGGCACCCGCCGGATCGCCCAGCACGGCGGCGGCGACCCGCTGTTCGGCGGGCTGCAGGGAGGGGACGGCGCCGCGGATGCGGACGAGGACGTCCAGGGCCGGGGCCTCGGTGTCCGGCTCCTTCGGGATCGCCCCTCGCCGCGGCGCGGACCGGTCGGTCATGGCTTCCTCCTGGTGGCTGGGCGGCCAGCGTAGCCCGTCGATGTCAAAAACTAACGCTCACATCACGACCCCTGTTACTTATTGACTACCTTCTTAACCCTCCCCATACTTGCGGGATCGCCGCAGCTCACCAGCGGTTCATCGGGGGCGCCCGGCCCGTACGGCGTCGGCCTCGGGGCCCGCCACGGTCGCGGCAACCACCCGCCTCGCGTGGCCGCTCCACCGCCCCGCCTTCTCAGCCGCGTCCGTCACAAGGGAGACACAGCTCGATGAGACTCGTACACAAGGCCGGCGTCGCCGCCCTGGCCGCCTCCGCCCTGGTGCTGACCGCCTGCGGCAACGACGGCTCCTCGTCCTCGTCCTCGTCGAAGGACGGCAAGTCGCTGACCTGGTGGGTCATGAAGGGCACCAACCCGGACGCCTCCGCCTTCTACTCCGCGACGAAGAAGGAGTTCAAGAAGAGGACGGGGGCCACGCTGAAGGTCCAGGAGATCCAGTGGGCCGACGCCCACGACCGTCTGGTGCGCGCCTTCGCCTCCGGCGACGGCCCGGACGTCTCCGAGATCGGCACCACCTGGACCCCCGAGTTCGCGGCGGCCGGCGGCCTCACCGACCTCACCTCGAAGATCGACTCCTCGGGCCTGGGCAAGGATCTGAACCCGGCGCTGAAGCAGTCGGCGACCCTGGACGGCAAGCAGTACGGCGTCGGCTGGTACGCCGGGGTGCGCGCGATCGTCTACCGCAAGGACGTCTTCGAGAAGCACCACCTCGCGATACCGAAGAACTGGGCCGAACTCCAGCAGACCGTCAGGGCGCTCAAGAAGCAGGAGCCCAAGCTGCTGCCGCTGCCGGTCGCCGGGGACGCCGCGTACGCCGTCGCCCCCTTCGTGTGGGGCGCGGGCGGTGACTTCGCCACCGAGAAGGGCGGCAAGTGGACCGGGACGCTCGACTCGGCGAAGTCGAAGGAGGGCCTGGACTTCTACACGGGCCTCGCCCTGAAGGACAAGTCCTCCAGCGTCGGCGCCACCACCTGGCGCGAGACCGACGTGCTGGACTCCTTCGTCAAGGGGAAGTCGGCCATGGTGATCCAGGGCAACTGGACCCCGAAGACGGCGATCGCCGGTGACCCCTCGCTCAAGGACAAGATCGGCGCCTTCCCGATCCCGGGCAAGGACGGCGGCCTCGCCCCGGCCGTCCTGGGCGGCTCCAACCTCGCGGTGCTCAAGACGAGCAAGAACCAGGACCTCGCCTGGAAGTTCGTCGACATGATGACCACCAGCAAGCTCGCGAAGGACTGGGCCGACCAGGCCGGGTACTTCCCGAGCACCAGCTCGGCGCTCAAGCCCTACGCGAACAGCAGCGACCCGCTGGTCAAGCCCTTCGCCGAGACGATGCTCAAGGCCGGCAAGAACCCGCCGAGCGCCCCGGGCTGGGGCACCGTCGAGGGCAACAAGACCGTCTCCCAGATGGTCCAGTCGGTCCTGACCGGCACCTCCGTCGACAAGGCCGCCAAGACCGCCTCGGACGCCGTCACCAAGACGCTCTCGGAGAACTGACGTGGGGAACGTCGCCGTCACCGGCGCGCGTCCGGCACCGTCCGCCGGCCAGGCGGACCTGCCGGGCGCGCGCCCGCCGGGCCCGCGCCGCCCGCGCCTGACCGTGCGGCTGCGGCCCTGGCTGCTGCTGGCCGCCCCGCTCCTGGTCATCGCGGTCCTGCTGCTCTACCCGATCGTGCGGGTGGTGTACCTGTCCTTCCAGACGTACGGGCTCAAGGAGATCATCTCCGGCAAGCCGCGGTTCGTCGGCCTCGACAACTACCGCGAGGTGTTCGGGGGTTCCTACCTCTGGAAGACGGTGCTGCCGAACACGGTGTTCTTCGCCGTGTTCGCCGTCCTCGGCACGATCGTGCTGGGCACCCTCGTCGCGCTGCTGCTCCAGCACCTCGGCCCGAAGACCCGCGCCACCGTGATCGGCGCCTCCCTGGTGGCCTGGGCGATGCCCGCGGTCACCGGCACCTACGTGTGGGTGTGGATCTTCGACCCGGACTCCGGGCTGGTGCGCCGCGCCCTCCAGGACCTGGGGGTGATCGGGCCGGACGGCTTCAACTGGTTCACCGAGCGGCTGTCGTTCTACGGCATCGCCGAACTGAACGTCATCCACCACGGCTACCCGTTCATCGCCATCACGCTCTTCGCCGGGCTCACCACCGTGCCGCCCGAACTGCACGAGGCGGCCCGGCTGGACGGGGCGAGCGCCTGGCAGCGCTTCTGGAACATCACCTTCCCGGTGCTGCGCCCGGTGTTCGCCGTGGTCACGGTGCTCTCCACCATCTGGGACTTCAAGATCTTCACGCAGATCTACCTGATGCCCGGCGGCTCCGGCACCAACCCGGAGATCCTCAACCTCGGCGTGTGGTCGTACATGAAGGCCATCACCCAGAACCAGTACGGCCTCGGCTCCGCGATCGCCGTCCTGCTCACCGTCGTACTGCTGGTCATCACCGCGGTGTACCTGCGTGTGCTGTTCAAAGAGGACGAGTTGCGATGACCGCCCAGACCCTCATCCCGCCCGTCGCGAAGACCGACGGACCCACGCCCCCCGCCCGCAGGGGCTGGGCGCGGACCGGCAAGTACGCGGCCGTGGTCGCGATCCTGCTCTTCACCCTGTTCCCCGTCTGGTTCATGCTCTCCACGGCCCTCAACGGCCGGGCCAGTTCCGGGACCGACAGCCTCTTCCCGAGCCACTTCACCTTCGCGCACTTCTCGGACGCGCTGAACGAGGGCGGCTTCGGGCACTTCATGCTCAACTCGGCGATCGTCACCCTCGTCACGGTCGTCGCCTCGGGTGTGCTCGCACTGCTCGGCGCGGTCGCCATGGCGCGGTTCCGCTTCCGGATGCGCACCACGATCATGGTGCTGATCCTCGTGGTGCAGATGCTCCCGGCCGAGGCGCTGGTCATCCCGCTCTTCCTTCAGATGAAGGACCTGCGGATGCTCAACTCCCTCCTCGGTCTCGCGATCGTCTACACCGCCTTCTCGCTGCCCTTCGCGATCTGGAACCTGCGCGGCTTCGTGGCCGCCGTCCCGGTCGAGGTCGAGGAGGCCGCGTACATGGACGGCTGCTCCTGGTGGCGGATGTTCCGCTCGATCCTGCTGCCGCTCGTCGTGCCGGGGCTCATCGCGACCAGCGCCTTCGCCTTCGTGATGGCCTGGGAGGAGTTCACCTTCGCGCTGACCTTCATGTCGGACGAGAACATGATGACCGTGGGGGTCGGCCTGGAGCAGTACCTCGGGAAGAACACCAACGACTGGGGCGGGCTCATGGCGGCCTCGACCCTCGTGACGCTGCCCGTCATGGTGGTCTTCGTCCTCGCCCAGCGGCGGCTCACCGCGGGCCTCGTGACCGGCGCGGTGAAGTAGAGAGGTGAAGGTGACCGCAGTGGGCGAAGAACAGGGGAGCGCGCGGGTGCGGCGGCTCGCGCACACCGTGCTGATGCCGGGCTTCGTGGGCACGAGCCCGCCCCCGTGGCTGCTGGACGCGCTGGCCGAGGGGCTGGGCGGGGTCTGCTACTTCGGGCACAACATCGCGGGCCCGGAGCGGACCGCCGCGCTCTCCGGGCGCATCCACCACGCGGGTACGGCGGTGATCGCCACGGACGAGGAGGGCGGCACGGTCTCCCGGCTGCACGTGGCGCAGGGCTCCCCGCACGTGGGCGCCGCCGTCCTCGGCCGCGCCGACGACCTCGCGCTGACCGCCGAGGTGGCCCGCGGTATCGCCCGCGACGTGCGCCGGGCGGGCATCGACCTCGTGCTCGCCCCCGTCGTGGACGTCAACTCCGATCCGGCGAACCCGGTGATCGGGGTGCGCTCGTACGGCGGCGAGCCGGACCTCGTGGGCCGGCACGCGGCGGCCTTCGTACGGGCGGTCCAGACCGAGGGGGTCGCGGCCTGCGCCAAGCACTTCCCCGGCCACGGGGACACGAAGGTCGACACCCATGCGGGCCTCGCGGTCGTGGACGTCGACCTGGCGACGCTGCGGGCCCGGGAGCTGGTGCCCTTCGCCGCGGCGATCGCGGCGGGCGCCCGCTGCGTCATGACGGCGCACATCGTCTTCCCCGCCCTCGACGAGGCCCCGGCCACCCTCAGCGCTCCCCTGCTGACCCTGCTCCGCGAGGAACTCGGCTTCGAGGGGGTCGTCGTGTCCGACGCGGTCGACATGCGGGCGATCTCCGCGACCATCGGCTTCGCGGAGGGTGTCGTACGGGCCCTCGCGGCCGGCGTCGACCTCGTGTGCCTCGGCAACCCGGCCCTGCCGGGCGCCGACTCGCCGGTGCCGGCGACGGGCGAGGAGGAGTTCCGCACGGCGCTGGACGCGGTGCTCGCGGCGGTCCGCGCGGGCCGGCTGCCCCTGGCCCGGCTCGAAGAGGCGGCGGCGCGGGTCGCCGCCCTGGCGGACTGGTCCCGCACACGGGACCGGGCCGGCCTCCCGGCCCCCGATCCCGCCGGGGCGAACGACCGCGCCGCCCGGGAGGCCCTGCACGTGCGCGGCCCGGTCGCGGGCGCCCTGCGCTCCCCCGTGCACGTCGTGGACGTACGGCGTCGCCGCTCCGTCGTGAGCGGCCGGATCTCCGACCGCCTCACCGCCGCCCTGCTCGACCGGCTGCCGGGGTCGACGGCCGAGGCCCTCTTCGCCCGGCCGGACGGCGCCGAGGGCCGCGCCACCGAGGCGGATCTCGGCGCCGCGCCCGATCCCGGCACCCCGGCGCCCGCCGTGCCCCGGGCCGACGTGATCCTCACCGGCACCCCGCGCGCCGACCCGGCCGAGGAAGCCGCGCTGCGGCGGCTCCTGGCACACAACCCGCGCGCCGTCACGGTCTGCCTCGGCCTGCCCGCGAGCACCGAGGACCTGCCGGACGCGCACAGGGCCGTCTTCACGTACGGCGACAGCGCGCCGACGGTACGTGCCGTGACGGCACTGCTGACGGACTGACCCGGGGCGACCGGGACACTTCCCGATGTGATGTCGGGCACGATGGGAGGGCCTCCTGGAGCCCTCCCACCGTGCCCCAAGTACCCGGATATCCCCCCGTACGGCGCGCCCCGGCCCCCCTCCGCCCCCTGGCCCCCGCGCTCGATCTGTCCGACATGCCCACCCGCGTGAATCCGTGCACAAGCGGCGGCCTAGCATGGGCGCCGTGCCGAATCTGACTGCCCGCGACGCCGCCGAGGCCGCCCGCAATCCACTCGCCTTCAT
This sequence comes from Streptomyces sp. NPDC049954, assembly GCF_040656295.1. NCBI lineage: Bacteria > Bacillati > Actinomycetota > Actinomycetes > Kitasatosporales > Streptomycetaceae > Streptomyces > Streptomyces sp. NPDC049954. The sequence continues at coordinate 155,525 of NZ_JBFALS010000005.1, forward strand.
CGCGAGGCGCTGGACTCCGAAGCCGGAGACCGTCCGGCGGGCGGCCCTTCTGGCCCTGCTGACGTCGGTCGTGATCGTCGTGACCGGCGGCGCCGTCCGGCTCACCGGTTCCGGCCTGGGCTGCCCGACCTGGCCCGAGTGCACCAACGGTTCGCTGACCACGACGCGCGAGATGGGCTTCCACGGGGTCATCGAGTTCGGCAACCGGATGCTGACCTACGTCCTGTGCGCGGCCGTCGGCTGGGCGATCATCACGGCGCGCGCCGCGAAACCCCGCCGCCGCTCCCTCACCCGCCTGGGCTGGGCACAGTTCTGGCTGGTCATGGGCAACGCGGTCCTGGGCGGCATCGTCGTCCTGGTGGGCCTCAACCCGTACACGGTGGCCGCGCACTTCCTGCTGACCTCGGCGCTGATCGCCCTCGCGACCGTGCTGTGGCAGCGCACGAAGGAGGGCGACGGGGCGCCCAGGCCGCTGGTCGGCCACTCCGTGAAGCAGCTCGTACGAGTCCTGGTCGGCGCGACCGTCGTACTCATCGCGGTCGGCACGCTGGTGACCGGCGCGGGACCGCACGCGGGCGACTCCAGCGAGGTGGCGCGCATGGACATCGACTGGGAGTCGATCACCAAGGTGCACGCCGCGCTGGCCTGGATCGTCGTGCTCCTGACGCTCGCGCTGTGGTGCGTCCTGAAGGCGGTGGACGCACCGGCCGGACCGCGCCGCAGGACCGGGCTGCTGTTCCTCGTCCTGATGGCCCAGGGCGCCATCGGCTACGTCCAGTACTTCACCGACCTGCCCGAGATCCTGGTCGGTGTGCACATGCTCGGCTCGACGCTCGTGTGGATCGGCACCCTGCGGGTGCTGCTGTCGTTGCGCGAGCGCCCGCACACGCCCTCGGTCCTGCCGGCCCAGCAGCAGGAGACCGGAGCGCTCGCCGACGCCTGACGGACGCGGGTACGGGTGAGGGGTGCGGCCCCGAGGCGTGATCCTCGGGGCCGCACCCCTCACGCGTACCCGCCGAGCGCGTCGGCGGGCCTTCCTGCGGGGAGACTCAGGCCGCTGGGCCGCCGAGCTGGATGCCCGCCATGCGCTTCCACTCGTAGGGCCCGGTGCGCACCTTCGCGGCGAACTCGCCGTCGAAGCTGTCGTGCATGGTGATCCCGGCCTTCTCCACGGCGTCCTGGGCGACGGCGGTGCTGGGCGCGAACAGATCGCCCCAGCGGCCGTCCTCGCCGACCAGGGAGATACGCGTGCCGCGCTGCCCCACGTAGGCGAGCTGCCCCTCGGCGCCGCCGTGCCTGCGGGCGAAGGAGCCGATCTGCTTGGCGAGCCTGGCGGCCCTGCGCTCCTGCCGGGCGGCCTCCTTGCGGTCCGCCCGGGGGTCGGCCGCCGCGTCCTCGGTCTGCTGGGTGTTGTCTGCCATGACCGCATGCTACCCACGAGTAGGCCGTAGTACGACAAGAGGCCCCGCCGTCCGTGAGGGACGGCGGGGCCGAGGGCCTGTCTTCGAACTGGCCTCGCGCGGCAGGCGCCAGTTCGAAGGCAGGCCCTAGAGCAGCCCGGCGCTCAGCGCAGGAAGGGGTCGATCGCGACGGCGACGAACAGCAGCGACACGTAGGTGATGGACCAGTGGAACAGCCGCATCTCCTTGAGCTTGCCGCCGTCCTCCTCGGTCTTGGCGCGGTTCAGCAGCCCGTGCGCCTCCCACAGCCACCAGCCGCCGGCCAGCAGCGCGACCGCCGTGTAGAACCAGCCGGTGTAGCCGAGGACGGTCAGCAGCAGCGAAACCGCGACCATGACCCAGCTGTAGAGGACGATCTGCCGGGCGACGACCCGGTTGCTCGCGATGACCGGGAGCATGGGCACGTTGACCCGGGCGTAGTCCTCCCTGACCTTCATGGACAGCGGCCAGTAGTGCGGCGGAGTCCAGAAGAACATGACGAGGAAGAGGACGACCGGGGCCCAGGACATGGAGTCGGTGACGGCGGACCAGCCGATGAGCACCGGCATGCAGCCGGCGATCCCGCCCCACACGATGTTCTGCGAGGTGCGCCGCTTGAGAATCATCGTGTAGACGACGACGTAGAACAGCAGGGCGCCCAGCGAGAGCCACGCGGACAGCCAGTTGACGAGCAGTCCGAACCACACGGTGGAGACGACGGCCAGGCTCAGGCCGAAGACGAGTCCCTCACGGGGACTCACCATCCCGGTGACCAGGGGCCGCTGCTCGGTGCGGTGCATGAGCGCGTCAATGTCGCGGTCGATGTACATGTTGAGGGCGTTGGCGCCACCCGCCGACAGATAGCCGCCGAAGCAGGTGATGAGCACCAGCCACAGGTTGGGGACCCCTTGTTCGGCGAGGAACATGACCGGCACGGTGGTGATGAGCAGCAGCTCGATGATCCGTGGTTTGGTCAGTGCCACGAACGCCTTGACACGGGCCCCGAACGGCCGGTGGCTTGGGCTCGTCCCGAGCACCCCCGCTGGACGGGATTCAACGGCCGTCACGCACACCCCTGACAGAGACATCCCAGCGAGCCCACAAGAAGTCCGGATGCGCCGGAAAAGGCGGGCTCGCGCGTACCACGCCACTCTAGACGTTGCCCGTTCCCGGCCCCTCGCGGGGGTCACTCGTGTTGTCCCGGCACGGCTGCGCACGGTGGGGACGCGGAGGGCTCCGAAGGGGCTGCAAATGAGCGCTCCTTTATACATATGGAGCCCTCGCGACGCACTCGCGACTTTCTCCGCGCGAACCCTTTTCGCGCAGGTCGCGCAAGGGCTCGGCGGTTTTCGGGGGGCGGAATCCCGAATAACCCCGCACTCTTGATTGAGTGGAAAAAACGCACGCCCTCACGGCGGTAGGCTCGACAGTGTCCGGTGTACGCAAAGTCACCGGCATTCGACATGTGGAGAGGAGCCCTGACCCAGGGTGAGCACCAAGCCGACCACGACAGACTTCGAGTGGACCGAGCTGGACCAGCGGGCTGTCGACACCGCGCGTGTCCTGGCCGCCGACGCCGTACAGAAGGTCGGTAACGGCCATCCCGGTACGGCGATGAGCCTGGCCCCCGCCGCGTACACCCTCTTCCAGAAGGTGATGCGCCACGACCCGGCCGACCCCGACTGGACGGGCCGCGACCGTTTCGTGCTGTCCGCGGGACACTCCTCGCTGACCCTCTACACCCAGCTCTACCTGGCCGGTTTCGGTCTGGAGCTGGATGATCTGAAGGCGTTCCGCACGTGGGGTTCCAAGACTCCGGGCCACCCGGAGTACGGACACACCAAGGGCGTCGAGACGACCACGGGCCCGCTGGGCCAGGGCGTCGCGAACGCCGTGGGCATGGCGATGGCCGCGCGCTACGAGCGGGGCCTGTTCGACCCCGAGGCGGCCCCCGGCACCTCGCCGTTCGACCACCACATCTTCGCCATCGCGGGCGACGGCTGCCTCCAGGAGGGCATCTCCGCCGAGGCGTCCTCGCTCGCCGGCCACCAGAAGCTCGGCAACCTGGTCCTGCTGTGGGACGACAACCACATCTCGATCGAGGGCGACACCGAGACGGCCGTGTCCGAGGACACCGTCGCGCGGTACGAGGCGTACGGCTGGCACGTCCAGCGCGTGCAGCCCAAGGAGGACGGCGACCTCGACCCGGCCGCCCTGTACGCCGCGATCGAGGCCGCGAAGGCCGAGACCGGGCGCCCCTCCTTCATCGCGATGCGCTCGATCATCGCCTGGCCCGCCCCGAACGCCCAGAACACCGAGGCCGCGCACGGCTCGGCGCTCGGCGCGGACGAGGTCGCGGCCACCAAGCGCGTCCTCGGCTTCGACCCCGAGAAGAGCTTCGAAGTCGCTGACGAGGTCCTCGCGCACACCCGCGGGGCCCTGGAGCGCGGCAAGGAGGTGCGTGCCACCTGGGAGAAGACCTTCGCCGACTGGCGCGGCGCCCACCCCGAGCACGCCGAGCGCTTCGACCGGATCGCCGCCACCGAGCTTCCCGAGGGCTGGGAGCAGCAGCTCCCGCTGTTCGAGGAGGGCAAGGCCCTGGCCACCCGCGCCGCCTCCGGCAAGGTGCTCCAGTCGCTGGGCGCGGTGATCCCCGAGCTGTGGGGCGGTTCCGCCGACCTCGCCGGCTCGAACAACACCACGATCGACAAGACCTCCTCGTTCCTGCCCGAGGGCAACCCGCTGCCGGAGGCCGACCCGTACGGCCGCACCGTGCACTTCGGGATCCGCGAGCACGCGATGGCCGCCGAGCTGAACGGCATCACGCTGCACGGCAACACCCGCGTGTACGGCGGAACGTTCCTGACGTTCTCCGACTACATGCGCAACGCGGTGCGGCTGTCGGCGCTCATGCACCTGCCGGTCACCTACGTCTGGACCCACGACTCGATCGGTCTGGGCGAGGACGGCCCCACCCACCAGCCCGTCGAGCACGTCGCCGCGCTGCGCGCCATCCCCGGGCTGAACGTGGTCCGTCCGGCCGACGCCAACGAGACGGCCATCGCCTGGCGCGAGGTCCTGAAGCGGTACACCAAGGTGTTCGGCGAGGGCGCTCCGCACGGCCTGGTCCTCACCCGTCAGGGCGTACCGACGTACGCGCCGAACGAGGACGCGGCCAAGGGCGGTTACGTCCTGCTGGAGGCCGAGGGCGGCGAGCCGCAGGTCGTCCTGATCGGCACCGGCTCCGAGGTGCAGCTCGCCGTCGAGGCGCGCGAGCTGCTCCAGTCGGCGGGCGTCCCCACGCGCGTCGTGTCGATGCCCTGCGTCGAGTGGTTCGACGAGCAGGACCAGGGGTACCGGGAGTCCGTGCTGCCGCCGTCCGTGAAGGCGCGGGTGGCGGTCGAGGCGGGAATCGGTCTCACGTGGCACCGTTTCGTCGGGGATGCGGGCCGGATCGTCTCGCTGGAGCACTTCGGTGCCTCCGCCGACGGCAAGGTCCTCTTCCGCGAGTACGGATTCACCGGCGAGGCCGTCGCGGCCGCCGCCCGGGAATCTCTCGAAGCCGCTCAGCGCTGACGACTACAGACACTACGTAGGAGATGTAATTCCATGACAGACGCACTGAAGCGCCTCTCCGATGAAGGCGTCGCGATCTGGCTGGACGACCTGTCGCGCAAGCGGATCACGTCCGGCAACCTGGCCGAACTGATCGACGAGCAGCACGTCGTGGGCGTCACCACCAACCCGTCGATCTTCCAGAAGGCGATCTCCCAGGGGGACGGCTACGACACGCAGCTGGAGGACCTCGCGGCCCGCCGGGTGACCGTCGAGGAAGCCGTCCGCATGATCACCACCGCCGACGTGCGGGACGCGGCCGACATCCTCCGTCCGGTCTTCGACGCGACGGACGGCCAGGACGGCCGGGTGTCCATCGAGGTGGACCCGCGCCTCGCGCACAACACCCTGGCCACGACCGCCGAGGCCAAGCAGCTCGCGTGGCTGGTCGACCGCCCGAACACGCTCATCAAGATCCCGGCCACCGAGGCGGGCCTGCCGGCCATCACCGAGACGATCGGCCGGGGCATCAGCGTCAACGTCACGCTGATCTTCTCCCTGGAGCGCTACCGCGCGGTCATGGACGCCTACCTCGCGGGCCTGGAGAAGGCGAAGGCCGCGGGCCTGGACCTCTCCAAGATCCACTCGGTCGCCTCCTTCTTCGTGTCCCGCGTGGACACCGAGATCGACAAGCGGCTCGACGCGATCGGCAGCGACGAGGCCAAGGCCGCCAAGGGCAAGTCCGCGCTGGCCAACGCGCGGCTGGCCTACGAGGCGTACGAGGCGGTCTTCTCCTCGGAGCGCTGGGCCGCCCTCGACAAGGCGCAGGCCAACAAGCAGCGCCCGCTGTGGGCCTCCACCGGCGTCAAGGACCCGGCGCTCAAGGACACCCTCTACGTCGACGAGCTGGTGGCGCCGAACACGGTGAACACCATGCCCGAGGCCACGCTGCAGGCCGTGGGCGACCACGGCGAGATCACCGGCAACACGGTGGCCGGCACCTACGAGCAGGCGCGCGCCGATCTCGACGCGATCGCCAAGCTCGGCATCTCGTACGACGACGTCGTCAAGGTGCTGGAGGACGAGGGCGTCGACAAGTTCGAGAAGTCCTGGACCGAACTGCTCGAGTCGACCGAGGCGGAGCTCAAGCGCCTCGCCCCTTCGGAGGGCTGATCCCCTTGACCGCATTGCACGGAGCCAACCCGCTTCGTGACGCCGCGGACCGACGGCTCCCGCGTATCGCGGGGCCGTCGGGCCTGGTCATTTTCGGTGTCACGGGCGATTTGTCCCGGAAAAAGCTGATGCCCGCCGTGTACGACCTGGCCAATCGCGGCCTGCTGCCGCCGGGCTTCTCGCTCATCGGTTTCGCGCGCCGCGACTGGGAGGACGAGGACTTCGCCCAGGTCGTCCACGACGCGGTGAAGGAGCACTCCCGCACCCCCTTCCGTGAGGAGGTGTGGCAGCAGCTCAACCAGGGGATGCGCTTCGTCCAGGGCGCCTTCGACGACGACGAGGCCTTCGAGACGCTGAAGACGACGATCGAGGAGCTGGACAAGGCGCAGGGCACGGGCGGCAACTTCGCCTTCTACCTCTCGGTGCCGCCGAAGTTCTTCCCCAACGTCGTGCAGCAGCTCAAGAAGCACGGCCTCGCGGACGCCCCCGAGGGGGCGTGGCGGCGGGCCGTCATCGAGAAGCCCTTCGGCCACGACCTGGCCTCCGCGAAGGAGCTCAACTCGATCGTGCACGAGGTGTTCGCCCCGGACCAGGTGTTCCGGATCGACCACTACCTCGGCAAGGAGACCGTCCAGAACATCCTGGCGCTGCGTTTCGCCAACCAGATGTTCGAGCCGGTCTGGAACCGTTCGTACGTCGACCACGTGCAGATCACGATGGCCGAGGACATCGGCATCGGCGGCCGGGCCGGCTACTACGACGGGATCGGCGCGGCCCGCGACGTCATCCAGAACCACCTGCTCCAGCTCATGGCGCTCACCGCGATGGAGGAGCCCGCGGGCTTCGACGCGGACGCCCTGGTCGCGGAGAAGGCGAAGGTGCTGCGTGCCGTCCGGCTGCCCGCCGACCTCGGCACCGGGACCGTGCGCGGCCAGTACGCGTCCGGGTGGCAGGGCGGCGAGAAGGCCGTCGGCTACCTCCAGGAGGACGGGATCGACCCCAAGTCGAAGACCGACACCTTCGCCGCGATCAAGCTGGGCGTGGACAACCGCCGCTGGGCGGGCGTCCCCTTCTACCTGCGCACCGGCAAGCGTCTCGGCCGCAGGGTCACGGAGATCGCGGTGGTCTTCCAGCGGGCCCCGCACTCCCCCTTCGACCACACCGCCACGGAGGAGCTGGGGCAGAACGCCCTGGTGATCCGGGTGCAGCCGGACGAGGGCGTCACCGTCCGCTTCGGCTCGAAGGTGCCGGGCACCTCGATGGAGGTCCGGGACGTCTCGATGGACTTCGCCTACGGGGAGTCCTTCACCGAGTCGAGCCCGGAGGCCTACGAGCGGCTGATCCTGGACGTCCTGCTGGGCGACGCCAACCTCTTCCCGCGTACGGAGGAGGTCGAGCTGTCCTGGAAGATCCTCGACCCGATCGAGGACTACTGGAACACGCACGGCAAGCCCGCGCAGTACCCGGCCGGCACCTGGGGGCCGACCGAGGCGGACGAAATGCTCGCACGAGACGGACGGAGCTGGCGTCGGCCATGAAGATCGACCTCACGGACACCACGTCCAGCAAGATCAACAAGGCCCTGGTGCAGGGCCGCAGGTCCCTGGGGACCCCCGCGGTGGGCATGGTGCTCACCCTCGTCATCGTCACCGACGAGGAGAACGCCTACGACGCGCTGCGCGCCGCGCACGACGCCTCCCGCGAGCACCCCTCGCGCACCCTGCTGGTGATCCGGCGGGTCTCCCGCACCCCGCGCGACCGGGCGAGCGCCCGGCTCGACGCGGAGGTGCAGATCGGCGCGGACGCGGGCAACGGCACGGGCGAGACCATCGTGCTGCGCCTGTACGGCGAGGTGGGCGAGCACGCCCAGTCGGTCGTGCTGCCGCTGCTGCTGCCGGACGCGCCCGTCGTCGTATGGTGGCCGATCAACGCGCCGCTCGACCCGGCCAACGACCCGCTCGGCGCGCTCGCGCAGCGCAGGGTCACCGACACCTACGCCTCCGAGCAGCCCATCGAGGAGCTGACCGCGCGGGCCGAGACCTACACCCCGGGCGACACGGACCTCGCCTGGACCAGGATCACCCCGTGGCGCTCGATGCTCGCGGCGGCCCTGGACCAGGTGGCCTGCCAGGTCACCTCGGTGGAGGTCGAGGGCGAGCAGTACAACCCGAGCGTCGAACTGCTCGCGATGTGGCTCGCCCACCGGCTCGACGTCCCGGTCAAGCGCAACGCCTCCGAGGGCCCGGGACTCACGGGTGTGCGGATGGAGACGGACTGCGGACCGGTCGTCCTCGACCGGGCCGACGGCGGCCTCGCGACGCTGTCGATCGAGGGGCAGCCCGACCGCGCCGTGGCGCTCAAGCGGCGGGAGACCGCCGAGCTGATCGCGGAGGAGCTGCGCCGGCTCGACCCGGACGACACCTACGCGGCCGCGCTGAAGTTCGGCGTGGACCGGCTCGACGAGCCCGCCGCGGCCCGTACCGTCCCGGAACCGGCCGCGTCGCAGCCCGAGGAGAAGTCCTCGGGGGCGCAGGATGGGACGGCGAAGAAGGCGGCGGCCAAGCAGACCGCCGCCAAGTCCCCGGCGAAGAAGGCAGCCTCGAAGTGAGCACCGTCCCCCAGCTCGTCGTGCACCGCGACAAGGAACTGATGGCCCAGGCGGCAGCGGCCCGGCTCATCACGAAGATCGTCGACGCCCAGTCCGCACGGGGCAGGGCCTCCGTGGCGCTCACCGGCGGACGCAACGGCAACGGTCTGCTGGCCGCGCTCGCCGCGCAGCCGGCCCGGGACGCCGTCGACTGGGGGCGCCTGGACATCTGGTGGAGCGACGAACGTTTCCTGCCCGAGGGGGACCCGGAGCGCAACGCCACGCAGGCGCGGGCGGCGCTGCTCGACTCCCTTCCGCTGGACATCGGGAAGATCCACGAGATGCCCGCCTCGGACGGGCCGTACGAGCCCGAGGCGGCGTCCGAGGTGTACGCGGCGCAGCTGGCCGACGCCGCCGAGGCCGCGGAGGGTGCGCTGGTGCCGTCCTTCGACGTCCTGCTGCTGGGCGTCGGCCCGGACACGCATGTCGCCTCGCTCTTCCCCGGGCTGCCGGGGGTGCGCGAGTCGGAGCGGACGGTGATCGCGGTGCACGAGGCGCCCAAGCCGCCGCCGACCCGGCTGTCGCTGACCCTGCCGGCGATTCGCGCGGCCCGCGAGGTGTGGTTGCTCGCGGCGGGCGAGGACAAGGCGGAGGCGGCCCGGATCGCGCTCTCGGGCGCGGCCGAGGCCCAGGCGCCCGCGGCCGGTGCCTACGGCCGTGAGCGGACGCTGTGGCTCATGGACACGGCGGCGGCCGCGAAGCTGCCGCCCTCCCTGTTCCCCTCGGCCGTCGCCTGACGGGGGCTTCGCCCGCAGAACGGCGTGGTCCCGTCCCGGAGTTCCGGGGCGGGACCACGCCGTTCTGCCTCTCGTGCGCCGGTGTTCCTCATCGCTCGCCGGGCGGCTGGGGGCCGGCCGTGCCGAGCTGGTAGACGCTGCCGTCCTTCTCCCGGCGCAGCACGCCGAAGCCGACGCAGTAGCGGCGCAGCGCGGAGGTGTCCGCGTAGTAGCGGGCGAAGGCCTCGTTGACCTCGCGCTCGGTGTAGTCACGCCCTTCGGTGAACAGGGCCCCGGCCAGGTGGCGCAGCAGGTCCTCGCGTACGGAGAGCCGCACGGGGACGGTGACCAGCCGGCCCTGCGCGAAGAAACCGGCGAGCCGGCGCGGCAGCCACTCGGGGGCGGGCGCGGAGGCGGACTCGCGGCGGAAGGCGGCCGGGTCGACGGCGAGGCTCCCGTCGGCGAGCCGGTGCACGAGACCCGCCTTGACGAGGCGGCCGAGCTGCTTCTGCGCGGGCGCGCTCTCCTGTTCCCCGAGCACGATCCGCGCGAACAGCCTCAGCCGCTCCGGATCGGCGAGCGCGCTCATCATCTGATGGTCCATGGTGTCCTTCCCGACGGTGCAGAGCCGTCGGTCAGTCTCACCCGTCCGGGCGAGCGGGCGCATCCACTTTTCGTCCCGGTCTCGTCACTGTGCGCGCCGCCCCGCCGGCGTACGCGCGAAGCGGCGCGCCGGACTCGCCCGGCGCGCCGCCTGTCGGACCGACGAGAGATCAGCGTCCGCGCAGCTCGCGGTACTTGGCGACGAGGGTCGTGGTGGACGCGTCGAGGCCGGGCACCTCGGCGCCCTCGGTGAGCGCGGGCTCGACGCGCTTGGCGAGGACCTTGCCGAGTTCGACGCCCCACTGGTCGAAGGAGTCGATGTTCCAGATCGCGCCCTGCACGAAGACCTTGTGCTCGTAGAGCGCGATGAGCTGGCCGAGCACGGAGGGGTTCAGCTCGGGGGCGAGGACCGTGGTGGTCGGGTGGTTTCCCCGGAAGGTCTTGTGCGGGACGAGGTCCTCGGGGACCCCTTCGGCGCGGACCTCGTCGGGCGTCTTGCCGAAGGCGAGGGCCTGGGTCTGCGCGAAGAAGTTGGCCATGAGCAGGTCGTGCTGGTCGGCGAGGGCCGGTTCCAGTTCGTCCACGGGGCGGGCGAAGCCGATGAAGTCGGCCGGGATGAGCTTGGTGCCCTGGTGGATCAGCTGGTAGTAGGCGTGCTGCCCGTTGGTGCCGGGGGTGCCCCAGACGACCGGGCCGGTCTGCCAGTCGACCGGCTCGCCGTCGCGGTCCACGGACTTGCCGTTGGACTCCATGTCGAGCTGCTGGAGGTAGGCCGTGAACCGCGACAGGTAGTGCGAGTAGGGCAGCACGGCGTGCGACTGCGCGTCGTGGAAGTTGCCGTACCAGACGCCGAGCAGGCCCAGCAGCAGCGGGCCGTTGGCCTCGGCGGGGGCGGTGCGGAAGTGCTCGTCGACCTGGTGGAAGCCGTCGAGCATCTCGCGGAAGCGGTCCGGGCCGATCGCGATCATCAGCGACAGGCCGATCGCCGAGTCGAAGGAGTACCGGCCGCCGACCCAGTCCCAGAACTCGAACATGTTGTCCGTGTCGATGCCGAAGTCGGAGACCTTCCCGGCGTTCGTGGACAGCGCCACGAAGTGCTTGGCGACGGCTTCCTGACCGGCCTTCAGCTGGTCGAGCAGCCAGCCGCGCGCGGAGGTCGCGTTGGTGATCGTCTCGATCGTCGTGAAGGTCTTGGAGGCGATGATGAACAGCGTCTCGGCGGCGTCGAGGTCGCGCACGGCCTCGTGCAGGTCGGCGCCGTCCACGTTGGACACGAAGCGCACGGTCAGCCCGCGGTCGCTCCAGGGGCGCAGCACCTCGTGGGCCATCGCGGGCCCGAGGTCGGAGCCGCCGATGCCGATGTTCACGACGTTCTTGATCCGCTTGCCGGTGTGACCGGTCCAGGCGCCCGAGCGCACCGACTCGGCGAAGGCGGCCATCTTGTCGAGGACGGCGTGCACCTCGGGTACGACGTTCTCGCCGTCGACCTCGACCACCGCGTCCCGGGGGGCGCGCAGCGCGGTGTGCAGGACCGCGCGGTCCTCGGTGGTGTTGATCTTCTCGCCGCGGAACATGGCGTCCCGCAGCCGCTCCACGCCGGTCGCCGCGGCCAGCTCGCGCAACAGACCCAGGGTCTCGTCGGTGACGAGGTGCTTGGAGTAGTCGAGGTACAGGTCGGCGACCTGGAGCCGGTAGCGCGTGGCCCGGTCCGGGTCGGCGTCGAACAGCTCACGCAGCCGCACGTCGCCGGTCTGCTCCCGATGCTTGCCGAGTGCGGTCCACTCAGGCGTCTGGTTGAGCCGCGTACGGCTTTCTGCGTTCATCAGGGACTTCTGCCTTCTTTCGTACGTATGTACCGTGTCCCGGCGTGCTCCAACCTAATTGATCAGTGCCCGGGACGGCGGTAGTTACCGCCGCGCGGTACGGGTGCCCTGGAGTGCCGGGCCCCTTGGGAACAGCGCCTGAGAAGCGGCACTGATTCCCGGCCGGGCGAGCGGACCGTGACGGCCGCACGCGCGGGCGGCCGGGCCCGACGCGCAGACAACTGCGGCCGGACATCGGGAGGATGTCCGGCCGGGGCCGTGCGCTCAGATCTCGCCGCGGAGTTTGGCGAGGGCCTCGGCGAGGATCGCCTCGCCGTCGGCGTCGCTGCGCCGTTCGCGGACGTAGGCGAGATGGGTCTTGTAGGGCTCGGTACGGGGCGGATCAGGGGGGTTCTCCTGGTCCTGGCCCGCCGGGAAGCCGCAGCGGGGGCAGTCCCAGGTGTCGGGGACCTGCGCGTCGCTCGCGAAGCTCGGCTGCGTCTCGTGCCCGTTGGAGCACCAGAAGGAGATGCGCAGACGCGGTGCCGACTCGCCGCGTTCGGCCTCACCCATCGGCCCCGCCCCGACCCGGCTCCCCCGGATCGCGTTGCCACTTGCCACGGTCGTAACTCCCTGCGTGATGGTGCCGCGGAACGTCCCGGCCGGGCCGGCCCGCTCCACTGCGGGCGCCTTACGTGTGTGCAAGGCCCAACGCGCGTCCCCTCAAGGGAGTTACACCCTGCCCGGAACGCGAGCCACCATGATAGGCCGGGCTCGCGGCGATGTACCGGACGAGGCGGGGATACGGCTCAGTTCAGTTGTTCATCTTCATCACGAGGCCGAGCACGACGATGCACGCGAACCACAGCAGACCGACCACCACGGTGATGCGGTCCAGGTTGCGCTCGGCGACGGAGGAGCCGCCCACCGAGGACTGCATGCCGCCACCGAACATGTCGGACAGGCCGCCGCCCTTGCCCTTGTGCATCAGCACCAGCAGCATCATCAGCAGGCTGAACACGATCAGGGCGATCGAGAACCCCATAACCACGGCTGGACCCTACTTTCCGCAAATTCCTCGGGGGCGCCGGCGTCCCCGGAAGGCGGGGTGCGGCGCTTGAACGAACGACGGGGGCCGGACTTCCCGAGGGAAGTGACCCGGCCCCCGCAAGGGTACTGGGGATCGGCGCCGGCGCCTACTCACTGGTGGCGCGAGCGCGTGATCCTACTGGTCGCGGAAACGGACGATCTTGACGAACTCGTCGTTGTCCAGCGAGGCCCCGCCCACGAGCGCGCCGTCGATGTCCGGGCGGGCCATGATCTCGGCCACGTTGCCGGACTTCACCGAGCCGCCGTACTGGATGCGGACCTGGTCGGCCAGCTCCTGGCTGTACAGCTCGGCGAGCTTGCCGCGGATCGCGCCGCACACCTCCTGGGCGTCGTCGGGACCGCAGACCTTGCCGGTGCCGATGGCCCACACGGGCTCGTAGGCGATGACGACGGACTCGGCCTGCTCGGCCGGGAGGTCCTTGAGCGCGCCCTCGACCTGGGCGAGGGTGTGCTCGACGTGCCGGCCCTCGTCGCGGACCTGCTCCTCCTCGCCGACACACACGATCGGGGTGAGGCCGTGCTTGTAGGCGGCCTTGACCTTCTCGTTGACCAGTGCGTCGGTCTCGTTGTGGTACTGGCGGCGCTCGGAGTGGCCGACGGCCACGTAGGAGCACTTGAGCTTGGCCAGCATCGCGCCGGAGATCTCACCGGTGTAGGCGCCGGAGTCGTGCGCCGACAGGTCCTGGGCGCCGTACTTGATCTTCAGCTTGTCGCCGTCGACCAGGGTCTGCACGGAACGCAGGTCGGTGAAGGGCGCGAGGACCGCGACCTCGACGGCCTCGTAGTCCTTGTCGGCCAGGGCGAAAGCGAGCTTCTGGACGTGGGCGATGGCCTCAAGGTGGTTGAGGTTCATCTTCCAGTTGCCCGCCATCAGCGGGGTGCGGGAAGTCACGGGTGTTCAGTCCTCCAGTGCGGCGAGGCCGGGAAGCGTTTTGCCCTCAAGATATTCGAGGCTGGCGCCACCGCCGGTCGAAATGTGGCCGAATGCGTTCTCGTCGAAGTCCAGCGTGCGCACGGCGGCGGCGGAGTCCCCGCCCCCGACCACGGTGAACGCCGAGCTGTCGACGAGGGCCTGGGCGACCGCTTTGGTGCCCTCGGCGTAATCGGGGTGTTCGAAGACGCCCATGGGGCCGTTCCAGAAGACGGTGGCCGTGTCGGCGAGCTTCGAGGCGTAGAGCTTGCGGGTCTCGGGGCCGATGTCCAGGCCCATCTTCCCGGCCGGCATCGCGTCGGCGGAGACGGCCTCGGGGTGGGTCGCCGCCTTGGCCTTGAGGTCCGGGAAGGACTCGGTGACCAGGACGTCGACGGGCAGGACGAACTCCACGCCGCGCGCCTCGGCCCGCTTCAGGTACTCCTGGACCGCGGTGATCTGGTCCTCCTGGAGCAGCGAGGAGCCGACCTCGTGGCCCTGGGCCTTGAGGAAGGTGAACATCATGCCGCCGCCGACCAGGATGCGGTCGGCCTTCTCCAGCAGGTGGTCGATGACCCCGAGCTTGTCGGAGACCTTGGCACCGCCGAGCACGACCGCGTAGGGCCGCTTGACGTCCTCGGTGAGCTTCTTGAGGACGCCGACCTCGGTGGCGATGAGGTAACCGGCGTAGTGCGGAAGGAGCTTCGGGAGGTCGAAGACCGAGGCGTGCTTGCGGTGCACGGCGCCGAAGCCGTCCCCCACGTACACGTCGGCGAGGGCGGCGAGCTGTGCGGCGAACTCGCCGCGCTCGGTGTCGTCCTTGCTGGTCTCCCCCGGGTTGAAGCGGAGGTTCTCGATGACGGCGACCTGACCGGGCTGGAGTCCGTCGACCGCGTCGTGCGCGGCGGGACCGACGGTGTCCTGGGCGAAGGCCACGGGGGCACCGAGGAGTTCACCGAGCCGCTCGGCGGCGGGCAGCAGGGAGAAGGCCGGGTCCGGGGCGCCCTTGGGGCGGCCGAGGTGCGAGGCCACGACGACCTTGGCGCCCGCCGCGACCAGGGCCTGGACGGTCGGCAGGACGGCCCGGATACGGCCGTCGTCGCTGATGAGGCCGTCGGCGAGCGGCACGTTGAGGTCGGCGCGGACGAACACCCGCTTGCCCGACACTCCTTCGGAGAGGAGTTCGTCGATCGTCTTCATGGGTTCATGGCTCCTTGGAGGTCAACGAGGAGGGGCGGTGGGCGGGGCGGCCGTGGGGGCCGGGGAGCACACGTGCGCCTCCGGCCCCCACGACCGCCCCGCGGGGGCATCACGCACAAGCGAGCAGGGCCCGTGCCGCGCTGGTTCGCGCCGCCCGGACCCTGCCGCCCGCACCGTGCTGCCTTACCGGCTCGCGGTCAGAGCTTGTCGCCGACGAAGACCGTGAGGTCCACGAGGCGGTTGGAGTAGCCCCACTCGTTGTCGTACCAGCCGATGATCTTGACCTGGTTGCCCTCGGCCATCGTCAGCTCGGAGTCGAAGGTGCAGGAGGCCGGGGTGCCGACGATGTCCGAGGACACGATCGGGTCGGCGGTGTAGACGAGCCGCCCGGCGAGGCTGCCCTCCTGGCTGGCCTTCTCGAACGCGGCGTTGACCTCGTCCTTGGTGACCTCGCGGTCCAGGGTGACGACCAGGTCGGTGACCGAGCCGACCGGGACCGGGACGCGCATCGCGATGCCGTCGAGCTTGCCCTTGAGCTGGGGCAGGACCAGGGCGGTGGCCTTGGCGGCACCCGTCGTGGTCGGGATGATGTTCTCGGCGGCGGCCCGGGCGCGGCGCAGGTCCTTGTGCGGGAAGTCCAGGATGCGCTGGTCGTTCGTGTACGCGTGAACGGTCGTCATCAGACCCTTCTTGATGCCGAAGTTCTCGTCGAGAACCTTCGCCATCGGCGCCACACAGTTGGTGGTGCAGGACGCGTTGGAGATGACGTTGTGCTGCGCCGGGTCGTACTTGTCCTCGTTGACGCCCATCACGATGGTGATGTCCTCGTCCTTGGCCGGAGCCGAGATGAGGACCTTCTTGGCGCCACCGGCGATGTGCTTCTCCGCGTCGGCCTTCTTGGTGAAGATGCCGGTCGACTCGATCACGATGTCGACGCCCAGCTCACCCCAGGGGATGTCCGCCGGGTTGCGCTCCGAGAGGACCTTGATGGTGCGCGAGCCGACGGTGATGGTGTCGGCGGTGTGCGACACCTCCTCCGTCAGCGTGCCCAGCATCGTGTCGTACTTGAGCAGGTGTGCGGTGGTCGCGGTGTCACCCAGGTCGTTGACTGCCACGATCTCGATGTCCGCACCCTGCTGAAGCAGGGCGCGGAAGTAATTGCGACCGATGCGGCCAAAGCCGTTGATGCCTACGCGGATCGTCACGAACCGATCTCCTCGTTGGTACGCCGGTTTTCGACGCCGGCGAGTTGTATGGGAAGTCCCCGACCACCTTCGACCCTACCTCTCATGGGCACGGCTGGTGACATCGAGCGGGGCACGGGCGACCAGGAGATCCTTACTGGTCAGTAGCCGCTTGAATACTGGCCAGTAGCGCCGGACGACCGCTCTTCTGAGACACCCGGACGCCATGTGTGGGGCACGTTCCCGACATCGTTCTACGCGGGTGGAGTGAGGGGCGGGGCGACGGGCGGACGAAGCCGCCCGTCGCCCTGCTCCGATGTCGTCCACCCCGCCCGTCCGAGCGGCCCGTCCGAGCAGCCCGAAGCCGCCGGGGAATCATCCTCCGGCGGCTTCGGGCGGGGGCGCGCGGGTCGGCGCGAACGGGGTGTCAGCCGACCATGCTGTCGGCCAGTTCCTCCGTCAGGGTCGACTCGGTGCCCGGGATGCCGAGGTCGCACGCGCGCTTGTCGGCCATGGCCAGCAGCCGCCTGATCCGGCCCGCCACCGCGTCCTTGGTCAGGGGCGGATCGGCGAGCGCGCCCAGTTCCTCCAGGCTCGCCTGCTTGTGCTCCATGCGCAGCCGCCCGGCGGCGGCCAGATGCTCGGGGACCTCCTCGCCGAGGATCTCCAGGGCCCGCTGCACGCGCGCCCCGGCGGCCACCGCGGCCCGCGCGGAACGGCGCAGGTTGGCGTCGTCGAAGTTGGCGAGCCGGTTGGCGGTGGCCCGCACCTCGCGGCGCATCCGCCGCTCCTCCCAGGCCAGTACCGACTCGTGGGCGCCCAGCCGGGTCAGCAGCGCGCCGATCGCGTCGCCGTCCCGCACCACGACCCGGTCCACCCCGCGCACCTCACGGGCCTTCGCCGCGATCGACAGCCGCCGCGCCGCGCCCACCAGGGCGAGCGCCGCCTCGGGGCCCGGGCAGGTCACCTCCAGCGAGGAGGAACGGCCCGGCTCGGTGAGGGAGCCGTGCGCGAGGAAGGCCCCGCGCCAGGCGGCCTCCGCGTCGCAGGTGGCCCCCGAGACCACCTGCGGGGGCAGGCCCCGGATGGGGCGGCCCCTGCCGTCCACGAGCCCGGTCTGCCGGGCGAGCTGATCACCGCCCGCAACCACCCGAACGACGTAGCGCGAACCCCGGCGCAGTCCGCTGGGAGCCATCACCACGAGGTCGGAAGCGTGCCCGAAGATCTCCAGAATGTCCTTGCGCAACCTGCGCGCCGCGATCCCGGTGTCCAGCTCCGCCTCGATCACGATGCGTCCGCTCACCAGGTGCAGCCCGCCCGCGAACCGCAGGATCGCCGAGACCTCAGCTTTCCGACAGCAGGTCCGGGTGACGGGAAGCCGGGAAATCTCATCCTTCACCGCTGCCGTCATCGCCATGGGCCGATCCTTCCATGCATCCGAAAAATACGGTCGTACGCGGCCGCCAGCAGCTCCGGGTCGTGCTTCGGAACACCGTCGGGCCGTGCGACCGGGGCCAGCTCCACCGTTGCGTCGAACCGCTTTGCGGCCTCGTCGAGCGAGGCGCGGTCGGGTACGGCAGCCTCGTCGGCCAGCACCACGTCGAAGGCGAGTTTAGGGGCGTGTCGGGCCAAAACCTCCAAATGACGCTGCGGAGAGAAGCCCGCGGTTTCGCCGGGTTGCGGTACGAGGTTGAGCGAGAGCACTTTGCGGGCCCGCGTGTCGGCGAGCGCGTCGAGCAGTTCGGGCACCAGAAGGTGCGGGATCACGGAGGAGAACCAGGAGCCGGGACCGAGCACGACCCAGTCGGCGTCGAGGACCGCCTCGACGGCCTCCGGGACGGCCGGCGGGTCGGCGGGCACGACGTGCACCGACTGGACCTCCCCCGGGGTCAGGGCCACGGTGGCCTGCCCCCGCACGAGGTCGACCTCCTCGGGCCGCTCGGGGTCGTGGCCGCGCACGAGGGCCTGGAGTTCGAGGGGCACCGCCGACATGGGCAGCACCCGGCCGTGCGCCCCGAGCAGGGTGCCGACCAGGTCGAGCGCGGCCACGTGATCGCCCAGTTGTTCCCACAGCGCCACGATCAGCAGGTTGCCGACCGCGTGGCCGTGCAGGTCGCCGCGGCTGGCGAAGCGGTGCTGGATGACCCGGGACCAGGTCTGTCCCCAGTCGTCGTCCCCGCACAGCGCGGCCAGCGCCTTGCGCAGGTCGCCGGGCGGCAGGACGCCCAGCTCGTCGCGGAGCCGGCCGCTGGAGCCGCCGTCGTCGGCGACGGTGACCACGGCGGTCAGCTCCCCGGTGATCCGGCGCAGCGCGGCGAGGGAGGCGGACAGGCCCATGCCGCCGCCGAGGGCGACGACCTTGGGCTGGGTGCCGCGCCTGCGCGGTTTGGGCGCCGGCCCCTCCCCCGTGCGGCGCAGCCGCCCCAGGCGGCGTGGGCGTGCGGTCATTCGCGGCCCATGTCCCGGTGGACGACGACCGTCTCCACCCCTTCGGCGACCAGCCGCGCGGCGAGCTTCTCGGACATCGCGACCGAGCGGTGCTTGCCGCCCGTGCAGCCCACGGCGACCGTCACGTAGCGCTTGCCCTCGCGGCGGTAGCCGGCCGCGATGAGCTGGAGCAGCTCGGTGTAGCGGTCGAGGAACTCCTTGGCGCCCGGCTGGCTGAGGACGAAGTTGGAGACCTCCTCGTTCAGCCCCGTGTAGGGCTTCAGCTCCGGGACCCAGTGCGGGTTGGGCAGGAAGCGCATGTCGACGACGAGGTCGGCGTCGACCGGCAGCCCGTACTTGAAGCCGAAGGACATGACGGTGGCCCGCAGTTCGGGCTCCTCGTCGCCGGCGAACTGGGCGTCCATCTTCGCGCGTAGTTCGTGCACGTTGAGGCTGGAGGTGTCGATCACCAGGTCGGCGTCCCCGCGCAGTTCGCGCAGCAGGTCGCGTTCGGCGGCGATGCCGTCGACGATCCGGCCGTCGCCCTGGAGGGGGTGCGGGCGTCGCACCGACTCGAAGCGGCGCACCAGGGCGTCGTCGGAGGACTCCAGGAAGACGATCCGCCGGGTGACGTGCTTGGACTCCAGGTCGGCCAGCGACTCCCGGAGGTTGTCGAAGAAACGCCGCCCCCGTACGTCCACGACGACGGCGATCCGCGCGACGTTGCCCTGCGAACGGGCGCCCAGCTCCACCATGGTGGGGATCAGCGCCGGCGGCAGGTTGTCGACGACGAACCAGCCGAGGTCCTCCAGACACTTCGCGGCCGTGCTGCGGCCGGCGCCCGACATGCCGGAGATGATCACCAGTTCGGGGATCGCCGTCTCCGTGCTCTGGCCCGGCTCACTGCTCGTGCCCGTACTCACCTGTTCTCCGTCCCGTTCGTGCTGCGTCATGGTGTGTACCCCCGTCGTCGGTCCGCCGCGCCGGGTCCGGGGTGCCCGGGCGCGCGGACTGCTCTCCACTGTGCTCGTCCGGGGCCCCCGCCGTGTCCCGCCGTACCGGGGCGGGCGCCCCTGGGCGGTGCCCGGTGGACCGCGGACCGCCCTGCCGGGTGTCGTCCGTCCCGGGCGTGGGCGCGGCCTCCCGCGGCCCGAGCGGGGCGCGCGGCCAGTCGTCGGCGGGGCCGCCGTCCCCCATCGTGCTCGCCTGGTCCGTCCGCGTCGAATGCGCGGCGGAAGCGGACGGACTTTCGCCGGGTGCCGCGGCCGGGGCCAAGTCACCGTCCCCGTGCGCGGTGTCCTCGTGCTCGTACGCGGTGGCGCTCTCGTCCGCCGCCGCGGCGGGGTCCGCGCCCTCGCCGCCCTTCGCCGCCACGGCGGTGTCGGGGGCGGGTTCGTGGACGGGGGCGGGTTCGGCGACGGGTTCTGGCTCGCCCTCCTGAGCGGCGGGCTCCCGCGTCGGCACGGTCTCGTCCTCGTCCTCGACGATCTCGCCGGTCGCGGTGTTCACGGCCGGTCCGGCCGGAGCGGCCCGAGCGAAGGTCGCGAGGATGGTCTCGGCGGTCTTCCTGCCTATGCCGGGGACCTCGCAGATCTGGTCGAGGGTCGCCGCGCGCAGTCTCTTGACCGAGCCGAAGTGCTTGAGCAGCGCCTGCTTGCGGGTCTGGCCGAGGCCGGGGACCTCGTCCAGCGGACCGGCCCGGAAGCGCTTCGCCCGCTTGCTGCGCTGGTAGGTGATGGCGAAGCGGTGCGCCTCGTCACGCACCCGCTGGAGCAGGTACAGGCCCTCGCTGGTACGCGGCAGCACGACCGGATCCTGCTCCCCGGGCACCCACACCTCCTCCAGCCGCTTGGCGAGCCCGCACACCGCGATGTCGTCGATGCCGAGTTCGTCCAGGGCGCGCTGCGCCGCCGCGACCTGGGGCTGGCCGCCGTCGACCACGACGAGCTGCGGCGGGTAGGCGAAGCGCTTGGGCCGGCCGTCCTCCTCGGCGGTCTCGACGGGGCCGTCGAGTTCGTCCTCGGTCCACTCCCCCGTGCGTTCCTTCTCGACCAGGTAGCGGCGGAAGCGGCGGGTGATGACCTCGTGCATCGAGCGGACGTCGTCCTGGCCCTCGAAGCCCTTGATCTGGAAGCGCCGGTACTCGCTCTTGCGGGCGAGCCCGTCCTCGAAGACCACCATCGAGGCGACCACGTCGTCGCCCTGGAGGTGGGAGATGTCGTAGCACTCGACGCGCAGGGGCGCGCTGTCCAGGTCGAGGGCCTCGGCGATCTCCTCCAGGGCGCGGGAGCGGGTCGTGAGGTCGGAGGCCCGCTTGGTCTTGTGCAGGACGAGGGACTGCTGGGCGTTGCGCTGCACGGTCTCCATGAGGGCGCGTTTGTCGCCGCGCTGCGGGATGCGCAGCGAGACCTGGGAGCCGCGCCGCTCGGTCAGCCACTCCTGCACCGGCTCGACCGGCTCCGGCAGGGCGGGGACGAGGACCTCCTTCGGTACGGCGTCGCCGCGCTCCTCGCCGTAGAGCTGCTGGAGGGCGTGCTCGACGAGGTCGGCGGTGGTGACGGCCTCGACCTTGTCGGTGACCCAGCCGCGCTGTCCGCGCACCCGGCCGCCGCGCACGTGGAAGATCTGGACGGCCGCCTCCAGCTCGTCCTCGGCGACCGCGATCAGGTCGGCGTCGGTCGCGTCGGCGAGGACGACGGCGCTCTTCTCCATCGCCCGCTTGAGCGCCCCGATGTCGTCGCGCAGCCGGGCGGCGCGCTCGTACTCCATCTCCTCGGCGGCGTCGGCCATGCGCTGTTCGAGGCGGCGCAGGTAGGTGCCGGTGTGGCCGGCCATGAAGTGGCAGAAGTCCTCGGCGAGGTCCCGGTGGTCCTCGGGGCTGATCCGGCCGACGCAGGGCGCCGAGCACTTGTCGATGTAGCCGAGCAGGCAGGGGCGGCCGGTGCGGGCGGCGTTGCGGAAGACGCCGGCCGAGCAGGTGCGCACGGGGAAGACGCGCAGCAGCAGGTCGACCGTGTCGCGGATCGCCCAGGCGTGGCCGTACGGACCGAAGTAGCGCACGCCCTTCTTCTTCTGGCCGCGCAGGACCTGGGCGCGCGGGAACTGCTCGTTCATCGTGACCGCGAGGTAGGGGTAGCTCTTGTCGTCGCGGTACTTGACGTTGAAGCGCGGGTCGAACTCCTTGATCCAGGAGTACTCCAGTTGGAGCGCCTCGACCTCGGTGGACACGACCGTCCACTCCACGGAGGCCGCCGTGGTGACCATGGTGCGGGTGCGCGGGTGCAGGTGCGCGAGGTCCTGGAAGTAGTTGGCGAGCCGCTGGCGCAGGCTCTTGGCCTTCCCGACGTAGATCACCCTGCGGTGTTCGTCGCGGAAGCGGTAGACGCCCGGGGTGTCGGGAATCTGGCCCGGCTGGGGGCGGTAGCTGGACGGGTCGGCCATGCCTGACACCCTACTGTCGCGCACCGACACTCCGGGGCCGCCCGGTCGCCTCGGCGCCTCGTCTCGGCAGGTGTTTCCCGTGCGGTCGCGCACCTGTTACGCCGGTGACCCATGCGGGCCGGTCCGGCGCCCCGTCCGCCGGCCCCTTTCCGCTTTCCGCCGTGGGGGCGCCCGTTCGCACGGCCGCGCGGCCCGTTCCCCGGCCGGACGTCCCCCTCCGGTGTCCAGGGCCTACCCTGTGGGCCGCGCCGGGCCCGTTGCCGTGGGCGGCGCGCCGCCCGCTCGCGAAAGGACGTCCCGTGCTCGTGGTCGCTGGAGAGGCCCTGATCGATCTTGTCCCGCAGCCCGGCGCCGGGGAGGGGACCGGACCGCTCGCCCCGCTCACGCCCGCGCCGGGCGGCGGCCCGTTCAACACGGCGGTCGCGCTGGGGCGGCTCGGGAGCGGCACGGCGTTCTGTTCCCGGGTCTCGGCCGACGGTTTCGGCACGGAGCTGATCGCGCGCCTGGAGACGGCGGGCGTGGACACCTCGGGGGTGCAGCGCGGCCCGGAGCCGACGACGCTCGCCGTCGCGGTGCTCGGCCAGGACGGCTCCGCCGGGTACACGTTCTACGCGGAGGGCACGGCGGACCGCCTGTTCTCTCTGCCGACGAACCTGCCGCAGGACGTCACGGCGGTGTGCTTCGGGACCTGTTCCCTCGTGCTGGAGCCGGGCGCGAGCGCGTACGAGGAGCTGCTGCGCGAGCAGTCGGCGGCCGGGGTGTTCACCCTGCTCGACCCGAACATCCGCCCGGGGCTGATCGCCGGCCCCGCGGCCTACCGGGAGCGCTTCCGCTCCTGGCTGCCGTACGTGAGCCTGCTCAAGCTGTCAGAGGAGGACGCGCGCTGGCTGGGCGGCGGCCCGGAGGACTGGTTGCGGCTCGGTCCGTCGGCCGTGGTGATCACGCACGGCGGGGAGGGCCTGAGCGTACGGACGCGTCAGGGCGCCACCTACCGGGTGCCGGGGGTCGCCGTGAAAGTGGTCGACACGATCGGGGCGGGTGACACGGTCAACGCGGCGCTGCTGCACCGGCTGGAGTCCCGGGGCGCCCTGAGCCCGGAGGGGCTCGCGGGTCTGGGCGCGGCGGGCTGGGAGGACGTCCTCGGTTACGCGGCACGGGCGGCGGCGGTGACCTGTTCCCGGGCCGGGGCCCAGCCGCCGTACGCGCACGAGCTGGACTGATCCGGGACGCGGCAGGGCCTGGCCTCCTGGGAGGCCAGGCCCCGAGGGACGGCGAAGGGCCGGGGTCCTTGTCCGGACCCCGGCCCTTCGCTTCGGCGCCCGCGCGCCCCGTCAGCTCCTACGAGCCGTCCGCCTACGCGTTCTTGCGGGCCGTCCGCTTCGCGGGAGCGGACTTCTTCGCCGGGCCGGCCCCTGTGCCCGTGGCCGCCTTGGCCTTGGCTCCGGCGCCCTTGGCGGCCGTGGTCTTCCGCGCGGCGCTCTGGCCGGGGACGATCTGGCCGGGCGTCTTCTTGGCGGCCCCGGACCGCCGGGCGGCCGTCTTCCTGGCGGGCCGGGCCGCCGCCTCGGCGACGGCCTGCGGGCCGAGGACCTCGCCGAGGAAGCGACCGGTGTGGCTCGCGGGCTCGGCGGCGACCTCCTCGGGGGTGCCCTCGGCGACCACGACGCCGCCGCCGTTGCCACCCTCGGGGCCCATGTCGACGACCCAGTCGGCAGTCTTGATCACGTCGAGGTTGTGCTCGATGACGATGACCGTGTTGCCCTTGTCCACGAGGCCGGACAGCACCTTGATGAGCTTGCTGATGTCCTCGAAGTGCAGGCCGGTGGTCGGCTCGTCCAGGACGTAGACGGTGCGGCCGGTCGAACGCTTCTGGAGTTCGCTCGCGAGCTTCACACGCTGCGCCTCGCCGCCCGAGAGGGTCGGCGCGGACTGGCCGAGCCGGACGTAGCCGAGGCCGACGTCGTCCAGGGTGCGCAGGTGCCGGGAGATGGCGGGGACCGCCTCGAAGAAGTCGCAGGCCTCCTCGATCGGCATGTCCAGGACCTCGGCGATGGACTTGCCCTTGTAGTGGACCTCCAGGGTCTCCCGGTTGTACCGGGCGCCGTGGCAGACCTCGCACGGGACGTAGACGTCCGGGAGGAAGTTCATCTCGATCTTGATCGTGCCGTCGCCCGCGCAGTTCTCGCAGCGGCCGCCCTTGACGTTGAAGGAGAAGCGGCCCGGCAGGTAGCCGCGCACCTTCGCCTCCATCGTCTCGGCGAACAGCCTGCGCACGTGGTCGAAGACGCCGGTGTAGGTCGCCGGGTTGGACCGGGGGGTGCGGCCGATGGGCGACTGGTCGACGTGCACGACCTTGTCGACCTGGTCGTCGCCCTCGACCCGGGTGTGCCGGCCGGGGACCGAACGGGCCCCGTTCAGCTCGCGCGCGAGGTGCGTGTAGAGGATGTCGTTGACCAGCGTGGACTTCCCGGAGCCGGAGACCCCGGTCACGGCGGTGAGCACACCGAGCGGGAAGGACACGTCGATGTCGCGGAGGTTGTTCTCCTTCGCGCCGAACACGGTCAGGTGCCGCTTCGGGTCGACCGGCCTGCGTACGTCGGGCACCGCGATGGCGCGCTTGCCCGCGAGGTACTGACCGGTCAGCGACTCCTTGTTGGTCAGCAGCCCGGCCAGCTCACCGCTGTGCACGACCTTTCCGCCGTGCTCGCCGGCGCCGGGGCCGATGTCCACGACCCAGTCGGCGACCTTGATGGTGTCCTCGTCGTGCTCGACCACGATCAGGGTGTTGCCCATGTCCCGCAGCCGCACCAGGGTCTCGATGAGCCGGTGGTTGTCGCGCTGGTGCAGGCCGATGGACGGCTCGTCCAGGACGTAGAGGACGCCGACGAGTCCGGAGCCGATCTGGGTGGCGAGCCGGATGCGCTGGGCCTCGCCGCCGGACAGCGTGCCGGCCGCGCGGTTGAGCGAGAGGTAGTCCAGGCCCACGTCGACCAGGAAGCGCAGCCGCTCGTTGACCTCCTTGAGCACCCGCTCGGCGATCTTCTTGTCCCGGCCGCTGAGCCGGAGTTCGGCGAGGAAGTCGGCGCAGTCGGTGATGGACATCGCGGAGACCTCGGCGATGGACTTGCCCATCACGGTGACCGCGAGCACGATCGGCTTGAGCCGGGTTCCGTGGCACTCGGGGCAGGGCACTTCGCGCATGTAGCCCTCGAAGCGCTCCCTGCTGGTGTCGCTCTCCGCCTCCGAGTGGCGCCGCTTCACGAAGGGCACCGCCCCCTCGAAGGGGGTCGTGTAGACCCGCTCGCGGCCGTAGCGGTTGCGGTAGCGGACCTCGATCTGCGTCTTGTGGCCGTACAGCAGGGCCTTC
This sequence comes from Streptomyces sp. NPDC049954, assembly GCF_040656295.1. NCBI lineage: Bacteria > Bacillati > Actinomycetota > Actinomycetes > Kitasatosporales > Streptomycetaceae > Streptomyces > Streptomyces sp. NPDC049954. The sequence continues at coordinate 181,099 of NZ_JBFALS010000005.1, forward strand.
TTGGCGCGCTGCGGCAGCCCGGCGAAGGGGATGTCGGTACGGAAGCCGAGCGCGTCGGCGAGGGCGCCGACGAGGCGGCCGAAGTACTCCTTGGAGTGACCGTGCGACCACGGGTGGATGGCGCCCTCGTCGAGGGACTTGTCCTCGTCGGGCACGATCAGCTCGGGGTCGACCTCCATCCGCGTACCGATGCCGCTGCACTCGGGGCAGGCGCCGAACGGGGAGTTGAAGGAGAAGGAGCGCGGCTCAAGCTCCTCGAAGGAGAGGTCGTCGTACGCGCAGTAGAGGTGCTCGGAGTACATGCGCTCGCGCTCGGGGTCGTCGGCCTCCAGGTCGACGAAGTCGAGGACGACCATGCCGCCCGACAGGCCGAGCGCCGTCTCGACCGAGTCGGTCAGGCGGCGCTTGGCGCTCTCCTTGACCGTGAGGCGGTCGATGACCACCTCGATGGTGTGCTTCTCCTGCTTCTTGAGCTTGGGCGGCTCGGTGAGCTGGACGGTCTCGCCGTCGACCCGGGCGCGGCTGTAGCCCTTGGTCTGGAGGTCGGCGAACAGGTCGACGAACTCGCCCTTGCGCTCGCGCACGAGCGGGGACAGCACCTGGAAGCGGCTGCCCTCGGGCAGGCCAAGGACCTTGTCCACGATCTGCTGGGGCGACTGCCGCGCGATGGGGCGCCCGCACTCGGGGCAGTGCGGTTTGCCGATCCGCGCGAACAGCAGGCGCAGGTAGTCGTAGACCTCGGTGATGGTGCCGACCGTGGAGCGCGGATTGCGCGAGGTCGACTTCTGGTCGATGGAGACGGCCGGGGACAGGCCCTCGATGAAGTCGACATCGGGCTTGTCCATCTGGCCGAGGAACTGCCGGGCGTACGAGGACAGGGACTCCACGTAGCGGCGCTGGCCCTCGGCGAAGATCGTGTCGAAGGCGAGAGAGGACTTGCCCGACCCGGAGAGGCCCGTGAAGACGATGAGCGAGTCCCTGGGGAGGTCGAGCGAGACGTTCCTCAGATTGTGCTCGCGCGCTCCACGGATGATGAGACGGTCGGCCACGCCGGTCCGCACCTTTCTGTCGGCAGAAGCGGGGCGGTGGCCCTGCCTCGGAGAACTGTCTGGACCATCGGCCCGGTCGTGGCCGGGGCCCTCCGGTGGCAACCGGGAAGGCGCGGCCCGCCTCAGCGATGGACGGCGATGCTGCGGTGAACATGCTGGTCGGTCGGCCCTGGACGGCTGGGCGCCCCGGGTGTGACGGCGCTCGCCGCCCGGATGGCTCCGGACCCGGCGGGCGGCCGGTTCGACGGCGCTCCCCCGGAGACGCTCACCGCTCCTCGTGCAACACCACGGGCCCGCCGTCGATTCCGGCGGTCGCGGTGCCACCCTCCAGGATGCTCCTCAAGGATGCCTCTCGACTGCCTCCCCGAGCGTATAGCACGCACATTCGATTTTGGGCCCAGGTCCGCCACCTTCACCCGGACGAGTGGTGGAGGCGGCATGAGTCACGCGATCGATACCCATGCCGGGCCGACGAGTGGTACGCGGTGCGATAGGGCGGTCACGGGACACGAGCGGGCGCCCTGCACAACGCGCGGGCGGTTGACACGTCACGGCCGCCGCGGTGACGGGCGCGCCCTCGCCCGCGTGGCACGCGCGAGGGCGGGGCCGGGCCCCGGTTCGTCTAGGGTGACCGCCATGACGTACAGCGGGAAAGTGCGAGTCGGTGGCCCGGCGGACGTGCACGAGCTGCGCGACCTGATCATCTCGAAGGTCGCGGTCGGCCCGATGGACAACAACGCCTATCTGCTCCGGTGCCGACAGACCGGTGAGCAGTTGCTGATCGACGCGGCCAACGACGCCGACACGCTGCTGACACTCGTCGGCGAGGACGGCATCCGCACGGTGGCGACGACGCACCGCCACCCCGACCACTGGCAGGCTCTCGCCGAGGTCGTGTCCCGCACCGGCGCGCTGACCTGCGCGGGGCGCGAGGACGTCGAGGGCATCCCGGTCGCGACGGACGCGCCGGTGGACGACGGCGACCTGGTCAGGGTGGGCCGGGTGGGGCTGACCGTACGGCACCTTCGCGGGCACACACCGGGGTCGATCGCCCTGGTCTACGACGATCCGGACGGCTCCCCGCACGTGTTCACCGGCGACTGCCTGTTCCCCGGCGGGGTCGGCAACACGCATTCCGACCCCGCGGCCTTCGCGCAGCTGATCGACGACGTGGAGACCCGGCTGTTCGCGCGGCTGCCCGACGAGACCTGGGTGTACCCGGGCCACGGCGAGGACACCTCGCTCGGCGCGGAACGCCCGCATCTGCCGGAGTGGCGCGCGCGGGGTTGGTGACGACCGGCGACAGCGGGCCGCCGGGGCGGGTGGGTTCAGCCGGCGAGCGCGGCCACGCGCTCCACCCCGAAGGCGTACCCCTGCACTCCGCAGCCCGCGATGACCCCGTCGGCGCGCAGTGAGACGTAGCTGTGGTGCCGGAACTGCTCGCGCCGGTGGATGTTGGAGATGTGCACCTCGATCACGGGGAGCCCGTCGCACGCGTTGAGGGCGTCGAGCAGGGCGACCGAAGTGTGTGAGTAGGCGGCGGGGTTGATGACGATCCCCGCGTGGTGCAGCCGGGCCTCGTGCACCCAGTCGATCAGTTCGCCCTCGTGATTGCTCTGCCGGAAGTCCACGGTGCCGCCGTGGCGCGCCGCGGTCCCGGTGCACAGCGCCTCGATGTCGGCGAGGCTCTCGCTGCCGTAGATCTCGGGCTGCCGCTGTCCCAGAAGGTCGAGGTTCGGCCCGTTCAGGATCATGATCGGGGCGGTCGCGAGCGTGTGGGCCATGGTTCCTCCGGTGCGGTTCGGCGCTGCACCCGGAGGTCTATCACGGGACCCGCGCCGGGCGGCTGGCGCGGGCCGCTGGAGAGGCGTGGAGAGGCGTGGCCCTCGTCCGTCCCCATGGCGGACGAGGGCCACGCGGTGAGGCGCGCCGGCCGCGGTCAGCGCCTCAGGCCGGCCCTGCCGTCCCCGTCCCTGGACGACTGGGCCGAGTTCTTGTCACCCTCCTCGCCACCGGTGCCCGCCGCGTCCCGCACCGCCGCCCGCTCCTGCTTGCGGGAGGCGAGGAGGCTGGTCACGGTGGTGACGGCGAGGACGAGCACGATCACGCCGAGCGAGACGACGGTCGGGATCTCCGGCACGTGCACCCCGTTCTCGTGCAGCGCGTGCAGGACCAGCTTCACGCCGATGAACCCGAGGATGATCGACAGGCCGTAGCTCAGGTGGACCAGCTTCCTGAGCAGTCCGCCGATGAGGAAGTAGAGCTGGCGCAGCCCCATCAGGGCGAAGGCGTTGGCGGTGAAGACGATGTACGGGTCCTGGGTGAGACCGAAGATCGCCGGGATGGAGTCGAGGGCGAAGAGGACGTCGGTCGTGCCGATGGCGAGGATCACGGCGAGCATCGGCGTCATGATCCGCTTGCCGTTCTGCCTCAGGAACAGCTTCGTGCCGTGATAGCGGTCGGCGACCCCGAAGCGGCGTTCCAGGGACTTGAGGAGCTTGTTCTCCTCGAACTCCTCGTCCTCCTCGTCGCTCCTGGCCTCCTGGATGAGCTTCCAGGCGGTGTAGATCAGGAAGGCGCCGAAGATGTAGAAGATCCAGGAGAAGCTGGAGATCATCGCGGCCCCGGCCAGGATGAACGCCGTCCGCAGGACCAGGGCGATCAGGACGCCGATCAGCAGGACCCGCTGCTGGTACTTCGTGGGGACCGCGAACTTCGCCATGATCAGGACGAAGACGAAGAGGTTGTCGACGCTGAGGGACTTCTCGGTGATGAACCCGGCGAAGAACTCCCCGCCCTGTTTCCCTCCGCCGAAGATCAGCAGCCCCAGCCCGAAGAGGCAGGCCAGGGTGACCCAGACCACCGTCCAGATGCCGGCTTCCTTCATGGACACGTCGTGGGGTTTACGGCCGATGAAGAAGTCGACCGCGATCAGGGCGCACAAGGCCACGATCGTCAGTAGCCACACGGTGAGAGAGATGTTCACTGCGCCTCCGGCAGTACGTCACGGCAGATGATCAGCTCGTCGCTGCCGGAGGTCTCTTCCACCCGGGGTCCCTGCCCCTGGCCGGCGCCCCGGGATCGGTTGATCCGTATTGACGGGCACGCCGCTTGAGGAGTACTCCCCTCCGTGACGCTCAACCTACGCGAAAAAACCAAGGGATGTAAAGAGATTGGTAAAAGAATCCCCAAGGGATCGGCCTGTCGATGGTGCGTCCCGACGCCGAGGGCGCCCGGAGGGGCGCTCCGTCGGGGCGCGAGGGGCCGTTCCCGCTCCTGGGCCGGCAGCAAAGCCGCCCGGGGATTCAGCCGCTCGGCCCCGCGCAACGGCGTGATCGTGCGGCGTGCGGCGTGCGGCGTGCGGCGTGCGGCCGAAGCGTTTGCGGGCGGTGGGGCATGCGGGCGTGCGGCCAAAGCGTTTGCGGGCGGTGGGGCATGCGGGCGTGCGGCCAAAGCGTTTGCGGGCGGTGGGGCATGCGGCCGGGGGTGAGGCGCGCCTCGGCCGCACGCCCGTCACGCGGGAGCGCCGCCCGGGTCCGGGGTCACAGGAGCGGCAGGATGGCGGGCATGAGGTCCTGAAAGGTGCGGCCCTCCGAGGGTGACCCGAGGGCGGTCATCTGCCAGCCACCCCCCGAGCGGTGCACCTTGGCCATGATCTGCGCCGTGTACCGGCCGCCGCCCGCGAGGGTGTAGCGCGCCAGTTCCTCGCCCGTCGTCTCGTCGACGAGCCGGCAGAACGCGTTCTGCACCTCCTGGAAGGTCTGTCCGGTGAAGGAGTTCACCGTGAAGACGATCTGGTCGACGCGCTCGGGTACCTGTTGCAGGTCGACGAGGATCGACTCGTCGTCGTCCCCCTGCCCGGCCCCGCCGACCAGGTTGTCCCCGGTGTGCCGGACCGAGCCGTCATTGCTCACGAGGTGCTGGAAGAAGACCTCGTCGACGCGGCGCTTGTCGGCGAAGAGCACCGCGGACGCGTCCAGGTCGATCTCGCGCGTGCGCGAGCCGAACAGTCCGCGTTTGCGGGCGGCCTGCCAGCCGAGGCCCATCCGGACCGCTGTCAGCGTGCCCCCGTCGCTCTTGCTCAGGCTGATGGCCTGGCCCTTGGTCATGTTGACCGTCACGCGTGGTCCCCTTCCGGTGGTGGTGGCGCGGCTGCGGGCCGGCGCCCCGTGGACGCGGCCGCTCGCACTCTCGCACCGGGAACCCGGCTTCCGCAGCCCGCGCACACGGATTGTGCCGCTCCTGCGACATGTCGTCCGACCGGTGCCGTACCCCGTGCGCCCGGACGGGAACCCCGGAACGCCCCCCCGGGGCCACGCCCTCCGGATCAGTGGCCCCGGTCCCGGGTCAGGAGAGCCCGCCTTCCTTCATCTGGCGCAGCTCCTTCTTCATCTCGGAGACCTCGTCCCGCAGCCGGGCGGCGACCTCGAACTGGAGGTCGGCCGCGGCGGCCCGCATGCGTGCGGTCATGTCCTCGATCTGCTGGGTGAGTTGTTCGACGGGGCGGTCGGTGGGGGTGGCGTCCTTGGCCCTGCCCTTCTTGCCCTTCGCGGCGGCCGCCTTGCCCTGTCCGCCGAGCGCCGGCACCGGCGTCTTGACGCCCTTGCCGTCCTTGGACTGCCGGTACCCGGTGCCGAGGAGCTGCTCGGTGTCCACGTCCTCGCGGGCGATGGCCGCGACGATGTCGTTGATCTTCTTGCGCAGTGGCTGCGGATCGAGGCCGCGTTCCTCGTTGTAGGCGATCTGCTTCTCGCGACGGCGGTTGGTCTCGTCGATGGCCCGCTCCATCGCCGGGGTGATCCTGTCCGCGTACATGTGGACCTGGCCGGAGACGTTGCGCGCCGCGCGGCCGATCGTCTGGATCAGGGAGGTACCGGAGCGCAGGAAGCCCTCCTTGTCGGCGTCGAGGATGGCCACGAGGGACACCTCCGGCAGGTCGAGTCCCTCACGGAGCAGGTTGATGCCGACGAGGACGTCGTACTCCCCGGAACGCAGTTCCCGCAGCAGTTCGACCCGGCGCAGGGTGTCCACGTCGCTGTGCAGATAGCGGACCCGGATGCCGAGTTCGAGGAAGTAGTCGGTGAGGTCCTCGGCCATCTTCTTGGTGAGGGTGGTGACCAGGACCCGCTCGTCCTTGTCGGTGCGCTCGCGGATCTCGTGCACGAGATCGTCGATCTGTCCCTCGGTGGGCTTCACGACGATCTGCGGGTCGACGAGCCCGGTGGGCCGGATGATCTGCTCGACGTAGCCGTCGGCGCGCGAGAGCTCGTACTTGCCGGGCGTCGCGGACAGGAACACCGTCTGGCCGATGCGGCCGAGGAACTCCTCCCACTTCAGCGGACGGTTGTCGAGGGCCGAGGGCAGCCGGAAACCGTGGTCGACGAGGGTCCGCTTGCGGGAGGCGTCCCCTTCGTACATCGCGCCGATCTGCGGGACCGTGTTGTGCGACTCGTCGATGACGAGGAGGAAGTCCTCGGGGAAGTAGTCGAGCAGGGTGTTCGGCGCCGTGCCGGGCGCACGGTCGTCGAAGTGCATCGAGTAGTTCTCCACGCCGGAGCAGGTGCCGATCTGGCGGAGCATCTCGATGTCGTAGGTGGTGCGCATCCGCAGCCGCTGGGACTCCAGGAGCTTGCCCTGTCCGTCCAGTTCGGCGAGGCGCTCCTCCAGCTCCTTCTCGATTCCGTTGATCGCGCGCTCCATGCGCTCGGGACCGGCGATGTAGTGCGAGGCGGGAAAGATGTACAGGTGCTCGTCGTCGCTGATGACCTCGCCGGTGAGCGGGTGCAGGGTCGACAGCGCCTCGATCTCGTCGCCGAACATCTCGATGCGGACGGCCAGCTCCTCGTAGACCGGGAAGATCTCGATGGTGTCGCCGCGCACCCGGAAGGTGCCCCGGGTGAAGGCCACGTCGTTGCGCGTGTACTGGATCTCGACGAAGCGGCGCAGCAGGTCGTCGCGGTCGATCTCGGCGCCCACCCGCAGGGGGACCATGCGGTCCACGTACTCCTGCGGTGTGCCGAGGCCGTAGATGCAGGAGACGGAGGCGACGACCACGACGTCCCTGCGGGTGAGCAGGGAGTTGGTCGCGGAGTGCCGCAGGCGCTCGACCTCCTCGTTGACCGAGGAGTCCTTCTCGATGTAGGTGTCCGACTGGGGGACGTACGCCTCGGGCTGGTAGTAGTCGTAGTAGGACACGAAGTACTCGACCGCGTTGTTCGGCAGCAGTTCGCGGAACTCGTTGGCGAGCTGGGCGGCCAGGGTCTTGTTGGGCGCCATGACCAGGGTGGGGCGCTGGAGCTTCTCGATCATCCACGCGGTGGTCGCGGACTTGCCGGTACCGGTCGCTCCCAGCAGGACGACGTCCTTCTCGCCCCCGCGGATGCGCTTTTCGAGCTCGGCGATGGCTGCCGGCTGGTCGCCGCTCGGCTGGTACGGGCTGACGACCTCGAAAGGCGCCACCGTGCGTTCGATGTGGGATACGGGCCGCATGGAATCCACCGTACGACCAGCCACTGACAACCGTCGGCCGACGGAGAAGTCGCGGGGCCACCCGGGTGGCGCAGCGACGCCCTGGAAGCGAGTGCGGCGGCGGTGCCTCCCGGCCATCCGGGGCGGCGGAGCGGGTGGCCGGTTCTTGCCGGGCCGTTCGCCGGACGGCCATCCCCCGTCCGCTTCCTGTCGCACGCGGACGGCCACTCTCGTACAGTCAGTGAACCCGCGAACACCAGGAGCTTCCATGTTTGCTCGTTCCGCCGCAGCGGTCGCCGTCGCGCTCGTGGGGGCCGGTGCGCTGATCGGTCTCCCCGCCACTTCGGCGGCAGCGGACACCGTCCTGCGGGACCGGTCGCCGCAGGACGTGACGGTCGTCGCCCACCGGGGCGCCGCCAAGCAGGCCCCCGAGAACACGCTGGCCGCGGTCGACCGGGCGGCCGAGCTGGGTTTCCGCTGGGTCGAGAACGACGTCCAGCGCACGAAGGACGGCAAGCTCGTCGTGCTGCACGACACGACGCTGACCCGGACGACCGACGTGGAGCAGGTCTTTCCCGACCGGGCGCCGTGGAACGTCCGCGATTTCACGGCGGCCGAGATCGCCCGGCTGGACGCGGGCGGCTGGTTCGGGCAGGAGTTCGAGGGGGCCCGCATCCCGACGCTGGACCAGTACATGCGGCGGGTGACCCGGAACCACCAGAACCTGATCCTGGAGCTCAAGAGCCCCGATCTGTACCCGGGCATCGAGCGGCAGACCCTCGACGCGCTGCGGCGGGACGGCTGGCTGGACCGCTCGCACGTCCGTGACCGGCTCGTGGTCCAGAGCTTCGACGCGGCGAGCGTACGCACCGTGCACGAGCAACGGCCCGAGGTGAAGACCGGCTACCTCGGTACGCCGCAGATCAAGGAACTGCCCGAGTACGCGAAGTTCGCGGACCAGATCAACTCCTCGCACGTGACCATCGACGGGGACTACGTGGCCGCGGTGCACGCCCTCAAGGGACCGCACGCCAAGCCGCTGGAGGTGTTCACCTGGACCGTGGACACGGCGGACGACACCCGGCGCGCGGCGGGCTACGGCGTGGACGGAGTGATCACCAACGCCCCGGACGTGGTGCGGGCGGCCCTGGAGGACTGACGCTCCGCTCCGCCGAGCGGCCCCGTGCCGGTGTCGGTGGCGGGTCGTACGGTGTGGGCATGAACAGTCACACGCGGTCGGCGGACCGGGGCGAGGCGACCCGGGGCGGCGACGGGGAGAGCCCGGGCGGCGGCGCGTCGGCAGGCGGTCCGGGTCCGGCCGGCTGGTCCTGGAGCGTGCTGCGGACCCCGATCGGTCCCCTGCTGCTGGCCGCGACCGGCACCGGCCTGTTGCGCGTCGTGTTCCACGCGGGCGAGGAGATACGGGAGGCCGAGCTGGAGCGGTTGACCGGCCGGCTGGGCGGCGCCGCCGATCCGGTGTCCGGTCAGGCGGTGCTGGCCGCCGCCCGAGCCGAGTTCGAGGAGTACTTCGCCGGCCGTCGCACGCGCTTCACGCTGCCGCTGGACTGGTCGTTGACCACCGGGTTCCACCGCCAGGTGCTGCGTGAGCTGGAGAGCGGGGTGCCGTTCGGCTCGGTCGTCGGCTACGGGGACCTCGCCCGGCGGGTCGGGCAGCCGGGAGCCGCGCAGGCGGTGGGGATCGCCATGGGAGCCAATCCGCTGCCGGTCGTCGTGCCGTGCCACCGTGTCGTGGAACGGGACGGTGGCATCGGCGGTTTCGGGGGCGGCGTGGAGACCAAGCGCAGGCTTCTGGAGTTGGAGGGAGTCCTGCCGCAGCCCTTGTTCTGAGGCGGACGGCGAGTGCCGAGGCGGACGGTGACGGGCGTGGGACGCCGTGACGAGGGCGGACGCGGGGGCGAGCGCGAAACGCAGTGCGGAACACGGACGCGGCGACCGACGGGCTCGGGACGCCCTGACGAGGACGGACGCCGGGATGAGAGCGCACGCGGCGAAGGTGTGCGTGCCCGCACGTGCTCCCGAGCCGCCGCCCCCTCGGCGGTGGACCCCCGGAAGGGGTGGACACGGCGGGCGAACAGCCGTGTCCACCCCTTCCGGGGGTCGCGCGTGGTGGCGGGCCGGTTCTACGCGTAGACGCGGGACGCCCAGGTCGCGAACTGCTCCCCGCTCAGGTGTGCGGCGAGGTCGGCCTCGCTGATCATGCCGACCAGTCGCTTCCCCTCGATCACGGGCAGCCTGCGGACGCGGTGCTCCTCCATCTCGCGCAGGACCTCGTCGAGATCCGCGTCGGCGGGAATCCAGCGCGGCGTGCCCTGCGCCATGTCACCGGCGGTGGTCTTCGCGGGGTCGTGCCCCTTGGCGACGCAGTCCACGACGATGTCACGGTCCGTGAGGATGCCCCGCATCCGCTCGTCCGCGTCGGCGATGGGAAGCGCCCCGAGCCGGTGGTCCCGCATCACCTGGGCGGCGCGGTCGAGCGTCTCGTGGGCGGGAATCCACTGGGCCCCACGGTTCATGATGTCTGCGGCGTTCGTCATCGATACCTCCTGGGGTGCCGTTGGCCGTCCGGGCAGAGCGGCGCCGTCCGGCCCTCGCCATTCTCACCGCATACCACACGGTGCGCACCCGCAGCGCGGGCTACGCTCACTCGGCGTAATGGCCAGGTGGCCGCCAGGCGGGATGCCGGGGGTCGTCGGCCCGCACCAGGATGTCCGCGACCTCGGCGGGGGCGGTGTCCTCCTCGTAGCGGGCGAAGGCGGGCAGGGTCCACTGCTCGTCCTGCGGGGTGCGCCGGCGCAGCGCTCCCTCGCTGAGTGAGAGGTGCACACCGAGGTCGATGGGGAACCAGTGCCCGAACAGCAGCGGTCCGTGCAGCAGGAGGAAGCCGCCGGGCGGCAGCGTCACGTACGGGGAGCGGGTGGCCCGGTCGGTGAGCGGATCCCACAGGTCGGGCAGGACGCGCCCCTCGCCGCCGGGGTCGAGGGGGCCGAACACCTCGCGCCAGAGCGCGGGGACGTCGAACCAGCCGGAGTAGTAGGAGGCGGGGTCCTTGTGCCCGTACTCGTAGCGCAGCGAGGCCGGGCGCAGGAATCCCTCGGTGGCGACGGGCAGCGCGAAGCGTCCGCGTTCGCGCAGCGCTCCCGCGACGCTCTCGGCGAGGTCCCCGGGGCGGGCCGCGGGGGCGCCGTCGAAGGCGGCCCGGACCCGCTCCCCGCCGTCGGCGGGCTCCGTGGTCAGCAGCTGCTCGGCGAGGGACGCGGTGAGCCGTTCCCAGGTGATCGCTTCGAATCGCACGGGGTCCATCCTGCCGGTCGGCCCGCGCGGAGACGAGGGGCGGGCCCTCCGGGAGCCGACGCCGGGCGGCGGGGCACGGGTGCCACCCGTTCGGGTGAGTGCCGGTTCACGAGAGTTGTCCACAGGCATGGTCAAAGCGCTCGGGGGCCGCTTCACTTGATCCCGTCGGCGGTCACGTGGTGTGACCGTCCGTATGTGGATCGGGGGATCATGAAGACCGAGTCGTTGTGGCAGGCCGAGGGCTCCTCACTGGAAGGCCCGCATTTCCTGCTGGTGTTGGCGGCGGCGGTGTGCTGCGGGCTGATGGCGGGCGTGTTCTTCGCCTTCTCCGTCTCGGTGATGCCGGCGCTGCGTCAGTTGCCACCGCCCCAGGGGCTGGCCGCGATGCAGCGGATCAACAAGGTGATCGTCAACCCGCTCTTCCTCGCGGTGTTCCTGGGCGCCGCCGTGCTGTGCGCGACGGCGGCCGTGGTCACCCTGGTGCGGCGCCCGGAGAGCGGGTTGACGGAGGTGCTGCTGGGCTGCGGGCTGTATCTCGTCGGCGGCTTCGGTGTGACGGCGGCGGCCAACGTGCCGCGCAACACCGCTCTGGAGGCGATCGATCCGCAGGCTGCCACGAGTGAGGAGCCGTGGCGGCGCTACCTCGCCGAGTGGACGGTGTGGAACCACATACGGTGCGGTGCCTCGGCGGCCGCGCTGATCTCCCTCGTCCTGGCCCTGGCCGGGGGGAGCTGAGGGCCCGGCCGGCGGCGGCAGCACCCGGGGCGCGGCAGTACGGGCCGGCCGCCGGCTCCCGGCCGGGCCGGGCTCGCGCGCGGTGGCCGGTCCCCGTACCCGGCCGTCAGTTCTTGCGGGCGATCCCCACCCAGCCGGGGAGCGGTCGGCCGTCCGGCGTGGGGACGCGCTCGGCGTCCCCGGGCGCCCACTCGCCGAGGGGGACCACGCCGGGGCCCAGGGGTTCGAGGCCCTCGAAGAAGCGCTCGACGCCGTCACGGTGGCGCAGCGCCATGGTGATGCCGCTCTTCCGGTAGAGGTCGAGGGCGTCGTCCGCCTTCCCCGGGTTGAAGTCCGCGGTGCCCTGCGTGAGGACGAGGTAGCTGCCGGGGGCGAGTGGTTCCACGAGCCCCCGCACGATGTCGTAGGCGCCCTGCTCGTCGGAGATGAAGTGCATGAGCGCGATGAGGGAGAGCGTGACGGGCCGGTCGAAGTCGAGGACGGAGCCCGCCGCTTCGAGGATGCTCTCCGTTTTGCGGGCGTCGGCCTGCACGTATTCGGTGACGCCCTCGGGGGTGCTGCGCAGCAGTGCTTCGGCGTGGCGCAGCACGATCGGGTCGTTGTCGGCGTAGACGACGCGCGATTCCGGGGCCACGCTCTGGGCGACCTGGTGCAGGTTGGGTTCGGTCGGGATGCCGGTGCCGACGTCGAGGAACTGGCGGGTGCCCTGCTCGGCGGTCCAGCGGGTGGCAGCGCGCATGAAGGAGCGGTTGGCGACGGCCATGTCCGCGACACGGGGTTCGAGGAGGCTCAGTTGCTTCCCCATCTCCTCGTCGACCACGTAGTTGTCCTTGCCGCCGAGGAACCAGTCGTAGATGCGGGCGGGGTGGGGCCGGGTGGTGTCGACGGGCGGCAGGGGCGCGGTGCCGCCCGAGGCGGAAGGGGAGGGTATGTCGTGCCCGGTCATGTGACGCTCCTGTAATCCGGTGACGGGAGGGCGGAACAGAGTGCGAACAGAGGTGGTGCGACGGACGGCCCGTCAGGCGGGCCGGTGGATGCGCACCGCGGTCCTCGCCGGCGCCCGGCGGGGCCGGTCGCGCGCGGGCGGCCGGTCGGACTCACCAGATGCTATGTCGCGGGGCGCCGTGCGTGCGGGGGGCCACCGGGATGCCGTGAATGTGTCCGGACACGAAAACGCCGGGGCTCGTGGAGCCGAGCCCCGGCCGGTGCGGGAAGAGCCGAAGGGAAGGAGGGGGAAGGCGGTCCCACCAGCAAGGGAGCGCGTGGGTGGGGGTTGGGGGGAGGCGGAGCCGCGCGGCTCAGGACAGGAGGAAGTCCGCCTGTCCGGCCTTGGCCCCCTGGATGAAGGCGGTGATCTCGGCCGGGGTGTAGATGAGCGCCGGGCCTTCGGGATCGGCGGACTGCCGGAACGCGATCCGTCCGTCGGCCAGTTTCATGGCCTCCACGCAGTTGCCGCCGTTACCGCCGCTCCACGGTTTGTGCCAGCCGACGCTGCCGAGCTCCCCCGCGGGCATGCCGTTGTATATCCGGACGCGGTCCATTCACAGCTCCTTGCGGACATCCCGGAGGACCTCCTTTGTGCGTTGTGCAGTAGCGGCGTGAGCCGCCATGTGGTCCATGACCTCCAGATACGTGGCCACTTCCGGTCGCCCGTCGAGGTAGACGGCGCCGGTGAGGTACTCCACGTAGACCATGTCCGGGAGTTCGGGCATGGGGAATCGGAACAGGACGAAGGGTCCGAAGGTGCCGGGGTGCGGCCCGGCGCTGAACTCGGCGATCTGGAGGGTCACATGGGGGAGGGCGGAGACTTCGAGCAGCCGGTCGATCTGCTCGCGCATGATCCTCGGCTCCCCCGCCGGCCGGCGCAGCACCGTCTCGTCCATGACGACCCACAGGCGCGGGGCGTCCTCCCGTACGAGAAGTTTCTGACGGCGCAGCCGGAGGTCCACGTGCCGCTCGACGTCCTCGGGGCCGGTGCGGCCGAGGGAACCGGCGAGCATCACGGCCCGCGCGTAGTCCTCGGTCTGGAGCAGACCCGGGACGAAGTGCGGTTCGTAGCTGCGGATGAGGCCGGCGGCCCCTTCGAGGCTGACGTACATGCTGAACCAGCCGGGAAGGATGTCGTGGTACCGCTGCCACCAACCGGGCTGGTTCGCGTCCTCCGCGAGGGTGACGAAGGCTTCGGCCTCTTCGGCGGACGCGCCGTAGGACTGAAGCAGGAGCTGAAGGTACGGAATCTTCAGCGCGACCTCGGCCGTTTCCATGCGACGGACCGTGGCGGGGGCGACACGCAGGACCTTGGCCGCCTGTTCTCGGCTGAAGCCGGCGTTCTCGCGCAGGTCCTGCAGGCGCTTGCCCAGGACCACCTGACCAACGGTCGGCGCGGACCGCGGTTCGCTCACGTCGACCTCCCTTGGCGAACAGTTCCCGAGCAGTGTGCCATGCGTCGCAACTGAAGCACACTGCACTTTGGACTTTTCAGAGTGACCCTTGCCAAGTGTTCGCGGCGGGGCGATAGTGGCACACGTGATTCCGTCCGCTCCGTTAATCACCAACCAGGCCACCGATCGCTGCGCGAGCTTCGAGCTGGCAGCGCATCCGGGCTCTGCCGCGCAGGCCCGGAGGCTCACTCGTGCCCAGCTCACCGGCTGGTCCGTCGCCGAGGACACGTGCGAGGCGGCGACCCTGGTCGTCTCCGAGCTGGTCACCAACGCGATCGTGCACACGAGCAGCCGGCAGATCGTCTGCGAGCTGCGCGAGGTGCGCGCTCCGGAGGAGGGCTCCCCGAGAGGGAGAGACTCGGGCCGTACGCCACGCACGGGGGGACACCGCGCGGTGCCAGAGAGTCGTATCGCCCCGGGCGCCCTGGACATCGATGTCAGAGACGGCGTGGACCCGCTTCAGGTGCGGTCCGCCTCCGCTGCCCGCCCTGCGTCCGCCGGGCTTCCGGCCGAGGGCCACCCCGTGGCCGCTTCCGCCGCCGGGGCCGGGGCGCCCGTCGTCCGTACGGGAGGCGGGGCCCGTACGGGCGGCGGTGCCCGGTTGTTCATAGCCGTGCGGGACGAGGGGTGCAGCGGGGTGCCCGAAAGCCCGCGGCAGAACCCGCAGGACGAGCACGGGCGGGGCCTGTTCCTGGTCGCCGCGGTGAGTACCGCCTGGGGGACCCATGAGGCGGAGCACGGTTCGGGACTGGTCGTCTGGGCGGAGCTGCCCCGGGAAGAGGGAGCTGAATGCACACGGTGACGGCACGTTCGCTGGGCCTGGACACGCTGCTGGGCCTCGCTCGCGGCAAGGGGCGCGGAGCGGAGCGCGGTGCGCTGGTCAAGCTGTCCGTACCGAACGGGATGACCACGTCGATGGGTACGGACGCCGTCGGGGTGCCCGAGGCGCTGGCCCGGCGGGTGATGGGCCGGCTGCCGAGAATGGGCTGCGTCTTCAGTGACGGCGGCCGCTGGTGGTGGATCGTGCCCTCGGGCTCGGACGTCGCCCTGGAGTGGCCGGCACCCGTGCACTACGCCGCCGGGGCGCTGGTTCCCGACAGCCGACGCGAGCCGGAGCTGCTGCACCGTCCCTCGGGCAAGGCTCCGTACACGCCGCCCATTCCGCTGTACGTGACGCTGTGCCGGCTCACCGACACCTTGCCGGCGTGGTCACGGCCGGCCCCCGCCACGGGCTGAGCACCGGCTGCCACGGCCCCTGATACGGGGGCTCGCGCCCGTCGCCGGACCGGCACCCGGGCCACGCGCGCGGGTGCGGGGCCTGGTGCGCGTCGGCCGTCCCGGCTCGCGACCGGTTCAGTCCCGGGCCTCCCGGGCGCGGACGATGACCAGGAACACGTCCTGAGCCAGGTCCATGACCACTTCGGCGGCCGTCCCCTCCCCGCGCAGGGCACGGGCGAACTCCTCGGCCGGCCAGGAGCCCCGCGGGCCGCCCGCAGGGAAACGCTCCAGCACCACTCGCTTGTTCACGGCTCCACCCCGTCCTGTCCGTCGTGTCCGTCGCGTCGTCGGCCGCTCTCGTCCGTCGTCGGCCGGCCGGTCTCGCCCGAGACAACGACGGCCCGCACGTCCACGTCACGCTGATGGCGGTGGCCTGTCGGCGGTCGGTGCGGTACGGGCTTGTCGAGAATGACGCACAAGTGGACGTCCTGGGCCGCACTGTGACCTTTCCGTCACCTGTTTGCCCCCGGCTTATGACAGCGCGAGGGATCGCGCGGTGCGCGCGGGGGCGTGGAGGGACGGCGCACGGCGACGCGTGGGCTCCCCCTCGTCCCAGAACCCCTCACCCGGGACTCGTGGCCCGTCACCCGGCAGCGGCCCCCGCCACCCCGTCGGTGCCCGTGCGGTCAGCAGGCGGCCTTGGCGCGGGAGCTGTCGAGTTCGCCGAGGAGCGCGTTGAGGCGTTCGCTGTCGCGCTCGGGCAGCCGGCCGGCGTCGTCGTAGTGGACGGCGGCGGCCGTCGTCGTGTCGACGAGGCGTTCGAGTACGGCGGTGACGTCGGCGGCGCCCTCGGTGTGCCGCGCGAGGGTGGGCAGCTCGGCGGCGGACAGTTCCACGGCGGTACGGGCCTGGGCGAGGGAGCGGTAGGCGGCGCGGCGCAACGCCCAGCGGCCGGGCCGGTCCTCGGAGCCGCTGAGGACGTGCCCGAGGTAGTCGGTGGCGGCCTGCGAGGCGGCGGTGAGGCGGCTGCGGACGACGTTGCCGCGCCGGCCGGGCAGCGGCAGGTGGCCGACGAGGAGGACGATCGCGCAGGCCAGCAGCGAGTCGGTGACGCGGTTCCAGGTGGCCTGGGTCTCCCCGCCGAGTCCGACGAGGGCGAGGACGAGGACGGTGACGACGGCGGTCTGGACCGCGAAGTGGCGCATGCCGAGCGGGATCAGCGCGCCGCACACGGCGACGAGCGCGACGAGCCCGGCGGCACCCGGCAGCGGCACCGGCCGCAGGACGGTCACCAGGAGGGCGAAGAGCGCGGCCCCCACGAGGGTGCCCGCGACCCGGCACAGCACGCGGGAGGCGAGCGGTCCGAGGTCGGGCTTCACGAGGAAGACGGCGGTCGCGGGCAGCCAGTACCAGTGGTCGGGGTTGAGGGCCTGGGCCGCGGCGGCGCTGGCCCCCAGGCACAGCGCGACCCGGGCGCCGTACTCGCGTCCCGCCGGTCCGGTGGCGCGGCGCAGCCCTTCGCGCAGAGGGCCGCGCCGGGTGCGGGCCGTCGCGAGCCCGGCCCGTCCTGCCGTGTCGAAGGCGGTGACGGCGTCGAGCAGGGCGTTGTCGAGGGAGCGCAGACCGGCGGCGTCCCTGCTGGGCGCGGGGACGGCGCCGGGGACGGTGTCGAGCAGGACGGCGTCCGCGAGGTCCCGGCACCCCCGGGCGGCGCGGGCGGGCAGCGGTGTCCCGGTCCAGGCCAGGGCGGTGGCGGCCTCGGCGAGCGGCAGGGCCGCCGAGAACCTGGCGTGCAGCCGGCGTTCGGCGGCGCTGCTCGCGAAGCGACGCAGCCGGGGGCCCGCGAGGGCGTCCTGTGCCTGGTCGAGGGCGGTGGTGAGCGCGGCGCGGCGGGACAGGGCGCGGTCGGTGCCCGTGGCGTCGAGGAGGTCGGCGACGGCGGTGTAGACGGCGGCGACGGCGCCGCGTTCGCCGTCGAGCCGGTACGGGTTGCGGGTGGTCCTGCCGGGTGAGGGCAGGACCAGGCGCAGGGCGAGCAGCCAGCCGGCGCCGGCGAGGAAGAACAGGGCCCGCTGCCAGCCGGGCTCGGGCAGGGGCATGCCGGCGCCGATCGCGGCCGTCACGAGCAACTGGGTGCCCACGCCGGAGGCGACGGGCCCGATCGCGCTGACGGCGCCCGCGAGCAGCCCGAGGACGGCGAGCACGAGCGGCAGGACGAGGGCCCGCCGCGGGTCGGGGGTGAGGGCCGTGGCGTAGGAGCCGAGGAGGAGTCCGCAGGCTCCGGCGAGGGCGGGCGCGGACAGCCGCAGGACGGCGGTGCGGCGGGGGCCGGGCCGGTCGTTGATCGCGGCGAGCAGCGTGCCGAGCGCGGCCATGACCCCGGCGGTGGGGCGGCCCGCGGCGACGGCGAGCAGCAGCGGGAGGACGGCGAGGCCGCCCCGGGCCATGGCGATCCAGGGCACGGGCCCGCGCTGGGCGCGCAGGGCGTGGCCGAGCCACGGCGGGAGGGTGGTGGTGCGCGGGGTGCGCGCGGTGGTGCGGTCGCGGAGGACGCGTACGGACAAGCTGGCTCCAGTCGGCAGGTCACGGCGGTCGCGGATGTGCGACCGTCCGGCGCGATCACGTGAGGTGATGCCTGCGGACAACGTCGGCCTTGGCTCCTGACCAGGGTACGGGAGCGCGTGTCACGACCGGAAACGACCGGGTTTCCGGGAGGTGAAGACGGCGGCGCCCTTCGCTCGTCCGCGGGTGACCCCGTATTCCTCGGGTGACCCCGTACATGGGTGGCGGGCACGGCTCGGGCGGCGGCAGTCTCTGCGGCATGTCAGAAACCCCGCCCGCTCGGCGCGCCGCCCGGGGCCCCGTGACCCGCTACGCCGCCCCGTCCGCCCATCGCGCCGCGTACCGGTCCGTCGCCCTGACGATCTCGCTGACCACGCCGGCCGCGCCCGCGTGGTGGCCCGTGTCGTCGACGAGGACGAGTTCCGCGTCGGGCCAGGCTGCGGTGAGGCGCCAGGGGACGCCGGTGAGGTTCTGCGGGTCCAGGGCGCCCTGGACGATGGTGCCGGGGATGCCGCGCAGCCGGTGCGCCTCGCGCAGGACGACCTCGTCGCCGCCCAGGAAGTGGTCCTGGCTGAAGTAGTGGGTGACCAGGCGCGCGAAGCCGAGGCGGAAGCGGGGGTCCTCGTAGCGGGGCTCGGAGCGGGGCGGGGCGGGGACGATCGCGGTCTCCCAGTCGGTCCAGTCCCGGGCGGCCAGGGCGCGCACGGCGGGGTCGGGCGACTCCAGGAGCCGGTGGTAGGCGGCGGCGAGGTCGCCGTCGCGGTCCTCCTCGGGTACTCCGGCGACGAAGCGGGCGAAGGCTTCGGGGAAGAACCGGCCGAGGCCCCGGGTGAGGAGGGCGACCTCGGCGCGGCTGCCGGTGGCCAGTCCGGTGAGGACGAGCGCCCGTACGCGCTCGGGGTGCAGCTCGGCGTAGCGCAGGGCGAGGACGGAGCCGAAGGAGGCGCCCCACACGAGCCAGCGGTCGATGCGCAGGGCGGTGCGCAGCGCCTCCAGGTCGGCGAGGAGGTGCGGCAGCGTGTTGGTGGAGAGGTCGGTGCCGGGTTCGCCCGCGTGCGGGGTGCTGCGTCCGGCGCCACGCTGGTCGAGAAGGACGACGCGGTAGCGCCGCGGGTCGAAGTACCGCCGGGAGAAAGGGGTGCTGCCCGAACCGGGCCCGCCGTGCAGGACGACGACGGGCAGGCCCCGCGGGTTCCCGCTCGTCTCCCAGTGGAGCCGGTGGCCGTCACCCGTGTCCAGGTCGCCCTGCTCGTACGGGTCGGTGGCGGGATACGGGGCGTGAGAAGGCATCCGCGCAGCGTAGAGCCGGCGGGAGCGGTGGCGCACGGTATTTGCCGGCACGGTCCCACGGGTCCGCCCAGGTGATCCGCGCGGTCCGGCGCCGCGATCCGGCGGCTCGTCCCGGAGCTCGTTCCGGGGGTTGGTTCCGGCGGCTCGTTCCGGGGGCTCGTCCCGGAGCTCGTTCCGGCGGCTCGTTCCGCGGGCCGGGGCCCTTTCGGACGGGGCGCCTCTTCGGGATATCTTGATGTCGAGCAATATTGAAGAGACAGAAGACTGTGGAGACGGAGCGGAGCACCCGGTGACTGACTCGACCATCATCTATACGCACACCGACGAGGCCCCGGCCCTGGCGACGTACTCGTTCCTGCCGGTGATCGAGGCCTACGCCTCGACGGCCGGTGTCGCCGTGGAGAGCCGCGACATCTCGCTGGCCGGGCGGATCATCGCCGGGTTCCCCGAGTGGCTGGAGGAGGGGCAGCGCGTCGAGGACGCGCTCGCCGAGCTGGGCAAACTGGCCCAGACGCCCGAGGCCAACATCATCAAGCTGCCGAACATCTCGGCCTCGATCCCGCAGCTCAAGGCCGCGATCGCCGAGCTGCAGAAGCAGGGCTACGCGCTGCCGGACTACCCGGACGACCCGAAGACCGACCAGGACCGCGACGTCCGCGCGCGGTACGACAAGGTCAAGGGCAGCGCCGTGAACCCGGTGCTGCGCGAGGGCAACTCCGACCGCCGCGCGCCCGCCTCCGTCAAGAACTACGCGAAGGCGCACCCGCACCGCATGGGTGCCTGGACGTCCGGGTCGAAGACGAACGTGGCGACGATGTCCGCCGACGACTTCCGCTCCACCGAGCAGTCCGTGGTGGTCCCCGCCGAGGACAGCCTGCGCATCGAGCTGTCGGGCGACGACGGCTCCACGACGGTGCTGCGCGAGTCGGTCCCGGTCCTCGCCGGTGAGGTGGTGGACGCCTCCGTCATGCACGTGGCGGCGCTGCGCGAGTTCCTGACCGCGCAGGTCGCGCGCGCCAAGGCCGAGGGTGTGCTGTTCTCCGTGCACCTGAAGGCGACGATGATGAAGGTCTCCGACCCGATCATCTTCGGTCACGTCGTACGGGCCTTCTTCCCGAAGACCTTCGCCGAGTACGGCGCGCAGCTCGCCGCCGCCGGCCTGACCCCGAACGACGGTCTGGGCGGCATCCTCAAGGGCCTGGAGGGCCTGCCCGAGGGCGCGAAGATCAAGGAGTCCTTCGAGGCCGAGCTGGCGGAGGGCCCGGAGCTGGCCTACGTCGACTCCGACAAGGGCATCACCAACCTGCACGTGCCCTCGGACGTCATCGTCGACGCCTCGATGCCCGCGATGATCCGCACCTCGGGTCACATGTGGGACAAGAACGGCAACGAGGCGGACACCCTCGCGGTCATCCCGGACAGCAGCTACTCCGGGATCTACCAGGTCGTCATCGACGACTGCCGCGCCCACGGCGCCTACGACCCGGCCACGATGGGCTCGGTGCCGAACGTCGGCCTCATGGCGCAGAAGGCCGAGGAGTACGGCAGCCACGACAAGACCTTCGAGATCCCCGTCACCGGCACCGTCCGGGTCGTGAACACGAAGGGCGAGGCGGTCCTGGAGCTGCCCGTCGGCGCCGGCGACATCTTCCGCATGTGCCAGACCAAGGACGCGCCGATCCGCGACTGGGTCAAGCTGGCCGTGACCCGCGCCCGCGCCACCGGCGTCCCGGCGATCTTCTGGCTGGACGAGGGCCGCGCCCACGACGCCAACCTCATCGCGAAGGTCGAGCAGTACCTCCCGGAGCACGACACCGAGGGCCTGATCATCGAGATCAGGACGCCCGAGGACGCGATCGCGTACTCCCTGGAGCGCATCCGCCGCGGCGAGGACACCATCTCGGTGACCGGCAACGTGCTGCGCGACTACCTCACGGACCTGTTCCCGATCCTGGAGCTTGGCACCAGCGCCAAGATGCTGTCGGTGGTCCCGCTGATGAACGGCGGCGGCCTGTTCGAGACCGGCGCCGGTGGTTCCGCGCCCAAGCACGTGCAGCAGCTGGTCAAGGAGAACTACCTGCGCTGGGACAGCCTCGGTGAGTTCCTCGCGCTCGCGGTGAGCTTCGAGCACCTCGCGCAGACCACCGGCAACGCCCGCGCGCAGGTTCTGGCGGACACCCTGGACCGGGCGACCGGCACCTTCCTCAACGAGGACAAGTCGCCCAGCCGCAAGCTCGGTGGCATCGACAACCGCGGCAGCCACTTCTACCTCGCCCTGTACTGGGCGCAGGAGCTGGCCAAGCAGACCGAGGACGCGCAGCTCGCCGGTGCCTTCGCGGCGCTCGCGACGTCGCTGGCCGAGCAGGAGGAGAAGATCGTCGGCGAGCTGATCGCCGTACAGGGCTCCCCGGCCGACATCGGCGGCTACTACCAGCCCGACTCCGCGAAGGCCGCGTCCGTGATGCGCCCCTCGGCCACTCTCAACGAGACCCTGGCCTCCCTGAAGGGCTGAGCACTTCCCCGGCAGGCTGAGCGCGCACCGCTGAAGGGCTGAGCGCGCACCGCGCCCGAGCGCCGCACGGCCCCGCCGTTCCCGTACCTCTCGTACGGGACGGCGGGGCCGTCCGCTTGGTCAGCCCTCCTGGCCGTCCCCGCTTGTTCGGCCCTCGCGCGGCCCGTCGGTGGCCAGTCCGGCGGCGTGCGCGGCGCCGGACAGGACCTCGCGCAGCATCGCGGGGGTCAGCCGGCCGGTGAAGGTGTTGCGCTGGCTGACGTGGAAGCAGCCGAACAGGTCGAGGGGCGGACCGCCGTCCGCCGCCTCCAGGACGACCCGGGCGCCGTGGCCGAAGACGGGCCGGGGCCGGGGCACCCGCCAGCCGGCGGCGGCGAGGGCGGGCAGCGCGGCCTGCCAGCCGAAGGCGCCGAGGACGACGGCGGACCGCAGCCCGGGCCGCAGCAGCTCCAGCTCGCTCACCAGCCAGGGCCGGCAGGTGTCGCGTTCGGCGGGGGTGGGCTTGTTGGCGGGCGGTGCGCAGTGCACGGGGGCGGTGACCCGTACCCCGCGCAGTTCCAGCCCGTCGTCGGCCGAGACGGCGGTGGGCCGGCTGGCGAGTCCCACGTCGTACAGGGCGCGGAAGAGGACGTCGCCGGAGCGGTCGCCGGTGAACATGCGGCCCGTGCGGTTGCCGCCGTGCGCGGCGGGCGCGAGGCCGATCAGCGCGAGCGGGGCGTCGGCGGGGCCGAAGCCGGGCACGGGCCGGCCCCAGTACTCCTGGTCGGCGAAGGCCGCGCGTTTCTCGCGGGCGACCTCCTCGCGCCACTCGACGAGCCGGGGGCAGGCCCGGCAGTCGGCGACGCGCCCGTCGAGTGCGGCCATGCTCCGTGCCGGGTCCCGCCCCGCGCTCCGCGTGCCGTTCGTCATGTCGTCCCAGGGTAGGCGGACCGGGTGCGGACGCGGGCGGGGCCGGGCCCGGCCCGAGGTCAGGTCCACACGGCGCCGAGCGCGACGAAGGCGCACACGAGGACGAACAGCAGGGCGAGCAGTGGCCAGACGAACCGCAGGTACTTGTCGTAGCCGACCTTCGCGAGAGCCACGCCGCCGATGGTGACGGCGGTGGTCGGCACCCACAGGTTCATCCAGCCGCTCGCGGCCTGCCACGCGGTGACGACGAGGGCGCGGGAGACGCCCGCGAAATCGGCGAGCGGCGCGAGGATCGGCATGGCGAGGGTCGCGTGGCCGGAGGTGGACGGGATCAGGAAGGCGAGGGGCAGGTTGACGACGAAGATGATGACGGCGAACAGGCCCGAGGAGGTGCCTTTCACGACGCCCTCGATGGCGTGCAGCACGGTGTCCGTGACCCGCGCGTTGTTCATGATCACGGTGACGCCCCGGGCCAGGAGGATCACGAGGGCGGGCGAGATGAAGTCGGCGGCGCCCTGCACGAGGGTGGCGCTGAGCCGGGCCTCGCCGAGCCGGGCGACGAGGCCGACGAGCACGGCCGCGCAGAGGAACAGGGCGGCGAGCTGCGGGAAGGACCAGCCGAGTTCGAATCCGTAGGGGGTGGCGTCGGCGTTCCCGGTGAGGGCGTTGGACCAGGGCACCACCGAGAAGATCATGAAGGCGAAGATCAGGCCGACCAGCCACAGGACGAACTGGTGCAGCCGGCTCAGTGGCGGCGTCTCCTCCTGCGCGGTGACGACGTGCTCCCGGTCCCCCGGCCGGAACCCGCCCAGCGACCGTTCCGGGTTGCGCCGCACGCGCCGTGCGTAGCGGATGACGTAGAGGACGGTCACGGTGGTGAGGACGATCCACATGAAGAAGCGCAGGACGATGCCGTCGCCGAGGGAGATGTCGGCGGCCGAGGAGGCCACCCCGGTCGCGAAGGGATTGACGGTGGAGCACAGCACGCCGACGCCCGCGCCGAGGATGATCGCCCCGGTGGCGACGAGCCGGTCGTAGCCGAGGACGAGCATGAGCGGCACGATCAGCCCGTAGAAGCCGAGGGTCTCCTCGGCGAAGCCCTCGACGGTACCGAGGACGGAGAAGACGACCATGATGCCCGCGATGAGCAGCGGCCCGCGCTCGCGCAGCCGGTGCGCGAGGCGTTCGATGCCCCGGTCGAGGGCGCCGGTCGCGAAGACGACGGTGATGAACGCGCCGATCGCGAGGACGAAGAGGAACACCCCGGCGCTGCCGTACAGCTCGCCCGACAGGTCGGGCCCCACCTGTCCGCTCTTCGCGTCCTGGATGCCGTACAGGCCGTTGACGGGGGCGAGGAAGAGGTCGTTGAACCGGTCGACGAGGCTCTGCCCGGAGTCGACGCGGTGGTAGGTGCCCTCGACGGGGGCGCCGTCGGCGTCGCGCCGGTACTCGCCGGAGGGGATGAGGAAGGCGAGGGCCCAGACGGCGACCGTGACGATCGCGAGGACCGTCAGGGCGCTGGGGAAGGTGAAGCCCTTCCCGCCGCCGTCGCCGGCGTTGGCCGTCCGTTCGTCCTTGACGTCGCTGTGGCTCATGCGGCGCCGCCCCGGCCCTTGGTGCCCGCGGCGCGGGCGGCGGCGAAGTCACGCAGGAACAGTGCCTCGGCGAGGACGGTGTTGCGCAGTTCGGAGAAGAGGACGCGTTCGTTGGGGGCGTGCAGGTTGCACTGGTTGTCCTGCGCCCCGAAGAGCAGCACCTCGGCCTGCGGGGCGGCCCGGGCGAGGCCGTTGACCAGGGGGATCGAGCCGCCGGTCGCGATGTAGCGGGTGTCCTCGCCCCAGGCTGCGGCGAGCGCGGCGCGGGCCGCGCGGTGGCCCGGCCCGTCGGTGGCCGCCTCGTAGCCGGGGCCGGTGTCGCCGGGGGTGACGGTGAGGCTCACTCCGTAGGGCTTGAGGGCGGCGAGGTGGTCGACGAGGGCGCGCTGGGCCTCGCGCGGGTCCTGGTGGGGGTGGAAGCGGAGGTTGAGTTTGGCGCGGGCGTAGGGGACGACGGCGGACGCGGCCCGGTCCACGCTCGGCGCGTCGAGGCCGATGACGGTGACGGCGGGCCCGGTCCACAGGCGTTCGCCGAGCCCGCCGGTGCCGAGCAGCGGCACGCCGTCCAGGACGCCGGCCAGTGCGCGGAACTCCTCCTCGGTGTACCCGGCGCCCGTCCACTCCTCGCGGCGCAGCCCGGCGACGGCGACGTTCCCTCTCTCGTCGTGCAGGCTCGCGAGAGCGCGTACGAGGGTGAGCAGGGCATCGGGCGCGGCCCCGCCGAACTCCCCGCTGTGCCGGGGCTCTTCGAGGGTCCTGACCTCGACGGTGAGCTCGCTCGCGCCGCGCAGGGCGCTCGTGAGGGTGGGGGTGCCGGGCCGGATGTTGCCGAGGTCGGCGATCAGCAGGGCGTCGCAGGCGAAGCGGCCGGGGTCGGTGGGCGGGTAGTCGTCGAAGGCGCTGCCGTACTCCTCCTGGCCCTCCAGGACGAGCTTGACGCCGCACGGCGGCCGTCCCTCGTACACGCGCAGCAGCCCGAGGTGGGCGATGACGTTGGACTTGTCGTCGGCGATGCCCCGGGCGCGCAGTCCGCCCTCGACCGGGGTGGGGGTGAACGGCGGGGACAGCCACAGCTGTTCGTCGCCCGGGGGCTGCACGTCGTAGTGCCCGTAGAGCAGGACGGTGGGCGCGTCGGGGTGCGGGGGCGGGACGTGGGCGTAGAGGACCGGGGCGGTGTCCGGCAGGTCGATGCGTTCGACGTGCTGGGCACCGGCGTCCCGCAGGAGGCCGGCGAGCAGGTCGTGGGCCTGCTGGACGGGTTCGGGCGGGTAGCCGGGGAAGGCGATGGACGGGATCTCGGCGAGCCGGATCAGGTCGCGTGTCAACCCGTCCATGAGCCTGTCGACCCGGTTCCCCAGTTCCAGGTCGTCGTGCGGGTCCTGCTCCATGCCGTGCCCTTCGCCGCCGCTGTCCACCGGGCCGGCAGGCGGCCGGCCCGGGCGGCCAGAATCGCGGACCGGGTACGGCGGTGCACGGCCATTCGGCCGTATCGGGCCCGGGGTAATCCGTACGGGTGCGAGAAGGGGCCCGGCGTCGTGCTCACGGGTGTGCGGCGCAGCGCGGGCGATCCCTGCGGGTGCGGGGTGGCGGCCGACTAGGCTCGGTGGCATGGCGAGCGAGGGAACGCAGGAGGGCGGCAGCGTCCGCGTCGACGTGTGGCTGTGGTCGGTGCGGATGGTCAGGACGCGGTCGGCGGCCACGGCGGCCTGCCGGGCGGGGCACGTGCGGGTCAACAAGGAGCCGGCGAAGGCGGCGGCCCCGGTGCGGGTGGGTGACGAGGTGCGGCTGCGGCACGAGGGCCGCGACCGGGTCCTCGTCGTGCGCGGGCTGCTGCGCAAGCGTGTCGGGGCGCCGGTCGCCGTCGAGTGCTACGTGGACCACAGCCCGCCGCCCCCGCCGCGTGAGGCGGTCGCCCCGGCCGGGATCAGGGACCGGGGCGCGGGCCGTCCCACCAAGCGGGACCGCAGGGAGCTGGAGCGGCTGCGCGGGGTCTGGGGCAATGTGACCCCGCCGCCCGGCGGGGCCGGACGGACGGGGCGGCCAGGCTGACGCGCGGCCGCTCTCAGGAGGCGGCGACCGCGCGGACCCAGATGCCGTCGTCCGTGAGGACTTCGGCGACTTCGAGCCCGGCCTCGGCGAGGGCCGCGCGGAAGGCCGCGTCGTCCAGCGGGCGGGACAGGAAGGTCTGGGTCCAGCGCGCGTCGGGGAACTCGTACTCGGCGTGGACCTGGTGGACGCCGTCGCCGCGCGGGGTGGCAGAGACGATGCGCACCGTGTACCCGGCCGGGTCGACACGCTCGCGCGGGAGGTCCTGGTGGTAGTGGGCGCCCTCCCGCTGGACGAGGACGCTGCCGCCGTCGGCGAGGTGCCGCCGACAGGTGCGCAGCAGTCCGCGCCGTACCTCTGCGTCGCCCGCGTGCACGAGGAACGAGCCGAGCAGCACGATGTCGAAGCTCTCCCCGAGGTCGAGTTCCTCGATCGCCGAGCGGACGGTTCGCGCCCCGCGCACCCGCTCCAGCATCTCGGCGGACTCGTCGACCGCGGTGACGGCGAACCCGCGCTCCAGCAGGGGATGCGTCACCCGGCCCACCCCGCAGCCCAGTTCGAGGACGCGGGCGCCCGGCGGGGAGGCCGCGGCGATGATCTCCGGTTCCTCGCCCACCCGCAGCCGCTCGTACAGTTCGACCGCGCAGCCGTCCGGGGTGAGCGCCCCAGGCCCCGTACCGCCGTATCCCTCACGATGCGTCGTCATCCGCCACTCCCCGGTCCGGGACGTACGCCCTGCCCCGCCGGCGAGCGGCAGCGGCGGGCTGTGCCTTGTCGGCACCTGTGGGTACAACGAGGCCCGAAGAGGCGCGAGTTCCCCGCTCGACGGGTGCGCGGTCACTCGTACACGGAGATGCGGGTGCGGTGGTGCCGCGGCGCCTCGAACTCGTCCAGCACCGCCACCGCGAGGTCGGCGTACGACAGCCGCGCCGTCGCCGGATCGGGGGCCGTGTCGCCTCCGACGCGGTAGCGGCCGGTCCGCGGGGCGTCCCGTTCCAGCCGGGCCGGCGGGGTCAGCACGAGCCAGTCGACGGGGGTGTCCGCCGCTCGCAGCCGGTCCAGCCCGGCCTGCTGTGCGAGGGCGAAGGGGCGGATGGGCGGGGGAAGGAGCGCGGGATCGTCCAGCACCGGCGCGCCGTCCGGGCCCTTGAGGGTCGCGAACAGGCCGACGACCAGGAGCCGGTGCACGCGCGCCTCGGTCAGCCCCCGCAGCAGCGCCTCGGCGGCCTTGACGAAGAACTCGGGGTCCAGGTCCGCGAATCCCTGCTCCGGACCGGTGAACGGGCTGACCGCGTGCACGGCGGCGTCCTGGCCCTCGCTCGCGGTGGCCACCGCGAGCGGGTCCGTGATGTCGCCTCCGAGCACCCGCACCCCGTCCGTCCCGATCCCCGTGTGCTTGCGCGGATCGCGTACCACCGCGGTGACCCGGTGCCCCCGGCGGCGCGCCTCCCGGGTGACCGCCCGGCCCGCGCGGCCTCCCGCACCGAACACGACGATCCCACTCATGTCTGCCCCCTTCCTGGGCGGCGGGCGACTCCCACCGCCCGGGAGACGGTAGCCACCGGGGTGCCGGTTACCGCAACGAAACCGGCTACCGTCCCTGTCCATGGACGAGCCCTTGGACCCCGAGCTGTTCGATCCCCTGTGCCCCTCCGCGGCCCTGCCGATCCGCATCGGCGACAAGTGGACCGCGATGGTCGCGATCTGTCTGGAGAACGGCCCCCGGCGCTTCGGCGAGCTGCGGGTCCCCCTGCGGGGCATCACCCCGAAGGTGCTCACCGAGACCCTGCGGGCGATGGAACGCGACGGACTGGTGACCCGCACCTCCTACGCCGAGAACCCGCCCCGCGTCGAGTACGCGTTGACGCCACTGGGCCACAGCCTGTTCTCCCTGATCGCCGCGGCCCGCACCTGGAGCAGGGAGCACCTGCCCGCGCTGCTCGCCGCCCGGGCCGCCTCCCACGCCGCGCGGCCGGTCCGCCGGGGCGGGTGAGGACGGCCCCGTCAGCCCCTCTCCGCAGTGGCCTCGTCCGCCCGTCTCCGCATCCGTCCCGAACGAGTGCCCGATTCGCTTCCCTCCCGGACAGGATCGAGGTACACCGGAAGAGAAGGGACGAAAGGGGCATCCGATGAGCGGAGAGTGCCATGCGTACCGGGAGTGAACCACTGACCGCGAAGAGTCCCCTGAAACTGCGTTTCTGGCTGAGCCTGTGGGGCGAGCTGCTGACGATCGGCGCCACCGTCGGTTTCTCGCTGGCCGATGAGCCCGGCCTCGCGGCGGTGAGCGCGGTCCTGTGGGTGCTGGTCACGATCGACCTGATCGTCGTGCTCGTACGCCTGCACACCGGCCACCAGCCACCACAGTTGTGGCCCATGTGACAGCACGCCTGTGAGAGAGCGGTGCGTGAGCGTGTGCGCGGGAACACGCGGAGAGCCAAGGGACCGCCGGCGATCGCCGGCGGTCCCTTTCGTGTCGTCCGCTCTACTCCGGCCCGACCGGCTCCTCGAAGCCGGCGGCCTTGAGGTACTGGGGCTGCGGGTCGAGGGCGGCGGCGAGCCGGAAGTGGCGTCGCGCCTGCTCGGGGCGGTTGGCCCGTTCGAAGGTGCGGGCGAGGGCGAAGTGGGCGAAGGCGTTGTCCGGCTCTCGCTCCAGCACGAGACTGAACTCCAGCTCGGCGCCGCGCAGTTGCGCCGAGGCGAAGAAGGCGCGGGCGCGCAGCAGGCGGGCCGCGGTGTTCTCGGGGTGGGCGGCGATCACGGAGTCCAGGAGCTTCACGGCGCCGCGCGGGTCGCGGGCCGCGAGCAGGTGCTCGGCGGCCCGGAAGTCGATGACGTGGTTCTCCGGGGTGCTTTCGGGCATGGCGGTGTCCTTCCCTCACTGCCCAGGGGCAACACCGGGCACGGCGGCGCTATTCCGGGGCGCCGCCCCGGGACCGGGACCCCGGTCAGCCTTTCGCGCGCCGCTCCAGGTCGGCCCAGACCTCGGCGACGCGTGCGGCCAGCGTGTCGAGCGGGCCGTCGTTGTCGATCACGAGATCGGCGGCGGCCAGGCGCTGTTCACGGGTGGCCTGGGCGGCCATCCGGGCGCGGGCGTCGGACTCGGTCATGCCGCGCGTTTCGACCAGGCGCCGCAGCTGGGTCTCGGGCCGGGCGTCCACCACGAGCACCAGGTCGTAGAGCGGGCCGAGCCCGTTCTCCACGAGCAGCGGCACGTCGTTGACGACGACGGCCTCGGCCGGGGCGGCTTCCTGGAGTGCGGCGGAACGCTCGCGGACGAGCGGGTGCACGATCGCGTTCAGCTCGGCGAGTTTCTCCGGGCTGCCGAACACGATCCGGCCGAGGGCCGGGCGGTCGAGCCGGCCCTCGGCGGTGAGAACCCCGCCGCCGAAGGCGTCGACGACGGCGGCCAGCCCCGGCGTGCCCGGCTCCACGACGTCACGGGCGATGCGGTCGGAGTCGATCAGCACCGCCCCGTGCCGCACGAGCAGCCGGGACACTTCACTCTTGCCGGCACCGATGCCGCCGGTCAGCCCTACGGAAAGCATGGGGGCAGCTTAGGCAGGTCAGGCGCACCCCGCGACACCCGGCGGGCCCCTGTGGCCTCAGCCGGGCGCCGCGTCATCGGCCGGCCCGTGCGGCTTCGGGCGGCGGCGGTGGCTTCGCGGCCACTGCCGCCGTCACCGGCCGCGCGCGGTCGCGGGGTGCGGGGGGGTCAGCGGCCCTTCGTGAGGGTGGCCCGCGGCGCCTCGATCACGAAGGTGCCGAGGGCGGTGGTCCCGTCGAGCGCGTACACGGGGATCCGGCGGTCCTTGCCGGCCCGTTCCGACTGGACGGCGAGGGCCTCGCGCGGCGAGGCGGGGACCGGCTCGTCCTCCAGGTCCGCACTCTTCACGTAGCCGAGCTTCCCTTCCGTCGTGTACGCCCGGATCAGGTCGGGGGCCGCCTGGGGTGTCCTCGCGTCCAGCCCGGAGCCGTACGTCTGCCCCCGCGCGTTCCTCGGCAGGGCCCCCTCCGCCGCCTCCCGCCGGGCCGGTGCCGCGCCGGCCGCCACGGACCTGTGGTTGAGGGTCGGGGTCTTGAAGGTGTAGACGGCCTTGTAGCCGTTTCCGTTGTACGCCTTCGTCGCCCCGTAGCTGTAGTAGGCGCCGCTTCCGCAGCCGTTGCCCTGGGTCGGGACGGACAGGCTGTTCGCCGGACCGGAGTTGTAGGCATACCCGGCCGACTTGCACAGCGCGTTGCCCTTGTAGAGCCGGGCCAGCGCGCCGAGGTACCCCGCCGGGACATTGCCGCTGCCGTTCCTGGCGGCCGTCGTCGACGCGTAGAGACGCGAACTGTCGGCGATCGCCGCGCGGTTCTTGTACTTGTAGCCCTTGACCGGCCCGTAGTAGCCCCACGGGCTGTACGAGACGGCGGAGGCCTGCGGCACGAAGGCGCCGAACAGTCCCACCGCCAGCAGACCTACGAGGCCGGCCCTCGCGTGCGTACGCCTGATGTAGACCATCATTTCCCCTGTTGTCCCTCGTCGCTCGGAATGTCCGGGAATTCAGCATGAAGTCACCGCACAACGGGCGTCAACAGGGCAATTCCAGCCTTCAACAGGCCGGATTGAGACGGTTTCTCCGGGAGAGCCCTCTCAGGGCGAGCGGTCAACTGCCGCTCGCCGGCGGGGCAGACCGAAGCCCCTCAGGGATCTGAGGGGCTTGACGGCGCCGGCCGGTCACCGGGCCGCGCTGTGCGACGGCCCGGTGACCGGCCGGACCCGGGTTCAGGCGTCGCCTTCGCGTTCGGCGAGGAACTGCTCGAACTCGCGGCCGATCTCGTCGGCGGAGGGGATGTCGGCGGGCTCGGCGAGCATGTTGCCGCGCGAGGAGGCCCCGGCCACCGCGTCGTACTGGTGCTCCAGGCCCTCGACGAGGGCGACCAGCTCCTCGTCTCCCTCCCGGACCTGCCGGTCGATCTCGGTCTGGGTGCGGTGGGCTTCGGTGCGCAGGCTGTGCGCGATCCCGGGCAGCACGAGGCCGGTCGCCCCGGTGAACGCCTCCAGCGCGGCGAGCGCCGCGTCCGGGTAGGCGGAGCGGGCGATGTAGTGCGGGACGTGCGCGGTGATACCGAGGACGTCGTGCCCGGCCTGCCCGAGCCGGTACTCGATGAGCGATTCGGCGCTGCCGGGGACCTGGGCCTGCTCGAAGGGCGTGGGGTGGCCCGGCACCAGGTCGTTGCGGTTGCCGTGCGGGGTCAGGCCCACCGGGCGGGTGTGCGGGACGCCCATCGGGATGCCGTAGACGTTGACCGCGAGCCGCACCCCGAGGCGCTCCACGATCTGGCCGACGGCGGCGGCGAACCTCTCCCACTCGACGTCCGGTTCGGGGCCGGACAGTACGAGGAAGGGCGCTCCGGTGGCGTCCTGCACGAGGTGGACCTCGATGGCCGGCTCCTCGTACTCCGTCCACTGGTCGCGGCGGAAGGTGAGCAGCGGGCGGCGCGCCCGGTAGTCGACCAGCCGGTCGTGGTCGAAGCGGGCGACGACCTGGTGGGGCAGGGTGTCCAGGACGCGCTCCACGAGCTGGTCCCCCGTGTCCCCGGCGTCGATGTATCCCTCGAAGTGGTACAGCATGACCAGGCCCGCCGACTCCTGGGCCAGCGCGGTGTCCACGACGGCCAGGCCCTTCGGCTCCCACGTGTACAAACCCTGCGGATCAAGCACTCTGACGCCCTCCGGTCCTTCTCGTACTCCCCGGTCAAGAACGCGCGGGGGGACGCGGGCATTCCCGCCCGCGTCCCCGGTCCGTGCGCCGCGCGGAGAACGCCCGGTACGGGCGGGCCGGCGCGGGGGGTCTCAGGAGTTGAGGACCCGCTGGTGGAGGCTGCTGACGACCTTGCGCGCGGAGGAGAACGCGCCGTGCTGCCAGGCGTCGAGATAGCTCAGGTAGTCACCGGCGAAGTACACGTGACCGGCGGGCTGGTTGAGCGGGGCGAAGGCGGCGGCGTCGGGCCCGCCGGCCAGCGAGTGCCAGGACGCCTCCAGGTGGGGGGTCTGGCGCCAGTGGTGGGAGAAGGAGGAGGAGAGTTCGCTGCGGTAGGACTCGCCGTGGATCTTGACGCCCTGGGCGACGGCGCGGGCCTCGCGTTCCTTCGGGCTGAGCGCGGCGTAGGAGTCGGCGTGCGCACCGGTGTTGTAGTAGCCGATGAGCAGTCCGCGGTCCTCGTGGTAGCCGTGCGAGGGGTACCAGATGTGGTCGAGGTCCATGTCGGTCTCGGTGATGCCGCCGTAGATCCGGTGCTCGGTCTCCCACCAGCGGCTGCGGTACTCCAGCCCGATCTTCCCGGCGGAGGAGGGCTTGCACGCCTCCAGGGCGCTCTGCACCGCGGGGCCGAGGTTGTGGGTGGTCTTGGCGAGGATGTTGGGCGGGAGCGCGGCGATGCAGTAGTCCGCCTCGATGCGGCGCTTGCGGCCGCCCTCCTCGTAGGTGACGGTGACGCCGCGCGAGGTGTTGCTGAGGTCGGTGACGGCGGCCCCGGTACGGATGCGGTGGGCGCCTATCGCGCGGGTCAGCGCGGCGGGTATCCGGTCCATCCCGCCGACCGGCTCGAACATGAGCATGGCCTGGTCGTAGCCGAACTCGAAGGAGAAGTAGCGGCCGACGCCGCTCGCGAAGACCTCGGAGGCGCTGGGCAGGGAACCGAGTTCCTCTCCGGGGGCACCGGCCGCTCCCGGGTCGCTGAGGTAGCCGCGGCGTTCGCTGCCGGTGTAGGTGAGTTCGGAGCCGATGTCGCCGAAGCTCTTGAGGAAGGTCAGCAGCCGGTCCTGGTCCTCGGCGGTGAGCTGCTTGTCGAGGGCGCCGAGGTCGGTGGCCTTGGCGAGGAGTTCGGAGACGTAGCCGTAGACGTCGGCCTTCGCGGTGCGGTAGCGCACCGGCTTCTTCATCCCGGCCTGCTCGTTGTAGAGGTAGGCGCTCGCGTTGGTGTTGGTGAACACCTCGATGGGGACGCCGAGTTCGCGACAGTAGTCGAGGGTGTTCATCCACTGGGCGATGCGGCCGGGCCCGGCGTTCATGTACTGGCCCTTGGAGAAGCGGGCCGTCTGCCGGTTGCCGGAGGTGTCGACGGTGCTGTCGCCGCCGCGCACGGTGAAGTTGCGGCCGCCCGTGCGGTCCCGGGCCTCCAGGATCGTGCAGTCGTATCCGGCCTTGCCCAGTTCGTAGGCGGAGGCGAGTCCGGCGATGCCGCCGCCGACGATGACGACCTTGGCCGCACCCTTCCCGCGCAGCGTGAAGTCGCCGGTCCTGGGGGCGGTGAAGACAGGTTCGTGACGAGCTGCGGCCGCCGCGTCGGGGGCGAGGCCGAGGGCCCCCATCGTGGCGAACATGGCACCCGCACCGCTGGTGACTCCTACGTTGCGCAGGAACGTGCGGCGGCTCGTACCGGTGTGCGGCGAAGGCTCTCCCATGCGGGAAGTCCCCTTTCACTCGTGACGCACCACCGGCACGCACCGGCGGTGATCTTGAATTCGAGGGGATCCTCACAGCGCCGCGTTACGGCCCTCACCACTCAGGTGTATCCCGCACGTTTCCCTGTGTTACGTGTGGGACGGGTTCCGTCTCGCCGGACCCCGCCGAAGCCGGGGCCCACGGCCCCGGAACACACCAAAGCCGAGGTCCCGGTCCCCTCGGAAGGGGACCGGGACCTCGGCTACGAGCTTTCTACCGCTCGGTGGCTACCGCGTGATCAGCTCTGGCCTCCGGCCAGCTTCTCGCGCAGGGCCGCCAGCGCCTCGTCCGACGCGAGCGCGCCGGAGTTGTCGCCGGAGTCCGAGGAGTACGAGCCGCCGCCGCTGCCGCTGCCGGCACCCGCGCCGCTGCCCGAAGCGGCCGGAGCGGCCGTCTCGGTGCCCTCGGCCGCGGCCTGCTCGTCGGCCTCGCGGGACTTGATGACCTGAGCCTGGTGCTGCTCGAAGCGGCTCTGCGCCTCGGCGTACTGGGTCTCCCAGGTCTCCCGCTGCGACTCGTAGCCTTCCAGCCAGTCGTTCGTCTCGGGGTCGAAGCCCTCGGGGTAGATGTAGTTGCCCTGGTCGTCGTAGGACGCGGCCATGCCGTACAGGGTCGGGTCGAACTCGACGGCCGACGGGTCGGCGCCGAAGGCCTCGTTGGCCTGCTTCAGCGAGAGGCTGATGCGGCGGCGCTCAAGGTCGATGTCGATGACCTTGACGAAGATCTCGTCGTTGACCTGGACGACCTGCTCCGGGATCTCCACGTGGCGCTCGGCCAGCTCGGAGATGTGGACCAGACCCTCGATGCCCTCGTCGACGCGGACGAACGCGCCGAAGGGAACGAGCTTGGTGACCTTGCCGGGAACGACCTGGCCGATCTGGTGCGTCCGGGCGAACTGCTGCCACGGGTCTTCCTGCGTCGCCTTGAGCGACAGGGAGACACGCTCGCGGTCCATGTCGACGTCGAGGACCTCGACGGTGACCTCCTGGCCGACCTCGACCACCTCGGAGGGGTGGTCGATGTGCTTCCAGGACAGCTCGGAGACGTGCACGAGGCCGTCGACGCCACCCAGGTCCACGAAGGCACCGAAGTTGACGATCGAGGACACGACGCCGGAGCGGACCTGACCCTTCTGGAGGGTCGTGAGGAAGGTCTGGCGGACCTCCGACTGGGTCTGCTCCAGCCAGGCACGGCGGGACAGGACCACGTTGTTGCGGTTCTTGTCCAGCTCGATGATCTTGGCCTCGAGCTCCTTGCCCACGTAGGGCTGGAGGTCGCGGACGCGGCGCATCTCGACGAGGGAGGCCGGCAGGAAGCCACGGAGGCCGATGTCGAGGATGAGTCCACCCTTGACGACCTCGATGACGGTACCGGTGACGATGCCGTCCTCTTCCTTGATCTTCTCGATCGTGCCCCAGGCGCGCTCGTACTGCGCGCGCTTCTTGGACAGGATGAGCCGACCTTCCTTGTCCTCCTTCTGGAGAACCAGGGCCTCGATCTCGTCGCCGACCTTGACGACCTCATTGGGGTCGACGTCGTGCTTGATCGAGAGCTCGCGGGAAGGGATGACGCCTTCGGTCTTGTAACCGATGTCGAGCAGGACCTCGTCCCGGTCGACCTTCACGATGACGCCGTCGACGATGTCGCCGTCGTTGAAGTACTTGATCGTCTCGTCGATCGCGGCGAGGAAGGCTTCCTCGTTACCGATGTCGTTGACCGCTACCTGCGGGGTGGTGGCGGTGGTCTCGGTGCTGCTCGTCATGTGGGTTAGGGCTCCGGTACGGACATTGAAGTCGTAGGTACTGCTTGCGCCGTGAGCCCGTTTCGCCCTGAGGAGCCTGAACAGTCAGGAGGCGCCGCACCCTGGGGCCCGGAACACCTCGACAACCGAGGAGACATACAACAGATGCGAGCACCGCCTGCTAGGTCTGAGGAGCGCAGGCTCGCAGCGCAACTTGTAGCATACGGGGGCAGCCGGACAGGGTCAATGCGCGAAGGCGCACACCCGGGGGCGATCCCCGCATTACCGGCACGCTGCGTGTCGTCCCAGACCACAGCCCTCACGGGGCGGCCGTAGAGAACGCCCACGCGCGGCGTTCGGGCTGGAGCGAAGAGTACGACGATGGAGCACATCATCCAAGCCCCCGAAACGGACCCCGGGCCCCTCGCCCCGGCGGCCGGGTCCCCCGAGACCGACGAGACCACCGCCACCCGCCGCGCCGCGAGTGTCACGGAGAGCAGCCGCGCCAATCGCGGCTGGTGGAACGGCAACGCGGACGACTACCAGCGCGAGCACGGCACCTTCCTCGGCGACGACCGCTTCGTGTGGTGTCCCGAGGGCCTGGACGAGGTCGAGGCCGAGCTGCTGGGCCCGGCCGAGTCCCTCCGGGGCCGCGACGTCCTGGAGATCGGCGCCGGCGCGGCGCAGTGCTCGCGCTGGCTCGCGGCGCAGGGCGCCCGGCCGGTCGCCCTGGACCTCGCGCACCGCCAGCTCCAGCACGCCATGCGCATCGCGGAGGAGCACGCGACGCGCTT
The DNA here is from genome assembly GCF_040656295.1 of Streptomyces sp. NPDC049954. NCBI lineage: Bacteria > Bacillati > Actinomycetota > Actinomycetes > Kitasatosporales > Streptomycetaceae > Streptomyces > Streptomyces sp. NPDC049954. The sequence goes on from NZ_JBFALS010000005.1 coordinate 217,258, forward strand.
CCCGCTGGTCGAGGCCGACGCGGGGGTCCTGCCCTTCCGCGACGGCTCCTTCGACCTGGCGTGCTCGGCGTACGGCGCGCTCCCCTTCGTCGCGGACCCGGTGCGGGTGCTGCGCGAGGTGCACCGGGTGCTGCGGCCCGGCGGGCGTTTCGTGTTCTCGGTGACGCATCCGCTGCGCTGGGCCTTCCCCGACGAGCCGGGCCCCGAGGGCCTGAGCGTCGGCGCGTCCTACTTCGACCGCACGCCCTACGTGGAGGAGGACGAGGAGGGCGAGGCGGTGTACGTCGAGCACCACCGCACGGTCGGCGACCGGGTGCGGGACGTGGTGGCCGCCGGTTTCCGGCTGGTCGACCTCGTGGAGCCGGAGTGGCCGGACTGGAACACGCAGGAGTGGGGCGGCTGGTCCCCGCTGCGCGGCTATCTCATCCCGGGAACGGCGATCTTCGTGTGCGAGCGCGACGGCTGAGGTCCGGGGCCTTTGAGCCCCCGCGCGGACGGCCCCGTGCGCGAGACTGGCCGGTGTGATCCGTACCGAAGCGCTCTCGGCCCTGCCCGTCCGATCCGTCCTGCCCGCGCTGCGCACGGCGCTGGAGGGACCGGGGGCGGGCGGGGCCGCGGTACTGTGCGCGCCGCCGGGCACCGGTAAGACGACGCTCGTCCCGCTCGCGCTGGCCGGGCTGCTCGGCGAGGGCGCGGCGCCGCGCCGGATCGTGGTGGCCGAGCCCCGGCGGATCGCGGCGCGGGCCGCGGCGCGGCGCATGGCCTGGCTGCTGGGCGAGCGGGTCGGCGAGAGCGTCGGCTTCACGGTGCGCGGGGAGCGGCAGGTCGGTCCGCGTACCCGCGTGGAGGTCGTGACGACGGGCGTGCTGCTCCAGCGGCTCCAGCGCGACCAGGAACTCGCGGGCGTGGACGCGGTGATGCTCGACGAGTGCCATGAACGGCACCTGGACGCCGACACGGCGACGGCCTTCCTGGTGGATGTACGGGCGGCGCTGCGGCCCGAGCTGTGGCTGCTGGCCGCTTCGGCGACGACCGACGCGCAGGGCTGGGCGCGGCTGCTGGGCGAGGCGCCCGTCGTCGTCGCCGAGGGAGTGTCGTACCCGGTGGAGACGGAGTGGGCGCCCCCTCTCCGGCCGGTGCGCCCGCCGCACGGCCTGCGGGTCGATCCGGCGCAGCTCGCGCATGTCGCCTCAGTGGTGCGCCGGGCGCTGGCCGAACGCCCGGGCGACGTGCTGTGTTTCCTGCCGGGCGTCGGGGAGATCGGGCGGGTCGCGGGGCTGCTGTCGGGGGTGGACGCGGAGGTGCTCCAGGTGCACGGGCGGGCGCCGGCCGCCGTGCAGGACGCGGTGCTCTCGGGGCCCGGCGAGCGGCGCCGGGTGGTTCTCGCGACCTCGGTGGCGGAGTCGAGCCTGACGGTGCCCGGGGTGCGGGTCGTCGTGGACTCTGGGCTGGCCCGTGAGCCCCGGGTCGACCACGCGCGGGGGCTGAGCGCGCTGACCACGGTCCGGGCCTCGCTGGCCTCGGCGCGGCAGCGGGCGGGCCGGGCCGGGCGTGAGGCGCCGGGCACGGTGTACCGGTGCTGGGCGCGGGCCGAGGAGGCACGGTTGCCCGCGTTCCCCGCACCGGAGATCAAGGTCGCCGACCTCGGGGCCTTCGCGTTGCAGGCCGCGTGCTGGGGCGATCCGGCCGCGGCCTCTCTCGCGCTGCTGGACGCGCCGCCGGCCGGGGCGCTGGCCGCCGCGCGCGAGGTGCTGGGCGCGATCGGCGCGGTGGACCGCTCCGGGCGGGCCACCGCGCGCGGGGAGCGGATGGCGCGCCTGGGCCTGCATCCCCGGCTCGCCCGCGCCCTGCTCGACGGGGCCGCCGAGGTGGGGGCGCGGCGTGCGGCCGAGGTCGTGGCGCTGCTGAGCGAGGAGCCGCCGAGGGAGTACGGGGACGATCTCGCGGGGGCGCTGCGCCGGGCCCGCGCGGGCTCCGACGCGTACGGGGCGCGGTGGCGGCAGGAGGTGCGCCGGTTGTCCTCGCAGGTGCCGAAGTCGCTGTCCGGGGACGGCGCGCTGGCCGAGGACGCGGCGGTGGGGCTGGTGACGGCGCTCGCCCAGCCGGAGCGGGTGGCGCGGGCGCGCGGCGGCGGTTTCCTCATGGTGTCGGGTACGGGCGCGGAGCCGGCGGAGGGTTCGCGGCTGCGCCAGGCCCCGTGGCTGGCCGTCGCCGTCGCGGACCGGCCGGCCGGGGCGGTGTCGGCGCGGGTGCGGCTGGCGGCCGTGATCGACGAGGACACCGCGCGGGTCGCGGCGGGGGCGCTGTACGCGCGGGGCGGCGAGGTGCGGTGGTCGGGCGGGGACGTCGTGGCGCGGGAGGTGGAGCGGCTGGGCGCCGTGGAGTTGCGGGCCCGGCCGCTGCGGGAGCCGGATGCGGCACTGGTGCGGGAGGCGCTGCTCGACGGCTTGCGTCGGACGGAGCTTGGCGTGCTGCGCTGGTCGCGCGGGGCCCGGGAGCTGCGGCAGCGGATGGCCTTCGTCCGGGAGGCTCTCGGCGAGCCGTGGCCGGACGTGTCGGACGCGGGCCTGCTGGAGCGGGCCGGGGAGTGGCTGGAGCCCGAGCTGTCCCGGGCGCGGCGCCGGGCCGATCTGGAGCAGGTGGAGGTGGCCGCCGCGCTGCGGCGCCTGCTGTGGGCCTCGGGTGTGGGGGGCCGTCTCGACGAACTGGCACCGGAGCGCTACGAGTTGCCCGAGGGCCGGGGCCGGGTGCGGATCGACTACTCCGGGGACCGTCCGGTGCTGGCGGTGAAACTCCAGTCGCTGTTCGGGGTGAGCCGGACCCCGGAGGTGGCGGGGGTGCGGATGCGCGTGCACCTGTTGTCACCGGCCGGGCGCCCGGCGGCGATCACCAGCGATCTGGAGACCTTCTGGACGGAGGGCTACCGGGCGGTGCGCACGGAGTTGCGGGGGCGCTATCCGAAGCACGCGTGGCCGCAGGCGCCGTCCGGGAGTTGAGGTTCCCGTCGTCGCCGGGCCGGTGGGGCCCGCCCGGCGACGCGGGACGCTCGTGGGTGGCGGCCGGTCAGCCGATGGTGAGGCTGACGTCGAGTACGGCCCCGCCCTCGGTCGTGACGCGCAGGACGTACTCGCCCTTCTCCGTGTCGGCGAAGAGTTCGGGGAGCGTGAGGGCTCCGTCCTCGTCGGTCGTGAGCGACACGGTGCGGGCCGGTGTGCCGTCCGCACCCTTGAAGTACGGTCCCGCGGCGGCCGCTTCGGTGTCCTTGGCGGTCTTGAGAACGGTGGCGGTGGCGGCGACGCCCGGCGCGGCGGCCCCGTCGAGGGTGGCCTTGGCGGTGAGCCGCGTGGCGAAGGCGGTGCCGGGCGCGGCGGTGAACGCCTTGTCGTCGGTGCGGGCGAGCTGGTCGGCGAGCCGGGCGGTGACGGTCGCCCGGTAGGTGACGGGTGCGAGGCTGCCGCCTTCGAGCACGGCGCGCACGGTGAACTCCCCGGTCTTCGCCCCGGCGTTGAGGGCGGGCGCGGTGGCGCTCCCGGTGGCCGTCGTGGTGACGGTGACCGACTTGGCGCCCTGCGCGAAGGCGGCGCCGGTGTCGCCGACGACGGTGAAGGTGACCTTGGCCCCGGCGACGCCCTTGCCGAGTCCGTTGAGCGCGCGGACGGTGACGCGGTGGGCGAAGTCGCTTCCGGTGACGGCGCTGAGGGTGCCGGTCGCGGAGTCGGCGAAGCGGGCGACCTGCTGGGCCGGCGGCTTCGGCGGGGTGGTCGGTGTCGTGGGCGGGGTGGTCGGGGGCGTCGTCGGGGGTGTGGTGTCCGGGGGTGTGGTGGGGTTCGTCGGCTTCTCGGGCTGCGAGGGCTTGGCCGGCGACCCGCTCCCGCCCGGCTTGTCGGGGTGCGGGGTGCTCGGGCTCGCGCTGCCGCCGTGGGCGGGCGGCGTCGGGGACGGGGTGACCGAGGGCGGCGTCGAGGGGACGGTCGCGGGGGTGTTGGGGTGCCGGGGCACGGTGCCGGTGCCGTCGGGGACCTCGTGCGTGCCCTTGCGGTAGAACTCGAACCAGGTCAGGACGGTGTTGAGGTACTCCTGCGAGTGGTTGTAGCTGAGGATGGCGGCGTTGCGGCCCGTGGTCGTGGCGAGGTCGCGGCCGTCCGCGCACAGGTAGTAGCCGGCGGCGAGGGCCGCGTCGTACACGTTGTTGGGGTCGCTGGTGCCGTCGCCGTTCCCGTCGCGGCTCCAGGTGTCCCAGGTCGAGGGGATGAACTGCATGGGGCCGACGGCGCGGTCGTGGGTGCGGTCCCCGTCGTAGCGGCCGCCGTCGGTGTCGGAGATGAGAGCGAAGCCGTTGCCGTTGAGCTGGGGGCCGGTGATGCGGCCGATGGTGGTGCCGTCGGCGGCGACCTTGCCGCCTCTGGCGTGTCCGGACTCCACGCGGCCGATGGCGGCGAGCAGTTGCCAGGGCAGCCGGCAGCCGGAGCGGGTCTCGGCGAGTTCGGCCTCGGCCTTCTTGTAGGCGTCCAGGACGGTCGCGGGTATGCCGGCCTCGGCGGGTTCCTGCGCGACGGGTTCCTGGGCGCCTGTCCCGGTGCCGGGCTGCGCGCCGGGCAGGTCGTGGGAGCTGCCGGGCTTTCCGGGGCGTACCGGGGGAAGGTCGGTGTAGTAGCGGTCGTCGGTGGGCGGGGTGACGTCCCTGCGGTCGCTCGCCTCGCTGCTGCGCGGCTGCCGGTGGGTTTCGCTGAAACCCGGCGCCTGGGAGGCGGTGAGCGCCGCCATCACCAGGGCCGCGACCGCCGTGGCCGCCGCCCCCTTGCGCAGCCGTATGCCGAATTGCGCCGCCATTGTGGTGCCACCCCTCCCTCGTCGCCCGCCACGCTCCCCAGCGCGACGACCCTGGCGACACTACGACAACTTCTGACGCCCGGGCAGACACCGCTGACCGTCTTTCACCACTTGGCCATAAGTAGTCGCCCACATGTCGCGTTGCGTTCAGGGGGCGGGTACGCAGCGTGACGGCGCGGTGACGCGACCGCCCCTGCCTGTGGGTTTGCTGTGGAGACGGCGGTGGCGGGCCCGCGCGCGGACCCGCCACCGGGGGTGGTCTCAGTGCGCGGCGGACTCCCAGTCGGGGCCGACGCCGACGGACACGGTCAGCGGGGCGCGCAGCTGGGCCGCCGAGGCCATTTCGCGGCGCAGGATCTCCTCGACCCGCTCGCGTTCGCCGGGGAAGACCTCCAGGACGATTTCGTCGTGGACCTGGAGCAGCATCCGCGAGTGGAGCCGGGCCTCGGTGAGGGCGCGGTCGACGTTGAGCATCGCGATCTTCACGATGTCGGCGGCGGTGCCCTGGATCGGGGCGTTGAGCGCCATGCGTTCGGCCGTCTCCCGGCGCTGGCGGTTGTCGCTGTTGAGGTCGGGCAGGTAACGGCGGCGGCCGAGCATCGTCTCGGTGTAGCCGGTGGCGCGGGCCTCCTCGACGACGCGCCGCAGGTAGTCGCGGACCCCGCCGAAGCGCTCGAAGTAGGTGTCCATGAGGGCGCGGGCCTCACCGGCGTCGATGTTCAGCTGCTGGGACAGTCCGAACGCGGACAGCCCGTAGGCCAGCCCGTAGGACATGGCCTTGATCTTGCGGCGCATCTCCGGGTCGACGGCCGAGCGGTCCACGTCGAAGACGTAGGAGGCGACCGTGTTGTGCAGGTCCTCGCCGGAGGTGAACGCCTCGATGAGGCCCTCGTCCTCGGAGAGGTGGGCCATGACGCGCAGCTCGATCTGGCTGTAGTCGGCGGTCATGAGGGACTCGTAGCCCTCGCCGACGACGAAGCCGCGGCGGATCGCGCGGCCCTCGTCGGTGCGCACGGGGATGTTCTGCAGGTTCGGGTCGGTGGAGGAGAGGCGGCCGGTCGCGGCGACGGTCTGGTTGAACGTCGTGTGGATGCGGCCGTCGGGCGCGATCGACTTGATCAGGCCCTCGACGGTCACCCGCAGCTTGGCCTGTTCGCGGTGGCGCAGCATGATCACGGGGAGTTCGTGCTCGGTCTGCGTCGCGAGCCAGGCCAGCGAGTCGGCGTCCGTCGTGTACCCGGTCTTCGTCTTGCGGGTCTTCGGCAGGGCCAGCTCACCGAAGAGGACTTCCTGGAGCTGCTTGGGCGAGCCGAGGTTGAACTCGTGGCCGACCGAGGCGTGCGCCTCCTTCACGGCCTGCTGGACCGCGCCGGCGAACATCTGCTCCATCTTCTCCAGATGGGCGCGGTCCGCGGCGATGCCGTGCCGCTCCAGCTTGGCGAGCAGCGCGGAGGTCGGCAGCTCGACGTCCGTCAGGAGCTCGGCGGCGCGCACCTGCGGAAGCCGCTCCCCGAAGGCCGTACCGAGGTCGAGGACGGTACGGGCCTGGACCATGAGGGTCTGGGCCTGCTCCTCGTCGTCGGCGCCGAAGGCGAGCTGCCCATCGGCGTCGGCCGCCGGGACGAGCTCCCGGCCCAGGTACTCCAGGGACAGGGCGTCCAGCGCGAAGGAGCGGCGGCCCGGCTTGACGAGGTAGGCGCCGAGCGCGGTGTCCATGGAGACCCCCCCGACGCTCCAGCCGCGCTCCCCGAAGACCCGCATGAGGCCCTTCGCGTTGTGCATGACCTTCGGCTTCCCGGCATCCTCCAGCCAGTGCGCGAAGGCCCTCTCGTCGGTCTCGTCGAGGCTCGCGGGGTCGAACCAGACGGCGGCGCCGCCCGCCCCGGCCAGTGCGACCTCGGCGACCTCGCCGGCGCCGAGCTTCCACGTGTCCACGGTCGCGACGCCCAGCACGGACGCGCCGTGCTCGGTCAGCCACGCGGCGAGCTGCCCGCCCCCGGAGACGATCGTGCCGTCCAGCTCGACGCCCTCGGTGACCGGCTCGGACTCCTCCTCGGCGCCCGGGTCGACCGCGAGGAGCCGCTCCCGCAGCGAGGGGTTGCGGATCTCCAGGGTGTCCAGGACCATCGCGAGCGCCTTGCGGTCGTAAGGGACGCGCTCCAGGTCCTCGACCGTTCTGGGCAGCTCGACGTCCCGGACCATCTCGGTCAGCCGGCGGTTGAGCCGCACCGCGTCCAGGTGGTCCCGGAAGTTCTGCCCCGCCTTGCCCTTGACCTCCTCGGCGCGCTCGACCAGCTCCGCGAAGGAACCGAACTGGGTGATCCACTTCGCGGCCGTCTTCTCGCCGACCCCGGGGATGCCCGGCAGGTTGTCGGAGGGGTCGCCGCGCAGCGCCGCGAAGTCCGGGTACTGCGCCGGGGTCAGCCCGTACCGCTCCTCGACCTTCTCCGGCGTGTACCGCGTCAGCTCCGAGACCCCCTTGGTGGGGTACAGCACCGTGACGTGCTCGGTGATGAGCTGGAAGGAGTCCCGGTCGCCCGTGACGATCAGCACCTCGAAGCCCGCCGCCTCGGCCTGCGTGGCGAGCGTCGCGATGACGTCGTCCGCCTCGAAGCCCTCGACGGCGAACCGCTGCGCGTGCATCGCGTCCAGCAGCTCACCGATCAGCTCGACCTGCCCCTTGAACTCGTCGGGCGTCTTCGCGCGGTTCGCCTTGTACTCGGTGAACTCCTCGGCCCGCCACGTCTTGCGGGACACGTCGAAAGCCACCGCGAAATGCGTGGGCGACTCGTCGCGCAACGTGTTCGCCAGCATCGACGCGAACCCGTAGATCGCGTTGGTCGGCTGGCCCGTCGCCGTCGTGAAGTTCTCCGCGGGCAGCGCGAAGAACGCCCGGTACGCCAGGGAGTGCCCGTCCATGAGCATCAGGCGCGGACGCTCCCGGCCGGACGTGTGGGGCTTCTCGGCCGCCGCGGTCTTCTTCTTCGATGCTGTCTCTGCCACGCCCTCGATCCTGCCACGCCCCACCGACAGCCCACGCCCGCCCGCGCCCGCCCCCGGCGCTCCGTGCGAGGATCGGGGCGACGTACCGCACAGTACGAACGGGTGGGGTCACGGCACGCAGCCGCACTGCGCCGCGCCCCCGCGGCTCGAAGGGGAGCGACCATGGCAGCCAAGCCGCCCACCAGCGACCCGGTGCAGGACGCACCGACGGTCACCGCACCGCAGCACGCCGCGGCCGGCCTCCCGGCCGTCGGCCACTCGCTGCGCGTCGCCCAGCAGCAGATGGGGGTGCGACGCACCGCCCTCACCCTGCTGCGCGTCAACCAGAAGGACGGCTTCGACTGCCCCGGCTGCGCCTGGCCCGAGGGCGATCACCGGCACGCCGCCGAATTCTGCGAGAACGGCGCGAAGGCCGTCGCCGAGGAAGCCACCCTGCGCCGCGTCACCCCTGCCTTCTTCGCCGCCCACCCCGTCGCCGCCCTCGCCGGGCGCAGCGGCTACTGGCTCGGCCAGCAGGGCCGCCTCACCCAGCCCGTGTACCTCGCCGAGGGCGCCACCCACTACGAACCCGTCGACTGGCAGCGGGCCTTCGACATCGTCGCCGAGGAACTCGACGCCCTCGACTCCCCCGACGAGGCCGTGTTCTACACCTCGGGCCGCACCAGCAACGAGGCCGCGTTCCTCTACCAGCTCTTCGCCCGCGAGTTCGGCACCAACAACCTGCCGGACTGCTCCAACATGTGCCACGAGTCCTCCGGCTCCGCGCTCACCGAGACCATCGGCATCGGCAAGGGCAGCGTCTCCCTGGAGGACCTCCACCACGCCGACCTGATCATCGTCGCCGGACAGAACCCCGGCACCAACCACCCCCGCATGCTCTCCGCGCTGGAGAAGGCCAAAGCGGGCGGCGCGAGGATCATCACGGTCAACCCGCTGCCCGAGGCGGGCCTGGAGCGGTTCAAGAACCCGCAGACCGCCAAGGGCCTGATCAAGGGCGCCCCGCTCACCGACCTGTTCCTCCAGATCAGGCTCGGCGGCGACCAGGCCCTCTTCCGCCTCCTCAACAAGCTGATCCTCCAGACCGACGGCGCCGTCGACGAGGAGTTCGTCCGCGCACACACGCACGGCTTCGAGGAGTTCACCGAAGCCGCCGCCGAGGCCGACTGGGACGACACCCTCACCGCGACCGGCCTCGCACGCGCCGACATCGAGGCCGCGCTGCGCCTCGTCCTCGCCTCCCGCCGCACCGTCGTGTGCTGGGCCATGGGCCTCACCCAGCACAAGCACTCCGTCCCCACCATCCGCGAAGTCGTCAACTTCCTCCTGCTGCGCGGGAACATCGGCCGCCCCGGCGCCGGAGTCTGCCCCGTGCGCGGCCACTCCAACGTCCAGGGCGACCGCACCATGGGCGTCTTCGAACGGCCCGCCGACCCCTTCCTCGACGCCCTGCAGGCCGAGTTCGGCTTCACCCCGCCCCGCCACCACGGCTACGACGTGGTCCGCGCCATCCGCGCGCTGCGCGACGGCGAGGCCAAGGTCTTCTTCGCCATGGGCGGCAACTTCGTCGCCGCCTCCCCCGACACCGAGGTCACCGAGGCCGCGATGCGCCGCGCCCGGCTCACCGTCCACGTCTCCACCAAACTCAACCGCTCCCACGCCGTCACCGGCGCCCGCGCCCTCATCCTCCCCACCCTCGGCCGCACCGAACGCGACCTCCAGGCGAGCGGACCGCAGTTCGTGACCGTCGAGGACTCCATGAGCATGGTCCACGCCTCCCGCGGCCGCCTCGCCCCCGCGAGCCCCCACCTGCTGTCCGAACCCGCGATCGTCGCCCGCCTCGCCCGCCGCGTCCTCGGCCCCGAAAGCCGCACGCCCTGGGAGGAGTTCGAGAAGGACTACGCCACGATCCGGGATCGGATCTCCCGCGTCGTGCCCGGCTTCGAGGACTTCAACAACCGCGTCGCCCACCCCGGCGGCTTCACCCTCCCGCACGGCCCGCGCGACGAACGCCGCTTCCCCACCGCCACCGGCAAGGCCAACTTCACCGCGGCACCCGTCGAACACCCCGAACTGCCCGCAGGCCGGCTCCTGCTCCAGACGCTGCGCTCGCACGACCAGTACAACACCACCATCTACGGCCTCGACGACCGCTACCGCGGCATCACCGGCGGACGCCGCGTCGTCCTCGTCCACCCCGAGGACGCCCGCGCCCTCGGCCACGCCGACGGCGACCACGTCGACCTCGTCAGCGAATGGGCCGACGGACGGGAACGCCGCGCCCCCGGCTTCCGCCTCGTCCACTACCCCACCGCCCGCGGCTGCGCCGCCGCCTACTACCCCGAGACCAACGTCCTGGTCCCCCTCGACGCGACCGCCGACACCAGCAATACCCCCGCCTCCAAGTCCGTCGTCGTCCGCCTCGACTCCCCCGCCCCCACCCGGGCCTGAACCGACCGCACCACAGAAACGGAGCCGCGCCCATGGGCGAGCAGCACACCGTGAAGTTCCCGCAGGACGTCATCGACGAGTACGCCGCCCTCGGCGTCGACCTCACCGCCCTGTTCTCCGCCGGCCACCTCGGCACCCGCATGGGCGTCCAGGTCCTGGAAGCCGGCGCCGAACGCGTCGTCGCCACCATGCCCGTCGAAGGCAACACCCAGCCCTACGGACTGCTGCACGGCGGCGCCTCCGCCGTCCTCGCCGAGACCCTCGGCTCCGTCGGCGCCATGCTGCACGGCGGCCCCGGCAAACTCGCCGTCGGCGTCGACCTCAACTGCACCCACCACCGCGGCGTCCGCGCCGGCCTCGTCACCGGCGTCGCCACCCCCGTCCACCGCGGCCGCTCCACCGCCACCTACGAGATCGTCATCACCGACGAACAGGGCGACCGCGTCTGCACCGCCCGCCTCACCTGCCTGCTGCGCGAGAACCCGCAGCCGGCCGGCTGACCCACGCCGCGCCCCACCGGCGCACACGCACCGCTGCCACGCGCACGACGACGGGGGCGCCTTCACACGGGAGCGCCCCCTTTGTCAACTCCCCAGCGGCAAAGAGAATATCGCCGCTATGCGGACACAAGACACCGATGAGACAACGCAGTTGACGCCCGGGCAAGCCTCTCAGTGAGCGCGCCACCCCCGTCCACACCACCGGCCGGGAGCCCTCCCCCACTGGTCCGCGATCACCCTGCGTAACACGCGCGCAATACGCCGCCCACAACCAGTTCACGCACCCCACGCCGTGCGCCCACCCCGGCCCCCGCACATGCCCCGACCGGCCTGCCAGCACCAACGGGGATTAAGTACCTTACGCATGCTGGGAGTTCTCAGCATGCGGTCATCACAGACCACTCGAAAACCGCATTGCGGCCACCCCGCGCCTCTCACACGCCACATCGCATAACAAGACAGTCACATCCTGTCCGCCCCCGCTCCCGCACCCCTTCACCTGCGCTTAGAGTCACGGCCAGTCACCGCGCCGCCGGGCAGCCACACCAAGCACCGCCCACAGCACCCTCGTCCTGCCCGGCGATCGACACGGCACCTCAAGCGAGGAGGCCGCGCCAGGAAAGGACCCACCCGTGCGAAACCGTTCCTTGCTCATCCTCACCACCGTGCTCACCACAGGCGCGCTGACGCTCAGCGCCTGCGGATCGCGCGACGACGACGACAGTTCGAGCGGCGACAAGACCAGCGGCGGCGGCAAGAAGACCACCGTCGTCATCGGCGTCGACGCCCCCCTCAGCGGTGACCTCTCCGCCCTCGGCCTCGGCATCCGCAACTCCGCCGACCTCGCCGCGAAGATCGCCAACAAGAAGAACCTCGTCCCCGGCGTCCAGTTCAAGATCGAACCGCTCGACGACCAGGCCCAGCCCTCCATCGGCCAGCAGAACGCCACCAAGTTCATCGGCGACAAGACGGTCCTCGGCGTCGTCGGCCCCCTCAACTCGAACGTCTCGCAGTCCATGCAGAAGCCGTTCAACGACGCGGGCCTCACCCAGGTCTCCCCCTCCAACACCGGCACCGAACTGACCCAGGGCGACGCCTGGAAGAGCGGCGACAAGAAGCGCCCCTTCAAGACCTTCTTCCGCACCGCCACCACCGACCAGGTCCAGGGCTCCTTCGCCGCCAACTACCTGTACAAGACGGTGAAGATCAAGCAGGTCTACCTGATCGACGACCAGAAGACCTACGGCGCCGGCCTCGCCGCCTCCTTCAAGGAGACCTTCACCAAGCTCGGCGGCAAGATCGTCGGCGCCGACCACATCAACCCCGACGACCGCGACTTCAACGCCGTCGTCGCCAAGGTCAAGCGCAAGAACGCCGGGGCCGTCTACTACGGCGGCGAGTACCCCGCCGCCGCCCCCCTCAGCCAGCAGCTCAAGGACAGCGGAAGCAAGATCCCGCTCATGAGCGGCGACGGCATCTACAGCGCCGACTTCATCAAGCTCAACAAGAAGGCCCAGGGCGACCTCGCCACCTCCGTCGGCGCCCCCGTCGAACAACTCGACTCCGCCAAGCAGTTCATCTCCGACTACAAGCAGGGCGGATACAAGGACGACTACGAGGCCTACGGCGCCGGCACCTACGACGCCACCTGGTCCATCATCGAAGCCGTCAAGAAGGCCGTCGAGGACAACGACGGCAAACTCCCCGGCGACGCCCGCAGCAAGGTCCTCGACGCCATGAGCACCGTCAAGTTCAGCGGCGTCACCGGCGACGTCTCCTACGACGAGTTCGGGGACACCACCAACACGATGATGACCGCCTACGAGGTGGACAGCGGCAAGTGGGTCCCCAAGAAGAGCGAGGTCTACAAGCCCTGACCAGGGCCCAACCCGACCACGCACCCTGAGGGCCCACCCTCACACGTGTTGCCCAGGCCGCGCGGGAACCGCTCACAGCGTCCCGCGCGGCGCCTTATCCGAACCACTCCACGGAGGCCCTGCGGTGCACGAACTGCCGCAACAGCTGGCCAATGGACTCATCCTCGGCGCGATGTACGGACTCATCGCGATCGGCTACACGATGGTCTACGGCATTGTCCAGCTCATCAACTTCGCCCACGGCGAGATCTTCATGATCGGAGGATTCGGCGCCTACACCGTCTGGACCCTCCTCCCCGACGGCTCCCCACTCCTCGCCGTCATCCCCGTCATGATCATCGGCGGCGTCATCTGCTCCGTCGCCGTCGGAACCGCCGCCGAACGACTCGCCTACCGGCCCCTGCGCGGCGCCCCCCGGCTCGCCCCCCTCATCACCGCCATCGGGCTCTCCCTCTTCCTCCAGCAACTCGTCTGGGCCTTCTACCCCGACGCCAAGTCCGACATCTCCTTCCCCCAGTTCCACGGCGACCCCTTCCACGTTCTCGGCGCCACCGTGCAGCGCGGCGACCTCTTCATCATCATCGCCGCCCCCATCTGCATGCTCATCCTCGGCTGGTTCGTCTCCCGCACCCGCTCCGGACGCGGCATGCAGGCCACCGCCCAGGACCCCGACACCGCCAAGCTCATGGGCATCAACACCGACCGCATCATCGTCATGGCCTTCGCCATCGGCGCCGCGTTCGCCGCCGTCGCCGCCGTGGGCTACGGCCTCCACAACGGCCAAATCGGCTTCTACATGGGCTTCATCATGGGCCTCAAAGCCTTCACCGCGGCCGTCCTCGGCGGCATCGGAAACTTCTACGGCGCCATGCTCGGCGGACTCGTCCTCGGCGTCGCCGAATCCCTCGCCACCGGCTACATGGGCGACGTCCCCGGAATGGACCTCTTCGGCGGCGGCGCATGGAAGGACGTCTGGGCCTTCGTGCTCCTCATCGTCGTCCTCCTCCTCCGACCCCAGGGCCTCCTGGGCGAACGCGTCGCGGACAGGGCTTGATCACCATGACAGACACCACGAACCCCACGGCCCCGCACGACGCCGTCCTCAAACTCCCGGCCCCCGCCGCCCGCTACGGCACCCTCGCCGGCACCCTCATCGCCTTCGCCGGAACCTTCCTCTCCTGGACCTACACCGACGAGTTCCCCGGCGACCTCACCGTCACCGGATACCCCGGCGGACTCCAGCTCATCACCCTCGCCGGAGCCCTCCTCACCGCCCTGCTCACCCTCAGCGCCCTCCACACCCCCGGACTGCGCTGGCTCACCCCCGGCGGACCCCACAGCGCCGTCCGCTTCCTCGCCCTCGGCACCTTCGCCACCACCGCCTACACCGTCATCGCCATCGCGGTGAAACTCGACGGCCTCATCGCCCTCGACCCCGGAGCCTGGATCTCCCTCGCCGGCTCCGCCCTCGCCCTCGCCGCCGCACTCGGCCTCCCCCACGACGTCCCCCCGGGCACCCACCCCGGCACCACCGACGTCCCCCTGCGCCGCGCCTTCCAGGCACCCGCACCCCGCCGCGCCGAACGCACCCTCCCCGCGTGGCTCGACATCCTCGTCATCGCCGTCGCCTTCGGACTCGGCCTCTACGTCTTCACCTACGGCATCGACACCGAGTACTCCGAACTCTTCGTCGGCTACCTCGTCCTCGTCGTCCTCGGCACCCTCGGCCTCGCCCGCGCCGGCCTCCCGCGCCGCCTCAGCGAACTCACCACCCGCCACCGGCAGGTCACCCTCGCCGCCGCCTTCGTCGCCGCGATCTGCTTCCCCTTCACCCAGGACAACGACACCTACGCGCTCATCGGGACCAACATCCTGATCTTCGCCACCGTCGCCCTCGGCCTCAACGTCGTCGTCGGCCTCGCCGGACTCCTCGACCTCGGATACGTCGCCTTCCTCGGCGTCGGCGCCTACACCGCCGCCCTCGTCTCCGGCTCCCCCCAGTCCACCATCGGCGTCCACTTCCCCTTCCCCCTCGCCGTCCTCACCGGAGCCGCCGTCTCCCTCGTCTTCGGCGTCATCATCGGCGCACCCACCCTGCGCCTGCGCGGCGACTACCTCGCCATCGTCACCCTCGGATTCGGAGAAATCTTCCGGATCACCATGAACAACCTCAACGGCAACAGCGGCCCCGACGTCACCAACGGCTCCCAGGGCATCCCCAACATCCCCGACCTCGAATTCTTCGGATTCAAATTCGGGCTCCCCCACGACGTCCTCGGCTTCACCCTCGGCAGGTCCGGCAACTACTACCTGCTGATGCTCGTCTTCACCGCGATCGTCCTGCTCGTCTTCCACCGCTCAGGACAGTCCCGCATCGGCCGCGCCTGGGTCGCCATCCGCGAGGACGAGACCGCCGCCTCCGCCATGGGCATCAACGGCTTCCGCCTCAAACTCCTCGCCTTCGCCCTCGGCGCCACCCTCGCCGGACTCGCCGGCACCGTCCAGGCCCACGTCTCCTACAGCGTCACCCCCGAGCAGTACAAGTTCGCCGGCTCCGCACCGCCCAACTCCGCCTTCCTCATCGCCGCCGTCATCCTCGGCGGAATGGGCACCATCTCCGGCCCCCTCATCGGCGCCGCACTGCTCTACCTCATCCCGGCCAAGCTCCAGTTCATGCAGGACTACCAGCTCCTCCTGTTCGGCTTCGCCCTCATCCTCCTCATGCGGCTGCGCCCCGAAGGCATCGTCCCCGACCGCCGCAAGCAACTCGAATTCCACGAGAACGACCAACTCGCCGTGCCCGAACCACGACTTCCCGAACACGCCACCGGCGTCACCAAAGCGGGGGCCTGAACCATGACCACCACCCAGACCCCGCCCGAAACGGCCACCGCCGTCCTCGAAGCCACCGGCGTCACCATGCGCTTCGGCGGACTCACCGCCGTACGCAGCGTCGACCTCACCGTCAACGCCGGAGAAATCGTCGGCCTCATCGGCCCCAACGGCGCCGGAAAAACAACCTTCTTCAACTGCCTCACCGGCCTCTACGTCCCCACCGAAGGACGCGTCGCCTACAAGGGCACCACCCTCCCCCCCAAACCCCACCTCGTCACCAAGGCCGGAATCGCCCGCACCTTCCAGAACATCCGGCTCTTCGCCAACATGACCGTCCTTGAGAACGTCCTCGTCGGACGCCACACCCGCACCCGCGAAGGACTCTTCTCCGCCCTCCTGCGCGGGCCCGGCTTCAAAAAAGCGGAAGCCGCCTCCACCGCCCGCGCGATGGAACTCCTCGAATTCATCGGACTCGCCGGAAAAGCGGACCACCTCTCCCGCAACCTCCCCTACGGCGAACAGCGCAAGCTCGAAATCGCCCGCGCCCTCGCCAGCGACCCCGGCCTCCTCCTGCTCGACGAACCCACCGCCGGCATGAACCCCCAGGAGACCCGCGCCACCGAGGAACTCGTCTTCGCCATCCGCGACCAGGGCACCGCCGTCCTCGTCATCGAGCACGACATGCGGTTCATCTTCAACCTGTGCGACCGCGTCTCCGTCCTCGTCCAGGGACAGAAACTCGTCGAAGGCACCCCCGACGTCGTCCAGGCCGACGAACGCGTCGTCGCCGCCTACCTCGGCACCCCCATGGACAACAGCCCCGAGGACGAGTCCCTCGCCGCAGTCCAGGCCGCCGAAGCCGCCGCCACCCCGACGGGCACCACCAGGACGACAGCGGGCGGCGACACCGGTGCGACGACGGAACCCGGCACCGGGAACACCGACGCCACCACCGACGAACCCCCCGCCGACACCACCGCGGAGGACACCAAGTGACCGCCCTGCTCGAAGTCCAGGACCTCCGCGTCGCCTACGGAAAGATCGAGGCCGTCAAAGGCATCAGCTTCTCCGTCCAGGCAGGCGAGATCGTCACCCTCATCGGCACCAACGGCGCCGGCAAGACCACGACCCTGCGCACCCTCTCCGGCCTCATCAAACCCCTCGCCGGAACCGTCACCTTCGACGGCAAACCGCTCCACCAGTACCGCGCCGACCAGATCGTCGCCCTCGGCCTCGCCCACTCCCCCGAGGGCCGGCACATCTTTCCCCGCATGACCATCGAGGACAACCTCCGCCTCGGCGCCTACCTCCGCAACGACACCGAGGGCATCGCCAAGGACATCCAGCACGCCTACGACCTCTTCCCCATCCTCGGAGAGCGCCGCAGACAAGCCGCCGGCACCCTCTCCGGCGGCGAACAGCAGATGCTCGCCATGGGACGCGCCCTCATGTCCCAGCCGAAACTCCTCATGCTCGACGAACCCTCCATGGGCCTCTCGCCGATCATGATGCAGAAGATCATGAGCACCATCGTCGAACTCAAGAAGCAGGGCACCACCATCCTGCTCGTCGAGCAGAACGCCCAGGCCGCGCTCTCCCTCGCCGACCACGGACACGTCATGGAAATCGGCAACATCGTCCTCTCCGGCACCGGAGCCGACCTCCTCCACGACGAATCCGTCCGCAAGGCGTACCTCGGCGAGGACTGATTGCCCCGGCCCATACGGAAAGGGCCGTACCGGAATTCCACCGGTACGGCCCTTTCCGCGTCGTGAAGACAGAAACAGTTCGGTTACTTCGGCTGCTCCTTCGCGGCCTTCTTCTCCGCCGCGTCCTCGATCACGGCCTCCGCGACCTGCTGCATCGACATCCGCCGGTCCATCGACGTCTTCTGAATCCACCGGAACGCCGCCGGCTCGGTGAGCCCGTACTCCGTCTGCAACACCGACTTCGCCCGGTCCACCAGCTTCCGCGTCTCCAGCCGCTGCGAGAGGTCCGCGACCTCCTTCTCCAGCGTCCGCAGCTCCGTGAACCGCGACACCGCCATCTCGATGGCCGGAACGACATCGGTCTTCGAGAAGGGCTTCACGAGATACGCCATCGCCCCGGCGTCCCGCGCCCGCTCCACGAGATCGCGCTGGGAGAAGGCGGTGAGCATCAGCACCGGGGCGATCGACTCCTCGGCGATCTTCTCAGCCGCCGAGATACCGTCCAGCACGGGCATCTTGACATCGAGGATCACCAGGTCCGGCCGGTGCTCCCGGGCCAGCTCCACGGCCTGCTGCCCGTCCCCGGCCTCGCCCACGACGTGGTAGCCCTCCTCCTCCAGCATCTCCTTGAGGTCCAGCCGGATGAGGGCCTCGTCCTCGGCGATGACGACACGGGTGGTCAGCGGAGGCACGTGCGACTTGTCGTCGTCAGCGACGTTCTGGGGCGACTCGGACTCGGGGGCGCTCACGGTTGCTCCTTGATTCAGGGCAGGTGGGTACTGCTATGGAGAGGGTACCTAGCTGCGGTAAGGTAGTCCCGAACAGGGGGTGACCCTCCCTTGTTTTCGAAGGCCCCAGTACTCCAATCGGTCAGAGAGGCCGCTCTCAAACAGCGGACAGTGTGGGTTCGAATCCCACCTGGGGCACTTTCCTTGCTTTCGAAGGTCACGTGCAGCCCCTCGGTTTCACTCGTTCGGGGCCCTTGATCTCTGATTTCCCCATGCGGGTTCTCGCGTGCACCATCGTCGCTCGTGTGTATGACATCGATACGCGTGTCCGCGTGCTAGCACTCCTGGAAAGTGGCCGAAGCCTCAACTCGGTCAGCAAGCAGACCGGCGTGGCCAGGGCGACCATCAGGGAGTGGCAGAAGCGCCTCATCCCACGGGGCCGAGTCGCTTCCTCCTGCTGCCGCTGCCAGAACTCGCCACAAGAGCCTGCGGATCCAGCGGCTTACGCCTATCTGCTCGGGCTCTACTTGGGTGACGGCTGCCTCAGCACCGGGCGCCGCGGGGTCCACACCCTTCGGATCGCCTGTGCCGACACGTGGCCCGGACTGATCAGGGCTTGTGCGGTGGCCATGGGATCCGTGCTCCCCAACAACGTCTGGCGCACGCAGTGCGAGGGCTGTGTCGCGGTCTCCAGCAGCAGCAAGCACTGGACTTGCCTCTTTCCCCAACACGGGCCGGGTAAGAAGCATGAGCGTCATGTCTTCCTCGAGAACTGGCAGCAGGAGGTAGTGGACGCACATCCGTGGGCCTTCGTCCGGGGGCTCATCCACTCCGACGGCTCTCGCATCACCAACTGGACGCAGAGGATCATCGCAGGCGAGTTGAAGCGCTACGAATATGTCCGTTACTTCTTCACCAACAGATCTGACGACATCCGGGGTCTGTACTGCGCCACTCTCGACACACTGGGCGTCGAGTGGACAGTTCTGCACCGCGACAAGCGCGCTCTCAACATCTCCGTGGCCCGAAAGGCCTCAGTCGCCCGCATGGACCGACACGTGGGGCCGAAGTACTGATACGTGGATGCCCCCGTCGGCCCCGAGGCCCCCTCTCAGGAGAGTTCGCGGGTTCGAGCGCCGAGAGCGACACCCCTCATTCCCCCATGCGGTGAAAATACTCCGTCTCCCGCCCAAGTCGGCCCCCAATGCCCGACCGTGAGCCACATGCTCTTCCACCCATTCGAGACGCGCCGGCAGGCACTGTCACTCCTGCGCGAGGGTATGTCCAACGCCGAGGTCGCACGCCTCTTGCATGTCCCGAAAGGGACAATCGGCTACTGGAAACATCTCGACCTGGCCAAGCGAGGCGAAAACCCCGGCCGCAAGCGCAGTTTCTGCCCACGGTGCGACGAATCCCCTCTCGCCGACGCGGCGTACGCGTATCTCCTCGGCCTCTATCTGGGCGACGGCCACATAAGCACCGGGCCCCGAGTCTGATGATCACGCTGGACGACGCGTGGCCCGGCATTCAGGACGAGTGCGAGGCGGCCATGCGGGCAGTGCTCCCGGGTAACGCGATTTGCCGCGTGCGCCGGACGGGCTGCCACAACATCAAGGTCTACTCCCAGCACCTGCCCTGCCTCTTCCCCCAGCACGGCCCCGGCAAGAAGCACGACCGGGAGATCCGGCTCGAAAGCTGGCAACAGGCCGTGGTCGAGGCCCACCCCTGGGGCTTCGTCCGTGGCCTGATCCACTCCGACGGTTGCCGGATCACCAACTGGACCACGCGCGTGGTCGGTGGTGAGCGGAAACGCTACGAGTACCCGCGCTACTGGTTCACCAACGTCTCGGACGACATCCGCCGCCTCTATACGGACACGCTCGACCGACTGGGTGTGGAGTGGACCTCGTGCTTCCGCCACGGCAACCCGTACAACATCTCCGTGGCCCGCAAAGCCTCCGTAGCCCTCATGGACCAGCACGTGGGGCCGAAGTACTGACCTTCCAGTACCCCGGCCCCGTAACCCGTCCTCGTGCGCCGTTACTTCGGGGAGTCGTCCTCGCCGATGTGGTGGACGCGGACCAGGTTGGTGGAGCCGGCGACTCCGGGCGGGGAGCCCGCGGTGATGACGACGACGTCGCCCTTCTGGCAGTGGCCGAGCTTGAGCAGCATCTCGTCGACCTGGTCGACCATCGCGTCGGTGGACTCGACGTGCGGGCCGAGGAAGGTCTCCACGCCCCAGGACAGGGTGAGTTGGGCATAGGTCGCCTGGTCGGGGGTGAAGGCGAGCAGGGGGATGGGTGAGCGGTAGCGGGACAGGCGGCGGACGGTGTCGCCGGACTGGGTGAAGGCGACGAGGTACTTGGCGCCGAGGAAGTCGCCCATCTCGGCGGCGGCGCGGGCGACGGCGCCGCCCTGGGTGCGGGGTTTGTTGCGGTCGGTGAGGGGCGGGAGGCCCTGGGCGAGGATGTCCTCCTCGGCGGCCTCGACGATGCGTCCCATGGTCTTGACGGTCTGGACGGCGTATTTGCCGACGCTGGTCTCGCCGGAGAGCATGACGGCGTCGGTGCCGTCGATGACGGCGTTGGCGACGTCGCTGGCCTCGGCGCGGGTGGGGCGGGAGTTCTCGATCATCGAGTCGAGCATCTGGGTGGCGACGATGACCGGTTTGGCGTTGCGCCGGGCGAGTTTGATGGCGCGCTTCTGGACGATGGGGACTTGTTCGAGGGGCATTTCGACGCCGAGGTCGCCGCGGGCGACCATGATGCCGTCGAAGGCGTCGACGATGTCGGCGATGTTCTGGACGGCCTGGGGTTTCTCGACCTTGGCGATGACGGGCAGGCGGCGGTTCTCCTCGCGCATGATGCGGTGGACGTCGTTGATGTCGCGGCCGCTGCGGACGAAGGAGAGGGCGATGACGTCGGCGCCGGTGCGCAGGGCCCAGCGGAGGTCTTCGACGTCCTTTTCCGAGAGGGCGGGGACGGAGACGGCGACGCCGGGGAGGTTGAGGCCCTTGTTGTCGGAGACCATGCCGCCTTCGACGACGGTGGTGGTGACGCGGGGGCCGTCGACGGCGGCGACTTCGAGGCTGACCTTGCCGTCGTCGACGAGGATGCGTTCGCCCTGGGTGACGTCTCCGGCGAGTCCGGCGTAGGTGGTTCCGCACTGGTGGCGGTCGCCCTGGACGCCTTCTTCGACGGTGATGGTGAAGGTGTCTCCGCGTTCAAGGAGTACGGGGCCTTCTTTGAAGCGGCCGAGGCGGATCTTCGGGCCTTGAAGGTCGGCGAGGATGCCGACGCTGCGGCCGGTTTCCTCGGCGGCTTCGCGCACGCGGTGGTAGCGCTCCTCGTGTTCGGCGTAGCTGCCGTGGCTGAGGTTGAGGCGGGCTACGTCCATTCCGGCTTCGACCAGGGCTTTGATCTGGTCGTAGGAGTCGGTGGCGGGGCCCAGGGTACAGACGATTTTTGCTCGGCGCATGGGTCGAGCCTAGGGCTTACCGGCGGGTAGGGGTTTAGTCGGGGGTGACTGTTCAACGTCCTTCGGGTGTAGGGAACTTGACAATTGTTGAAGTGTGCGCAGGGGTGCTCCGATGAGCGCTCGCGCGGGGGCGTGGGTGGGGTGGGCGGTGATCTGATGGAAACCTGGGAGGGGTGTTCTTCGGGGTGTCGCTGCGTCAGAATCTACGCGCGTTGTGTCTGTGGGCGGTGGGGTGTTCCGGCCGCCGTGGTCAGTGGTGAGGAGCAGGGTGATGGCGTTGGATCGCAGGGCGTTCCTGGGTACGTCGGCGGCGACGGGGGCGGGGGTGGCGCTGGCGGGTGCGGCGGCTCCCTCGGCGGTGGCGTCGTCGGGTCGGGGTGGTGGGCACGGTCCGGGTCGCGGGCAGCGCTACTCGTTCTCGGTGCTGGGGACGACGGATCTGCACGGTAATGCGTTGAACTGGGATTATTTCACCGATAAGGAGTACGACGACGCTCAGCACAATGACGTGGGCCTCGCGAAGATCTCCACGTTGGTGGAGCGGGTGCGTGCGGAGCGGGGCCGGCGGAACACGCTGTTGATCGACGCGGGTGACACGATCCAGGGCACGCAGTTGTCGTACTACTACGCGCGGGTGGACCCGATCACGGCGCGGCGTGGTCCGGTGCATCCGATGGCGAAGGCGATGAACGCGATCGGTTATGACGCGGCGGCGCTGGGGAACCACGAGTTCAATTACGGCATCGAGGTGCTGCGGAAGTTCGAGGAGCAGTGTGATTTTCCGCTGCTGGGGGCGAACGCGGTGGACGCGAAGTCGCTGCGGCCGGCGTTCCAGCCGTATGTGATGAAGCGGTTGCGGACGCCGCACGGCCGGGATGTGCGGGTGGCCGTGCTGGGGTTGACGAATCCGGGGATCGCGATCTGGGACAAGGCGAACGTGCAGGGGAAGCTGGCGTTCCCTGGTCTGGTGGAGCAGGCGGCGAAGTGGGTGCCGAGGCTGCGGTCGATGGGCGCGGACGTGGTGCTGGTGTCGGCGCACTCGGGGGCGGACGGTTCTTCGTCCTGGGGTGATCAGTTGCCGTATGTGGAGAACGCGGCGACCTTGGTGGCGGAGCAGGTGCCGGGGATCGACGCGATTCTGGTGGGTCACGCGCATGTGGAGATCCCGGAGCGGCTGGTGACGAACACGGAGTCGGGTCGGCAGGTGGTGCTGTCGGAGCCGTTGAAGTGGGGTGAGCGGCTGACGGTGTTCGACTTCGATCTGGTGCTGGAGCGGGGTCGCTGGTCGGTGGAGCGGGCGGGTTCGCGGGTGTTGAACTCGAACACGGTGGAGGAGGACCGGCGGATCACGCGGTTGCTGTCGGGGGAGCACAGGAAGGTCGTGGCGTATGTGAATCAGGTGATCGGTACGTCGGTGGTGGCGATGGACACCGTGGAGGGGGCGTACAAGGACGTTCCGTTGATCGATCTGATCAATCACGTGCAGGCTGAGACGGTGCGGGAGGCGCTGGCGGGTGGGGAGTTCGCCTCGTTGCCGGTGTTGTCGCAGGCTTCGTGTTTCTCGCGGACGGCGGTGGTTCCGGCGGGTGAGGTGACGATCCGGGACGCGGCGGGTCTGTACACCTTCGAGAACACTTTGGAGGCGCGGCTGATCACGGGTGCGCAGTTGCGGGACTATCTGGAGTTCTCGGCGCGGTATTTCGTGCGGACGGCGGTGGGGGCGCCGGTGGATCCGGCGAAGCTGACGAACGCGGACGGGACGCCGGACTACAACTATGACGCGGTGTCGGGGGTGACGTACGACATCGATGTGTCGCAGCCGGTGGGTTCGCGGATCGTGGGTCTGTCGTTCGGGGGTGCGCCGGTTCAGGAGTCGGCGCGGTTCGTGCTGGCGGTGAACAACTACCGGGCGAGTGGTGGGGGTAATTTCCCGCATGTGCCGCAGGCGCAGCAGGTATGGGCGAATTCGGATGAGATCCGGAACACGATCATCGCGTGGGTGCGGGCGGCGGGGTCGATCGATCCGGCGGTGTTCGCTTCGGTGGACTGGCGGTTGACGCGGGAGGGTGTGCCGTTGTTCTGATCGTCGGGTGGTGTGCGGCGGCCCCGTGGGTTTTCCTGCGGGGCCGCTGTCGTGTCCGGGTGCGGTGGGTGGGGTCAGCGTTGTTCGGTGAGGCGGATGACGGTGGCGGGGTGGGGTTGGGGGCGGGGCTGGTCGGGGGTGAGGCCGAAGGTGGTGAAGGCGGTGCGGCTGGGGAGGGGGTAGGGGGTGGCGCGGGTGAGGTCGTTGAGGATGGTGGCGCTGCGCCAGGCGGCGAGGCCGAGGTCGGGGGTGCCTACTCCGTGGGTGTGGCGTTCGGCGTTCTGGACGTAGACGTGGGAGCCGGTGTCGGTGATGGCGGGGTCGAGGGTGAGGCGCTGGTGCGCGTCGACGTGGGGGCGTTGGGCGCTGTCGCGGTGGAGGTAGGGGTCGAGGCCGGCGAGGAGTTGGTCGAGGGGGCGTTCGCGGTAGCCGGTGGCGAGGACGACGGCGTCGGTGGTGAGGCGGGAGCGGGTGCCTTGCTGGCGGTGTTCGAGGTGGAGTTCGATGCGGCTGGTGGCGACGCGGCCCGCGGTGCGGACGGTGACGCCGGGGGTGAGGGTGGTGTCGGGCCAGCCGCCGTGGAGGCTGCGGCGGTAGAGCTCGTCGTGGATGGCGGTGAGGGTGTCGGTGTCGATGCCTTTGTGGAGTTGCCACTGCTGGGGCAGGAGGGTGTCTCTGGTGGTTTCGGGGAGTTGGTGGAAGTAGCGGGTGTAGTCGGGGGTGAAGTGTTCGAGGCCGAGTTTGGAGTACTCCATGGGGGCGAAGGCGGGGGTGCGGGCGAGCCAGGTGATTTTTTCGTGGCCGGGGGGCCGGTGGCGGAGGAGGTCGAGGTAGATCTCGGCGCCTGACTGTCCTGAGCCGATGACGGTGATGTGGCCTGCGGCGAGGAGGCGTTCGCGGTGGGCCAGGTAGTCGGCGGAGTGGACGACGGGGACGGTGGGGGCTTCGGCGAGGGGGCGCAGGGGTTCGGGGACGTAGGGGGCGGTGCCGATGCCGAGGGCGAGGTTGCGGGTGTAGGCGCGGCCGAGGGCTTCGGCTTCTCCGTCGTGGTCGATCTGGGTGTAGTCGACTTCGAAGAGGCGGCGTTCGGTGTTCCAGCGGACGGCGTCGACCTGGTGGCCGAAGTGGAGGCCGGGGAGGTTCTCGCTGACCCAGCGGCAGTAGGCGTCGTATTCGGCGCGCTGGATGTGGAAGCGCTCGGCGAAGTAGAAGGGGTAGAGGCGGTCGAGGGTGCGCAGGTAGCTGAGGAAGGACCAGGGGTTGGCGGGGTCGGCGAGGGTGACGAGGTCGGCGAGGAAGGGGACTTGGAGGGTGCTGCCTTCGATGAGCTGGCCGGGGTGCCAGTGGAAGGCGGGTTGTTGGTCGTAGAAGGCGGTGCGCAGGGGTGGGGTGGTGCTGGGGAGGGTGTGGGCGAGGGCGGCGAGGGAGAGGTTGAAGGGGCCGATGCCGATGCCGACGAGGTCGTGGGGGGTGTCGGTGTCGTGGGGTGGGGTGGGCCGGGGTTCGTGGGTGGGTGTGGGGTGGTGCGGGGTGTCGGCGTGGGTGGCTCGGGTGGGGTGGGTCGGGGTGGTCATCGGTCGAGGTGTCCTTCCACCAGGGTGAGCAGGGCGCTGAGGTCGGCGGTGGTGGTGTGGGGGTTGAGGAGGGTGGCTTTGAGCCAGAGGCGGCCGTCGAGGTGGGCGCGGCCGAGGACGGCGGTGCCTTCGTTCAGGAGGGTGCGGCGGAGGTGGGCGACGGTGCGGTCGTCGCTGTGGGTGGGGCGGAAGAGGACGGTGCTGATGGTGGGGCGGGAGTGGAGTTGGAGGTGGGGGTGGGTGGTGACGAGGTCGGCGAGGGTGTGGGCCTGGGCGCAGACGGTGTCGATGAGTTGGGCGAGTCCGGTGCGGCCGAGGGTGCGGAGGGTGACGGCGATTTTGAGGATGTCGGGGCGTCGGGTGGTGCGCAGGGAGCGGCCGAGGAGGTCGGGGATGCCGGCTTGGGTGTCGTCGTCGGCGTTGAGGTAGTCGGCCTGGTGGTTGAGGGGGGCGAGGTCGGTGGGGTCGCGGAGGGTGAGGAGTCCGGCGGCGACGGGCTGCCAGCCGAGTTTGTGGAGGTCGAGGCTGACGGTGTCGGCTCGGTCGAGGCCGTCGAGGAGGGGGCGGTGGGTGGGGCTGAAGAGGAGGGTTCCGCCGTAGGCGGCGTCGATGTGGAGGCGGGCGCCGTGGTGGGCGCAGAGGTCGGCGAGGGCGGGGAGGGGGTCGATGAGGCCGGCGTCGGTGGTGCCGGCGGTGGCGGTGACGAGGACGGGGTGGCCGGCGTGGTCCTGGAGGGCGCGGTGGAGCGTGGTGGGGTCGAGGGTGCCGCGGGGGGTGGGCAGGGGGCTGGTCGATGGGAGGCCGAGGAGCCAGGCGGCGCGGGGGACGCTGTGGTGGGCGTTGGCGCCGTGCAGGAGGTGCAGGGGCCGCTCGGGGGTGGTTTTCTCGCGGGCGAGGAGGGCGGCGAGCTGGTTGGCTTCGGTGGCGCCGGTGGTGACGAGGGCGTCGGGCCGGGGGGTGCCGGGGTGTGGGGGGGTGCCGTGGACTTCGGTGGCGAGGGTGTGGGTGACGAGTTGTTCGAGCGCGGTGGCGGCGGGGGCCTGGTCCCAGGAGTCGAGGGAGGGGTTGAGGGCGCTGGCGGCGAGGTCGGCGGCGGTGGCGACGGCGAGGGGTGGGCAGTGCAGGTGGGCGGCGCAGTGGGGGTGGGCGGGGTCGGCGGCGCCTTGGGTGAGGGCGGTGACGAGGGTGTGCAGGGCGGTGTGGGGGTCGCTGCCGGTGTCGGGGAGGACGGGGTCGGCGGCGGTGCGGGTGCGGGTGGCGGTGCGGGTGGGTCCGCCGGCGGGGAGGGGGCCTTCGCGGTGGGCGGCGCCGTCGGCGAGGGCGGTGAGGACGGTGTCGAGGAGGGGGCGCAGGGCGTCGGGGCCGTCGGGTCCACCGGCGAGGGGTGGTGGGGCGGTCATGGGGTGGTCCTTCCGCTGCGCTCGGGGGGCGGCCGTCTGTTCGGAGTGTTGACGGGGGCGGCCCGGTAAGCCCAACGACTGGGACCCGAAAGGGGTATGGGGGTGAGGTGAACCGGCGGCGGGGGTGCCGCTTCTGGTATGGGGGCGGTTCTGCCGGAGGCGGCGGGGCGCGCCAACTGCCGTTCCGGCAGGCCGCCTTACGCGCGACGCCGGGCGGGCCGGTGGGGTGCCGGCCCGCCCGGCGTCGGGGCGGTGCGGGGTGTCTCGTGGGTGGGGCAGGGGGGTCGGGTCAGGCGGTGTCGCGTACGCGCAGGGCTCGTTCGAGGTCGTCGAGCTGGTCGGTGAGTCCGCGGGCGAGGGCGGGGGTGGCGGTGGCGGTGTCGAGGCAGGCGCGGCCGAGGCGGAGGGTCTCGGTGTCGACGGCGTGGCCGGGGAAGACGTACCGGGCGGCGGCCTGGGCGATGGCGGGGCCGCGGCGCTGTGCGAGGGCGGTGGCGGCCGGGAAGTACTGGCTGACGTAGGGGGCGGTCAGTTCGTGCTGTTCGGGTTGCCAGAAGCCCTGGGCGGTGGCGGTGAACAGGTAGTTGGAGAGGGTGTCGTCCTCGAAGAGGGAGTGCCAGGCGCGGGCTTTGGTGTCGGGGTCGGGCAGGGCGGCGCGGCAGCGGGCGGCGCCTTCCTGGCCGGTGGCGCTGGGGTCGCGGTCGAGGGCGGCGGCGATGGTGGTCTCGTCGGTGGCGCCGAGGACGGCGAGGCGGGCGAGGATGCTCCAGCGCAGTTCGGGGTCGAGTGCGGGGCCGCCGGGGACGGTGTCGTTGTCGTACCAGTCCTGGAGGGTTTCGGGGCGGGTGGCGGTGCGGATGGCGGTGCGTACGGCGGTGAGGCGCAGCCCGGGGTGCTCGCCGCTCTCGGTGCGGCGCGTCAGGTCGCGGCACAGCTCGCCGAGGGTGTTGAGGGCGGCGGGTCGTGCGGCGGGGGTGGTGTAGCGGTCGGCGACCTGGGTGGCGGCGAAGGTGAGGACGCCGGAGACGACGGCGAGGTCGGTTTCCCGGGGCAGGTGGGTGCGGGCGGCGTCGAGGTACTGCTCCGGGGGGAGGTGTCCGTCGCGTACGGCGTCGCGCAGGGCGTTCCACAGGACGGCGCGGCTGAGGGGGTCGGTGACGGCGGCGAGGTGGGTGCGGGCGGTGGTCCAGGAGATGTCGTCGAAGCGGACCTTGGCGTAGCTGAGGTCGTGGTCGTTGAGGAGGACGAGGGCGGGGGCCTTGCCGGGCAGGGTGGTGGTGGCGGGGCCCTGGGCGGGGAGGTCGACGAGGGGGCGGGCGCGCAGGACGAGGCGGTCGGGCTCGACGGGGTCGTGGTCGTAGAGGCCGACGGCGACGCGGTGGGGGCGCCGGCCTTCGTGGTCGACGGTGAGGGTGTGGCCGTCGGGGCCGGGGGTGAGGCGGGGGGTGAGGGTGTCGACTCCGGTGGTGCGCAGCCAGGCGGCGGCCCAGGCGTGGACGTCGCGGTCGGTGGCCGAGGCGAGGTTGTCGATGAAGTCGGCGAGGGTGGCGTTGGCGAACTTGTGGCGGGCGAAGTGGGTGTTGATGCCCGCCAGGAAGTCCTTCTCGCCGAGCCAGGTGACGAGCTGGCGCAGGGCGGAGGCGCCCTTGGCGTAGGAGATGCCGTCGAAGTTGAGGAGGGCGGAGGCGGTGTCGGGGACGGCGTCGGGGTCGGGGGCGACGGGGTGGGTGGAGGGGCGCTGGTCGGCGTCGTATCCCCAGGACTTGCGGGCGACGGCGAAGTCGGTCCAGGTGTCGGCGCACCAGTCGCGTACGGGCCGGCCGGGGGCGTCCTCGCGGGTGGTCTCGGTGAGGGTCTGGTAGCCCATGTACTCGGCGAAGGACTCGTTGAGCCAGATGTCGTCCCACCAGCTGAGGGTGACGAGGTCGCCGAACCACATGTGGGCCATTTCGTGGGCGACGACCATGGCGCGGGTCTGGCGTTCGGTGTCGGTGACGGCGGAGCGGTAGACGAACTCGTCGCGGAAGGTGACGAGTCCGGGGTTCTCCATGGCGCCGGCGTTGAACTCGGGGACGAAGGCCTGGTCGTAGGAGTCGAAGGGGTAGGGCTCGTCGAACTTCTCGTGGTAGCGGTCGAAGCAGGCGCGGGTGACGTCGAGGAGTTCTTCGGCGTCGGTGTCGAGGTGGGGGGCGAGGGAGCGTCGGCAGTGCAGGCCGAAGGGGAGGCCGCGGTGTTCGGTGCGGACGGAGTGCCAGGGGCCGGCGGCGACGGCGACGAGGTAGGTGGAGATGAGGGGGGTGGGGGCGGCGCTCCAGTGGCCCGCGCCGTGGTGTTCGGTGATGCCGTTGGCGAGGACGGTCCAGCCTTCGGGGGCGGTGACGCCGAGGGTGAAGACGGCTTTGAGGTCGGGCTGGTCGAAGGCGGCGAAGACGCGCTGGACGTCGTTCATGAAGAGCTGGGTGTAGACGTAGCTCTCGCCGTCGGTGGGGTCGGTGAAGCGGTGCATTCCCTCGCCGGTGCGGGAGTAGCGCATCGCGGCGTGCACGGTGATCTCGTGTGCGCCGGCGCCGAGTCCGGTGAGGGGGTAGCGGTTGTCGGCGAGGAGCGCGGGGTCGAGGGGGGTGCCGTCGAGGCTGAGGGAGTGCAGGGTGGCGGGTTTGAGTTCGAGGAAGGTGTCGCCGTCGGTGCGGGTGGTGAAGCGCACGGTGGTGCGGGAGTCGAAGGTCTCCTCGCCGTGGGTGAGGTCGAGGTCGACCTGGTAGTGGTGGACGTCGAGGAGGGCGGTGCGGGCGCGGGCTTCTTCGCGTGTCAGTACGGGCATGGGGACATGCTGCCGTACCCCGCACGGCGGTCCGTACGGGGTGCTGGCATCTGTTGGCGCCGGGGTGGGGCCGGGTTCAGTCGGCGGTGTTGGAGGCGGTCCTCCCGGGCTTCGTCCCGGCCGTCTCCTCGGCGATGCGTTCGTGGTGGCGGATGACCTCCGCCACGATGAAGTTGAGGAGTTTCTCGGCGAAGGCGGGGTCGAGTTTGGCGCTTTCGGCGAGGCGGCGCAGGCGGGCGATCTGTTCGGCCTCGCGGGTGGGGTCGGCCGGGGGCAGGTGGTGGGCGGCCTTGAGGTGGCCGACCTGCTGGGTGGCTTTGAAGCGCTCGGCGAGCATGTGGACGACGGCGGCGTCGATGTTGTCGATGCTGTCGCGCAGCCGGAGGAGTTCGGCGCGGGCGTCGTCGGCGTTGCTGGTGGTCATGGTGGGGCAGCTTACGGGGCGGGGGCCGGGGTGTGGGGGCTCGGGGGCCGCGTTCGGTGGTCGTCCGTCCGGTGCCCGGTTTGCCTTTCCGGTGTGCGCGGGGGTACCAGTCGCGGCATGGGCACGGTCAAGAGCGGTTTTCGGACGGGTGACGTGGGGGCCTTGTTCGCGGCGGTGGAGGCCGGGGACGAGGACGCGGTGCTGGGTCTGCTGCGTCGCGGGGTGCCGGCGCGGAGTGTGGACGCGCGGGGCCAGACGGCGCTGTACGCGGCGGCGGTGCGGGACGAGCCGGGGGTGGTGCGGCTGCTGCTGGCGGCGGGGGCCGATCCGGACGAGCTGAGCGGGGCGGGTGACCTGCCGTTGTGCGGGGCGGCGTGCGGCGGGCACGTGGGTGTGGTGCGGGCGTTGCTGGCGGCCGGGGCGAAGGTGGACGGGGTCGAGGAGTTCGGGTTCAGGGCGCTGGACTGGGCGGTGGCCCTGGGTTTCGCCGGGGTGGCGGAGGTGCTGCTCGCGGCGGGGGCCGATCCGGACCGTGCCGCTCCGGGGGGTGCGGAGCCCTTGGTGGTGGCCGCGGCGGGTGGCTCGTTCTCCACGGTGCGGTGTCTGCGGGAGTACGGCGCGCGGGGTGGGCGGGCGGCGCTCGCGGCGGCGTGGGCGGCCTTGCGCGGCGATGTGCGCGCGGAGGCGGAGCGGGCGGCGCTGGAGCAGGCGGGGGGCGCGGGGCCGGAGGTGGAGGTCGTCGTGCGGGAGGTCGTGGAGGACGGCGGGCTGACGGTGGTCGCGGAGGCGTTCCGCGCGGGGCTGCCGGTGGGGGCGGCCGAGCGGCGTACGGGGCACGGGGCCGTGTGCACGCTGCTGGAGCGGGAGGCGGGGATCGTGACGGCGCGTGCGGAGCTGGCGGGCCGGGCGCTGCGCGACGGGGTGCGGGGCCGGGGGCTGGACAACTGGACGCGGTCCGTCGAGGCGTTGGTGGAGCGGCACGACGAGGAGACGTTCGAGGCGGTGGCGGCGTGGTGTGCGTGGGAGGACGAGGCGCGGCGGGCGCTTGCGGCGGACGTGCTGGGCGGCTGGGGCGAGGCGCGGGCGGTACCGCCGCTGCGGGCTCTGGCGCGTCGTTCGCGGGAGCCGGAGCCCTTGGTGGCGGTGGCGGCGGCCTTGTCCCGGTTCGGCGATCCGGCGGCGGTCCCCGAGTTGGTCGCGCACGCGGCGCATCCGTCGGCGCGGGTGCGGGCGGCGGTGGCCGGGGCGCTGGCGGGGCACGCGGGCGGCGCCGGGGCGCTCGCGGCGCTGTTGCGGGACGCGGTGGCCGAGGTGCGGGAGCGGGCGGCGGCGGCGCTGCGGGAACCGGTGGAGCCGGCCGCGCGGGCGGCGGGGGTGCGGGAGGGCCTGGTGGGGCTGCTCGACGACCCCTCCCCCACGGTCCGGGCGCACGCGGCGGCGGCGCTGGCGCGCCGCGGTGACCCGCGCGCCGTGCCGGTGTTGGCCGCCCTGCTGGCGGACAGCCCGCCCCACGCCCCCGCGAGGGCGCTCGCCGCGGGGGCGGTGGCCCTGGTGACGGACGCGGGGGCGCGACGGCGGCTGGCGGCCACGGCGGTGCGGGTGCGGGCGGTCTAGGGGCGGGCCTCGCCGACCCCGCTCATCGCCTGCGGCTGTCTGCCGGTGGGCCGACGTCGGCACGGGCCGAGGCAGCCGGGGACCCGACACGCTCGTGCGCTGCGCACGAGCGGAGAGGAAACGCCCGGTGCCGCCGACCACGACAACGGGTCGGCGGCACCGGGTTTCCGCTTCGCCCGGGTGGGCGGGGGTGCGGGGCTCAGCGTCCGGTGGAGCGGCCCCGGCCGGCGGAGCGGGAGCGGGCCGCGCCGCCGCCGGCGCCCTGGGGGCGGCCGGAGCCGGAGGCTCCGCCGCGCCCGCCCTGGCCGCCGCGGCCCTGGCCGCCCGCGCCCGCGGCGCCCCTGCGACCGCCCTCGGCGTTGCCGCCCGTGGCGCGCGAGCCGCCCTGGCGTGCGCCGCCCGAGGCGGACGTGGTGCCCGTGCCGGGCGCGGCGCCCTGCGCGCCGGCCGGCCTGCGGCGGCGCCTGCCGCGCGAGGACGAGGAGCCGCCCGGCCGGGACTGGCCGCCGTCCTCGTTCTGGCGCTGCGCGGTCGGCTGCACCGGGATCTCCAGGACGACGGGGACGCCGGAGGGCTCCCGCGCCCCGGTGATCCGGGCGAGTTCGGGGTCGGTGGAGGCGACCCGGGCGGTGTGCGGGGTGATGCCCGCCGCCACCATGAGGCGGGACATCTCGCGCTTCTGCTCGGGCAGGACGAGGGTGACGACACTGCCGGACTCCCCGGCCCGGGCGGTGCGCCCGCCCCGGTGCAGGTAGTCCTTGTGGTCCATCGGCGGGTCGACGTTGACGACGAGGTCGAGGTCGTCGACGTGGATGCCGCGGGCCGCGACGTTCGTCGCGACCAGGGCGGTGACCTGGCCGTTCTTGAACTGGTCGAGGGTGCGGTTGCGCTGCGGCTGGGAGCGTCCGCCGTGCAGGGCGGCGGCCTTGACGCCGTCCGCGAGCAGGCGCTTGGCGAGGCGGTCGGCGGCCCGCTTGGTGTCGATGAAGAGGATCACCCGGCCCTCGCGGGCGGCGATGCGGTGGGTGACGGCCTTCTTCTCGGTCTCGTCGGCGAGGTGGAGCAGGTGGTGCTCCATCGTCGTGACGGCGCCCGCCGAGGGGTCGACGGAGTGCACGACCGGGTCGGTCAGGAACTGCTTCACGAGCCGGTCGATGTTGCGGTCAAGCGTCGCGGAGAAGAGCATCCGCTGGCCGTCCGGCTCGACCTGCTGGAGCAGCCGGGTGACCTGCGGGAGGAAGCCCATGTCGGCCATCTGGTCGGCCTCGTCGAGGACGGTGACCGAGACGTTCTCCAGGGTGCAGTCGCCCCGGTCGAGGAGGTCCTTGAGGCGGCCGGGGGTGGCGACGACGATCTCCGCGCCGCGGCGCAGCGCTCCGGCCTGCTTGCCGATGGACAGTCCGCCGACCACCGTCGTCAGGTGCAGGCGCAGGGCGTCCGCGTACGGGGTGAGGGCGTCGGTGACCTGCTGGGCGAGTTCCCGGGTGGGGACGAGCACGAGGCCGAGCGGGGCGCGCGGGGCGGCCTTGCGGCCGGCGGTGCGGGCGAGCAGGGCCAGGCCGAAGGCGAGGGTCTTGCCGGAGCCGGTGCGGCCCCGGCCGAGGATGTCGCGTCCCGCCAGGGAGTTCGGCAGGGTCGCCGACTGGATCGGGAACGGCGTGCTGACGCCCTGCTCGGCGAGGGTCTTCAGGAGGCCCTCGGGCATGTCGAGGTCCTCGAAGGCCGGGGCGGGCGGCAGCGCCGGGGTGAGGGTCTGGGGCGGGGTGAAGTCACCCTGCGGGGCGGCGGCGGGCCTGCGGGCACCGCCGGAGCGGTTGCCGGCGGGGGCCTTGCGCGGGGCGCCACCGGTACGGCGGGTGGGAGCGGCGTCGCCGGAGGTCGTACCCGTACGACCGGAGCGGGAGCGGCCACGGGCCGGGCGGGCGGAGTCGCGCGCCGGGCGGGCGGGCTCCTGAGAGCTGGTCATGGGGTGTGCCTTCCTGGAGACAGCAGACGACCGGGGCCCGCACCTGCCGGTGCGGGCCCCGGTCGCGAGGTTCGCGGCCTGCGAGGGTCAGGCGGGAACGATGTTCTCCGCCTGGAGGCCCTTCTGGCCCTGGGTGACCTCGAAGGACACCTTCTGGCCCTCCTGGAGCTCACGGAAGCCCGAGGACGCGATGTTGGAGTAGTGAGCGAAGACGTCGGGGCCGCCGCCGTCCTGCTCGATGAAGCCGAAGCCCTTTTCGCTGTTGAACCACTTCACGGTTCCGGTGGCCATGTCGTTCTCCTTTGATGAGACGGAGCGGTACACACACCTCGTGTGCACCGTGTCGCACCATGAGCCCCATCCGGTTAACCGGAACAAAACAAACAATGCGCCCGACGAAGCATTCCGTCAGGCGCACATAAGAAGTTCTATGGGTACCAAAACTGCAACTCCGCCAGCCTAACACGATGGTTTTGGATGTGCCGGGTGGGACGCGCCACACCCCTGTCGGCGTGTCGCCCGGGGCGCTTCGCAGCTGGTCCGGGACGCGCCACGGCGCCTGCCGTCCTTGGTCGGGGACGGGGCAGGCGCCGCGTTCAGTTCCGTACGCCTTTGTACGGGACGTGTGGGGTGGTGCGGGTCAGACCGCCAGGGAGCGGTCGGTGGGGCGGATCGGGGCGGGCAGGGCGCTGGCACCGGTGAGGTGGGCGTCCACGGCGCGGGCGGCGGAGCGGCCCTCGGCGATGGCCCACACGATGAGCGACTGGCCGCGGCCGGCGTCACCGGCGACGAAGACGCCCGGGACGCTGGTCTCGAAGTGCTCGTCGCGGGCGACGTTGCCGCGCGCGTCGAGGTCCACGCCGAACTGCTCGACGAGGCCGCCCGACTGGTCGATGCCGGTGAAGCCCATCGCGAGGGTCACGAGCTGTGCGGGGATCTTCCGCTCGGTGCCCGGCTTCTGGGTGAGCTTGCCGTCCACGAACTCGACCTCGGCGAGGTGCAGGGACTGGACGTTGCCGTCCTCGTCGCCCTCGAAGTGGGTGGTGGAGGCGGAGTAGATCCGCTCGCCGCCCTCCTCGTGCGCGGAGGTGACCTTGTAGAGCAGCGGGAAGGTCGGCCAGGGCTGGCTGACCGGGTTCCGCTCGGCGCCGGGCTGCGGCATGATCTCCAGCTGCGTGACGGACGCCGCGCCCTGCCGGTGGGCGGTCCCGACGCAGTCGGCGCCGGTGTCGCCGCCGCCGATGACGACGACGTGCTTGCCCTCGGCGGAGATCGGGGGGGTGACGTAGTCGCCCTCCTGGACCTTGTTGGACAGCGGCAGGTACTCCATCGCGAAGTGGATGCCGTTCAGTTCGCGGCCGGGCACCGGCAGGTCGCGGGAGACGGTCGATCCGGCGGCGATGACCACGGCGTCGTAGCGCTTGCGCAGCTTCGCCGCGTCGATGTCGCGGCCGACCTCGACCCCGGTGCGGAACTTGGTGCCCTCCGCGCGCATCTGCTCGATACGGCGGTTGATGTGCCGCTTCTCCATCTTGAACTCGGGGATGCCGTACCGCAGGAGCCCGCCGATGCGGTCGGCGCGCTCGTAGACGGCGACGGTGTGCCCGGCCCGGGTGAGCTGCTGGGCGGCGGCGAGGCCGGCCGGTCCCGAGCCGATGACGGCGACGGTCTTGCCGGACAGGCGCTCGGGGATGCTCGGCGTGACGTCGCCGGTCTCCCACGCCTTGTCGATGATGGAGACCTCGACGTTCTTGATGGTCACCGGCTGCTGGTTGATGCCGAGCACGCAGGCCGACTCGCACGGCGCGGGGCACAGCCGCCCGGTGAACTCCGGGAAGTTGTTGGTCGCGTGCAGTCGTTCGGAGGCGGCGGACCAGTCCTCGCGGTAGGCGTAGTCGTTCCACTCGGGGATGAGGTTGCCCAGCGGACAGCCCTGGTGGCAGAACGGGATGCCGCAGTCCATGCAGCGCGACGCCTGGGTCGAGATGATCGGCAGCAGGGAGCCGGGAACGTAGACCTCGTTCCAGTCCTGCACGCGTTCGCCGACGGGGCGGGTCTGGGCGACCTCGCGTCCGTGGGTGAGGAAGCCCTTGGGGTCAGCCATTGGTCGCCGCCTCCATCATCTTGTTCTGGGTCTCGTTCTCCGAGAGCCCGGCCCGCTCGGCGGCGTCCTTGGCGGCGAGCACGGCCTGGTACGTACGGGGGATGATCTTGCTGAAGCGCCGCACGGCGGTGTCCCAGTCGGCGAGGAGCTTCCCGGCGACGGTGGAGCCGGTCTCCTCCTGGTGGCGGCGCACCACGTCGTGCAGCCAGGCGGTGTCGGCCTCGTCGAGCACGTCGGTGACGGATTCGAGGTTACCGGCGTTGACGTGGGTGCGGTCGAGGTCGATGACGTAGGCGACGCCGCCGGACATGCCGGCCGCGAAGTTGCGTCCGGTCTCGCCCAGGACGACGGCGTGGCCGCCGGTCATGTACTCGCAGCCGTGGTCGCCGACGCCCTCGGCGACGACGGTGGCGCCGGAGTTGCGGACGCAGAAGCGTTCGCCGACCCGGCCGCGCAGGAACAGTTCGCCGCCGGTCGCGCCGTAGGCGAGGGTGTTGCCCGCGATGGTGGAGTACTCCGCGAGGTGGTCGGCGCCCCGGTCGGGGCGGACGACGACGCGGCCGCCGGACAGGCCCTTGGCGACGTAGTCGTTGGCGTCGCCCTCCAGGCGCAGCGTGACGCCGCGCGGGAGGAAGGCGCCGAAGGACTGGCCGGCCGAGCCCGTGAAGGTGATGTCGACGGTGTCCTCGGGCAGTCCGGCGCCGCCGAACTTCCGGGTCACCTCGTGGCCGAGCATGGTGCCGACGGTGCGGTTGATGTTGCGGATGGCGACCTGGGCGCGCACCGGCTGGGCCTCCTCGGGGGAGGCGGCGTGCAGGGCGTCGGCGGCGAGCCTGATCAGCTCGTTGTCGAGGGCCTTGCTCAGGCCGTGGTCCTGCTCGGTGACGCGGTGGCGCACCCCGCCCTCGGGCAGGTCGGGCACGTGGAAGAGCGGGGCGAGGTCGAGGCCCTGCGCCTTCCAGTGGTCGACGGCGCGCGAGGTGTCGAGGACCTCGGCGCGGCCCACGGCCTCCTCGATGGAGCGGAAGCCGAGGTCGGCGAGGAGCTGGCGGACCTCTTCCGCGATGAACTCGAAGAAGTTGACGACGAACTCGGCCTTGCCGGCGAAGCGTTCGCGCAGCACCGGGTTCTGGGTGGCGATCCCGACGGGGCAGGTGTCGAGGTGGCAGACGCGCATCATGACGCAGCCGGACACGACGAGGGGGGCGGTCGCGAAACCGAACTCCTCGGCGCCCAGCAGTGCGGCGATGACGACGTCGCGGCCGGTCTTGAGCTGTCCGTCGGTCTGGACGACGATGCGGTCGCGCAGCCCGTTGAGCAGCAGGGTCTGCTGGGTCTCGGCGAGGCCGAGTTCCCAGGGGCCGCCCGCGTGCTTGAGGGAGGTGAGCGGGGAGGCGCCGGTGCCGCCGTCGTGCCCGGAGACCAGGACGACGTCGGCGTGCGCCTTGGACACCCCGGCGGCGACGGTGCCGACGCCGACCTCGGAGACCAGCTTGACGTGAATGCGCGCCTTGGGGTTGGCGTTCTTCAGGTCGTGGATGAGCTGGGCGAGGTCCTCGATGGAGTAGATGTCGTGGTGCGGGGGCGGGGAGATGAGGCCGACGCCCGGGGTGGAGTGCCGGGTCTTGGCGACCCAGGGGTAGACCTTGTGGCCGGGCAGCTGGCCGCCCTCGCCGGGCTTGGCGCCCTGGGCCATCTTGATCTGGATGTCGTCGGCGTTGACGAGGTACTCGCTGGTGACGCCGAAGCGGCCGGAGGCGACCTGCTTGATGGCGGAGCGCCGGGCCGGGTCGTAGAGGCGGTCGGGGTCCTCGCCGCCCTCACCGGTGTTCGACTTGCCGCCGAGCTGGTTCATCGCGATGGCGAGGGTCTCGTGCGCCTCCTTGGAGATGGAGCCGTACGACATGGCGCCGGTGGAGAAGCGCTTGACGATCTCGGAGACCGGCTCGACCTCCTCGACGGGGATCGAGGGGCGGTCGGAGGTGAGCCCGAACAGGCCGCGCAGCGTCATGAGCCGCTCGGACTGCTCGTTCACGCGCGAGGTGTACTGCTGGAAGATGTCGAAACGCCGCGTACGGGTCGCGTGCTGGAGGCGGAAGACGGTGTCCGGGTCGAACAGGTGCGGTTCGCCCTCGCGGCGCCACTGGTACTCGCCGCCGATGTCGAGCGCGCGGTGCGCGGGCGCGATGCCGGAGGCGGGGTAGGCCTTGGCGTGGCGGGCGGCGACCTCCTCGGCGACGACGTCGATGCCGATGCCGCCGATCTTGGTGGTGGTCCCGGAGAAGTAGGTGTCGACGAACTCCTGGGACAGGCCGACGGCCTCGAAGACCTGCGCGCCGCGGTAGGAGGCGACGGTGGAGATGCCCATCTTGGACATCACCTTCAGAACGCCCTTGCCGAGGGAGTAGATGAGGTTGCGGATGCCTTCCTCGACGTCGAGGCCGGGCAGAAAGGTGCCGGCCCGCACGAGGTCCTCGACGGACTCCATGGCGAGGTAGGGGTTGACGGCGGCGGCGCCGTAGCCGATGAGCAGCGCGACGTGGTGGACCTCGCGCACGTCCCCGGCCTCGACCAGCAGCCCCACCTGGGAGCGCTGCTTGGTCTTGATGAGGTGGTGGTGGACGGCGGCGGTGAGCAGCAGCGAGGGGATCGGGGCGTGCTCGGCGTCGGAGTGCCGGTCGGAGAGGACGATGAGGCGGGCGCCGCCCTCGATGGCGGCG
Organism: Streptomyces sp. NPDC049954; assembly: GCF_040656295.1. Classification (NCBI taxonomy): domain Bacteria; kingdom Bacillati; phylum Actinomycetota; class Actinomycetes; order Kitasatosporales; family Streptomycetaceae; genus Streptomyces; species Streptomyces sp. NPDC049954. Next base: position 255,371 of record NZ_JBFALS010000005.1, read on the forward strand.
TCGGTCTCGGCGCGGATCTCCTCGATGCGCTCCGCGAGGGCCCGGCCGCCGCCGGAGACGCGGTAGAGACCGGAGAGGGTCGCCGTCGTCATCCCGGGGAGGTCGCCGTCGGCGTTGATGTGGATGAGCTTGGCGAGCTCGTCGTTGTCGATCACCGGGAAGGGCAGGGTGACGCCGCGACAGGAGGCCGCGGAGGGCTCCAGGAGGTTGCCCTGCGGGCCGAGCGTGGAGCGCAGCGAGGTGACGAGTTCCTCACGGATGGCGTCCAGCGGCGGGTTGGTGACCTGCGCGAACAGCTGCGTGAAGTAGTCGAACAGCAGGCGGGGCTTGGCGGAGAGCGCGGCGATGGGCGAGTCGGTGCCCATCGAGCCGATGGGCTCGGCACCGGTCTTGGCCATGGGCGCGATCAGGACGCGCAGCTCCTCCTCGGTGTAGCCGAAGGTCTGCTGGCGGCGGGTGACCGAGGCGTGGGTGTGGACGACGTGCTCGCGCTCGGGCAGGTCGGGCAGCTCGATCTCGCCGGCCTCCAGCCACTCCTGGTAGGGCTGGTCGGCGGCGAGTTCCGCCTTGATCTCGTCGTCCTCGATGATGCGGTGCTCGGCGGTGTCCACGAGGAACATGCGGCCGGGCTGGAGGCGGCCCTTGCGGACGACCTTGGACGGGTCGATGTCGAGGACGCCGACCTCGGAACCGAGGACCACCAGTCCGTCGTCCGTCACCCAGTAGCGGCCCGGGCGCAGACCGTTGCGGTCGAGGACGGCGCCGATCTGGACGCCGTCGGTGAAGGCGACGGCGGCGGGGCCGTCCCAGGGCTCCATGAGGGAGGCGTGGTACTCGTAGAACGCGCGGCGGGCCGGGTCCATCGAGGCGTGGTTCTCCCAGGCCTCGGGGATCATCATGAGCACGCTGTGCGGCAGGGAGCGGCCGCCGAGGTGGAGGAGTTCGAGGACCTCGTCGAAGGAGGCGGAGTCCGAGGCGTCCGGGGTGCAGATCGGGAAGATCCGCTCCAGGGAGTCGCCGGTGAACAGCTCGGAGGCGAGCTGGGACTCGCGGGCGCGCATCCAGTTGCGGTTGCCCTTGACGGTGTTGATCTCGCCGTTGTGGGCGATGAACCGGTAGGGGTGCGCGAGCGGCCAGCTCGGGAAGGTGTTCGTGGAGAACCGGGAGTGCACGAGCGCGATGGCGCTCGCGAAGCGGCGGTCCGAGAGGTCGGGGAAGAAGGGTTCGAGCTGGCCGGTGGTCAGCATGCCCTTGTACACGATCGTGCGTGCGGACAGCGACGGGAAGTAGACGCCCAGTTCGCGTTCGGCGCGCTTGCGCAGCACGAACGCCTTGCGGTCCAGGGCGATCCCGGTCGCGGGCTCGGTGTCCGCGGCGTCGACGACGAACAGCTGCCGGAAGGCGGGCATCGTGGCGCGGGCGGTGGCGCCGAGCAGCTGCGGGGCGACGGGGACCTCGCGCCAGCCGAGGACGGTGAGGCCCTCCTCGGCGGCGATCAGGCCGACGGCGTCGGCCACGTCGTCCGCGCCGTGCTCGGGCAGGAAGGCGATGCCGACCGCGTAGGCGCCGGCCTCGGGCAGGTCGAAACCGGCGACCTCACGCAGGAAGGCGTCCGGGATCTGGGAGAGGAGGCCCGCTCCGTCGCCGGAGTCTGGCTCTGAGCCGGTCGCGCCGCGGTGCTCCAGGTTTTTGAGGACCGTGAGGCCCTGCTCGACCAGCGCGTGGCTCGCCTCACCGGTGAGGGTGGCCACGAAGCCGACGCCGCAGGCGTCGTGCTCGAAGCTGGGGTCGTACAGTCCCTGGGCGGCAGGGCGGGCATCCATGTGGGCCCAGGAGGTCGAGGTGACCGCGGAGCCCTGGGCCGCTGAATGCTGGGACTGCGGGCGCGGTGTACGCATCGGCTCTCCCGTCGTCGTCGTGGCATATGACATGTGCCGAGGGACGACGTTGGCCCTCTGCGAAATTTCGAGCAGGTTACATGATGGAAGCAATCCCGGAAACCGGATACTTCGTTCCATCATGCGGACAATCAAGGGGGTGCGAACCGATCGGAGTGCTGGTCGAGCGGGTGACCGTGACGGGGGCGGGCCCGGTGGGGGCCGGGTGCCGGAAGCCGGTACGACCACGGGTGAGGGCCGTCGGCTCTGGGGCGCGCGGGCGACATTGCCTGCGGCGCGTACGGCTCATGCCCCTCGGCCGCACTCCTGAAACCGCCGAGTAACGATTAGTTATGCGAGCCCCTGTATAGGACCTCATCCTACGGCGGCGCCGAAGAGATTGCCCAGGAGGTAGGTCACACCGGCCGCGGCGCCGCCCAGCACGAGCTGCCGCAGTCCGCCGAACCACCACGTGCGCGCCGTCACCCGGGCGACGACGGCCCCGCACAGGAAGAGCCCGGCGAGCGCGAGCAGGACCGCGGGCCACAGCGTGGTCGCGCCCAGCAGGTACGGCAGCACGGGCAGCAGGGCGCCCACGGCGAAGGACCCGAACGAGGAGCCGGCCGCCAGGGACGGGGAGGGCAGGTCGCCGGGGTCGACGCCGAGTTCCTCGCGGGCATGGATCTCCAGGGCCTGCTCCGGGTCGGCGGACAACTGCCGGGCGACCTCGGCGGCGAGCTCCGGCTCGACCCCGCGCGAGACGTACAGCTCGGCGAGTTCCGCCAGCTCGTCCTCGGGGTGTCTGCGCAGCTCACGGCGTTCGACGTCGAGTTCGGCGAGGACCAGTTCCCGCTGCGAGGCGACGGAGGTGTACTCGCCGGCCGCCATGGAGAAGGCCCCCGCGGCGAGCCCGGCCAGACCGGTCAGGACGACGGTGTGCGGGGCCAGCGCACCGCCCGCGACCCCGGTGATCAGCGCGAGATTCGACACGAGCCCGTCCATCGCGCCGAACACGGCGGGGCGCAGCCAGCCGCCGGTGACGTCGCGGTGCGTGTGCTGGTCGGGGTGATGGTCCTGATGCCCGTCCTGGCCCTGGTGGTCCTGGTGCGCGACGGACGGCAGCGGCTTCTGGATGCCCTGGGGCACGGTTTCGAGCAGCGGCGCCGTCCCGCTCGGCGCGGCGCTCCTGGCCGGCCGTCGTCCCGTGCCTCCGTCCGGGGCCGTCGCCCTCGTCTCAGCGGACTCACCGGCCGCTCCCCCGGTCCTCCCGCTCCCCCCGGTCTCCTCGGGCTCTTCGCGCTTCACATGTGTCCCGGTGACGGCCATCGCGCCCGTGTTCCTCTTCTCCGCTCGCGCGGCGGCCCTCGGCCGGGTCGTCCGCTCCCCCTCGCGGGGCCCGGCAGGAGCCCTCGCGACGGGTTCGAAAGTACGCACGAAAAGACCGCCCCGCCAGCAAGGAAGGCCGTACTTACCAGCGCTTTCGCGGTGCGCGACAGGCGTCGTCCGGCCACGCGCCGGATGCGTACGGACCGACGGCGGGGTCCGTCGCGGACGTACTCCCGGGGCGCGGCGAGCACCGTTCACCGGGCGCGGCTTCCGTACCCGGCCGGGGCATGGGACCCGGCCCTCAGACGATCGCCGCTGACCGGGCCGAGGGCCGGGTCGCGGGTCGCGGTGATCGACGCGGTCGGCGGCGAAGGCTTCGGTACGCGGCTGCGGCAGGGGCCGGCCGACGCGGGAGCGGACACCGGTCCGCCGCGCCGGGTGCCCGGCGCCAACGGCACGCTCACCGGGCCGGCCTCAGGTGGACGAGCGCCTGATCTCCGGCGCGGACACCTGTTGCTCCAGCTGGAGATCCCGCTGGGCACCGCTCGGGAGGTCCGGGGACGCGGGCGCGTGCGTCACGGCGTACGCACCGTGCTGACGCTCGCACCCGGCCCGCGCAGCCCCTGCCGCAGGGGCTGCTCGCGGCAACCGGCCTCGTGCGTGGGGCCCACCGCGCACGAGGCCGCCGCACTCACCGGCACCGTGTCCCGCGGAAGGCGGCGCGCGTCCTGCTCGGCCGGGCTCCCGAGGTCCTTATGCCGCCCGGTCCTCCGGTGCGCTGTTACACGGCATGGCGCGGGAGCCGGAGGCGCTCGCCCGGGCCGAGCGGCCCGGGGAGCCTAGCTCTTCTTCAGCGAGGTGGACGCCGGATCAGGCGCGGTGTCCTTCCCCTTGACGTCCTCGGCGTCCTCGGCCTCGGCGTCCTCGGAACGCTTGCGGTCCTTGGCACTCGCGGTGCCCTCGGCGTCCCCCGGCTCCGCGCCGTCCCCGGCCGCGACCGGCGGTTCGGGGTCGCTGCCGTCCCCGCGGTCGTGGATGACCTCGCGGCCCGGGCGCAGCCGTGCGGAGAACACGAGGTAGACCACCGCGGCCAGGAACACCAGGATCGCGGTCCAGACGTTGAGCCGGACGCCCAGGATGTGGTGGGCCTCGTCGACCCGCAGGTACTCGATCCAGCCGCGGCCCGCGCAGTACGCGGCGACGTACAGCGCGAAGGCCCTGCCGTGTCCGAGCCGGAAGCGCCGGTCGGCCCACAGGACCAGGAGCCCGACGCCGATGCACCACAGGCACTCGTACAGGAAGGTGGGGTGGTACGTGCCGGGGACACGGCCGCCCGTGTCGCTGGTGATCTTGAGGGCCCAGGGCAGATCGGTCGGCTTTCCGTACAGCTCCTGGTTGAACCAGTTGCCCCAGCGGCCGATGGCCTGGGCGAAGGCGACCCCGGGGGCCACCGCGTCGGCCCACGAGGGGAGCGTGATGCCGCGGCGTCGGCAGCCGATCCAGGCGCCGAGCGCGCCGAAGGCGATCGCGCCCCAGATACCGAGGCCGCCCTCCCAGATCTTGAAGGCGTCGACCCAGTCACGGCCCTTGGTGAAGTACAGCTCGTAGTCGGTGATGACGTGGTAGAGCCTCCCCCCCACCAGGCCGAAGGGCACCGCCCATACGGCGATGTCCGCGACCGTGCCGGGCCGGCCACCGCGCGCGATCCAGCGCCGGTTTCCGAGCAGCACGGCGACGAACACGCCGATGATGATGCAGAACGCGTATCCGCGCAGAGGGAGGGGGCCGAGATACAGCACCCCGCGCGACGGGCTGGGAATGAAGGCAAGGTCCATGGCAGGTCCGACGCTACCGTGCCGGGCCCGGAACGCGGACTCCAGCCCAGGCAACGGCTCCGTAACGAGCGCCACGCCGGGCCCGGAGGCAGTACCGGACACGGGGGCGCGGACAGTCCCCGCGCACCCGGCCGACGGGACCGCCGGTCACACCGCCCGGGGACGTGCCCGCGAAGGACGCGCCCCCGGGGACCGCGCGGCGGGCGGGTCCTGGGCCAGTGGGCGCCGCCCCGCTGCGGGCACCCTCCGCGACCGCGCCCCCGCCCTCTCCCGGCGTTCAGTCGCGCGCCGCGTCCTCCACCAGCTTCCGGAGCTTCGCCGGGGTCAGCGGGTTCTTCTGGTCGGAGAACACGTCCTTGCCGTTGAACCGCACGGTCGGGGTGCCGCGGAAGTCGCCCTGCTGGAACTTCTCGTCGGACTTCGCGACCCACGCGTCGTGGGTGCCCTTCTCGACGCAGGACCGGAAGGCGGGCGTGTCGAGGCCCTCGACCTTCCCGGCCAGTTCGAGGAGCTTGTCCGGCTTGGCGAAGGTGTCCTCGGTCTCGGCGGGCTGGTTGCGGTACAGCTCGTCGTGGTACGCGGGGAACTTGCCGGCGTCCTGGGCGCAGACCGCCGCGTTGGCGGCGCGCGCCGAGCCGCTGCCGCCCATGTTCTTGTCGATGAGCGTCGCGAGGTGGTACTCGACCTTGAGCTGCCCCTTCTCGGCCAGCTCGTGGATCGTCGAACGGTAGGCGCCCTCGAACTGGGAGCAGGCGGGACAGCGGAAGTCCTCCCAGATGGTGAGGGTGGACTTCGCGGACTCCTTGCCGACGGGGATCGCGAGGCCGTCCTCCCCCGCCGCTCCCTTGGGCGTCACGACGGGTCCGGCGGCGTCCGCCTTGTCCCCGTTCAGGTTGGCGGCGACGGCACCGATGGCCCCGGCCACCCCGAGGACGGCGGCGACCGTGACCGCCACGACCACCGTCTTGCGGCGCTTCTCCCGGACCTGCTCCTGACGGCGGTCGGCCGCGATGCGCTCGCGGGCGGACAGCTTTCCCTGACGATTCTTCTCGCTCACACCCCCGCAAACGAACCGGGGAGGCACATGTGCCTCCCCGGTCCTCTTTTCACGCCTACGAGCGAACACCGGGGCGCCAGGTTGCCAGCGGGACGCCCCGTCTGTTCGAGGCCCCGGTGGGCTCTACCGCGCGGGTGCCCTGTCCGCCGCCCGGACCCCGCGAGCGAGGTCCGCGGCGAGTTCCCGTACGGAGGCGAGACCAGCCGCCTCGTCGGGTGCGTCGAGCAGCCGCTTGACGAAGGCGGAGCCGACGATGACCCCGTCGGCGAAGCCGGCCACCTCGGCGGCCTGTTCCGCGTTGGAGACCCCGAGCCCGACGCATACCGGCAGTTCGGTGCTCGCGCGGGTCCGCTCGACCAGCTGCTGCGCCTGGGCGCCTACCGAGGCGCGGGTGCCGGTGACGCCCATGAGGGAGGCGGCGTACACGAAGCCCGAGCCGGCCGCGGTGATCTCGGCGAGCCGGACGTCCTTGCTGCTGGGCGCGACGACGAACACGGTCGCGAGCCCGTGCTTGTCGGCGTGCTCGCGCCACAGCGCGGACTCCTGGACGGGGAGGTCGGGCAGGATGCAGCCCGCGCCGCCCGCCTCGGCCAGCTCCCGGGTGAACCGCTCGACGCCGTAGCGGTCGATGGGGTTCCAGTACGTCATGACGAGGACGGGCTTGCCCGTCGCCTCGTACGCCTCGCGGACGGTGCGCATGACGTGGGCGATCTTCAGCCCGCCGCGCAGCGCGATGTCGTCGGCGGTCTGGATGACAGGGCCGTCCATGACCGGGTCGCTGTGCGGCAGCCCGATCTCGACCACGTCGGCGCCGGACTCCAGGACGGCCTTGACGGCCTCGATACCGCCGTCGACGGTCGGGAAGCCGGCCGGGAGGTAGGCGATGAGCGCGGCGCGCCCCTCGGCCTTCGCGGCGGCGAGGGTCTCGCCGAGCAGGGCGAGGTTGCCGGAGTGCGGGCCGGTGCCCGCGCCGGTCGTACCGGCCTGGGTGCTGGTGGTGCTGGTCACTGGGGCTCCCCCTCGGTGTCGGCCTCGACGACGGCGTCGACGACGACGCTCTCCTCGTCGTACAGCCCGAAGTACTTCGCGGCGGTGTCCATGTCCTTGTCGCCGCGGCCGGACAGGTTGACGAGGACGAGGCCCTCGGGGCCCAGCTCCCGGCCCACGTCCAGCGCCCCGGCGAGGGCGTGCGCCGACTCGATGGCCGGGATGATGCCCTCGGTGCGCGACAGCAGGCGCAGCGCCCGCATGGCCGCGTCGTCGGTGACCGGGCGGTACTCGGCGCGCCCGGAGTCGCGCAGGTAGGCGTGCTCGGGGCCGATGCCGGGGTAGTCGAGACCGGCGGAGATCGAGTACGGCTCGGTGATCTGGCCCTCCTCGTCCTGCAGGACGTAGGAGCGGGAGCCGTGCAGGATGCCGGGCTCACCGGCGGTGAGGGTCGCGGCGTGTTCGCCGGAGTCGACGCCGTGTCCCGCCGCCTCGCAGCCGAGCAGGCGGACCGAGGTGTCCGGGATGAAGGCGTGGAAGAGGCCCATCGCGTTGGAGCCGCCGCCGACGCAGGCGACCGCGACGTCCGGGAGGCGGCCGGCGCGCTCCTGGATCTGGCGCCTGGCCTCCACACCGATGACGCGGTGGAAGTCGCGGACCATCGCGGGGAAGGGGTGGGGACCCGCGACGGTGCCGAACAGGTAGTGCGTGGAGTCGACGTTGGCGACCCAGTCGCGGAACGCCTCGTTGATGGCGTCCTTGAGGGTGCGGCTGCCGGACTTCACGGCGACGACCTCGGCGCCGAGGATGCGCATCCGGGCCACGTTGAGCGCCTGGCGCTCGGTGTCGATCTCGCCCATGTAGATCGTGCAGTCGAGGCCGAACAGGGCGCAGGCGGTCGCGGTGGCCACGCCGTGCTGGCCCGCGCCGGTCTCGGCGATGACCCGGGTCTTGCCCATGCGGCGGGTCAGGAGGGCCTGCCCCAGCACGTTGTTGATCTTGTGTGAGCCGGTGTGGTTGAGGTCCTCGCGCTTGAGGAACACCCGGGCCCCGCCCGCGTGTTCGGCGAACCGGGGCACCTCGGTGAGGGAGCTGGGGCGGCCGGTGTAGTGGACCAGCAGATCGTCCAGCTCGGTGGCGAAGGCGGGGTCGTTCTTCGCCTTGTCGTAGGCGACGGCGACCTCGTCCACGGCGGCGACCAGCGCCTCCGGGATGAACTTGCCGCCGTAGGCGCCGAAGTAGCCCTCGGCGCTGGGGACCCGTCCCTCGGGATCGGGGAGGAAGAACTCGCTCGGCATCTCGTGTGCTCCTGTGTGCCGGGCGCGCGTGAGCGGCCCGGGTGAAGGGCTGACGGTGAACACGAAGGGCCGCCGCACGGGGTCTGCCGGACGCCCGGAGGGGTCCGGGCACACGGGTGCGCGTCAGCGGCCGGGGCGGCGCCATCGCATGCCGTTGACCTGCCCGGGCTCGTCGCCGATGACGTACCGCACGCGGCGGCCGTGGACGCGGCGGGCCGGGGCGCGGCAGCCGCGTGGCTTGCAGCCGCGCGCGAGCCGGGCGTAGGGGTCGCGCGCGGGGACGGGCGCCTCCGGCTGCGGGCGCGCCGGGGCCGCGGCGGGGCGGGGGCCGCCCGGCCGGAGGCTCTCGGTGACGCTCGCGGGAGGGTTCATCGGGGAGCGGTCAGCTCCTGCCGTGCCGCAGCGCGGGGTGGGCACCTGCGGCGACGAGGTCGGAGACGGCGGCCTTCGGGTCGCGGCCGGTGACCAGGGACTCGCCGACCAGGACGGCGTCCGCCCCGGCGTTGGCGTAGGCGATGAGGTCGTGCGGGCCGCGCACGCCGGACTCGGCGACCTTGACGAGGCCCGCGGGGACCTCGGGGGCGACTCTCTCGAAGGTGCCGCGGTCGACCTTGAGGGTCTTGAGGTTGCGCGCGTTGATCCCGATGATCTTGGCGCCGGCCTCGGCGGCGCGCTCGACCTCCTCCTCGTCGTGGGCCTCGACGAGGGGGGTGAGGCCGATGGAGACGGCGCGCTCGATGAGTGATTCGAGAGCCGGCTGCTCCAGGGCGGCGACGATCAGCAGAGCGAGGTCGGCGCCGTAGGCACGGGCCTCCCACAGCTGGTACGAGGTGACGATGAAGTCCTTACGCAGGACCGGGATGTCGACCTTGGCGCGCACCGCTTCGAGGTCGGCGAGGGAGCCGCCGAAGCGGCGCTGCTCGGTCAGGACGGAGATGGCGGCGGCGCCGCCCGCCTCGTAGTCGGCGGCGAGGGCGGCCGGGTCGGCGATCGCGGCGAGGGCTCCCTTGGAGGGGCTGGAGCGCTTGACCTCGCAGATGACCTTGACTCCGTCACCGCTCAGGGCGGCGAGTCCGTCCCGGGCCTCGGGGGCTCGCGCGGCGCGCTGCTTCAGCTCGTCGAGGCTGACGCGCGCCTGCCGCTCCGCGAGGTCGGCACGCACTCCGTCGATGATCTCGTCGAGCACACTCACGCCGGCGGACTCCTTCCCGGAACCCCTCCCCGCGGCGGTCACGCCGGGGGAAGGACGATTTTCGGACAGGCCCCGGAGGTGTCCGCGAAGGTTCCCCGGGGGGAACCGGGACGGGAACCGGGCGCCACTGCGATGGTATCCGCCGCGGGGCGTAAGGGTCGCATCCGGTTGACGCCAGTCCCATGACCTGGACTTTTCATACCGGCTCCGTGGAGCGGACCGGTACGAAACGTCACGGATGCAGGAAGGCGCCGAGGGGCAGGTTCCGGACAACGCTGAACACGAGCAGCACGCAGCCCAGGGCCCACGTCGCGCGCGGCGTGAGCGTGGTGGGGGGCGCGGGCCGGCCGCGTACGGCGCGCAGCACCCACACGGTCCACAGGACGGCGGCGGCGCCGTAGCCGAGGACGGCGAGCGCGTTGTCACCGAGGGCCCCGGCCAGGTCGCCGTGGGCGACGGCGTGGGCGCTGCGCAGCCCGCCGCAACCGGGGCAGTACAGCCCGGTGAGGCGCAGGAGGGGGCAGGCCGGGTAGTGGCCGGGCTCGTTGGGGTCCACGGTGCCGACGTAGGCGAAGGCCGCCAGGACCGCGCCGAGGGCCGCGGCGGGCGCCAGGAGGCGCCGTACGGGCCCGGGGCGGGTGCTCGTGGGGGGAGCGTGGGAGGCCGGGAACGGCGGGGCCCCGGTGTGCGGGCCGGCCGGTGCGCGGTCGACGCCCGTCCGGGGCTCTGGCCCCGCACCGGGCCGCGCGGCGTCCGGGTCCGCGTCCGGGGCGGTGTCTGCGTCTGTTTCTGCGCTCACCCCGGCATTCTGCCCGGGCACGGCGCGGTGGGCGGGCTCGCGCGCGCGAACGGCCCCGGCGCGTGGCGCGTCGAGGCCGTTCGTGGAGCGGATCAGCCCCGGGAGGCGGGGTCCGCCGTGGACTCAGTGCTGGGCCGAGGACACCTGGTGGTGGCCCTTGGGGGCGCCGAGGCCGGCTGCGCTCATCGCCCCGCCGACGATGGCGGCGACCGCGAGGATGCCGATGCCGACCCAGAAACCGGCGGGCACGGCCATCACGGTGAAGACGCTGGCGACGATGAAGCCGACGAAGGCGATGATGACGCCGGTCCACGCCGCCGGAGTGTGTCCGTGGCTGCTCTTCGACATGACTAGCTCCTCAAAGCGGTAGGTCTCGGTCCCCATTCTCCCGTACGGGTGACAACACCGCGCAGCCGGGTGGTATTCACGCACGGGGGCGGGAATTTCGGGGATCAGTGGCCCCCGGTCGGGTCCTCACCGCGGTCGATGGCCTTCCACAGGTCCTCGGGCCGGTCGGGGTCGACGGCCTTGCGCGGGGCGTGCGCGCGGGGCGTGCCGTCCCGCTCGTAGCGCCCCGACATGGCGGGCCAGCGGCGGCTGAACAGCAGCGCGAGCACCCCGGCGAGCAGGATGAACAGTCCGCCGACGGCGCCGACGTAGGGCCACGCGGTGTGGCTGAAGTGGTGCACGGCACCCGCCGTGTCACCGGTGGCGGTGGCCGCCTTCTCGTCGAGGGCGCCGGTGTCCCCGGCCCCGGTGAGGGCGGCGGCCAGGATGCCGGCCCCGCTCAGGGTGAGCAGGAGGGCGACCAGGACCCGGCCCGCGCGGCGGACCGCGAAGACCGCGAAGAGCGCGGCGAGGCCGACGATCGCGAGGGCGGCGGGCACCCCCGTGACGTCGCTGCCCTTCGCGCTCAGCGGCAGGGAGCCGCCGACGACGGAGGCGGTGCCGTGCGCCCAGGTCTGCCGGGAGCAGAGCAGGGCCACACCGGAGCCGACCGCGCCGAGGAGGAGGGCCGCGGAGAGGCTGCGGCGCCCGGCGCCCCCGCCGCGGGCGGAGGCTGCGAGGGCGTCGGTACGGGAGTGGGGGACAGCAGTCACCCTTCCACTATCCCTCACGCCCTCCCGGGGCGTTCAGGCGGTTGGCGGTGTGGACGGCGCGCAGGACGGCGGCGGCCTTGTTGCGGCACTCGGTGTCCTCGGCGACCGGGTCGGAGTCGGCGACGACCCCGGCTCCGGCCTGGACGTAGGCGGTGCCCTCGCGCAGCAGGGCGGTGCGGATGGCGATGGCGGTGTCGGAGTCGCCCGCGAAGTCGAGGTAGCCGACGCAGCCGCCGTACAGGCCGCGCCGGGCCGGTTCGAGTTCGTCGATGATCTGCAGGGCGCGGGGTTTGGGCGCCCCGGACAGGGTGCCGGCCGGGAAGCAGGAGGTCAGCACGTCGAAGGCGGTGCGGCCCTCGGCGACACGGCCGGTGACGGTGGACACGATGTGCATGACGTGCGAGTAGCGCTCGACGGACATGAAGTCGACGACCTCGACGCTGCCGGGCTCGCAGACCCGGCCGAGGTCGTTGCGCCCGAGGTCGACGAGCATGAGGTGCTCGGCGCGCTCCTTCGGGTCGGCGAGCAGTTCCTCGGCGAGCGCCTGGTCCTCGCGGGGGCTCGCGCCGCGCGGGCGGGTCCCGGCGATGGGGTGGACCATGGCCCGCCCGTCCTCGACCTTGACGAGCGCCTCGGGGCTGGAGCCGACGACGTCGAAGCCCTCGAAGCGGAAGAGGTACATGTACGGCGAGGGGTTGGTCGCGCGCAGGACGCGGTAGACGTCGAGCGCGCTCGCGGTGCACTCGGTCTCGAAGCGCTGCGAGGGCACGACCTGGAACGCCTCCCCGGCCCGGATGCGTTCCTTGATGTCCTCGACGGCCACCTGGAAGTCGGGGCCGCCCCAGCGCGCGGTGTACGCGGGCAGTTCGGAGGCGGGCAGTGCGGTGGGTGCCGTGGGCACCGCCCGGGCGAGGTCGGCCTCCATGGCGTCGAGCCGGGCCACGGCGTCCGCGTACGCCTCGTCGACCCCGGTGTCGAGGTCGTTGTGGTTGATGGCGTTGGCGATGAGGCGGACGGTGCCGCTCCAGTGGTCGAGCACCGCGAGGTCCGAGGTGAGCAGCATCGTCAGCTCGGGCAGGTGGAGGTCGTCGTGGTCGCCGGGGCCGACCTTCTCCAGCCGGCGCACGACGTCGTAGCCGAGGTAGCCGACCATGCCGCCGGTGAAGGGCGGCAGGCCCGAGGCGAGGTCGCGGGGGGTGTGCAGGGTTTCGACGGTGGCGCGCAGCGCGGCGAGCGGGTCGCCGTCGACCGGGACACCGACCGGCGGGGTGCCGAGCCAGTGCGCGCGGCCCTCGCGTTCGGTGAGGGTCGCGGCGCTGCGGACGCCGACGAAGGAGTACCGGGACCAGGACTGGCCGGCGTTCTCCGCGGACTCCAGCAGGAAGGTGCCGGGGCGTTCTGCGGCGAGTTTCCGGTACAGCGCGACCGGGGTGTCCCCGTCGGCGAGGAGGGTGCGGCTGACGGGGATGACGCGCCGGTCGGCGGCCAGTTCGCGGAAGGATTCGAGGTCCATGGCGGCAGACCCTACTGGGCGGCGGCGGGCTCGGCGGACGGCAGCAGCACGTCCGCGTCGAAGCAGGTGCGGTCCCCGGTGTGGCACGCGGCGCCCACCTGGTCGACCCGGACGAGCAGGGTGTCCCCGTCGCAGTCGAGGGCGACGGACTTGACGTGCTGGACGTGGCCGGAGGTGTCGCCCTTGACCCAGTACTCGCCGCGGCTGCGCGACCAGTAGGTGCAGCGCCCGGTGGTGAGGGTGCGGTGCAGCGCCTCGTCGTCCATCCAGCCGAGCATGAGCACCTCGCCCGTGTCGTACTGCTGGGCGACGGCCGGCACGAGGCCGTCCGGGGTGCGCTTGAGCCGGGCGGCGAGGGCCGCGTCGAGTGGGCTGTCCGCCGTGCTGTTCATGCCCCCCATTGTGGCGCAGCGGCTGACGGGGCCCGTCCCCCTGTGGACAACCGCCGTACCGGCCCGCCCCGGAAACGGGGCACAGGGCCCGTGCCGCGCACGCCCCGTTCCGTGCCCGGCAGGGCTACGCTGACCTCTATGTCCACTCATGCGAAGCGTGAACGGCTGCTCCTCGCCGATCTGTTGGAGGCCGCGGGCCCGGCCGCGCCGACCCTGTGCGAGGGCTGGCAGACCCGGGACCTCGCCGCCCACGTGGTGCTGCGCGAACGCCGCCCCGACGCGGCGGGCGGCATGTTCATCAAGCCGCTGGCCGCGCGCCTGGAGCGCGTGCAGGCCGAGTTCGCCGCCAAACCCTACGAGGAGCTGATCCAGCTCGTCAGGACCGGTCCGCCGAGGTTCTCGCCGTACGCGCTCAAGCAGGTCGACGAACTCGCGAACGCGGTGGAGTTCTACGTGCACGCCGAGGACGTGCGCCGCGCCCAGCCCGACTGGACGCCCCGGCAGCTGGACCCGGTGTTCTCGGACACGCTGTGGGCCCGGCTGGAGAAGACCGCGAGGATGCTGGGGCGCAAGGCGCCGGTCGGGGTGGTGCTGCGCCGCCCGGACGGGCAGACGGCGGTCGCCCACCGGGGTGCTCCGGTGGTCACGGTCACCGGGGAACCGGGTGAGCTGACCATGTTCGGTTTCGGCCGCCAGGGGCACGCGCAGGTGGAGCTGGACGGCGAGAAGGCCGCGGTCGACGCGCTGAGCGAGACCAGGCAGCTCGGTTTCTGAGGGCCCGGGGCACGGAAGGGCTTCCCCGGGAGGAACCCGTCCGGTGTGTTCCGTCGCACGAGGAGGCAGTGCCGTGATCAGGCTCGCGATGACCGGTGTCCATGTCGAGGACGTCGAGAGGGCGCACGCCTTCTACACGGAGGTCCTGGGGTTCGAGACCCGGACCCGGCTCGACATGGGCAGCACGCTGTTCGTGACGGTGGGCGCCCCCGGCGGGGCGCAGCGGGACGTGGCGCTGCTCCTGGAGCCCTCGGACGACGACGTGGCGCGCGTCTACCGGGAGGGGCTGTTCGCGAAGGGGCTGCCGGCGATCGTGTTCTCGGTGGACGATCTGCGTGCCGAGCACGAGCGGCTGACCGGCCTCGGGGTGCGCTTCGTGCAGGAGCCGGTCGCCCAGGGGCCGGCGCTGATGGCGGTCCTCGACGACACGGTGGGCAACCTGGTGCAGCTCATGGAGCCGCTGCCGGGCACCTGATCCCCGGGGGACCAGGGCCCGGCCCCGCCTCAGCGCACCGCGAGCCCGGCGCCCCGCATCGTGTCCTTGACCTGCCCGATCCTGAGGTCGCCGAAGTGGAAGACGGACGCGGCCAGGACCGCGTCGGCGCCCGCGGTGACGGCCGGGGCGAAGTCGTCCAGCCGGCCCGCCCCGCCGCTCGCGACGACCGGGACGTTCACCCGCCGCCGTACGGCGGCGATCATGTCGAGGTCGTAGCCGTCCTTGGTGCCGTCGGCGTCCATGGAGTTGAGCAGGATCTCCCCCGCGCCCAGTGCGGCGGCGCGTTCGGCCCATTCGACGGCGTCGATGCCGGTGCCCCTGCGGCCGCCGTGCGTGGTGACCTCGAAGGTGCCGGCCGGGGTGCGGCGCGCGTCGACGGACAGGACGAGGACCTGGCGGCCGAAGCGTTCGGCGATCTCCCGGATCAGCTCGGGCCGGGCGATCGCGGCGGTGTTGACGCCGACCTTGTCGGCCCCGGCGCGCAGCAGCTTGTCGACGTCCTCGGCGGTGCGGACGCCGCCCCCGACGGTCAGCGGGATGAACACCTGCTCGGCGGTGCGCCGGACGACGTCGTAGGTCGTCTCGCGGTCACCGGAGGAGGCGGTGATGTCGAGGAAGGTCAGTTCGTCGGCGCCCTCGGCGTCGTAGACCTTGGCCATCTCGACGGGGTCGCCCGCGTCGCGCAGGTTCTGGAAGTTGACGCCCTTGACGACCCGGCCCGCGTCCACGTCGAGGCAGGGGATGACCCGTACGGCGAGGCTCATGCCGCTCCTTCCGGCCGGTACGCCTCGACCTCGACCTCGACGACGAGACCGGGGTCGATGAAACCGGAGACGATGATCATGGAGGCGGCGGGGCGGACGGCGTCGAAGCGCTCCTTGTGGGCGCGGCCCACCTCGTCCGTGTCGCCGCTGTGGGTGACGTACATCCGGGTGCGGACGACGTCCTGCGCGCCGAGGCCGAGTTCGGCGAGCGCGTCGAGGGCGACGCCGAAGGCGGCCTGCGCCTGTTCGTAGGGGCCGCCCTCGACGACCGCGCCGTCCACGACGCCGGTGCAGCCGGAGACGAGGACCAGCCCGCCCGGCAGGGCGACGGCGCGCGAGTAGCCGATCGCGTCCTCCCAGGGGCCGCCCGAGGAGAGGCGTCGGATCTCTCCGGTCATCCGGCGGCCACCGTCCGCAGCGCCTCTTCCAGGGTGAACGCCTCGGCGTACAGGGCCTTGCCGACGATGGCGCCCTCGACGCCCTGGGGGACGAGTGCGGCGATCGCGCGCAGGTCCGCGAGGGAGGAGACGCCGCCGGAGGCGACGACGGGGCGGTCGGTGGCGGCGCACACGTTGGTCAGCAGCTCCAGGTTGGGGCCCTGGAGGGTGCCGTCCTTGGCGATGTCGGTGACGACGTAGCGGGCGCAGCCCTCGGAGTCGAGGCGGGTGAGGGTCTCGTAGAGGTCGCCGCCGTCGCGGGTCCAGCCCCGGCCGCGCAGGGTCGTGCCGCGCACGTCGAGGCCGACCGCGATCTGGTCGCCGTGCTCGGCGATGACCTTGGCGACCCACTCGGGGGTCTCCAGCGCTGCGGTGCCGAGGTTGACGCGGGTGCAGCCGGTGGCGAGGGCGGCGGCGAGGGTGTCGTCGTCGCGGATGCCGCCGGAGAGTTCGACCTTGATGTCCATCGCGCGGGCCACCTCGGCGATCAGCGCGCGGTTGTCGCCGGTGCCGAACGCGGCGTCGAGGTCGACCAGATGCAGCCACTCGGCGCCCGAGCGCTGCCAGGCGAGAGCCGCCTCCAGCGGGGAGCCGTACGACGTCTCCGTACCGGACTCGCCGTGCACGAGGCGCACGGCCTGACCGTCGCGGACGTCGACGGCGGGGAGGAGTTCGAGCTGCGCTGCCATGATCAGAGGGTCTCGATCCAGTTGGTGAGGAGCTGGGCTCCGGCGTCGCCGGACTTCTCGGGGTGGAACTGCGTGGCCCACAGGGCGCCGTTCTCGACGGCGGCGACGAAGGGTTCGCCGTGCCGGGTCCAGGCGACGCGCGGGGCGCGGATGTTGGGGTTGCCGGTCTCCAGGGTCCAGTCCTGGACGGCGTAGGAGTGCACGAAGTAGTAGCGCTCCTCGGGGCCGAGGCCGGAGAACATCTGCCCGCCCTCGGGGGCCTCGACGGTGTTCCAGCCCATGTGCGGGACCACGTCCGCCTTGAGCGGGCCGACGGTTCCGGGCCATTCGTCGAGGCCCTCGGTCTCGACGCCGTGCTCGATGCCGCGGCTGAACAGGATCTGCATGCCGACGCAGATGCCGAGGACGGGGCGTCCGCCGGACAGGCGGCGGCCCACGATCCAGTCGCCGCGCGCCTCCTTGAGGCCCTTCATGCACGCGGCGAAGGCGCCGACACCGGGGACGAGGAGCCCGTCGGCGTTCATCGCGGTGTCGTAGTCGCGGGTGATCTCGACCTCGGCGCCGGCCCGGGCGACGGCGCGTTCGGCGGAACGCACGTTGCCGAAGCCGTAGTCGAAGACCACGACCTTCTTGGGGGAGGTGTTCATGGTCAGCCGAACAGCCATTCCATACGGAGGATTCCGGCGATCAGGCACATGGCCGCGCCGATGGACAGCAGGACGATGAGGCTCTTGGGCATGTCCTGCTTGACGAAGGACACGATCCCGCCGACCAGGAAGAGGCCGACGAGGATCAGGACGGTGGAGAGGCCGTTCACAGCGCGCCCTTCGTGGAGGGGAGGATTCCGGCGGCGCGCGGGTCGTGCTCGCTGGCGTAGCGCAGGGCGCGGGCGAGGGCCTTGAACTGGCACTCGACGACGTGGTGCGCGTTGCGTCCGTAGGGGACGTGGACGTGCAGGGCGACCTGTGCCTGGGCGACGAAGGACTCCAGGATGTGCCGGGTCATCGTCGTGTCGTAGGTGCCGATCATCGGCGCCAGGTTCTCGGGCTCGGTGTGCACGAGGTAGGGGCGGCCGGAGAGGTCGACGGTGACCTGGGCGAGGGACTCGTCCAGCGGCACCGTGCAGTTGCCGAAGCGGTAGATGCCCACCTTGTCGCCGAGCGCCTGCCGGAAGGCGGCGCCGAGGGCGAGGGCGGTGTCCTCGATGGTGTGGTGGGTGTCGATGTGCAGGTCGCCCTCGGTCCTGACCGTGAGGTCGAACAGCCCGTGCCGGCCGAGCTGGTCGAGCATGTGGTCGTAGAACCCGACCCCGGTGGCGACATCGACCGTGCCGGTGCCGTCGAGGTCGATCTCGACGAGCACGGAGGTCTCTTTGGTCTTGCGTTCCACACGGCCGGTGCGGCTCATGCGTGTTGCTCCTTCATCAGTGCGCGTACCGCGTCGAGGAACGCGTCGTTCTCGGCGGGGGTGCCGGCGGAGACCCGCAGCCACTCCGGAACGCCGTTGTCCCGGACGAGGACGCCCCGGTCGAGGATGCGCTGCCAGGCGGCGTGCGCGCCGCCCGGGCCGTCGAAGCGGCCGAACTGGACGAAGTTGGCGTCCGAGTCGGTGACCTCGCAGCCCGCGGCGCGCAGCTCGGTGACGAGGCGGTCGCGTTCGGCCTTGAGCTGTTCGACGTACCCGAGCAGCGTATCGGTGTGCTCCAGCGCGGCGAGGGCGGTGGCCTGGGTGACGGCCGACAGGTGGTAGGGCAGGCGTACGAGCTGGACGGCGTCGACCACGGCGGGGTCGGCGGCGAGGTAGCCCAGGCGCAGTCCGGCCGCGCCGAACGCCTTCGACATGGTGCGGGAGATCACCAGGTTGGGGCGGCCCTCGATCAGCGGCAGCAGCGAGGGGCGGTGGCTGAACTCGACGTACGCCTCGTCCACGACGACGAGCGTGGGCTTGACCGACTGCGCCTCCTCGTAGAGGGCGAGGACGGTGTCGCGGTCGACGGCGGTGCCGGTCGGGTTGTTGGGCGAGGTGATGAACACGACGTCGGGGCGGCGGGCGGTCATCGCGCGCGTCGCGGCGCCCACGTCGATCGTGAAGTCCTCGCGGCGCGGCCCGGAGATCCACTCGGTGCCGGTGCCGCGCGCGATGAGCCCGTGCATCGAGTACGAGGGCTCGAAGCCGATCGCGCGGCGGCCCGGTCCGCCGAAGGCCTGGAGGAGTTGCTGGATGACCTCGTTGGAGCCGTTGGCGGCCCAGACCTGCTCGGTGCGCACGGGGTGCCCGCCGGTGCGCGTGAGGTACGCGGCGAGCTGCGTGCGCAGTTCGACGGCGTCACGGTCGGGGTAGCGGTTGAGGCCGCGCGCGGCCTCGCGGACCCGTTCGGTGATGCGGTCCACGAGGGCCTCGGGCAGCGGGTACGGGTTCTCGTTGGTGTTGAGCCGTACGGCCACGTCGAGCTGCGGGGCGCCGTAGGGGCTCTTTCCGCGCAGTTCGTCCCGCAGGGGCAGGTCGTCGAGGGAGATTCCGGAGGTGCCCGGTTCGTTCGTGCTCACGCCTGGGGGACCTTCCACTCGAACCGGGCCTTGACGGCGGCGCCGTGCGCGGGCAGGTCCTCGGCCTCGGCGAGGGTGACCACGTGGTGGGCGACCTCGGCGAGGGCGTCCCGGGTGTAGTCCACGATGTGGATGCCGCGCAGGAAGGACTGCACGGACAGGCCCGAGGAGTGGCAGGCGCAGCCGCCGGTGGGCAGGACGTGGTTGGAGCCGGCGCAGTAGTCGCCGAGGGAGACGGGGGCCCAGGGGCCCACGAAGACCGCGCCAGCGTTGCGGACCCGCGCGGCGAGGGCGGCGGCCCCGGCGGTCTGGATCTCCAGGTGCTCGGCCCCGTAGGCGTTGACCACGGTGAGTCCGTCGTCCAGGTCGGAGACGAGGACGATCGCCGACTGGCGCCCGGCCAGGGCGGGGGCGACGCGGTCCTCGCGGTGCTTGGTCGCGGCGACCTGGACCCGCAGTTCGGCCTCGGTGGCCTCGGCCAGCTCCGGGGAGTCGGTGACGAGGACGGAGGCGGCCATCGGGTCGTGCTCGGCCTGGCTGACGAGGTCGGCGGCGACGTGCACCGGGTCGGCGTCCGCGTCGGCGAGGATCGCGATCTCGGTGGGCCCCGCCTCGGCGTCGATGCCGATACGGCCCTTGAGGTGGCGTTTGGCGGCGGCGACGTAGATGTTGCCGGGGCCGGTGACGAGGTTGACCGGCCGGCAGCCCTCGGGTCCGTCCTCGGGCAGGGTGCCGTAGGCGAACATGGCGATCGCCTGGGCGCCGCCCGCGGCGTAGACCTCGTCGACGCCGAGCAGGGCGCAGGCGGCGAGGATCGTGGGGTGCGGGAGCCCGTCGAACTCGGCCTGCGGGGGCGAGGCCACGGCGATGCCCTCGACGCCGGCCTCCTGGGCCGGGACGACGTTCATCACGACGGAGGACGGGTAGACCGAGCGGCCGCCCGGCACGTAGAGCCCGACGCGTTCGACCGGGACCCACTTCTCGGTGACGGTGCCGCCGGGCACGACCTGGGTGGTGACGTCGGTGCGGCGCTGCGCGCGGTGGACGAGGCGGGCCCGGCGGACCGACTCCTCCAGGGCGGCGCGGACCTCGGGGTCGAGCGCGGTCAGGGCGCGCTCCAGTTCAGCCTTGGGCACCCGCAGGCGGGCGGGGCGGCCGTCGCCGAACCTCTCTCCCCACTCGATGACCGCCGCCGCGCCACGATGGCGTACGTCCTCGCAGACGGGCCGCACCTTCTCCAGGGCGGCTTCCACGTCGAACTCGGCTCGGGGCAGCAGGTCGCGCAGGGCGGCACCCTCGGGGAGGGCGTCGCCGCGCAGGTCGATTCGAGAGATCACGCCCCCAATTCTCTCAGACGGCCGACGGGCGCCGACGCCGCGTATCACGCACTGGGACGCCCCGGCGCCCGCTCCGTCACTCGGCGCGACGGCTTCGGCCACGGATACGCAGAGGTACGAGGGGCCGCCCCTGTGTTCCCTTTCCACTCACCCGCACCATGGGCTTTCGTTCCGTCACGCAGCGGGCATGAACATGTGTACACGGCACACGGGGGACCCCGGGGAGGAGGGACGGCTGTGCGCGAGGACGGTGAACCGCCGGAGTGGCTGACGGCGGCGGAGGTCGGGATGTGGCAGGCGTTCCGCAACGGCAGCGTGTACGACCTGCGGACCGGTGACCCGGCGGAGGACGATCCGCACGGCGCCCATCCGTGGGGCCCGGAGCGCCAGGTGCGGGCGCGGGTGGTGTGCGTGCTGCTGCTGAGCTGTCCACCGGCGCTGCACGGCCGGGTGTCCTCGCTCAAGCTCGCGGGGGTGCAGATCATGGACCCGCTCGATCTCGCGGGCGGTGCGGTGGTGCCGTACGTCGAGCTGGTGGGCTGCCGCTTCGAGCAGGAGGTCCTGCTGCCGGAGACGAGGTTCACGACGCTGCGTCTGGTGGACTGCGCGCTGCCCCGGCTGGAGGCGGCGCGGCTGCACACCGAGGGCGATCTGCACCTGCCGCGCTGCCGGGTGCAGAACGGCATCCGGCTGACCGACGCGCACATCGGCACCGATCTGCTGCTCAACGAGGCGGTGGTCTACCGCGACCGGCGCAACCGCTCGATCATGGCGGACGGGCTGAGCGTGGGCCAGGACCTCCAGGCGGAGCTGCTGGAGTCGCACGGCGAACTGAGCCTGCGCGGCGCCCAGGTCGGCGTCTCGCTGAGCCTGCGCGGCGCGCGGCTGGCCAATCCGTACGGCAGGCGGGCGCTCAACGCCCCGCAGATGACGGTCGAACGCACGCTGTACCTGACCCCGGCGGCGGTGGGCGACCCGCCGGGTTCCAGCGGGACGACCCCGGCGCGCGGCACCCGGGTGCGCCGCTTCGAGTGCCAGGGCGGACTGCGGCTGGACGACGGGCGGTTCGGGGACGCGGTCGACCTGGAGCAGGCCCGGTTCACGCTGGAGAACGACCAGGAGCTGTCGCTGCGCCGTATCCAGGTGCCCGAACTGCGGTTCCTGGGGCGCAAGGTGGAGCGGGGCCGGGTCGTGCTGTCGGGGGCGCGGGTGATCACCCTCATCGACCGGGCGGCGAGCTGGCCGACGCGCGGGCATCTGGCGATGGGCGGCTTCGTCTACGAGAACCTGGTGGCGGTGGACACCTTCCCGCTGGCGCGGCGTCTTGAGTGGGTGGCGTCCTCGGGGCCGGACTACAGCCCGGAGGCGTACGAGCGGCTGGCCTCGGTGCTGCGGGCCGGCGGGGAGGACGTCGAGGCGCGGGAGGTGCTGCTCGCCAAGCAGCGGGCACGGCGCAGGACCCTGCCCCCGGCCGGGAAGCTGTGGGGGTACGCGCAGGACTGGACGGTGGCCTACGGGTTCCGGCCGGGCCGGGCGGCGATATGGATGGCGGTGCTGTGGGCGACGAGTTCGTACCTGTTCGCGCAGGCGCAGCCGGCCCCGATAAAGGCCGACGAGCATCCCGACTGGAATCCGGCGCTGTTCGCCCTGGACCTGCTGGTCCCGGTGATCAATTTCGGCCAGGACGGCTACTGGCGGCTCCAGGGGGCCTGGCAGTGGGCGGGCGCGGTGCTCATCACACTGGGCTGGGCGCTCGCGACGACGGTCGCGGCGGGCGCGACGCGGGCCCTGCGCCGGGGATAGGGCCCGTACGCCCACACCCACACACACACGCGCGCGGGCCGCGATGCGGAATGCGCGGTACCTGCGGGGACAGGGTGCGGGAATGCGCACGAAATGGACCCCAGCCTTCACCGCACAGTGACGCGGCCTGCACAAGGCGCGATCTTTTGCCCTACCTTGACTCGCCGGAGCACAACCGAACCCACGATGCGAAAGCGACACCCGCCACCCTCTGGACGCGCTCCCACCTGCGTCTTTCAATGGTCCGCACCATGCACCCGCTGCTCGCCCTGCGCCGGACCGCGCGGATGATCCGGCATACCGCACCTCTCTGCGACGGGCTGCCCGCCGACGAGGAGGTCCTCCTCGACGCCCCGGAACCCTGGCTCGCCCCCGCCCTGGTCGCGGCGGGTACGGGCGTGTACGAGGACGCCGCGAAACTGCTCGCGGCGTCCAGGGAACGGGCCGAGTGGGAGACCCGGGACCGCTGCGTCGCGCGGCTGGCGGCCTTCGCCGACGCACGCCCGGAGTGGTTCGCCCGCTGGCAGGACGCGGCCCCGCACGATCCGGACATGCTGCTGGTCAAGGCGGAGCTCGCGCTGCGGCGCGGCTGGGCCTCCCCGGCCCGGGCGGAGCTGCTGCGCGCCGCCTCCCCGCTGATCGCCGCCGCGGCCGAGGGGGACGCCGCCGATCCGGTGCCCTGGCGGGTGGCGCTGGACCAGGCGCGCGGCACCAACGCCTCGCACACCGTCTTCGAGACGCTGTGGGAGCAGGCGGTGCGCCGCTCCTCGCACCACTACGGCTGCCATCTCTCGGCTCTGCAGTACCTTTCGGCGGCCTGGTACGGCTCGCACCGCGAGTGCTTCGACTTCGCGGAGCGGGCGGCCGAGGACGCGCTGCCCGACTCGCTGGTGCAGACCCTGCCGCTGCGTGCCGCGTACATCTGGCTGACGGCCGACGCGGGCGGTGCGCCCCGGGGCCCGCGGGCGGCGGCCGTTCCCCGGGAGCGGCTGGACGCGGCGGCGGACCGGGCCCTGGCCCTGTCGGCCCGCTACCCGGAGGGCGACGCGTGGCCGGCCGAGGCCCGCAACCTGCTCGTGTACGTCCTGCTGCGGCTGGAGCGCTGGCCGCAGGCGCTCCAGGAGCTGCACCGGGTCGGTCCGCTCGCCACCTCCGCGCCGTGGGCGGCGCTCTCCGACGATCCGCTCGCGCAGTTCCTCGACGTGCGCGACGGCGTGCGGATGGAGGTCGCGGCCCTGACTCCGGTGGGGCGCGCCCGCCGCCGCGACCGCACGCGCTGAGCGGTACGGAACGGCCGGACACGGCCTGATGGCCCCGGCTGTCGGCCGTGGCCATTAGGCTTGCCAGCCGTGACCACCGTCCGCCTTCCGCTGTTCCCGCTCAACTCGGTGCTGTTCCCGGGGCTCGTGCTCCCGCTGAACGTGTTCGAGGAGCGTTATCGCGCCATGATGCGCGATCTGAGCAAGATCCCCGAGGACGACGAACGCCGTTTCGTCGTCGTGGCCATCCGGGACGGCCGGGAGATCGCGCCGAGCGCCCCCGGTCTGCCGGACCCGACGGCGGTGCCCGAGAAGGGTCCGGCGGCCGGTTTCGGCGAGGAGCCGCTGCGCGCCTTCCACGAGGTCGGGTGCATCGCCGACACGGCGACGCTGCAGGAGCGTCCGGACGGCGGCTTCGAAGTGCTGACGACCGGGACGAAGCGGGTGCGGCTGCTCTCCGTCGACGCCTCGGGCCCGTACCTGACGGCCGAGGTCGAGGAGCTGGCCGAGGAGCCGGGCGAGGACGCGGGCTCGCTCGCGGAGACGGTGCTGCGGGCCTTCCGCTCGTACCAGAAGCGGCTCGCCGGGGCGAAGGAGCGCACGCTCGCCCCGGACGCGGAGCTGCCCGACGAGCCCTCCGTCGTCTCCTTCCTGGTGGCCGCGGCGACGATGCTCGACGTGCCGACCAGGCAGCGGCTCCTGGAGGCCCCGGACACGGCCTCGCGGCTGCGGGAGGAGCTGCGGCTGCTGCGCGCGGAGACGGCCGTGATCCGGCATCTGCCCTCGCTTCCGGCGATCGAACTGACCCGCTCCCCCACGAGCCTGAACTGAACCCGGCCGGGTTCGCCGACAGGGACCACCGATGGCGAAGAAGTCGAAGAATCAGCAGTCCGGCGGTACGCCCGCGACGCTCGCGCTGACGGCCGCGGGGGCTGCCTTCACGCTGCACGCCTACGTGCACGACCCGGCCCACCCCTCGTACGGCGAGGAGGCGGCCGAGGCCATGGGCGTCAGCGCGGAACGGGTCTTCAAGACGCTGGTCGCGGAGGTGGACGGGGCGCTGACCGTCGCGGTCGTGCCGGTCGCGGGCAGCCTGGACCTGAAGGCGCTGGCCTCGGCGGTCGGCGGCAAGCGCGCGGTGATGGCCGACCCGGCGGCGGCCGAGCGTACGACGGGCTACGTGCGCGGCGGGATCTCCCCGCTGGGCCAGCGCAAGCGGCTGCCGACCGTCGTGGACGCCTCCGCGAAGGACTTCGGGACGATCTGCGTCTCGGCGGGCCGCCGGGGCCTGGAGGTCGAGCTGGCCCCGGCCGATCTGGTGGCCCTCACCGACGCCGTACTGGCGCCGGTGGGCCGGGGCTGAGCCGCCGCACGGGGGCCGGCCCGGGGGTCCGCCCAGGGGTGCGCCTCACCCCCGCTGCGGGCCCTGGCCCTGTCCGCCGGGCTGCTGCGGGGGCGCGTACGGGGCGGGGGTGCCGTCGCCGCCCTGCGGACCGCTTCCGCCCTCCGGACGCGGGGGCGCCCCGGTCGAGGTCCACTGCGGGCCGCCGGCCCACGGGCCCTGCGGGAAGGGGACGGCCTCGCGCGGGCCGAAGACCCCGGTGAGCAGCAGGTGCAGGGCGACGGCGGCGAGCGGCCAGGCCAGCAGGACGCCCTTGGCGCCCAGTTCGAGCGGGGCGTCGAAGGTCTTGTTCTCCCCGACGGCGCGGGCGTGCGCCACGACGTCCTGGGTGGGGCCGAGCCAGATGCCCAGCCGCCAGGCCACGACCGAGCCGAGCAGCGCGCCCACCACGAGGCCCACGACGAGCGGGACCCCGCCCCGGCGCTGGATCAGGAACACCACGGCGCCGCTGACCAGGCCGAGGCCGAGGCCGAGCAGGACGAAGACCCCGTCCGTGCCGATGGCCTGTTCGCCCTCGCTGTCCTTGAGGTAGACGGCCTTGCCGTCGGAGACCAGCGGGACCCGGGGCGCGAGCCACAGCCACAGCAGGCCCATGAGCACTCCGGCCAGCACGAGGCCGAGGCTCACGAGGGCGGCCCGGCGGATCTCCGCCCCGGTCCCGGGGCCCTTGTCCTCGGGATGCGCCGGCTGCGGTCCGCCCGGCGCGGCCTGCCAGGGGTCGTACGGGGGGCCCGGGGGCGGTGTCTGGGATGCGCTCACCGGGACATCGTGTCAAACGGCTCACACCGGCTCAGGGGCGGGAGGGCCGATCGGCCCAAGCGGGCTCAGCGGGCCCCCGACACCGCCGCGCGCCGGTAGGCCCAGGTGGCGAGAGCCAGTGAGAGGACACCGACCCCCGCGCACACCCCGAGGTCGCCGAGGACGGCCGGCCAGTCGGGGGCGCCGGAGAAGGTCCTGGCCAGCGCCTCCACCCCGTAGGTGGACGGCAGCAGGTCACGGCACCAGCGGATCAGCTGCGGCATGTGGTCGGGCGGCAGCACGCCGAGCAGCAGCGCGGCGGACATCCCGAGCTGGCCGAGCAGGGTGGCGAGTTCGGCGCGCGGGGCGAGCAGTCCGCAGGCGGCGCCGAGCCCGGCGAGGGCGGCGCCCGCGAGCGGGACCACGGCGACCAGCACCCACAGGTGGGTGAGCGGCAGCCCGAACAGTCCGCAGCCCACGACGGCGGTCACGACGGTGCCAGGCACGGTGAACGAGGCGTAGGCGGCGGCGGCGCCGAGGACCACGGCGGCCGGTGGTACGGGCAGCGTCGCGTAGTGGTCGAGTCCGCCGGTGGCGCGCAGCTGCCCGAAGTACTGGGCGAGCAGGTTGAGGGCGACGAAGGCGACGACGAGGACGGCGGAGCCGGCGACGACCGAGCGGGCCTCGTCGCCGCCCTCCACGACCCCGCGCATGAGGATCATGATGCCGACGGACTGGAAGGTCGCGACGAACAGCAGCGGGATGCGGGCGACCCGGGCGCGGGAGAGCTGGGCGCGGTAGACGGCGGCGAGGGAGGGCAGCAGCCGGGCGCGGGGGGCGAGCGGGGCGGCCGCCTCGTCCTCGCCGCCCCGGGCGGGGGCCGCGCCGGACGCGCGCAGCGTGCCGGAGGCCTCGACGGGCGCGGCGCTCATCGCGGACCGCCCTCGCCGGGCGACGCGGGGCTGCGGTCCACCGGTACGGCATTCACGCTGCGGGCGCTCCTGTTCGCTGGGCCGAGGGGCGGGCCCGCGGTCTGGTTCATGACTTGACCAGGCCCTTCGTCCGGCCGCCGAGGGCGAGGTAGACGTCTTCGAGACTGGGGGTGCTGAGGGTGAAGTCGTCGAGGGCGCGGAAGGCGGCGCCCCCGGTCACGGCGGAGACGGCGGCGCGCGCCTCGTCGGGCCCCAGGCGCAGGGTCCAGCGGCGGCCGGACTCGACCGCGGAGTGCCGCAGGACGGCGACCTCGGGCACGTCGAGCGGGGCCTGTTCGCGCCACACGAGTTCGAGCCTGACCTCGTGGGCGACGCGGGACTTGAGCCCCGAGGGGGTGTCGCAGGCGATGACCCGGCCCTGTTCGAGGACGGCGACCCGGTCGAGCACCGTCTCGGCCTCGATGACGTTGTGGGTGACCAGCAGGACGGTGACCCCGTGTTCGGCGCGGCGCCGGTCGACGGCGGCCCACACGGCGCGCCGGGCCACCGGGTCCATTCCGGTGGTGGGTTCGTCCAGGACGAGGACGGAGCGTTCGCCGACGAGGGCGGCGGCGAAGCACGCGAGACGGCGCTGCCCGCCGGAGAGCTTCTTGAGGGGGCGCCCGGCGATGTCGGCCAGGCCGAGTTCGTCGAGGACGGCGTCCCGGGCGCGGCGGGCCTCGGGCAGGTCGAGTCCGCGCAGCCGCCCGGTGGTCTCGGCGGCCAGGGACACGGTCAGTTCGTCGAGCGCGGTCGACTCCTGGCCGAGGTAGGCGAGCAGCCGGGCCGCGCGCTCGGGGTGGCGCACGAGGTCGTGGCCCAGCAGGTGAACGCTGCCGGAGTCGGGGCGCATCAGGCCGGTCAGCTGCCGTACGAGGGTGGACTTGCCTGCGCCGTTGGGCCCGAGCAGTCCGAAGATCTCGCCACGTCGCACGTCGAGGTCGATGCCGTCGGTGGCCCGTACGGCAGGGGCAGCGGGCTGTCCGCGCCGGCCGCGCAGCGCGGGATAGGTCTTGACCAGATCCCGCACGACGCACACCGCGTCGCTTCCCCGCGCCCGTGCCGTGCCGTAACTCACGAGAACCGAGGCTACTGGGTGTCCGGTCCGGGACGGCGGGCGGGGCCGGTTCCCACGCGAATACGGCGTGTCGGGTTTCTCACCGTCATTCGACGACGCTGGCGGCCTCGGCGCCCACCTCGCGCCAGAAGCCGGCCCGGATCGCGTAGCGGTCGTTCTCGTCGATCTGGTCGTCCTTGTGGGCGAGCAGGCCGAAGCGCGCGGCGTAGCGCAGCAGCTCGCCGTCGACGCGGTGCGGGATGCGCGGGTAGAGCCCGGAAAGCCGCTCGCGCAGCGGGGGGAGCCCGGGCTGTCCGGGCATCCTGGCGAGCCAGCGGCGGGCGAAGACCTGCCCGACCTCGTAGGGGTCGCCGCCGACCGTCGTGATGTCCTCCTCGCGGTCGGCCCACCGCTGTTCGGCGGTCGTGAGCTGGGCGAGGGTCGGCAACTGGGCGGCCTCGGGGGGCTCGCCGGGGCCGGGGCGCTCGACCCAGCCCTTGTCGGAGGACCAGCGCAGGGTCGCGTTCGCGGGCGGGGACGGGGCGGGGCCGGCGGCGACGGCGCGCAGCGCGGCGAGGTCCTTGGGGGTGGGCACGCCCTTGCCGGGGGCGGGACGGTCCTCCTCGCGGTCCTCCTCGGCGGCGCGGGACGCGACGGGTCCGCCGTCGTGCCCGGCGCGTTCCAGGGGTGCGTGTTCGGGCGCGCGGTGGCCGTTCTCCCCGTTCCTGTCGGCGCGGTGGGCGGGCGCGGTGTGGCCGTCCGCTCCGTGCCCGGCGGAGGGCAGGGCCGACTCGGGCAGCGGGGCGGAGAGGATCGCGGCGTACTCGGGGCGGGGTTCGGCGGGCGGGGCGCACAGCCCGGGGTGTTCCTTGGCGCGGATGGCGCCGGTGATCCACTGCCGGTCCAGGACGCGACGCTCGTCGGCCTCGGCGACGAGGTCCTCGGACTGGTTGTAGTCCCCGTCGGCGGCCTGGACGGCCCACAGGTGCACGGCGACACCGTGCTCCTTGGCGGAGACGAGGCCGGGCAGCAGGTCTCCGTCACCGGTCACCAGGACGACGTCCGAGCAGGCCCGGTTGCGGGCGAGTTCGGTCAGCTCGGCGTGCATCGCGGCGTCCACGCCCTTCTGAGCCCACCGCCCGTCACTGCGGGTGAGGGCACCGAGCCGTACGGTGACGCGAGGGCGGACGCGCAGCCTGCGGTGTTCGGGCTGCGGGACGCGGTCGGGGGCGCCGTCGAACCAGTAGATGCGCAGCAGCGGCTGCTGGGTCTCGTGTTCCGCGCGCTCCCGCAGTCGCTGGATGAGGGCGTGGTGGTCCACGGTGATCCGGGAGCGGGAGGGTTCGCCGGCGAGCAGGCTCGCGGCGGCGCCGAGCAGATATCCGGCGTCCACCAGGACGACGCAGCGGTCCACGCGTTCCACCCTCTTCCCTAAAGTCCCTGTTCGGCCCCGCGTCCACGGTGACGGGGACAGGCGCACATCGGGTTTCCTTCGAGTCTGCCCGACAGTGCGGGGGTTAACGGCCTGAACTCGATCTTCGGCGCGGCGTTTCCACGCTTCGGCCGCTTCCCGCCTTCCCGCCGCCCGTCTCCCCCGCTCTTCCTCCCCTTCTCCGGGGGCGGTGACACCCGAGCGCGCCAGCGGTGATGACGCACGGTAATGATCCGAAATGCGTTCTCTGTCCGGTCATGTGAGCCTGAAGGCGGACCTGGCCCCGAGAACCTCGCAGGAGGAAGATTTCCATGGCCAAGAACAAGAACAACCGCAAGCAGGGCGACTCCCGCAACCGCGGCTCGGCGGCCGAGGAGGCGCAGGCCGAGGCGAGGACGAGCGCGACGGAGGCCCGGGAGGGCTTCCAGTCCCAGGCGCAGGGCAGCCCCGCCGACGTGGCCCGTAAGCACCAGCGCCGTTTCGGCCACAACTGAGCGGTGCCACGCGCTGACGACGTGGGAGAGGGGCGCACCCCGGCCGGGTGCGCCCCTCTCCCACGTACGGTTTCCGCCCGGGGTGTCAGCCGGCCAGGCAGGAGGGGCCGAGCAGGACCTTCAGGTCACCGAACAACGAGGGGTCGGGCTGGACCCGGTGCCGATCCAGGCGCAGCACGGTGGTCTTGCGGGGGCCCTGGAGCTTGATCCGGACCTCCGAGTTGCCGCGGTGGCTGCCGAGCACCTCGTTGAGCCTGCTGATCATCGGCGGGGTGACCCGGACCGCCGGGATGGTGATGATCACCGGCGCGTTGGTCCCCGCGTTCGACAGGTCGGGCACCTGGAGCTCCATCGCGACCAGCCGGGGGATGTCCTCGCGCTTGTCGAGCCGCCCCTTGACGAACACCACGGTGTCCTCAACGAGTTGGGTGGACACGAGCTGGTAGGTGGCGGGGAAGAACATGCACTCGATGGAGCCGGCGAGGTCCTCGACGGTCGCGATGGCCCAGGCGTTGCCCTGTTTGGTCATCTTGCGCTGGAGCCCGGAGATGATGCCGCCGATGGTGACGACGGCGCCGTCCCCGAAGTCCCCGCCGGTGAGCTGGGAGATGGCCGCGTCGCTCTTGTCGCTCAGGACGTGTTCGATGCCGAACAGCGGGTGGTCGGACACGTAGAGCCCGAGCATCTCGCGTTCCTGGGCCAGCAGGTAGGACTTGTCCCACTCGTCCTCGGTGAAGGTGACGTCGAGCCCGAAGCCCGGCTCGTCCTTGCCGCCGTCCTCCCCCATGCCGCCGAACAGGTCGAACTGTCCCTCGGCCTCCTTGCGTTTGACCGCGACGACGTTGTCGATCATCGGCTCGTACTGCGCGGTGAGGCCCTTGCGGGTGTGGCCCATCTCGTCGAAGGCGCCGGCCTTGATGAGCGATTCCGTGGTGCGCTTGTTGCAGGCCGCGGCCTCGACCTTGTCGAGGTAGTCGGGGAAGGAGGCGTACTTCCCCTTGGCCTTGCGGCTGCGGATGATCGAGTCCACGACGTTCTGCCCGACGTTGCGCACGGCGGTGAGACCGAAGAGGATCACGTCGTCGCCCTGGGCGGCGAAGTTGGCGACCGACTCGTTGACGTTGGGCGGCAGCACCCGGATGCCCATGCGGCGGCACTCGTTGAGGTAGACCGCGGACTTGTCCTTGTCGTCGCGCACCGAGGTGAGCACGGCGGCCATGTACTCGGCCGGGTAGTTGGCCTTGAGGTAGGCGGTCCAGTAGGTGACCAGCCCGTACGCGGAGGAGTGGGCCTTGTTGAAGGCGTACCCGGCGAAGGGCACCAGAACGTCCCACAGCGCCTGGATCGCCTCGTCGGAGAAGCCCT
Organism: Streptomyces sp. NPDC049954; assembly: GCF_040656295.1. Classification (NCBI taxonomy): domain Bacteria; kingdom Bacillati; phylum Actinomycetota; class Actinomycetes; order Kitasatosporales; family Streptomycetaceae; genus Streptomyces; species Streptomyces sp. NPDC049954. The sequence continues at coordinate 286,311 of NZ_JBFALS010000005.1, forward strand.
TCTTCTTGGCACCCGCCTGGAACAGGACGAAGTTCTTCTGGAGCTCGTCGGCCTTCTTCTTGCCCATGACGCGGCGCAGGATGTCGGCCTCGCCCAGCGAGTAGCCGGCGATGATCTGCGCGGCCTTCTGCACCTGCTCCTGGTAGACGATGAGCCCGTAGGTGAGGCCCAGCACCTCCTTGAGCGGCTCCTCCAGCTCGGGGTGGATCGGGGTGATCTCCTGCTGGCCGTTCTTGCGCAGCGCGTAGTTGGTGTGCGAGTTCATGCCCATCGGGCCCGGCCGGTACAGGGCCGAGACGGCGGAGATGTCCTCGAAGTTGTCGGGCTTCATGAGGCGCAGCAGGGAGCGCATGGGCCCGCCGTCGAACTGGAACACGCCGAGGGTGTCGCCCCGGCACAGCAGTTCGTAGGTCTTCGGGTCGTCCAGCGGGATGGCGAGCAGGTCGAGGTCGAGGCCCTTGTTGGCCTTCACCATCTTGACCGCGTCGTCCATGATCGTCAGGTTGCGCAGGCCCAGGAAGTCCATCTTCAGCAGGCCGAGCGACTCGCACTGCGGGTAGTCCCACTGCGTGATCGTCACGTTGTCCGTGTGCCGGACCCAGACCGGGGCGTGGTCGATGATCGGCTCGCTGGACATGATGACGCCGGCGGCGTGCACGCCCATCTGCCGCACGAGGCCCTCGACGCCCTTGGCGGTGTCGATGACCTTCTTGACGTCGGGCTCGTTCTCGTACATCCCCCGGATCTCGCCCGCCTCGGAGTAGCGGGGGTGCTTGGGGTCGGTGATGCCGTTGAGGTCGATGCCCTTGCCGAGGACGTCGGCGGGCATCGCCTTGGTGAGCCGGTCGCCCATCGCGTACGGGTAGCCGAGGACGCGCGCGGAGTCCTTGATGGCGTTCTTGGCCTTGATCTTGCCGTAGGTGCCGATCATGGCGACCTTGTCGGCGCCGTACTTCTCGGTGACGTAGCGGATCACCTCGACGCGCCGGCGTTCGTCGAAGTCGATGTCGACGTCGGGCATGGAGATGCGCTCGGGGTTGAGGAAGCGCTCGAAGATCAGTCCGTGCTCGATCGGGTCGAGGTCGGTGATGCCCATCGCGTACGCGACGATCGAGCCGGCCGCGGAGCCTCGCCCCGGACCGACCGCGATGCCGTTGTTCTTCGCCCACATGATGAAGTCGGCGACGACGAGGAAGTAGCCGGGGAACCCCATCTGGATGATGACGTCCATCTCGTACTCGGCCTGCTTCTGCCGGTCGTCGGGAACGCCCGCCGGGTAGCGGCGCTCCATCCCGCGGCGGACCTCCTCCTGGAACCAGGTGATCTCCGTGAAGCCCTCGGGGATGTCGAACTTCGGCATCAGGTCGCGCTTCTCGAACATCCCGCCGGTGTCGATCTGCTCGGCGACCAGGAGGGTGTTGCGGCAGCCCTCCTGCCAGGCGTCCGAGGAGTCGATCGCGTACATCTCGTCGGTCGACTTGAGGTAGTAGCCCGTGCCGTTGAAGCGGAAACGGTCGGGGTCGGAGAGGTTCTTGCCGGTCTGGATGCACAGCAGCGCGTCGTGGGCGGTGGCCTCGTGCGCGTAGGTGTAGTGCGAGTCGTTGGTGACCAGCGGCGGGATGCCGAGCTTCTTGCCGATCTCCAGCAGGCCCTCGCGCACCCGGCTCTCGATGTCGATGCCGTGGTCCATCAGCTCCAGGAAGTACCGGCCCTTGCCGAAGATGTCCTGGTAGTCGGCGGCTGCCTTGAGCGCCTCCTCGGGCTGGCCCAGCCGCAGCCGCGTCTGCACCTCCCCGGAGGGGCAGCCGGTCGAGGCGATCAGGCCCTCGGACCACTGCGCGATGGTCTCCTTGTCCATGCGCGGCCACTTCTGGAGCCAGCCCTCGGCGTAGGCGTCGGAGGACAGCCGGAACAGGTTGTGCAGGCCGGTCTTGTTCGCGGCCCAGATCGTCTTGTGCGTGTAGCCACCGGAGCCGGAGACGTCGTCGCGCTTCTGGTGCGGCTGGCCCCACTGGATCTTGCGCTTGTTGCGCCGGGACTCGGGCGCGACGTAGGCCTCGATCCCGATGATCGGCGTGATCCCGGCCTTCTTCGCCTGGTGGAAGAAGTCGTAGGCCCCGTGCAGGTTGCCGTGGTCGGACATCGCGATGTGCGACATCCCCATCTCCTTGCACGCGTCGAACATGTCCGTGAGCCGGGCCGCGCCGTCCAGCAGCGAGTACTGGGTGTGCACGTGCAGATGGGTGAACGGCGGCTTGGACGAGGACACGACAGGGGCCTCCGGCGGCACATCGACAACAGGACGAACAGCGAGGAAGTCTACGTCGCAGGACCAAGATCCATCCCGCCCACCACCAAGCCCGAACCCGCCCACGCCCTCACCACATGTACGGCCCCACCCCCACCCCACGCACGACCGCACCCCTCCACCACACGTACGGCCGCACCCTTCAAGCCCGTCCGGCGCTTGAGGACAAGGCCGAAGGCCGGCACCCCCGCACGCCCAACCCCAACCCCCACGCACGACCGCACCCCCCAGCCCGTCCGGCGCTTGAGGACAAGGCCGAAGGCCGGCATCAGTAACCGCCACACAAAGCGCACCCCCACCCGGGGCCGTCCGCCAAGGACCCGGGCACTCGGCGGTACCTTCAGGCGTTGACACACCGGGACGTACAGAGGTCCCCGGGCAAAGACGCCCCGCACTTCCCGTACCAGGAGGCACCCAGCGATGTCGGTCCCGCAGTCCACGGCAGCAGACCGCGAGGAGCGTGGGGAGCAGATCCTCGCGGTGTTCGACACGGCGTTCGGTGAGCTGCTGGCCGCCGACCCCGCCGCGTTCCGGGTGAAGTTCCGCAAGATGGCGGCCTCCGCCTTCGCGTTCTACCGCGGTACGGCCTGCCTGTTCTACGCGGACCTCGCGCGCGAGCAGCACGCGGGCCCCTACCTGGACGACCGCACCGGCCGGGTGTGGATCCACGGCGATCTGCACGCCGAGAACTTCGGCACCTACATGGACGCCCAGGGCCGCCTGATCTTCAACGTCAACGACTTCGACGAGGCGTACGTCGGCCCCTTCACGTGGGACCTCAAGCGGTTCGCGGCCTCGCTCGCCCTGATCGGCTACGCGAAGGCGCTCAGCGACGAGCAGATCAGCGAGCTGGTCGGGATCTACGCGGTCGCCTACCGCGAGCGCGTCCACCAGCTCGCGACGGGCGCCAAGAGCGACGAGGTGCCGCCCTTCACCCTGGACACCGCGGACGGGCCGCTGCTGGGCGCGCTGCGCGAGGCCCGTTCGCTCACCCGCTTCGGCCTGCTCGACTCGATGACGGAGATCCGCGACTTCGAGCGCCGCTTCGCTCCGGGCGGCGGCTCCCTGGAGCTGGACGCCGCGACCCGCTACAAGGTCCTGGCCGCGTTCGACGGGTACCTGGAGACGCTGCCGGACTCGTCCCTGACCCGCCCCGACTCCTACCGCGTCAAGGACGTCGTGGGCCGGCGCGGCATCGGGATCGGCTCGGCCGGGCTGCCCTCGTACAACATCCTGCTGGAGGGCAACAGCGACGCCCTGGAGAACGACGTGGTGATCTACGTCAAGCAGGGGCAGACCCCGGCCGTCAGCCGGCACATCACCGATCCCGCGATCCGCTCCTACTTCCAGCACGAGGGGCACCGCACGGTCATCTCGCAGCGCGCCCTGCAGGCGCACGCCGACCCGTGGCTGGGCTGGACCGAGCTGGACGGGGCGGGGCAGCTGGTCGCCGAGGTCTCGCCGTACGCGGTGGACCTCGACTGGTCGGACATCGACGAGTACGAGGAGATCGCGGCGGTCGTCGCGGACCTCGGCCGGGCCACGGCGGCGATGCACGCGGCGGCGGACGACGAGAGCGGGCACTCCGAGCTGGTGCCCTTCTCGACCGAGCGGGCCATCGACGCGGCGATCGCCGCCGACGAGGAGGGCTTCGCCGGACTGCTCGTGGGCTTCGCGCACGAGTACGGCGCGCGGGCCCGCCACGACCACCAGATCTTCGTGGACCTCTTCCGCAACGGCCGCATCCCCGGCCTGTAGCCCCCCCCCGGCGCGCGTCGCTCCCGCCCCAGCGGCGGAGCGGCGCGTGCCCTTGTTCACAGGCCCTGCTTCACAGGAACCCTTTAGGGCTCGTTTACCGGGGCCCGTGGCACACTCGGCAACGATGGACATATCCGGGACCCAGCTCAGAGCGCTGCGCGCGACGCTGTTCACAGCGCTCGTCGTGACGCTCTCGGCTGCCTCGCACGTCGTGCTGTCCCGGGCCCCCCTGCCGCTGCTCCCCCTGCTCGCCGTCGCCGGCGCGGTCTTCGCGCTGTCGTACGGCCTGGCCGGGCGGGAGCGCGGTTTCTGGCACATCGCGGCGCTGCTGGTCCCCCTGGAGCTGGCGGCGGACACGGTCCTCACCACCGGTCAGCATGTCTGTTACGGCCCTGCGGGCGGCCCCGTCGCGGGCCCGCTGCGCTCGTTCGGGATCGACGTGCTGTGCGGCGGCGGACCGGTCGGCACGCCGCTGAGCTCTCTCGCCGGTGGCGAGGAGACGCATGCCGCGCTGCTGCTGGCCGATCCGCGTCCCGGCGCCTCCTGGGTCCTGCTGGGCGCCCACCTCGCGGTGGGGCTGCTCGCGGCGGCCTGGCTGCGGCGCGGGGAACGCGCCCTGGCCCAGTCGCTCGCCGCCTTCACGGCCTTCGCCTTCCGCCCGCTGCTGCTCGCCGTGGCCTTCGTCACGGCCGGCGGCGCCCGCGCGGTGCGCGCGATCGCGCCTCGTCCGGCGCGCGCCGGACGCCGTCCGCACCTGGCGCTGCTCGCCCACTCCCTGGGACGGCGCGGCCCGCCCGCGGTGGCGAACGCCCCGGCCTGACCACGGCCTGCGGCGTCCCCTCCTCCCTTTTCTTCCTTCCGCCCGTCCGACCGGGCCCCGCCGTGTCCCCTCGTGGGCGCGCGGCGCAGGTGTGACCGGTCCGGGCCCCCCGCACTTTTCTGTCTCGACGGAGTACCCATGAGCAAGCGCAACACCCAGCAGGAGAAGACCGCGGCCCGTGAGCGGCTGCGTGCCGAACGCGAGCGGCAGGCCAAGAAGGAGGCCAGGAACCGGCAGCTCAAGGTGGGCGGCGGGGTCCTCGCCGTCCTGGTCATAGCCGGCGGTGTCGTGTTCGGCGTGAGCCAGGCCAGTGGCGGCGGCTCCGGCTCCGGTGCCTCCGGCCAGTGGGCCTCGGCGGAGAAGGACCCGCTGGTGAAGCCGAAGAACACGAGCGGCAAGGACGGCACGACCGTCGTGGTCGGCAAGGCCGACGCGAAGAAGACCCTCCAGATGTACGAGGACCCGCGCTGCCCCGTCTGCGCCCAGTTCGAGCAGACGGTCGGCTCGACGGTGGACAAGGGCGTCGAGGACGGGACGTACAAGGTCCAGTACATCGGCGCGACCTTCCTGGACGGCAACCTCGGCGGGTCCGGCTCGAAGAACGCGCTGAGCGCGCTGGGCGCGGCCCTCAACGTGAGCCCCGACGCCTTCTGGCACTTCAAGTCCGCGATGTACACGAAGGACAACCACCCCGACGAGCAGACGGACACCTTCAACAGCGACGCGGCCCTCATCAAGATCGCCGACCAGGTGCCGGAGCTGAAGGGTGACAAGGCGTTCCAGAAGGACGTCAAGGACGGCACCTTCGACAAGTGGGCGCTGACCATGTCGGACAAGTTCGACAAGAGCGGCGTGCAGGGCACCCCGACCCTGGAGATGGACGGCAAGAAGCTGACCTCGCCGGGCAGTGACAACGCGCCGATGACGGTCGCCGACTTCACCAGCGCGCTCGACCCGCTGCTGAAGGGCTGACCACCACCGCGCGAGAACGAAGGAGGGGCGGACCACGTACGCCGTGGTCCCGCCCCTCCTTCGTTTCCCCGCCTGCGGGCTCTCGCGGCCTACAGGCTGTCGAGGAAGCCGAGCGCGACGCTCCAGGTCTCCTGCGCGGCCCGTTCGTCCCAGTCCGGCAGTCCGGGGTCGGTGTAGAGGTGCCCGGCGCCCGGGTGGCCGAAGACCTCGACGTCGGCTCCGGCCCGCCGCATCCGCAGGTACCAGGCGTTCAGCCAGTCGTGCGACTCGAAGGGGTCGGGGTCGGCGACGTGCAGCTGGACGGGCAGGTCGTCGACGCTCGCGTCGTCCTTGAGGTCCGAGGTGCCGTGCAGGAGCAGCAGTCCGCGGGCCTTCTCGTCGCCGAGGGCGAGGTTCTGCGCGAGCGCGCCGCCGAGCGAGAACCCGGCGTAGACCAGACCCCGGTCGGACAGGGGCGCGGCGGCCTTGATCGCCCTGGTCAGCAACTCCTCGTTACCGATCTCGTCCCGCAGTTCCAGGCCCCGCTCCAGGGTGTCGGCCGTTTGTCCCCCGTACAGGTCGGGCACATGCACCTGATGTCCGGCGGCTCGCAGCCGGTCGGCCGCCGAGTGGACGGCCGGTCGCAGACCGTAGGCGGAGTGAAGAAGCAGGATGTCCATACGGGACATCCTGCCAGCCGCCGCTTCCCCCACTTCCAACGGAGACCAAGGGAGAGATGGAGAACATACTGCGCCCCGTCCTGGTGATCGGTGGTTCCGTCCTGTTCACGCTGGTCATCGGCTGGGCGGTGGACCAGCTGCTGCGCCGGGCCGACGCCCGCCACCACGAGACGCCCCTGTGGGGAATGCTGCGGCAGTGCCGGGTGCCCTGGCAGGTGGTGCTGCTCGCGGCGATGCTGCGCGGCTCCTACCGCGAGATCACCTGGCGTCCGGTCCGTCACTTCGACGGCGCCATCGGCCTCGTCCTCTCCCTCGTCCTCATCGGGGCGACGGCCTGGCTGCTGATCCGGGTCGCCTCGGCCGTCGTGGAGTCCTCGTACGCCCGTTATGCCTCGGCCACGCGTGATCCCGCCCGGGTGCGCCGGGTGCGCACCCAGGTGACGCTCATCATGCGGATCGTCACCGCGCTGGTCATCGTGATCGCGGTGGCGGCGATGCTCATGACCTTCCCCGACCTGCGGACGGCGGGGAAGTCGGTCCTGGCCTCGGCGGGCCTGATCGGGATCGTGGCCGGTGTCGCGGCCCAGTCGACGCTGGGCAACCTCTTCTCCGGTTTCCAGATCGCCTTCGGCGACATGGTGCGCATCGGCGACACCGTGGTGGTGGACGGCGAGTGGGGCGTGGTCGAGGAGGTCACGCTGACCTTCCTCGCGGTCCGTACCTGGGACGAGCGGCGCATCACCATGCCGGTGTCGTACTTCACCAGCAAGCCCTTCGAGAACTGGTCGCGCGGCGGGGCGCAGATGTCCGGCACGGTCTTCTTCCAGCTCGACCACTCCGCCCCGGTCCCGCTGATGCGCGAGCAGTTGCAGGTCATCCTGGACGACTGCCCGGCCTGGGACCGCCGCGACTGGAGCCTCGCGGTGACCGACACGACGCAGACCACGATCGAGGTCCGCGCCGTGGTCACCGCGAAGAACGCCGACGACATCTGGACGGTGCGCTGCGTGGTGCGCGAACGGATGATCGCCTGGCTGAGCGAGAAGCACCCGTACGCGCTGCCGAGCGTCGCGACGGTCCCGGCGGTGGCCCCGCCCGAGGAGGACACCGTCCGGCTGCGCAAGGACGAGACGCCGCGTCAGGAGGAGGTGCACAGCAACAACGCCGACGCGTACGCCGCCCGGGCCGGGCGCTTTGACGGCCTGGAGGACCGGCCGGCCGCCCCGCAGGTCCCGCAGCCGTCCCGCGAGGACGGCGACCGCCCGAGCCGGGTGGACGCCGCGCCGCGTACGGGGCGGGGCTGAGACACGTCGGCGCACGGGGTGACGCCCCGGTGAGCGGCGTCCGCACCCGGGCGGGCGCCGCTCACCGCTTCTTGTCGATACGGCAGTCGGCGACCGTCAGCTCCTTGGCGGCGCCGCTCGTCCGGCCGCACAGCATGACCGACTCCGTCTTGCCACTGCCCGGGTCCTGCCGCACCCGCCACAGCGCGATGGCGTGGCCCGTCCGCACCCCGTAGACCGGCGCGTCCTTGAAGTTCACGGTGCCGGTGGCCTGGGCGCCCAGCTCGACGTCGCGCAGGTTGACCCAGGTCGCCGCCCGGCTGTGGACCCGGTCCTTGCGGCTGGCCGCCTCGTACAGGGCGCGGGTCGCGTCGTGGGACAGGGCGGTCTGGCCGCTCGCGAGGAAAGGGCTGTTGTAGCCGGCCTGCCTGCCGCTGGTGCCGGGCAGGTAGCGCTCGACGTCCCGGTAGAACTCCGTTCCGGGCGCCGCGTCCCTGAGGTCGGCGAGGGTCGCGTGGTAGATCGTGACGTTGCGCCCGATGCCCTCGCTCTCGAAGTGGGCCTTGGAGACGTCGTCCCCCATGACCAGGGCGATCCTGTGCCGGTGGCAGTCGTCGTCCTCCGACAGGGCGCGCAGCAGGTTGCCGAGGTCCTCGACGCGGCCCGCGAAGTAGATGACGTCGGGCACCTCTCCCGGGACGCAGAACCCGGAGACGGCGTCCCGCAGCGCCGCGCCGCCGCTGTCCCGCAGCTGGTAGCGGATGGGTTTCTCGGGGGCGAGGGTGAAACCGCGGTCCTGCAGCATCCGCCCGCCGTACTTCTCCTGCTCCCCCGTGTACATGTCGCCGGTGCCCTTGGTCTCCCGGCTCAGTACGAGCGCCCGCTGCGGCTTTCCCTCCGTGCGCAGTTGCCGCACGAGCAGGCCGAGCTGCTGCGCCTGCCACTCGTCGGGCGCCGCGAGCGAGAACCAGTTGGCGTACTTCTCGGGCAGGTAGGTGGCGGAGTTGGTGCCGGAGACGACGGGCAGCCCGGCCGCGCCGAGGATCTCGGTGACCTTCCCGCTGGTCTTCATGTCCCGCCCGGCGCCGACCACGCCGACGACCGTGGCGTCGCGCTGCGCGTAGTCGGCGATGAGCCGGGCCATCCGCACCTGTTCGTCCATGTCGACCCCGCCGTTGGCGACGAGGACACGGAGTTTGACGGGTGCGTTGTCCTCGTTGACCGCGGCCTGGGCGAGCGCGAGTCCGGCCAGTTCCTCGGTGCCCTTGACGGGCGAGGAGCTTCCCGTGGCGTCGGCGCTGAGCGGGCCCGCGTAGACGATGGTGACGTAGTGGCCCGCGGAGTTCGCGAGCACCTTCCGGTTGCGCTCCCCGATCTGTTTTTCCAGCTCCGGGACGCTCCAGGGCACGCCGCCTGCCACCGGGCCGCGCCGGTCCTTGGGCAGCCGGGCGCCGAAGCTGACCGCGCCGGTCGAGATCCCGATGCACTGCTCCTCCCCGCCCGCGCCCGGCAGCAGCACCGAGTCCCGGTCGGCGGTGAGCAGCCCGGTGCGGCAGTACGTCGCGTCGAGGTGGAGCTGCTGGGCGACGAGCAGACCGGCGACGAGGGCCAGGCCCACCCCGAGGACCCCCGCCGACCACAGGACGCGGGCCGGGGCGGGCCGGGCCGAGGCCCGCTCGCACCAGCGCACCGGCTGGGCGGGCCGTTCGAGGTCGGTCGGGGTCAGCGCGATCGGCAGCGCCCACGGCACGGTGCCCGAGCGGCTCGGGGACTGCCGGGCGCGCAGGGCCCCCTCCCACTCCTCGTGCAGATGCGCGACGCGCTCGCTCAGGTTCAGCGGCGCGGTCCGCCGGGGCGCGACCCGGATCGTCGTACGGGGCCGGTCGAGGGCCGGTACGTCCTGCGCGGCCACCGAGGCGACGACGAGCAGCGGGTCCAGCTCGCTGCGCACGGTCCGCACGTCGCTGATCGCCTGGAGCAGCGCGATGCCGCCGTCCGCCGCGTCCGCCCGGTGCAGGAACAGCACGGGGGGCCGCAGCCGTTTGAAGCCGCGCAGGTCCCAGCTCCAACGGCGGTGGGCGTCCCGCAGGTCCTCAAGCAGCGCGAGGACGTGCAGCTGGAGCTGGGCGTCACCGCCCGCGCGCAGCGAGTCGGCCACGTCCCCGGCGCGGTGGGTGATCGCCCGCCAGGAGCGCAGCGGGTGCAGCAGCCCGGCCTCGTAGGCCTGTTGGCCGGCGACGGGGAGCAGGAAGGTGGTGGTCAGGAACCAGCGGCTCTCCCGGCGCAGCCACAGCAGCATCGGGGTGCGGCCGGGCGGTACGAGGTAGAGGACGGCGAGCAGGAAGAGGAAGCCGCAGGCCACGGTGAGCGCGATCGGGGCCTCGAAGAGCGGCAGTACGGCGGCGAGGACGGCGAGGACGGCGGCGAGCATCCCGGCGCCGGCCTGCCGGGACCGGTCCGCGACCGAGTCGCGGCGGTTGGCCCGGCGGGGGCGCCAGTGCTGTGCCGCGAGCTGGTCGAGGAGATCGCGGCGGCGCTGCACCGGATCGCTGACGCCGTCCCGCGTCGCCTCCTCGGCGTCCACGGCGCGTACGGCGTCGGCCAGGGCGTGGACGAGGCGCAGGCGCCGGAAGCGGTACCGGCGGTAGGCCGTCTGCGGACCGAGGCCGGAGGTGCCCTCCCACTCCCGTCCGGAGTCGATACGGCGCAGCAGGGCGGCGGCCCGCACCCGGTCGTCGTCGCCCGCGCCCTCGGCCGGGATCTGCGGGTCGTGCGGGTTGAGGACCGCGCAGCGCGCGCCGTGGGCGAGCTGGACCCGGTGGACGTCGTCGAGTATCCGGTCGGCCCGGTGGTCGTCCTCGGGCCGCTCGGCGTGCAGGACGAACATGGGCAGCAGCGGATCCCCGCCGCGGAAGTCACGGACGAGTTCCTCGACGCGCTGCTGAAGGTCGACGCTCGCGCGAACGGACACCCCGATGGGGTGCCGACACCCCACCAGGCCGTTGCGATTTCTCCCCGCCACGCCTCAACCCCCGCTCAGCCCCGTTGAGTTGAGGGTATACCGCACTCCTCGGACAGGAGCGGGTCACCGCGTCGCCGAAACACAACCGGTACCGGGGGCGTACCGCGGGGCACGGGGAAGGGGTGAGGGCCCGGCCGCCTCGGCGGGCGGCCGGGCCCTCACCCCTTCCGGAAGGAGGCGGCGGACGCGGCTCAGTGCAGGCTGCGCACGTCCAGCTGCCGCAGCACCCGGTCTACGACCTCGGGATCGGCCCCGGCCTCGTTGCGTGCCGACAGCACCTCGTGCCGGGCGGCCGACATCATCTCGCGCTGGACCTGGCGGTAGGCCTTGACGCGTTCGGCGCGTTTGGTGAGGTACTCGCGGCGTTCGTCGTCCATCAGCTCGGGGCTGATCCTGGCCCCGATGTCGAAGGCCCCGCGCTGGAGGCGTTCGATCACGTCGTCCGGCAGGTCCTCGATGCCGTCGATCTCCTTGAGCCGTCGCCTGGCCGCCTTGGCCGCGCGGATCGCCAGATCGTGCTCGATGCGCCGCTCGGCGTCGGTGTCGGCCTTCACGCCGAGGCGGCGCACCAGCCAGGGCAGGGTGAGCCCCTGGACGACGAGGGTCGCCATGATGACGCAGAACGCGATGAACACGATCTCGTCGCGGGCCGGGAAGGCGGATCCGTCGTCCGTCTCCAGCGGAATGGCCAGGGCCAGCGCGACGGAGGCCACCCCGCGCATCCCGGACCACCACATGACGACGGTCTCGCGCCAGTTGGACGGGATGTCCTCGTCGACGTCGCGTTTGCGGTGCAGCTTGAGGGCGAGCCAGCCGGCCGGCAGCAGCCACAGCAGGCGTACGACGATGACGACCCCGGCGACCGCCGCGCCCCAGCCGAGCATCTTCCCCTCGTGGCCCGCGGCGGTGCCGAACACGTTGTGCAGTTCGAGCCCGATGAGCCCGAAGGCGACCCCGGTCACGAGGGTGTCGACGATCTGCCAGAAGGTCTGCCCGGTGATCCGGCCCAGGACGTCGTCGGCGTCGAGCGCGTACTCCGCGAGGAAGAGCGCCGTGGTCAGCACGGCGAGCACCCCGGAACCGTGCAGCTCCTCGGCGAGTACGTAACTGATGAAGGGCACCAGCAGGGTCAGCCCGGTCTGGAGCGTCGCGTCGCCGAGCAGGTCGATGAGCTTGGAGGCGATCCAGCCCAGGGCGAGCCCCACGGCGACGGCGACGACGGCGGACAGGAAGAACAGGCCGATCGCGGAGGGCAGCGAGAAGCTGCCGCCCACCGCCGCGCCGATCGCCACGTGGTACAGCACGATCGCGGTGACGTCGTTGAACAGCCCCTCGCCCTCCAGGGTGGAGACGAGCCTGCGGGGCAGGCCGAGGGAGCCGGCGACGGCGGTCGCGGCGACCGGGTCGGGCGGGGCGACGAGCGCGCCGAGCGCGACCGCGGCGGCCAGCGGCAGCCCCGGCACGATGCTGCTGGCGACGGCGGCGACCGCGGCGGTCGTGACGAAGACGAGCGCGACCGCGAGCAGGAGGATGGCCCGCTTGTTCGCCGCGAACTGCCGCCAGGACGTGCGTTGCACCGAGGCGTAGAGCAGGGGTGGCAGCACCAGCGGCAGGATGAACTCCGGCGGCACCTCGACGTTGGGCACGAAGGGCAGCAGCGCCAGGACGACGCCCAGGAGCGTCATCAGCACCGGCGAAGGCAGCCCCAGCCGGTCCCCGAGCGGCACCGTGAGTACGGCGCCGAGCAGCAGCAGCATCAACAGCGCCAGTTGATCCACGGCGGGGGCCTCCTAGGGAGCCGGGGGCGGACGATCAACGCCTCAGGGGTCGCGGACCCCTGGGGGCTGTCCGGCGGATCATGGCCGGACACCCCCTAACCCTGCCATGGGCATCCCTTTACCCGGCCACTGGGTGCCGTGGCCCACGCCGGATCCCACGCCGGTGCCTCGGCGGACGGCCCCGGCCGCTCGCACCGCCGGCGGCCTCAGCCGCCCGCGCCGCCCACCGGCTTGCGCATCGCCCGGTGGTCGATCCCGGCGTCCAGGAACTCCGGTCCGTAGGCGCGGTAGCCGAGCCGCTCGTAGAAGCCGAGCGCGTGCGTCTGGGCGTGCAGGTCCACGGCGGTGAGCCCGCACGCGGCGGCCGCCTCCTCCAGGGCGCCGACCACGGCCGCGCCCACCCGGGAGCCCCGGGCCACGCGGCGCACGGCGAGCCGCCCGAGGGAGCCCACCGAGGGGTCGCCCCCCGTACGGTCCGCGGCCTCGGGGCCGTACAGCAGCCGCCCGGTGCCCAGCGGCGTCCCGTCCTCGGTCACGGCGAGGACGTGCACGGTGCTCGCTGCGGGCGCGTCGAACGCGTCGTACTCCAGGTCCTCGGGGACGCCCTGCTCGGCGACGAAGACCTCCTTGCGGACCGAGAAGCACGCCTCCCGGTCCGCGGCGTCCTCGGCGACACGTATCGCGTACGGCGTTCCGTCCTTCAGGCTGTGGCTGCTCACGCCGCCCCTTCCGTTCCGCTTCGTTCCTTGTGCGCCCCGGGGAGGGGCTCAGGCGCTCTCGGCCCGGACCCGGTCCAGCGCCCGCTGGAGGTCCTCGGGGTAGGAGCTGCTGTACTCTACCCACTCGCCGTCGCCGGGGTGGGTGAAGCCGAGACGCACGGCGTGCAGCCACTGGCGGGTCAGCCCCAGCCGCTTGCCGAGCGTCGGGTCGGCCCCGTAGGTGAGGTCCCCGACGCAGGGGTGGCGGTGCGCGGACATGTGGACCCGGATCTGGTGCGTACGCCCCGTCTCCAGCTTCACGTCGAGCAGGGAGGCGGCCCGGAACGCCTCCATGAGGTCGTAGTGCGTCACGGAGGGCTTGCCCTCGGCGGTGACGGCCCACTTGTAGTCGTGCTGGGGGTGGCGGCCGATGGGCGCGTCGATGGTCCCGGAGGTCGGGTCGGGGTGCCCCTGCACGAGCGCGTGGTAGCGCTTGTCGACCGTACGGACCCGGAACTGCTGCTTGAGCGAGGTGTAGGCGCGCTCGGACTTGGCGACCACCATGAGCCCCGAGGTGCCGACGTCGAGGCGGTGCACGATGCCCTGGCGCTCGGCGGCGCCCGAGGTGGAGATCCGGTAGCCCGCGGCGGCCAGCCCACCGATGACGGTGGTCCCGCTCCAGCCGGGGCTGGGATGCGCGGCGACGCCGACCGGCTTCATGATCACCACGACCTCGTCGTCGTCGTGGACGATCTCCATGCCCTCGACGGGTTCGGCGACGATCTGGACGGGGGCGGGGGCCTGCGGCATCTCGACCTCCAGCCAGGCCCCGCCGTGCACCCGTTCGGACTTGCCGACCACGGACCCGTCGACCTGCACCTTCCCGGCCGCGGCCAGCTCGGCGGCCTTGGTGCGGGAGAAACCGAACATGCGCGAGAGGGCGGCGTCTACGCGCTCGCCCTCCAGGCCGTCCGGTACGGGCAGGGTGCGGACCTCGGGAATCGTGCTCACCCGTCGAGTATGCCGGACGGGTGACACGCCCCGTCCCGCGCCGGGTGCGAGCGGACCGCCCGGAGGACCACTCAGTCCTTGTGCCGGGTCCCGTCCGGGTCCAGTCCGCGGAAGGACAGCAGCACGATCAGGATGCCGCCGCACACGATCGCCGAGTCGGCGAGGTTGAACACGGCGTAGCCCTTGGGGGCGATGAAGTCGATCACCGCACCGCGGAAGACGCCGGGCGAGCGGAAGATCCGGTCGGTGAGGTTGCCCAGCGCGCCCCCGAGCAGCAGCCCGAGCGAAATGGCCCAGGGCAGGCTGTAGAGCTTCCTGGCCAGCCGCGCGATGACGAGGATCACGGCGGCCGCGATGATCGTGAAGACCACCGTGTACGCCTCGCCCATGCTGAAGGCGGCTCCGGAGTTGCGGATGACGCCGAAGGTCAGCCAGTCGCCGATGACGTGCACCGACGCGTGCCCCTCCAGCTGCGCGACCACGACCAGCTTGCTGATCAGGTCGAGCAGATAGGCGAAGGCGGCCACGGCGAAGAGCGCGGCGATCTTCCGCCGCCCCTTCGGCGCCTCCTGCACCGCTTCCCCGTCCGGCTCCTGCCGTTCCGGGGTGTCCGGCGTACCGATGGTGCGCTCCACCTCTGCCACGTGACGTCCTCAAGCCCTGGTTACCCGATGGGGACGAGGGTACGGCAAGAACCCGCGGGCCCGGCCGACAGCCGCCGCCCGGACCGCCCTCGCCGGGTCGGGCACGTGCGCGCACGAACACGCGGGCCACGGCTCACCCTGCCCGACGTCAAAGCCGACGACGTCCGTGCGCCCGCGAACACGCGGCCCCCGGCCGACCCAAGAAGCACGGGCACACTCCGGGAGCCCCCGACCGGCCAGGGCCTCCCGGTCAGCCGCGTCGCTCCTGCTTCTGCTTGCAGTCCACGCACAGGGTGACGTGCGGGAACGCCTGCATGCGGGCCTTTCCGATCGGCTTCCCGCAGCTCTCGCAGACGCCGTAGGTGCCCGCGTCCATGCGGCCGAGCGCCCGCTCGGTCTGCTCCAGCCGCTCGCGGGAACTCGCGGCGAGCGACATCTCGTGCTCGCGCGTGATGTTCTTGGTCCCGGTGTCGGCCTCGTCGTCGCCCGCGCCGTCGGCGGAGTCCCGCATCAGTCCGGCCAGCGCCTCCTCCGCCGCGTCGATCTCGGCGCGCAGCCGGGTGACCTCGTCCTCCAGGCCCTGCCTCGCCTCACCGGCCTCCTCGGCCGTCCAGGGGTCCTCCCCCGGCCGCACCGCGAGGTCCTCCGGGCCGGGCGCTCCGCCGCGTGTCGGGGGCACGATCTCCTCCGTAGCCGTCCCTGTCCCGGCTGTCCTGGGGGTCTCGGGGTTCTTCTTCGCAGCCACTGTGGGGGCTCCCGTCTTCAGCGCGGCCGCCGCCGCTCGTGTGGGGCCGGCCGCCGGAGAACCAGCGTCCTTCCCCTTGCGGATATTCCTCTGCTCTTCGCGTGCCGGTTCTCGTCCGGCGGTCCTGCTCGCCACCATGACCGGGGCCCCTCACATTCCGTGATGTCGCACGCGAATCGTGCTCGGACGATAAATCGACACGCCGTCGGCGGCAACGGGGCACGCCGCCGGAACCCTTCCGCTCCCGGTGGGGAGGGGGCGGGCCCTCAAGCGTTGTGCCCAGCTCCCCGGCGGGTAACCGTCCGTGTCGGCGCACGCCGGGCGCACCCCCGGGGGCCTCGGCATTCGGCGCAGCCGAGGCGGCCCGCCGGCTCCGGGGACGTACGGCAAAAGCGGTCGCGGGCCACCCCGCCGCGCCCCGTACACTGGCCGCAGCGAGAAGCGAGGATGGGACGAGTAGCGGCGCAAGCGGCCACGAGCGACCCGGGGACGGTGGGAGCCCGGGGGTGCGCGCGACGTGAAGATCACCCCGGAGCCGCCGGAGGAAAGCCCCGCCGGAAGGCGCGGGCCGTAGAACCGGTTTCGCTGCCCCAATGAGGGGGTCGAGGGCCAGCAGGTCACCGGCCAAGGAGGGTGGTACCGCGGGAGCGAAACGGCTCTCGTCCCTCCGACGGAAGCCAGCAGTCCGCCGGAGGAGAACCCCCGATGACGCCGCCGCAATACCACCAGGTACCCGCCCAGGTCGATCTGCCCGCCCTCGAACACGAGGTGCTCACTTTCTGGAGCGAGCGGAAGATCTTCGCGAAGAGCCTCGCCCAGTCCGAGGGCGGTCCCGAGTGGGTCTTCTACGAGGGCCCGCCCACCGCCAACGGCATGCCGGGCGCCCACCACATCGAGGCCCGCGTCTTCAAGGACGTCTTCCCGCGCTTCCGCACGATGCGCGGCTACCACGTCGGCCGCAAGGCCGGCTGGGACTGCCACGGCCTGCCGGTCGAGCTGGCCGTCGAGAAGGAACTCGGCTTCAGCACCAAGAAGGACATCGAGGCGTACGGGATCGCCGAGTTCAACGACCGGTGCCGCGAGTCGGTGACCCGGCACACGGACGCCTTCACCGAGCTGACCGAGCGCATGGGCTACTGGGTCGACCTCGACGACGCCTACCGCACGATGGACCCCGAGTACGTCGAGTCGGTGTGGTGGTCGCTCAAGGAGATCTTCTCCAAGGACCTCCTGGTCCAGGACCACCGGGTCGCGCCCTGGTGCCCGCGCGACGAGACCGGCCTGTCCGACCACGAGCTGGCGCAGGGCTACGAGACGGTCGTGGACCCCTCGGTGTTCGTGCGTTTCCCGCTCACCTCGGGTCCGCTGGCCGGTGAGGCGGCGCTGCTGATCTGGACGACGACCCCGTGGACCCTGGTGTCCAACACGGCGGTCGCGGCCCACCCGGACGTGACCTACGTGGTCGCGACCGACGGCAACGAGCGGCTCGTCGTCGCCGAACCGCTCCTGGAGAAGGCGCTCGGCGAAGGCTGGGAGGCGACCGGACAGCGGTTCACGGGCCGCGAGATGGAGCGCTGGACCTATCAGCGCCCCTTCGAGCTGATCCCCTTCGACGCCCCCGCGCAGTACGTCGTCAACGACGGGTACGTGACGACCGAGGACGGTACGGGCCTGGTCCACCAGTCCCCCGCCTTCGGCGAGGACGACCTGCGGGTGTGCCGCTCCTACGGCCTCCCGGTGGTCAACCCGGTGCTGTCCGACGGCACCTTCTCCCCCGAGGTCCCGCTCGTGGGCGGCCAGTTCTTCAAGAAGGCCGACGAGGACCTGGTCGCCGACCTCAAGGCGCGCGGCGTCCTCTTCCGGCACCTCCCCTACGAGCACAGCTACCCGCACTGCTGGCGCTGCCACACCGCACTGCTCTACTACGCGCAGCCCTCCTGGTACATCAGGACCACCGCCGTCAAGGAGCGGCTGCTGGAGGAGAACGCGAAGACCAACTGGTACCCGGACTCCGTCAAGCACGGCCGGTTCGGCGACTGGCTCGACAACAACGTCGACTGGGCCCTGTCCCGCAACCGCTACTGGGGCACCCCGCTGCCCATCTGGCGCTGCGCGGACAACCACCTGACGTGTGTCGGCTCGCTGGCCGAGCTGAGCGAGCTGACCGGCACCGACCAGTCGGGGCTCGACCCGCACCGCCCCTTCATCGACGAGGTCACCTTCGCCTGCCCGGACTGCGGACAGACGGCGACCCGGGTGCCCGAGGTCATCGACGCCTGGTACGACTCGGGGTCGATGCCCTTCGCGCAGTGGGGCTACCCGTACAAGAACAAGGAGGTCTTCGAGGAGCGCTACCCGGCGCAGTTCATCTCGGAGGCCATCGACCAGACCCGCGGCTGGTTCTACACGCTGATGGCGATCGGCACCCTCGTCTTCGACAAGTCGAGCTACGAGAACGTCGTGTGCCTCGGTCACATCCTGGCCGAGGACGGCCGGAAGATGTCCAAGCACCTGGGCAACACGCTGGAGCCCATCCCGCTCATGGACCAGCACGGCGCGGACGCGGTGCGCTGGTTCATGGCGGCCGGCGGCTCCCCGTGGGCGGCCCGGCGCGTGGGACACGGCACGATCCAGGAGGTCGTTCGCAAGACGCTCCTGACGTACTGGAACACGGTGGCCTTCCAGGCGCTGTACGCCCGCACCGCCGGCTGGGCGCCCTCCGCGGCCGACCCGGCCCCGGCCGAGCGCCCGCTGCTGGACCGCTGGCTGCTGTCCGAACTGCACGCGCTGACCGGGGGCGTGACCGAGGCGCTGGAGGACTACGACACCCACCGCGCCGGGAAGCTGCTCTCCGCCTTCGTCGACGACCTCTCCAACTGGTACGTGCGGCGTTCGCGGCGACGCTTCTGGCAGGGTGACGCGGCGGCGCTGCGCACCCTGCACGAGGTCGTGGAGACGGTGACGCGGCTGATGGCGCCGCTCGTGCCGTTCATCACCGAGCGGGTGTGGCAGGACCTGGTCGTCCCGGTCGCCCCCGACGCGCCCGAGTCGGTGCACCTGGCGAGCTGGCCGGAGGCCGACCGCTCGGCGGTGGACCCGGAGCTGTCGAAGCAGATGGCGCTCGTGCGGCGGCTCGTGGAGCTGGGCCGGGCCACCCGCGCCGAGTCGGGCGTCAAGACCCGTCAGCCGCTGTCCCGCGCGCTGGTCGGCGCGGGCGGTTTCGAGTCGCTCTCCCCCGAACTGCGCGCGCAGATCACCGAGGAGCTGAACGTGTCCTCGCTGGCCTCGCTCAGCGAGGTCGGCGGCTCCCTCGTCGACACCTCCGCGAAGGCCAACTTCCGTGCCCTGGGCCGGCGCTTCGGCAAGGGCGTGCAGGCGGTCGCGAAGGCCGTGGCCGACGCGGACGCGGCGGCCCTCTCCCTCGCGCTGCGGGAGGGCACGGCCTCCGTGGAGGTCGACGGGGAGACGGTGACGCTCTCCCCCGAGGAGGTCGTCGTCACCGAAACCCCGCGCGAGGGCTGGTCGGTGGCCTCCGACTCCGGGGCGACGGTGGCGCTCGACCTGGAGATCACCGAGGAGCTGCGCCGGGCGGGCCTCGCCCGGGACGCGATCCGGCTGATCCAGGAGGCGCGCAAGAACAGCGGCCTGGACGTCTCGGACCGCATCGCGCTGCGCTGGCAGGCGAAGGACCCGGAGGTCGCCCACGCCCTGACCGAGCACGCGGGCCTGATCTCCGACGAGGTCCTGGCGACCGACTACGCGCAGGGTGAGGCGGACGCCGGGTACGGAGAGCCCTTCCTGGACGAGGCCCTGACCCTGAGCTTCCGTCTGCGGCGGGACGCGAAGTAACCCGAGATCCACGAAGGCCGGTGGCCACTCCCTGGGGAGTGGCCACCGGCCTTCGTCGTTCTCGCCCCGCTCGGCGCGGGCGACGCGAAGGGCCCCGGGGCGAACCCCGGGGCCCTTCGCGGAATGCGTGCCGACGCCTACCGGCGCGGGTGCGCCGTCAGTTGTCGTCCTCGTCGATCAGGAAGCCCCGCATGGGAGAGGGGGCCTGCTGCATCGGCTGCGGAGCCTGCGGCCGCACCGGGGCCATCGGCTGCGTCATGGCCGGCGACATCTGCTGCTGGCCGCTGCCGTACGAGGGGCCGGAGGACGGGCCGTTGCCCATGCCAGGACCGTTGTGGCCGCTGCCGTAGGAGGGCGCGCCGGCCCCCGCGGGAGCCATCGACGGCGCCGGGGACGGCGGCAGCGAGGGCGCGGAAGACGCTCGCGGCGGAGCCAGCGAGTCGTCGGCCTGCGTCTCCAACTGCCGCAGCTGCGACTCCAGGTAGGACTTCAGCCGGGTGCGGTACTCGCGCTCGAAGCCGCGCAGGTCCTCGACCTTGCGCTCCAGCGTGGCGCGGGCGGACTCCAGGGAGCCCATCGCGACGCGGTGCTTCTCCTGCGCGTCCCGCTCCAGCGCGTCGGCCTTCGCCCGGGCGTCCCGCTCCAGACCCTCGGCACGGCTGCGCGCCTCACCGACGATCTTGTTGGCCTCGGAACGCGCCTCGGCGATCGCCTGGTCGGCGGTCTGCTGAGCGAGCGAGAGAACCCGGGCCGCGCTGTCGCCGCCGGGGCCCTGCCCCTGCTGCGGCATCTGCGGGCCGCCGTGGCCGAGCGGGCCGACCATCTGTCCCTGCTGGTGCTGCATCGGACCCTGGCCCATCGGGCCGGGACCCTGCTGACCCATCGGACCGCCGGGGCCCTGCTGACCCATGGGGCCGGGACCCTGCTGACCCATCGGGCCCTGACCCATCGGGCCGCCGGGGCCCTGCTGGCCCATCGGACCCGGGCCCTGCTGACCCATGGGGCCGGGACCCTGCTGACCCATCGGGCCGGGACCCTGCTGACCCATCGGACCCTGACCCATCGGGCCGGGGCCCTGCTGGCCCTGCGGACCGTGCCCACCGGGGCCCGGGGGCAACTGCGGGGCGCCGGACGGCAGCTGGGGCGGGCCACCCATGTGCTGCTGCTGGCCCGGGTGCTGCTGCTGGTGCTGACCGGGGTGCTGCTGCTGCGGAGGCTGCTGCTGCCCGGGCTGCACCGGCTGCGGTCCCGATATGGCGGCGGGCACCGGTCCCTGCTGCCGATCCTGCTGCTCGGGAGGCTTGCGCATGTTCTGCTGCTGGTTCTGCGCGGCCGCCCGCGTGGCGGCGGCGAGTTTGGCCCGGAGGTCCTCGTTCTCGCGCAGCAGCCTGGTCAGTTCGGCCTCGACCTCGTCGAGGAAGGCATCGACCTCGTCCTCGTCATAGCCTTCTCGGAGGCGGACGGTTGTGAACTGCTTGTTCCGCACGTCCTCGGGGGTCAATGGCATCTCTTCACCTCAACGTAGTCGTCGGCATTCGGCAAGACCGTATCGTTCACAGCCAACTCACGACGGAGATCAGGATGTAGACGATGATCATTAGTACGAAGAAGGACAGGTCGAGCGCCACGCCCCCGAGACGCAACGGCGGGATGAACCTCCGCAGAAGCTTGAGCGGTGGATCAGTGACAGTGTAGGCGGCCTCAAGAACGACCACCATCGGCTTGCCTGGTTGCCATGAGCGGGCGAACTGGAACACGTAGTCCATGACGAGCCGGAAGATGAGCACCAGGAGAAAACACATCAGCGCGATGTAGAGCACATCCAGCACTACGCCCATGAGCGCTTCCCACTCCCCTGTCCTACGTGCTCGTTGTCCCGAGCCGCTTCGCTGCGCATCTGTTCTCAGCTCTGGTTGAAGAACCCGCCCTCTGCGATGCGAGCCTTGTCCTCCGCCGTGACATCGACGTTAGCAGGCGACAACAGGAAAACCTTCTGCGTCACCCGCTCAATGCTCCCGTGCAGACCGAAGACAAGTCCGGCCGCAAAGTCGACAAGTCGCTTCGCGTCCGTATCGTCCATCTCGGTCAGATTCATGATCACCGGGGTGCCCTCACGGAAGTGTTCCCCGATGGTACGGGCCTCGTTGTAGGTCCGCGGGTGCAACGTCGTGATGCGGTAGGGCTCCCGCTCGGAGACAACCTTGGGCATGATCACCGGTGCGTTCTTCTCCAGGCTCTGACGTTCGGGTGTGATGGATGCCACGGGGGCGATTCGCGCGGGTCGCCCGGATTCGACCGGTTGCGCGAGGGGTTCACGGGGAGCCGGAGGCTGTGCCACTCGTACCGGTTCGTCCGGAACGGGGGGCTGTTGATGCGGCGTGGAATGCCGCCTGCGGTCGCGCTCGGGCTCCGGCTCGGGCTCGAACTCGTCGTCGGGGTCGAACCCCGGGCCGTCGTACCCATCGTCCTCCACGAGGCCGAGGTAGACCGCCATCTTGCGCATCGCGCCGGCCATGCTCTGAGTCCTCCGCTCTGTGGTGGATCGACGAGGACCACCACGCCTGCGATCCACGCGGTCTGACCGCCTGTTTCGGCGGGAAATGACCATATTTTGTGCTGTGGTCCGACTTGCTTGGCGACGTTACCCGAGGGGGGGACGCGCGCCGAGTACCGCGCTGCCGATGCGCACATGTGTCGCTCCGGCCGCGACGGCCTCCTCCAGATCCGCGCTCATTCCCGCGGAGACCATGGTGGCAGCCGGATGCGCCGACCGCAGGACGCCCGCCAATTCCGCCAGTCGCCCGAAGGCGGCACGCGGCCGCCCCGCGAAGGGTCCGGCGAGCGGGGCGACCGTCATCAGCCCGGCCGGGCGCAGCCCTTCGGCCTCGGCGAGCCGGTCCGCCAGTTCGGCGACCTTGTCCGGGGCGACCCCGCCGCGCTCACCCCTGCCGCCGACTTCGGCGTCGAGGGCGACCTGGATCAGGCAGCCGATCTCCCGGCCCGCACGGACCGCCGCCGCCGAGAGGGCGGAGACGAGCCGGTCCCGGTCCACGGAGTGAACGAAGTCGGCGTACTTGACGACTGATTTGACCTTGTTGGTCTGAAGTTGTCCAACAAAATGCCATGTCAGGGGGAGGTCCGCGCTTTCGGCCGCCTTCGGCGCCGCGTCCTGGTCCCGGTTCTCCGCGACCTGGCGGACGCCGAGCCCGGCCAGCAGCCGGACATCGCTCGCCGGATAGGTCTTGGTGACCGCGATCAGGGTCACCTCCTCGCGGCCGCGACCCGCCGCCGCGCAGGCCTTGGCGATGCGTTCCTCCACCTTCGCCAGGTTCGCGGCGAGTTGTGCTCTACGGTCCGTCATGTCCCATCAGTCCAGCCATACATAGCCCGCGAGGCGACCGGTGACCCGGTCGCGGCGGTACGAGAAGTGATCCTGCGACTCCCGCGTGCAGTACGGCGAGCGTCGTACGTCGACTACCCCGAGATCGGCGAGTTGACCGAGCACCCCGGCGGCCACGTCGAGCGCCGGAGTGCCCCAGCTCGTCTCGGCGTACGCCGGGGGCGCCACGGCGGACACCTCGGCGCGCATCTCCTCGGGCACCTCGTAGCAGCGTCCGCACACGGAGGGGCCGGTGCGGGCCACGATCCGCTCGGGGCGGGCCCCGAGCGCGGTCATCGCCTCGACGGCCGCGGGTACCACCCCGGCGAGCAGGCCCGGGCGCCCCGCGTGCGCGGCCCCCGCGACCTTGGCCACCGGGTCGGCCAGCAGGACGGGGACGCAGTCGGCGGTCAGGACCGCGAGCGGCAGACCTCCCCGGCCGGTGACCACCGCGTCCACGGCGGGGACTTCGCGCTCCCCCCAGGGGCCGTCGACGACGGCGACCTCACGGCCGTGCACCTGGTTCATCCAGACGACCAGGCCCGGGTCGAGCCCGAGGGCCTGCGCGGCGCGCTCCCGGTTGACGAGCACGGCCTTCGCCGTGTCCCCCACGGCTCCGCCGAGGTTGAGCTCCTCGTACGGAACGGCGCTCACCCCGCCCCACCTGTCGGTGAAGGCGAAGTGCGCGCCGCTCGTGTTCTCGCGTTCCGCTATCACTTCAGGAAGTCCGGTACGTCCAGCTCCTCGGCCTGGCTGTCCTGGTAGGGACGGGCCGGGGGCACCGAGGGCTGCGGCACCTGCGGGACCGGGTTCTCGTTGACCGGCGCCGGCTCGGGCTCGGCCCGCACGGGGGTCGACTCCTCGCGCGGGGTGACGCTGCCGAGGCCGCCGAAGGCCGGGCGCGCGGGCTCCGCGGCACGGGCCGGGGGCTGCTCCTCGCGCTTGCCGGTGGAGGCGCCGATCACGTTGTCCCGCTTGGCCGGGGGCTGTCCCCCGTCGAAACCGGCGGCGATCACGGTGACCTTGACCTCGTCACCCAGGGCGTCGTCGATGACGGCGCCGAAGATGATGTTGGCCTCGGGGTGCGCCGCCTCGCTCACCAGCTGGGCGGCCTCGTTGATCTCGAACAGGCCGAGGTCGGAGCCGCCCGAGATGGACAGCAGGACCCCGCGCGCCCCGTCGATGGAGGCCTCCAGCAGCGGGGAGGAGATGGCGAGTTCGGCCGCGGCCACCGCCCGGTCGTCGCCGCGCGCCGAGCCGATGCCCATGAGCGCGGAACCGGCCTCGGACATGACGGACTTGACGTCGGCGAAGTCGAGGTTGATCAGACCGGGGGTGGTGATCAGGTCGGTGATGCCCTGGACACCGGACAGCAGCACCTGGTCCGCGGACTTGAACGCGTCCAGCACGCTGACCTGGCGGTCCGAGATGGACAGCAGCCGGTCGTTGGGGATGACGATGAGGGTGTCGACCTCTTCGCGGAGTTCGGCGATGCCGTCCTCCGCCTGGTTCGCGCGGCGCCGGCCCTCGAAGGTGAAGGGACGGGTGACCACGCCGATGGTCAGCGCGCCGAGCGAGCGTGCGATGTTGGCGACCACGGGTGCGCCGCCGGTGCCGGTGCCACCACCTTCGCCGGCCGTGACGAAGACCATGTCGGCCCCCTTGAGGACCTCCTCGATCTCCTCACGGTGATCCTCGGCGGCCTTGCGGCCGACGCCGGGGTTGGCTCCGGCGCCGAGTCCTCGGGTCAGT
The DNA here is from genome assembly GCF_040656295.1 of Streptomyces sp. NPDC049954. NCBI lineage: Bacteria > Bacillati > Actinomycetota > Actinomycetes > Kitasatosporales > Streptomycetaceae > Streptomyces > Streptomyces sp. NPDC049954. Next base: position 310,989 of record NZ_JBFALS010000005.1, read on the forward strand.
TCCCGGCCGACGTCGAGCTTGACGTCGGCATCGCTCATCAACAGGGCCTGAGCGTCGGTGTTGATCGCGATGAACTCGACGCCCTTGAGACCGACCTCGATCATCCGGTTGATGGCATTGACACCACCGCCGCCGACACCGATGACTTTGATGACTGCGAGGTAGTTCTGCGGTGCTGCCACGTCGAAGGCTGCCTCTCGCCTCGATTTACGTGTCGCCGCTCCGCCGCGAGGCGGGTGCGTCGACTGATGCCGAATTGGGGCGGTCCAAAGCGCCGACCCGAACCCTAACGCTGAAGTTTAGGGTTACCAGTGTGTCTGTTGCTGGAACTTCCATGACTGTTCCGAACAGGACACTAAGTCGACAAGTGGCGCACGTTCAACGAACACGCCGAACCTCCCGTTTTTCTTTTCACCCTATGTGATCAGCCGTCGCGGTGCCCACTCAGGGGGCTGGCCTGCGTTTTGTTCCGTCAACTACCCGAAACCGCGGGCGCGATGGGTACCGACACATCGAAGTGCCGCGCCTTGGGAGCTGCTTTCATGAGAGCGGTGAGTGCCCGGGCCTTCGCGCGGCCTTTTTCCCCGCTGCCCCACTCGACCGTTCGGCCGTCCTTCAACAGCAGCGTGACGGCGTCGTAGGAGCGGACCCTGACGGTGCGTACGCCGGGCGCGACCGAGGGTGGCAGGGCGGTGGCCACCCGGGCCGCCTCACTCAGCAGCCGGCCGGTTCCGAAGCGGCGCAGGCTCGGGGATTCACGCGCGTCGAGATCGAGCAGCGGAATGCCGCGCGGAGCCTTGCCCACCGTGGCGAAAAGCACTCCACGTGCGTCCACTTCGTCAAATTTTCCGCCCTTTTCCCGCAGCAGGACAGGTTTACGCTCCGTCACCGAGATGCGCAGCGAGTGCGGCCAGGAGCGGTCGATATCCACCGATTCGATACGGGGAAGAGCGCGCCGCGCATTCGCCGAAACCCGGTCGGTGTCGACGGAAATGAGCGGGGAACCGAGCCGGGCGCCGGCGGCGGCCCGCACCTCGGCGGGGGTGAGCACCTCGGTACCCGTGACGCTCACCTGACGCAGCCGCAGCCACGACGATCCGTACAGCGCCCAGACGACGCCCCCCACGAGGAGGACGAGGGCGGTGACCCACAGCACGAGCCGCCACCGTACGCGTGGCAGGCGACGACGGGGAGCGGGTCCGGGCGGGTTCTCGTCCTGCGGACCCGGTCGCGGCGGGCCGAAGTCCGTACGTCCCGTGCCGCCCTGGGCGGTGCTCGCTCCGGCCACGCTCCCTGTCGCCTCCTGTGTACGGGGGCCGTGGCCCCTCAGTGGTTCCTGCGTGCCGCGATCGCTTCGTAGACCATGCCGACGAGCAGGTCGTCGGCGTCGCGGCGGCCGAACTCCGAGGCCGCGCGGGACATCTCGTAGAGCCGGTGCGGGCTGGAGAGGACCGGCAGCACCTGGGAGGTGACCCATTCCGGCGTCAGTTCCGCGTCGTCCACCAGGAGTCCGCCGCCCGCCTTGACCACCGGCTGGGCGTTGAGCCGCTGTTCGCCGTTGCCGATCGGCAGCGGTACGTAGGCGGCCGGCAGCCCGACGGCGGAGAGTTCGGCCACGGTCATCGCGCCCGCACGGCACAGCATCATGTCGGCCGCGGCGTACGCGAGGTCCATCCGGTCCACGTACGGTACCGGGATGTACGGCGGCATCCCGGGCATGTTGTCGGCGCGTGGCAGCTCGTTCTTCGGGCCGACCGCGTGCAGCACCTGGATTCCGGAGCGCTGGAGCAGCGGGACGACGCGCTGGACGACCTCGTTGAGGTGGCGGGCGCCCTGGGAGCCGCCGGAGACCAGGAGGGTCGGCAGGTTCTGGTCGAGGCCGAAGGCGGCGCGGGCCTCGGGCCGCATCCTGGCCCGGTCCAGGGTGGCGATCGAGCGGCGCAGCGGGATGCCGATGTAGCGGGCGCCGCGCAGTTTGCTGTCCGGGGTGGACACCGCGACACCCGAGGCGTAGCGGGAGCCGATCTTGTTGGCGAGGCCGGGGCGGGCGTTGGCCTCGTGCACGACGATCGGGGTGCCGGTGCGCTTGGCGGCGAGGTAGCCGGGCAGCGCGACGTAGCCGCCGAAGCCGATCACGCAGTCGGCCTTGGTCCGCTCGATGACCTGCTCGGCGGCCTTGATGGTGCCGCGCAGCCGGCCGGGGACCGTGATCAGTTCGGGGGTGGGCTTGCGCGGCAGCGGAACGGCCGGGATGAGCGCGAGTTCATAGCCGCGCTCGGGCACCAGCCGGGTCTCCAGACCCCGTTCCGTGCCCAGCGCCGTGATCCCCACGGTGGGGTCCTGCCTGCGCAGGGCGTCCGCGAGGGCGAGCGCCGGCTCGATGTGGCCGGCGGTCCCCCCACCGGCGAGTACGACATGCACCGAAATTCACCGCTCTCCGGACGTACGCGCCGAGGAGGCGCGCCGTCGCATCGTGTTCCATCTCACCGCGAACCGCTTGCGGCCGAAGCCGGGCCCGCGTCGTGCCAGGGCCGCTCGCGCAGCGGGCTCGTCGCGTGCGAAGGCGATCAGCAGCCCGATGGCGAACATGGTCGGCAGCAGGGCGGAGCCCCCGTAGGAGAACAGCGGGAGCGGGACCCCGGCGATCGGCAGCAGCCCGAGCACCGCACCCAGATTGATGACGGCCTGGGCCGTGATCCAGGTGATCACACCTCCCGCGGCATACCTCACGAAGGGGTCCTCCGTGCGTCCGGCCACGCGGATACCCGCATAGCCTAGAGCCGCGAACAGACCGAGTACCGACAGCGTCCCCGCGAGGCCGAGTTCCTCCCCGGTGACGGCGAAGATGAAGTCGGTGTGGGCTTCGGGGAGTTGACCCCATTTCTCCACACTGGCGCCGAGGCCGGAGCCGAACAGGCCGCCGGAGGCGAGGGCGTACAGCCCGTGCACCCCCTGCTGGCACTTGTCACCGAACGCGGTCGGGTCGGTGCTGCCCAGGCACGCGAAGCGGGCCATGCGGTTGGCGCTGGTCTTGATCAGGACGACGCCGAGCAGGCTGACGAAGGCGAGCACTCCGGCGAACATCCGGGTGGGGGCGCCCGCGAGCCACAGCAGTCCGAACAGGACGGCGGTGAGGATCATCGCCGTCCCCATGTCCCCGCCGATCATGATGAGCCCGAGCAGCACGAAGGTGACCGGCACGAGCGGTACGAGCATGTGCTTCCACTGGTTGAGCAGCCGCTTCTCGCCCTTGCGGGCGAGCAGGTCGGCACCCCACAGGACGAGGGCGAGCTTGCCGAACTCGGAGGGCTGCACCTGGAAGAAGCCGAGCGAGATCCAGTTCTGGTTGCCGTTGATCTCATGCCCTATGCCCGGCACCTGAACCAGGGCCATCGCCGCGATCGAGCCGACGAGCAGCGGGTAGGCCAGGGCGCGGTGCAGCTTGACGGGCATCCGGGCGGCGATCACCAGGAGCACCCCGCCGAGGACGGCGGCGGTGAGCTGCTTGCGGAAGAAGAAGGAGCCGGAGAGCCCGTAGTTGAGGGCGGTGATGACGGAGGCCGAGTAGACCATGACCAGGCCCAGCACGATGATCAGCAGGCTCGCGCCCAGGATCACGTAGTAGGCCGTCAGGGGCCGGTCCCAGGCGCGGCGCAGCCGCTCGAACAGCCGGCGCAGCGGGTTGTCCCGGGCCGGCCGGGGCGCCCCGGCCGCCGCGGGCTTGCGCTCCGGTGCCTTGCGGGGCCGCCCGGCGAGGGCGCCGCCCCGCAGGGCGAGTCCCTCGGTGGGTGGCCGGTGGGCCCGTGCGGAGCTGTAGCGCCCGCCCGGGGCCGTGCGGTCGACGGCCATCGTCGCTGTCCCCTCCAGTCGTCCTGGCGCGGACCGGCCCGGCTGCGGGCCGGTCCGGTTCAGTCGCCTTCGGCAGCGGTGTCCAGTGCGCGGACCGCGTCGGCGAAGACGTCTCCACGCACGAGGTAGTTCGTGAACATGTCCATCGAGGCGCAGGCCGGGGCCAGCAGGACCGTGTCGCCCGGCAGAGCGAGCCCGGCCGCTTTCCGGACCGCCTCGGACATCGCCCCAGTGTCGGTCCGGTCGAGGTCGACCACAGGCACTTGTGGGGCGTGTCGCGCGAGGGCTTCGCGGATGAGGTGGCGGTCGCGTCCCATCAGGATCACGGCGCGCAGCCGCTTCGCGGCACCTTGTACCAGTTCGTCGAAGGAGGCACCCTTGGCGAGTCCGCCGGCGATCCAGACGATCGGCTCGAAGGCGGCCAGGGAGGCTTCCGCGGCGTGCGTGTTGGTGGCCTTGGAGTCGTCCACGTACGTGACCGAGCCGATCTCGGCGACCCGCTCGATGCGGTGCGGGTCGGGCCGGAAGGCGCGCAGTCCCTCGCGTACGGCGGTGGCCGGGACGCCGTAGGCGCGCGCGAGGGCGGCCGCGGCGAGGGCGTTGGCGATGTTGTGCGGGGCCGGCGGGTTCACGTCCGTCAGCTCGGCGAGTTCCTGCGCCTGCTTGGCGCGGTCGGGCACGAAGGCGCGGTCGACGAGAAGGCCGTCGACGACGCCGAGTTCGGAGGGGCGGGGCGCGCCGAGCGTGAAGCCGACGGCGCGGCAGCCCTCCTCGACGTCGGCCTCGCGCACGAGCTGTTCGGTGGCCGGGTCGGCGAGGTTGTAGACGCAGGCGACCTGGTTGCCCTCGTAGACGCGGCCCTTGTCCGCGGCGTACGCGGCCATCGAGCCGTGCCAGTCGAGGTGGTCGGGCGCGAGGTTGAGCACGACCGCGGAGTGCGGGCGCACCGAGGGCGCCCAGTGCAGCTGGTAGCTGGAGAGTTCGACGGCGAGGACGTCGTAGGGCTCCTCGGCGAGGACCGCGTCGAGCAGCGAGACGCCGATGTTGCCGACGGCCGCGGTGCGCAGTCCGGCCGCCTCCAGGATCGCGGCGAGCATCCGTACGGTCGTGGTCTTGCCGTTGGTACCGGTGACGGCGAGCCAGGGCGCGGCGCCGGGACCGCGCAGCCGCCACGCGAGTTCCACGTCGCCCCAGACGGGGACGCCGGCGGCCGCGGCGGCCTGGAAGAGGGGCTTGTCGGGCTGCCAGCCGGGGGCGGTGACGACGAGTTCGGTGGACTCGGGCAGGCTCGCGCCGTCCCCGAGGCGGACCGTGATGCCCTCGGCCCGCAACTGCCCGGCCTGTTCGCGGCTGCGGGTGTCGTCCGCGTCGGTGACGGCGGTGACCCGGGCGCCCCGGGCGTGCAGGACGCGGGCCGCCGGCATCCCGGAGACCCCGAGACCGGCGACGACGACCCGCTTGTCCTGCCACCGCGTCACTTGTCGGCCGCCCATCCCGCGTAGAAGATGCCGAGTCCGACGATCACGCACATGCCCTGGACGATCCAGAAGCGGACCACCACGAGCACTTCGGACCAGCCCTTGAGTTCGAAGTGGTGCTGGAGCGGGGCCATCCGGAAGACGCGCTTGCGGGTCAGCTTGAAGGAGCCGACCTGGATCACGACGGACATCGTGATGAGGACGAACAGTCCGCCGAGCACCGCGATGAGCAGTTCGGTGCGGGAGCAGATGGCGAGGCCCGCGAGGGCGCCGCCGAGCGCGAGGGAACCGGTGTCGCCCATGAAGATCTTGGCCGGCGAGGTGTTCCACCACAGGAAGCCGAAGCAGGCGCCCATGAGGGCGGAGGCCACGACGGCGAGGTCGAGCGGGTCGCGCACCTCGAAGCAGGCCGCCGGGTTGGTCAGGCTCGCCGCGTTGGCGCAGGACTCCTGGAACTGCCAGATGCCGATGAAGGTGTAGGCGCCGAAGACCATGACCGAGGCGCCGGTGGCCAGGCCGTCCAGACCGTCCGTCAGGTTCACGCCGTTGGACATGGCCAGGATCATGAAGAGCGCCCAGACCACGAACAGGACGGGGCCGATGGTCCAGCCGAAGTCCGTGACGAAGGAGAGCTTCGTCGAGGCCGGGGTGTTGCCGCGCGAGTCGCCGAACTGGAGGGCGAGCACGGCGAAGGCGATGCCGACGATGAGCTGCCCGGCCATCTTGGCCTTCGCCCGCAGGCCCAGCGAGCGCTGCTTGACGATCTTGATGTAGTCGTCCAGGAACCCGACCAGGCCCATGCCCGTCATCAGGAACAGGACCAGCAGCCCCGAGAACCTGGGGTCCTCGCCGGTGATGACCTTCGTCAGGGCGTACGCGATGATCGTGGCCAGGATGAAGGCGATACCGCCCATCGTCGGCGTACCGCGCTTGCTGTGGTGCTCGCGCGGCCCGTCGTCCCGGATGAACTGGCCGTAGCCCTTGCGGGCCAGCAGCTTGATGAGCAGGGGGGTGCCGATCAGGGTCAGGAAGAGCCCGATGGCCCCCGAGAAGAGGATCTGCTTCATCGGCCGGCGGCCTCGCCCTCGGTGGCGTCCTCCAGCAGAGCTGCGGCCACCTTCTCCAGGCCGGCGGCCCGGGACGCCTTCACGAGCACGACGTCTCCCGGTCGCAGTTCACCGCGAACCAGGTCGATCGCCGCCTGTGCGTCGGACACGTGCACCGACTCCTCACCCCACGAACCCTCGTTGTATGCGCCCATTCGCAGCCAGGCCGCTTCCCTGCCGCCGACCGCCACGAGCTTGCTCACGTTGAGCCGGACGGCGAGCCGTCCGACCGCGTCGTGCGCGGCGAGCGCCTCGTCACCGAGTTCCGCCATCAGCCCGAGCACCGCCCAGGTCCGGCCCCCCTTGGCGCGGGAGGCCGAGCCCATCGCGACGAGCGCGCGCAGGGCGGCTCGCACGGAATCGGGGCTCGCGTTGTAGGCGTCGTTGACGATCGTCACGCCGTCGGGGCGCTCGGTGACCTCCATCCGCCAGCGGGAGAGGGACCGCGCCTCGGAGAGCGCCAGGGCGATCTCGTCGGCGGACATACCCAGCTCATGGGCGACGGCGGCGGCGGCGAGCGCGTTCGACACGTGGTGCTCACCGTACAGGCGCAAGGTCACTTCGCCGCACCCGGTGGGGGTGCGAAGGGTGAAGCCGGGGCGCCCGGTGTCCCCGAGCGTGACGTTCTCCGCCCGAACGTCCGCATCCTCCGATTCGCCGAAGAGGAGGACCCGTGCCCGGGTTCGGGAGGCCATGGCGCGTACGAGCGGATCGTCCGCGTTGAGTACGGCCAGTCCGTCCTCCGGCAGGGACTCGACCATCTCCCCCTTTGCCTGTGCGATCTGTTCCTTGCCGCCGAACTCCCCGATGTGGGCGCTGCCGACGTTGAGGACCACACCGATCCTGGGCGGGGTGAGCCCGGTCAGATAGGTGATGTGGCCGATGCCGCGGGCGCCCATCTCCAGGACGAGGTTGCGGGTCTCCTCGGTGACGCGCAGCGCGGTCAGCGGCAGCCCGATCTCGTTGTTGAGGTTGCCCGGTGGCCACACCGTCGGCCCGCTGCGGGACAGCAGTTGGGCGATGAGGTCCTTGGTGGAGGTCTTCCCGGCCGAGCCGGTCAGCGCGACGACGTTCGTGCCGAGGCGTTCCACGACGTGCCGGGCGAGGGCGCCCAGGGCGCCGACGACGTCCTCGACGACGATCGCGGGCACGCCGACGGGGCGGGTGGCGAGCACGGCCACCGCACCCTCGCGCACGGCCTGGGCGGCGAACTCGTGCCCGTCCACGCGCTCCCCGGCGAAGGCGACGAAGAGGGCGCCGGGTTCGGTCTCGCGGGAGTCGGTGACGACGGGACCGGTGACGGTGACGGCCGGGTCCGGTATGTCGTGCGTCTGCCCGCCGACGATGTCAGCGATCTCGGCGAGAGAGAGGGCGATCACAGATTCATCCCACGCTTTTCTGGTGCGCGGCCCGGGTGGCCGCGGCTTTCCGGATGGCTTCCTGGAGCACCTGGCGGTCGTCGAAGGCACGGACGACGCCGTTGATGTCCTGGCCCTGCTCATGTCCCTTCCCGGCCACCAGCACGGTGTCCCCGGGCTCGGCGCGGGCGACGGCGGCCGCGATGGCGGCGGCCCGGTCGGCGTCCACGAGGACGTCGCCGCGCTCGTGCACGGGCACTTCGGCGGCGCCCGCGAGCATGGCGGCGAGGATGGCGAGGGGGTCCTCGGAGCGGGGGTTGTCCGAGGTGAGTACGGCGGTGTCGGCGAGCCGGGCCGCGGCGGCGCCCATCGGGCCGCGCTTGGTGACGTCCCGGTCCCCGCCGCAGCCGAGGACGATGTGCACCTTGCCCTCGGTGACCTTGCGCAGCGAGCGCAGCACCGATTCCACGGCGTCCGTCTTGTGGGCGTAGTCCACGACCGCGAGGTAGGGCTGCCCGGCCTCGACCCGCTCCAGCCGGCCGGGGACGCCGGGGACGGCGGCGACGCCGTCGGCGGCGGTCTGCGGGGCGATCCCGGCCTCGGCGAGGGCGACGACGGCGGCCAGGGTGTTGGCGACGTTGAAGGGACCGGGCAGCGGCGCCACGGCCGCGTAGCGAGCGCCGTCGGGGCCGACGATCGTGAAGGCCGAGGTGCGCGGCCCGATCTCGACGTCCTCGGCCCGCCAGTCGGCGTCGGGGTGGCCCTCGGCCGAGAAGGTGGTGACGGGCACCTCGGCCTCGACCGCGAGCCTGCGCCCGTACTCGTCGTCGTGGTTGACGACCCCGCGTTTGCTGCGTTTGCGGCTGAACAGTTGCGCCTTGGCCCGGAAGTAGTCCTCCATGTCGGAGTGGAACTCCATGTGTTCCGGGCTGAGGTTGGTGAAGACGGCCACGTCGAAGACGCAGCCGTCGACCCGGCCGAGCACGAGGGCGTGGCTGGAGACCTCCATGGCGACCGCGTCGACGCCGCGCTCCCGCATGACGCCGAACAGCGCCTGCAGGTCGGTGGCCTCGGGCGTGGTGCGCTCCGACTTCAGGCGCTCGTCCCCGATGCGGGTCTCCACGGTGCCGACGAGTCCGGTGCGCCGTCCGGCCTCACGCAGGCCGCCCTCCACGAGGTAGGCGGTGGTGGTCTTGCCGGAGGTGCCGGTGATGCCGAGCTGGAGCAGGGCCTCGCCGGGCCTGCCGTAGATCTCGGCGGCGAGCGCGCCCATCCGGCCGCGCGGGTCGCCGACCACCAGGACCGGGAGGCCGCTGGCGAGGGCGCGTTCGGCGCCGGCCGGATCGGTCAGCACGGCCGCCGCGCCGAGGCTCGCCGCCTGCGCGGAGAAGTCCGCGCCGTGGAAGCGGGCGCCGGGCAGCGCGGCGTAGACGTCGCCGGGGCGCACCGCACGGGAGTCGTGGGTGATGCCGGTGACATCGGTGGAGGCGGGGTCCGCCGTACCGCCGCGGGTCCTGACGCCCAGCTCTTCGGCGAGGCGGTCGAGGGGGATCGCCGCGGTCTTGGCGGGGCGGGGGGGACCGGGATACGTCACGGGACCGCTCTCCCGGAGGGTTTGGGACTCATCGGAGCGTGGCACGGCGGTGAGCGTACCGGGCGCACCGGGGTCGTCGCGAAATGAGGGGCCTGGGCTGTGCGGCGGTTCCTGCCGGGTGGGCAAGTCCTCCGGGTGGTTCCCTGGTTCGGGAGTGATCGTTGTCACGGGCGGTTCCTGATCAGTCTCCGGCAGTGAAGGTGACGGGCAGTCGGGCGGCGGGGGCGCCCGTGGGCGGGACCTGGAGGGTCTTGAGGGCGAACTCCATGACCTTCTTGTAGATGGGCCCGCAGATCTGCCCGCCGAAGTAGCTGCCCTTGGTCGGGTTCTGGATCGCGCAGTAGACGGTGACGCGGGGTTTGTCGGCGGGGGCGAACCCGGCGAAGGAGGACGTGTAGCCGCGGTAGCGGCCGGTCTTGGGGTCGACCCGGTTGGCGGTACCGGTCTTGCCCGCGACCCGGTAGCCGGGGATGCGGGCGAGGGCGCCGGTGCCCTCCTCGTCGTCGACGACCGATTCGAGCATCGTGGACAGGGTCCGGGCGGTCTTCTCACTGACCACCCGGGTCTTCTCCGGCTTCTTCGCGGGGGTGAGGCGTCCGTCCTCGCCCTTGGTGCCGCGCACCAGGGTCGGGGCGATCCGCACCCCGCCGTTGGCGATGGTCGAGTAGACGGAGGCGGCCTGCATCGCGTTGATGGACAGCCCCTGTCCGAAGGGGATCGTGTACTGCTGCGAGGTGGACCACTTGTCGGGCGGCGCGAGGATGCCCGGGGTCTCGCCGGGGAAGCCGAGACCGCTGGCCTGCCCGATGCCGAACTTGTGCAGGTAGGAGTAGAGGACCCGGTTGGCCTCGGGCTGCGTCCTGCCGAGCTGCCCGGTGGCGAGGATGGTGCCGATGTTGGAGGACTTGGCGAGCACCCCGTTGAGGGTGAGCTGCCAGGTGGGGTGGTCGATGTCGTCCTGGAAGAGCCGGTCGCCGCGGTGCAGCCGGTTGGGCACGGTGACGTGGGTGCCGGGGGTCGCGGCGTTCTCCTCCAGCACGGCGGCCATGGACATGATCTTGCTGGTGGAGCCGGGTTCGTAGACGTCCTGTAGCGCGGGGTTGCCCAGGGCGTTCACATCGGCCTTGGAGAGGTCGTTGGGGTCGAAGCCGGGCGCGTTCGCCATCGCGAGCACCTCACCGGTCCTGGTGTCCTGCACTATCACGTACCCGCGGTCCGCCTTGGACTTCTCGACCTGTTCGCTGATCGCCTGCTGGGCGGCCCACTGGATGTCGCGATTGAGGGTGAGTTCGATGTCGTCGCCGGGGACGGCGGGTTTCTCGCTGCCGCCCGCGGTGGGCACCTGCCGCCCGCCCGCCTGGGCGAAGCGGATCTGTCCCGGGGTGCCCGCGAGTTCCTTGTCGAGCTGGGCCTCCAGTCCGCCCGCGCCCCTGCCCTCGGAGTTGACCCAGCCCAGTGTCCCGGCCGCGAGCTGCCCGTTCGGGTACACCCGCTTGCTGCTGGACTCCTGGAAGATCCCGGCGAGCACACTGGGCGCGGCCTTGGTGGCGCGCTCGGCGAAGGCGGTCTTGAGGTCCTTGATCTGGGTCCACACCTGGGGCGTGCGGCGCCGCGCCAGCATGACGTAGCGGACCCCTCCCCCGGTGCGCAGCTTCTCGGCGACGGTCTTCTCGTCGGCCCCCAGGATCGGGGCGATCAGGGCGGCGGCCTGCTCGGGGGCGTCCTTCACCTTGGTCTGCTCGGGGCTGAACATCGTGGGGTCGGCGGTGATGTCGTACGCGTCGACGGTGGTCGCGAGCTCGACCCCGTCGCGGTCGGTGATGGCCCCGCGTTCCGGGGCGATCTCGCGGCTGACCACGCGGTTCTTCTGGGCGGCGGTGGTGAACGAGCCGGCGTCCACGACCTGCACCTGGAGCAGCCGCCCCACGAACACGGCCATGACGAGGGTGAGGCCGAGGCCGACCATGCGCAGCCGGGGGCGCGGACTGCCCAGCCGGATGGTGCGCGGTCCGCTCCGCCCGCCGCGGGGCCGGCCGCCGCGCGGGGCGGCACCCGGGTCGGGGCGGCGGGGCGGCCGGGGGCCGGGGCGGCCGGGGCCGCCCCGTTCCCTGGGCCTCGCCGGGCCGGGCACCCTGCGCCGGGGCGGTTCCCTGTCGGTCACGGCGTCACCTGCTGGAGGTCGAGGGCGAGGGCCACCCGTCCGGGGTGGACACGACGGAGGGGGAGGGGACGAGCGGGGCCGGGGCGAGGGGCGCGCCGCCCGCGAGGGACTCGGCCGGGGAGGGCTGGGGCGTCGGGGAGCCCGGGTCGGCGGAGGGCTCCTCGGCGGGCGGCGGGCTGTCCTGCGGCCGTTCGGCGAGCCGCCGCAGCGCGGAGTCCTCGGGCGCGGCGGAGGGCACTCCGCGCACGGTGCCGTCGGGGCCGAGGAAGGCGGGCGTGCCGCCGGGCACCATGCCGAGTTCGGCGGCGCGGCGGGCGAGGGCGTCGGGGGCCGCGTAGCCGTCCACGTCCCGCTGGAGTTCCTGCTGCTCGTCGGTGAGGTCGGTGGTCTGCTTCTTGAGCCGGCTCAGCTGGAAGGAGCCCTCGTTGAGCGAGGAGTTGAGCACGAGCAGGGTGATCAGCCCGCCGCCGAGCAGGAGGACGACGAGCAGGACGAAGGGGGCCTTGGCGGCGCCCGAGGAGCCCGTGGGCAGCAGCCGGGCGAGGGCCGCGGCCCGGCCGCGCAGGGCTTTCCTCCCGGTCACAGCGCCTCCTCGCGGATGCGCTGCGCACCCCGCAGCCGTGCCGGAGCGGCCCGGCGGTTCTCGGCGACCTCTTCCTCGGTGGGCAGCTCGGCTCCCCGGGTCAGCAGTTTCAGGCGGGGCTGGTAGCGCTCGGGGACGACGGGCAGTCCGGGGGGCGCGGTGTTGGCGGCTCCGGCGGCGAACACCTGCTTGACGAGCCGGTCCTCCAGCGAGTGGTAGGACAGCACCGCGATCCGGCCGCCGACCGCGAGCGCCGAGACGGCCGCGGGGACGGCCCGCTCCAGCACCGTGAGTTCCCCGTTGACCTCGATGCGCAGGGCCTGGAAGGTGCGCTTGGCGGGGTTGCCGCCGGTGCGTTTGGCGGCCTGCGGCAGGGCGTCCCTGATCAGCTCGACGAGCCGGGCGCTGCCCGTGAAGGGCTCCTTCTCGCGCTCCCGCACGACGGCCGAGACGATCCGCTTGGCCTGCTTCTCCTCGCCGTAGGCGCGCAGGATGCGGACGAGTTCCCCGGGCGGGTAGGTGTTGAGGACCTCGGCGGCGCTGATCCCCGTCGACTGGTCCATCCGCATGTCCAGCGGCGCGTCCTGGGCGTAGGCGAAGCCCCGGTCGGCCTCGTCGAGCTGCATCGAGGAGACGCCCAGGTCGAACAGCACGCCTTGGGCGCGGGGCAGTCCGAGCCGGTCGAGGACCTCGGGCAGTTCGTCGTAGACGGCGTGCACGAGGGTGGCCCGCTCGCCGAAGGGAGCGAGGCGTTCCCCGGCGAGCCGCAGCGCCTCCTTGTCCCGGTCGAGGGCGACGAGGCGGGCGGCGGGGAAGGTGTTCAGCAGCGCCTCGCTGTGACCGCCGAGGCCGAGGGTGCAGTCGACGACGACGGCCCCGGGTTCGGCGAGGGCGGGGCCGAGCAGGTCGAGGCAGCGGCGGAGCATGACGGGGACGTGCCGCGGGCCGTTCGCCCCGGCGGCCGGGGTGTCCGGCGCGTCCACCGGGTCGTCCTGCTGCGGCGCCCGCGGACCGGGGGCGGTCCGCTGCGTGACGCCTTCCGGCGTCTGGTCCTCGTGCATATGTCGCCCGTCACCCTCGTCGGAAGGCGCTTCGCGCCCTGGCATCGCGGCCCTCCCTGGGCGGTGTGCGCGGCGGGACGTACGGGCTGGTCCCCTCCCGCTCAGAAGGGGATGTGGCCCGCGCGCGCCGCTGGGGCGAGCGCCGGCCGGAACGGGAGGGGGCCGGGCCGTACGTACGCGCCGCGCTGTGCGCCTCGTGGAGGTTGTTCCCGGACAGGTCCGGCACGGCCGGGATTCTCCGGGAAGCACGGGACTGCGGCAGTCCAGCGGGTGTCCGGGGTCCCGCTTCGCGTCACTTTAGTCCACGGTGTCGCGCGGTCAATCAACCGGCCTGCGCGTCGCGGGGCCCCCGGCGCAGGTCGCGGGCCCCTTCCCCTCACCCGGTCGGCGGCCCGCCGACGGGGCGCGGCCGAGGGGCGGGGCCGGGCGGGCGCCGGTCCGCGCACCGGCGCGAGTGCCGCGCTCGTCCCCGGCCCGCGCGCGCCGGGCGGGCGGGCCGGGGACGGGGCCCCGACAACCCCCGGCGATCTTCTTTGTGCGTTCCCACCGCATGACTGGCCCATCCGCACCGATTACCGTCTTAGGCATGACGTCTTCCGCACCCTCCTCCGCCGCTGAGCAGCCGATACGCACGGACGGCACGGTCACCGACCGCCTCGTGAACGCCAACCGCCGGTACGCCGACGCCTTCACCGACCCGGGGATGGACGCCCGTCCGGTCCTCAAGGTGGCCGTCGTCGCGTGCATGGACGCCCGGCTCGACCTGCACGCGGCGCTCGGGCTGGAGCTGGGTGACTGCCACACCATCCGCAACGCGGGCGGCGTGGTCACCGACGACGTGATCCGTTCGCTGACCATCAGCCAGCGCGCCCTGGGCACCCGCAGCGTGGCCCTGATCCACCACACCGGCTGCGGTCTGGAGTCCCTCACCGAGGACTTCCGGCACGAGCTGGAGCTGGAGGTCGGACAGCGTCCCTCGTGGGCGGTCGAGGCCTTCGCGGACGCCGAGCAGGACGTGCGTCAGTCGATGCAGCGGGTGCGCACCTCCCCGTTCCTGCTGCACACCGACGACGTCCGGGGCTTCGTCTTCGACGTCACGACGGGTCTGCTGCGCGAGATCGACCCGGCGGCCTGACGCGTCGGCCGGCCCGGTTCCCGGAGGGCCGGGCCGGCCTCGCGCACGTCCTTCATGTACGCCACACCCACCTCGCGAAAAGCCACTAAGACCTGACATTTCTCCGCGAGTTGTCCGCAGGCGAGTGACACGAGCCGATAACGGCAACAAGAATGCGGTGGGGCCCGCGCGGAACCATTTCCGCGCGGCGTCCGTATGTCGGGGTGGGCCGGTCCGCACGGAAGGACCGCGGCCCGGTATTTGGGGTGAACCCCCGCTCCCGTGGAGCGGGGGGCAAAGGCCGAGGAGGGCCGGGTGACGACGTATGACGATCGAGCGAGCCTCACGGATCTGACCAGCACCGCCGAGCGGGTGCGTACCGCGGTCGAGAGCGTGATCGAGGGCAAGCCGGAGGTCGTACGGCTGTCGCTGACCGTCCTGCTGGCCGAGGGCCACCTGCTCATCGAGGACGTGCCGGGCGTCGGCAAGACGATGCTGGCCAAGGCGCTGGCGCGGTCGGTGGACGCCTCGGTGCGGCGCATCCAGTTCACGCCCGACCTGCTGCCCTCGGACATCACCGGGGTCTCGGTCTACGACCAGCAGCGCAAGGACTTCGAGTTCAAGCCCGGGGCGATCTTCGCGCAGATCGTGATCGGGGACGAGATCAACCGCGCCTCCCCCAAGACCCAGTCGGCGCTGCTGGAGTCGATGGAGGAGCGCCAGGTCACGATCGACGGGCAGACCTACGAGCTGCCGAGCCCCTTCATGGTCGTCGCCACCCAGAACCCGGTGGAGATGGAGGGGACGTACCCGCTGCCGGAGGCGCAGCGGGACCGTTTCATGGCGCGCGTGTCGATGGGGTACCCGGCTCCCGAGGCGGAGCTGAAGATGCTGGAGTCGCACGGCGCGCTCTCCCCGCTGGAGGACCTCCAGCCGGTGGCGCACGTGCACGAGATCGCCAAGCTCATCGAGGCGGTGCGTTCGGTGTACCTCGCGCAGGACATCCAGCGGTACGCGGTCCAGTTGGTCAACGCGACGCGCAACCACCCCGAGCTGCGGCTCGGCGCCTCCCCGCGCGCGACGCTGCACCTCGTGCGGGCGGCCCGCGCCTCGGCGGCGCTGGCCGGCCGGGAGTACGTGCTGCCCGACGACGTGCAGGCCCTGGCGGTGCCGGTGCTGGCCCACCGTCTGCTGCCGACGGCGCAGGCGCAGCTGGGCCGGCGGACCTCGGAGCAGATCGTGCGCGACCTCGTGCAGCAGACACCGATCCCGGACTCGGGGCCGCGCGCGGGTGTGCCGCACCCCGCCGGGGCGGTGCCGGCCCCGGCCTCGGCCGGCTCGCTGTTCCGGCGCCGCCCGCCGGGGGACCGGGCGCTGTGACGGGCGCCGAGGCGCAGGGCGCGCGGCCCGAGCTGGAGGACGGCCGGGGGCCGGTGCGCACCGCGCTGTCCGGGCTCACCACGCGCGGCCGGTCCTTCCTCGCCGCCGGGGTGGCCGCCGCGGTCTGCGCGTACGTGCTCGGGCAGGAGGATCTGCTGCGGGTGGGGCTGCTGCTCGCGGTACTGCCCCTGGTCGCGGCCCTCGTCCTGTACCGCACGAAGTACCGGGTGACGGGCAGCAGGCGCCTGACGCCCTCCCGGGTGCCGGCCGGCGCGGAGGCCCGGGTGCATCTGCGGGTGGACAACGTGTCGCGGCTGCCCACCGGACTGCTCATGCTCCAGGACCGGGTGCCCTACCAGCTGGGCCCCCGGCCGCGTTTCGTGCTGGACCGGGTGGAGGCGGGCGGCCGGCGCGAGGTCTCCTACCGGGTGCGCTCGGACCTGCGCGGGCGCTACCCGCTGGGTCCGCTGCAACTGCGGCTCACCGATCCCTTCGGGATGTGCGAGCTGACCAGGTCCTTCTCGGCGTACGACACGCTCACGGTCATTCCCGCGGTCGAGCCGCTGCCGCCGGTGCGGCTCTCCGGCGAGTCCGCCGGGTACGGCGACGGGCGCACCCGCTCCCAGTCGCTCGGCGGCGAGGACGACGTGATCCCGCGCGGCTACCGGCACGGCGACGACCTGCGCCGGGTCCACTGGCGTTCGACGGCGCGGTACGGGGAGCTGATGGTGCGCCGCGAGGAGCAGCCGCAGCGGGCCCGTTGCACGGTGCTGCTCGACACGCGGCGTCTCGCGTACGAGGGCTCCGGACCGGACTCGGCCTTCGAGTGGGCCGTCTCGGCCGCCGCTTCGACGCTGACCCACGTGCTGGAGCGCGGTCTCGGCGTGCGCCTGCTGACCGACGAGGGCGGGGCCCTCGCCGGTGAGGGGACGGACGGTTTCGCGGGCACCGGCCAGGACGCGGCGGAGTCGGCGGGTCTGCTGCTCGACACGCTCGCGGTGCTCGACCACTCGGACGGGGCGGGTCTGTCCCGTGCCTACGACGCGTTGAGCGGGGGCGCGGAGGGGCTGCTCGTCGCCTTCCTCGGCGAACTCGACGAACAGCAGACGGCGATGGTGGCCCGGATGCGCCGGCGCAGCGCGGTGGCGGTCGCCTTCCTGCTGGACGGCCCCGGCTGGGATCTCACGCGGGCGCTCATGGAGGGCCCGGACACCAGGGAACAGCGGGCGCGCGCGCTGCGCGAGGCGGGCTGGACGGTGCTGGGCGTGGACCGGGGCGCGGCGCTGCCCGAGCTGTGGCGGCAGGCGGCCGGCCAGTCGTACGGCCCGGACCGGGTCACGGTGCCGGGCGGCTGACGAGGCCCGGGGCGTACCGCGGCAGGCGCGGGCGGACCGGGAGGGGGCGGGGGCCGGGGTGGCCCTCCGGTGAGGCGGATCGAGGCGGGGAGCGGAAGATGAGCGGTCGCGGGCGGCTCGCGGTGTGCGCGGCGGTGGCGACTGTGCTGTCGGCGGGGGCACTGCTGCCTCTGGTACAGACGTACGAATGGCTGTTCGAGGCGGCGGTCCTGCTGGCCCTGGTGGTCGGGGCGGGGGCGCTGGCCAGGCGGGCCTCGCTGGCGCGCCCGCTGACGGTGCTGATCCAGTCGCTCGTCACCGTGTTCCTGCTGACGTTCGCCTTCGTACGGGATCAGGCGCTCGTCGGTTTCGTGCCGGGACCGGCGGCGGTGGAACGTTTCGGCCTCCTGCTCCAGGCGGGGCGGCACGACGTGCAGAGCTATACGACGCCGGCCCCGCTGACCGACGGCATCGAGCTGATGCTCGTGGGCGGGGTCCTGCTGATCGGTCTGCTGGTGGACTTCCTCGCGGTGACCCTGCGGGCGGCCGGGCCCGCCGGTCTGCCGCTGCTCGCGCTGTACTCGGTCGCGGCGGGGCTCGCGCAGGACGGCTCGGGCTGGCTGTGGTTCCTGCTCGCCGCGGGCGGCTATCTGGTGCTGCTTCTCGCCGAGGGCAGGGACCGCGTCGCGCAGTGGGGGCGGGTCTTCGGCGCCGCTCCGCGCGGGGCGGGGCGCCCGGGGCCCGGGCCCGGTGGCGGGCGGGCGGCCACCGCGCCGCTGCGCACCGGCCGCCGTATCGGGGTGCTCGCGCTCGGCGTCGCGCTGGTGGTGCCGCTGGCGCTGCCCGCGCTGGACGGCGGGCTGCTGGACGGGCGGGGCGGGAGCGGCCGGGGCGGCGGGGCGGGCACGATCTCGGCGGTCAACCCGCTGCTGTCCCTCCAGAACAGCCTGAACCAGCCCGAGGACCGGGAGGTGATGACGTACCGCACCAACAGCGAGAACACACAGGACATGTACCTGCGGATCGTCTCCCTGGACGAGTTCGACGGCACGTCCTGGTCACCGTCCGAGCGCCGCATCGTCGACGTGCCCGACACGCTGCCCTCCCCGACCGGGCTGGCGCCGGGGGTGGACACCACCGAGGTGCGCACGCAGATCAGGGCGGCCGACTGGTACGCGCAGGACTGGCTGCCGATGCCGTATCCCGCGACCGGGGTCCAGGTCGACGGCCGCTGGCGGTTCGAGCCGGAGGGCCGCACCCTGGTCGGCGAACGCGGGCAGACCACCCGCGGCGCGGACTACACGGTGACGAGCCTGGAGGTGCGGCCCACCGCGCGGGAGCTGTCCGAGGCCCCGCCCCCGCCGCCGGACCTGGCCCGGGTCTACACCCGCACCCCGGGCAATCTCCCCGCGGTCGTGGCGCGTACGGCGCGGCAGGTGACGCGGGGCGCGGACAACGACTACGAGCGGGCCGTCAAGCTCCAGGACTGGTTCGCCTACGACGGCGGCTTCACGTACAACACGCAGGTCAGGGCGGGCAGCGGCCCGGAGGCGATCGCGCGTTTCCTGAAGGACAAGGAGGGCTTCTGCGTCCACTTCGCCTTCTCGATGGCGGCCATGGCCCGGACGCTGGGCATCCCGGCGCGGGTGGCGGTCGGCTTCACTCCGGGCACGAGCGTGGGCGAGGGACGGATGTCGGTGGGGCTGCGCGACGCGCACGCCTGGCCCGAGCTGTACTTCCAGGGCGTGGGCTGGACGCGTTTCGAGCCGACGCCGAGCCGGGGTTCGACCCCGGAGTACACGCAGCCCGAGGCGCCGTCCAGCGCGGCCAGCGATCCCGCGCTGCCGCGCCCCTCCGCCTCCACCGAGCCCTCCGAGGCGCCCTCCGCCTCGGAGCCGGGCTGCCCGCCCGCCCTGCGCCACCAGGCGGACTGCTCCTCCTCGGCGACCACGGTCGCCGTCGGCTCCTCGGGCGGCGGCACCTCGGCGGGTGTGGTGGCCCTGATCGTGCTCGCGGCCCTGCTGGTCCTCCTGCTGCCCTTGTCGCCGATGCTGTGGCGCCGCAGGGTACGGGCGCGGCGGCTGTCCTCGGCGGTGGGCCGCTCCCCCGAGGCGCTCGCCGCCCGGACGCTGGGCGCCTGGCAGGAGGTCGTGGACACGGCCTGGGACCACGGGGTCGTGCCGGACGAGGCGCTGACCCCGCGGGCCGCGGCGGCTCGGATCGTACGTCTGGGTGAACTGGACGATTCCGCGGCCGCTGCCGCGAAGCGACTGGCCGTCGCGGTCGAACAGGTCCTGTACGCGCCCCGGGCCGAACCGGTGCCGGGACTGCCGGACGAGGTGCGCCGGGTGCGCGCGGGCCTGCGGGCCGGGTGCGGGCGCCGGACACGCTGGCGGGCGGAGCTGGCGCCACGATCGGCCGTCCGGGTGCTGTGGGCCGTCTCCGACCGCCGGTCCGCGCTGGCGGAGCGCCTGCGCCCGCGGTGGCGCCGGCCGCGCACGAACTGAGGCCGACACCGGGAGGGCCCGGCTGCCGAGCCCGTGGGGCCCCGGTCCCGGCGGGCGCCCGGCGGCCGGGCCCCGCCCAGCCCCGGCGCGCGCCCGGCGGCCGCGCTCTGCCGCGTACGAAGGCCGCGATGCCCAGGGCGGCGGACACGGAGGGTGTGTGGGGCGGTGCGGGGATAACCGGCCCGAAGCGAAACGGGAGGCTCAGCGGCCGCCGGGTCCGCCGAGGCCCGGCCGGGTGTCCACGGCCCGGCCGGGTGTCCACGGCGCCGGACACACGAAATCGGCGGACGCCCTCAGGGCGCCCGCCACATGTCGTCGTGTGGTGGTGCGGGGCTTCGTGCGGCTACTGCCCCTGCTCGTCGCGGCGGCGCTGCCACCGCTGTTCGATGCGGTCCAGCACGCCGCGGCGCTGGCGGCCGGAGCGGCCACGTCTTCCCGCGGGTTGCTGTCCGGCGGGCGCCTGCCCCTCCGCGGGTTGTTCTCCCGGCTTGGGGGCTTTGCGCCATCCGGTGACCGCGAGCACCGCACACCCCAGCATGACGAGAAATCCCACCACACTGATCCAGATCTGCTGCGCGACCATTCCGGCCATGAGGAGGGCGATCCCCACGAGAAAGCCCGCAATCGCCTGATACACCCGGCGACGGGTGTACGTGCGCAGCCTGCTTCCCTCAAGCGCCGTCGCGAATTTAGGATCTTCGGCGTACAGCGCTCGCTCCATTTGCTCGAGCATTCGCTGCTCGTGCTCCGAGAGCGGCACGGAGTCCTCCTCATCGTGCAGTCGCCGGGGCGACCGGGGGTCCCCTTCAGGATAGGCAGGGAATCGCCCCCGTGAAACCCGCCCCTCTACGCCAATCCGCCAGACGCAACCGGCCACGCGCTCCGGGTCCGCCGAAACAGTCAGTTGCACCCAACGTTCCCCGGGATCTGGGGCGTCATGCCGATTGGTCTCCTTCGATCATACGGCGCGCGCGCCGTGTTCGGAGGGTCGAGGAAACAGCTCGTGCGCCACTTCCGCGCTGATCAACGGCGTGAGGGAAAACGGAGGGGGACCTTCCGGCCCTTTGTGTCCCGTCTTCTCACCGGGGCGTGCCGGTCTTCTCGCCGAGTACGTGCAACTGGGTGGCGACGGAATGGAACTCCGGGAGGGCGGCCGCGGCCGATTCGAGCTTCAGCAGCGCGTCCAGCGCGCCGGGCTCGGTGTCGACGAGCACCCCGGGCACGAGATCCGCGAAGACCCGCACGCCGTGCACCGCGCCGACCGCCAGGCCGGCCTCGCTCACGAGGGAGCCGAGCTGCCCGGCGGTGAACCGGTGCGGCACCGGATCGCCCTCGCCCCAGCGCCCGGCGGGGTCGGTCAGGGCGGTCCTGGCCTCGCTGAAGTGTCCGGCCAGCGCGCGGGCCAGGACGGCCCCGCCGAGCCCGGCGGCGAGCAGGCTCAGGGTGCCGCCGGGGCGCAGGGCGGCGACGACGTTGTCGAGGCCGGCGGCCGGTTCCTCCAGGTACTCGAGGACGCCGTGGCACAGCACGACGTCGTAGCCCTCGCGCTCCACGACGTCGAAGAGGCCGTGGACGTCCCCCTGGACTCCGCGCACCCGGTCGGCCACCCCGGCCTCCGCGGCCCGGCGCTCCAGGGCGAACAGGGCGTTGGGGCTCGGGTCCACGACGGTGACCCGGTGGCCGAGCCGGGCGACGGGGACGGCGAAGTTGCCGGTGCCACCGCCGGAGTCCAGGACCTCCAGGGCCGCTCCCTGGGCGTTCTTGGCGCGGCGGTCCAGGGCGTCCTTGAGGACCTCCCAGACCACGGCGGTACGGAGAGCGGCGCGGGGGCGCATCGGGTCCGGCACGGCAGGCGACTCCTCGGCGCGGCACCCGCCGTCGGGGCGGGGCGTGATCGGGTGCGGGTGCTGCCCACCCTATGGCCTCGTGGGGGCCGCCCCCGCACGCCCCGGGCCCGCGTCCGGGGCTCCGGGGGCGGCGGGCAGGCCGACGAGGCGCTGCACCAGCCGGAGGAACACGGCCGCCTCGCGCAGCAGGTCGGCGGCCTCCCGGGGACCGGCGGCCCCGGCGATGCCCGCTTCCGCGCGGGCCCGGCGTTCGGCGCCCGAGGCGAACAGGCCGGCCCACTCGGCCAGCTCGGGGGCGATCTCCGGCAGGACCTCCCACACGCTGCGGATGCGCTGCCGGGCCCGCACGGTGGCCTCGGGGCGACCGCGGACGGCGAGCACGGCGGAGGCCGCGCGCAGGGCGGCGAGGTGGGCGGCGGCGTACCGCTCGTTCGGCTCCGGCGCCGCGGCCGCCTCCGCGAGGCCCGCACGGGACTGGGCGAGGAGGTCGAGCGCGGCGGGCGGGGCGGTGGAGCGGCGCAGGACGGGGTGCACGTCGGTGGCGCGGTGGTCGGCCGCGGCGAGCCCTTCGGGGGCCTTCGCCTGGCGCGGGACGGCCGTGGTCGCGGCCGGCCCCGGGGCGGCCGGGAGCGCGGACGGGGCGGCGGTGCTGGGCTGCGGGCCATGACGAACCTCCTGATCGTCGAGCGGTGGCGGCACGGGGCCGCCGGTGCCCTTCCTGTCCCTGGTGCCCCCATCGTGAAGTACGCCACTGACAATCCGGCCCGACCTGGACGTTTCCCCCTTTCCGGCGACCCGGCGGCCGGGAAAAGCGCACAGCCGTGCGCATACTTTTGAACTGACCGGTCAGCACAAAAACAGACGACCGAACGGGAACGGGGCGGGGAGCCGAGCCATGCACGGTGACGAGAGCACCGAAAGCACCGACACCGCAAAGAGCACCGAGAACGCCGCGGCGGTACGGGACGCGCGGGGCGACGCCGCCTCTGCCGAGGGCGCGGAGGGCCCGCCCCGAGGAGGGGCGCACGGGGCCTCGCTCCACGTGCGCGGCCTCGGCATGAAGGGGCCGCGCGGGCCGGTGTTCCAGGGGCTGGAGCTGGATGCCGCTCCGGGTTCCCTCGTCGCGGTCGAGGGCCCCTCGGGCAGTGGCCGTACCTGTCTCTTGCTCGCGCTCACCGGCCGTATGCGCACCTCCGAGGGCAGCGCCCGGGTCGGCGGGCACCCGTTGCCCGGCCGGCTCGCGGCGGTGCGCCGGATCAGCGCCCTCGGGCCGGTGCAGGGGGTCAGCGAACTGGACCCGGCGCTCACGGTGGCCGAGCATCTGCGCGAGCGGGCTCTGCTGGAGCGGCGGTTCGGGGCCTCGCTGGGCCTGTCGGGCACGGACCGGCTGCGGCCCGGCCGGCGGCGCGCGGCGGTACGGGCGAGGGCCGAGGAGTGCCTGGCTGCGGCCGGACTGGACCTCGGAGCGCTCCCGAAGGGCGCGCGGACCGCCGTACGGGACCTGGAACGCGTCGAGTCGCTGCGTCTGTCCCTGGCCCTCGCCCTCTTCGGCCGGCCCCGGCTCCTCGCGCTGGACGACGTGGACCTGAAGCTGTCGGACGCCGGACGCGCCGAGGTCTGGGAGCTGCTGCGGGGGCTCGCACGAGGCGGCACGACGGTGCTCGCGGTGTGCAGCGAGGCCCCGGCGGACGCGCTCGTCCTGCGCACCCGGGAGCCCTGCCCTCAAGGCCCCGGGGAGCCCGTCGCATCCGGCGACGGCGTCAGCGGCACCACGTACGACGGCGACGAGGACGAAGGGCAGGACCGCGATGCGCTCGCCACGACTCGCCGCGCTTGAGCTGAAGCGGTTCGGACGGGGGCGGCTGTCCCGTGCGGCGCTCGTCGCGCTCCTGCTGCTGCCGCTGCTGTACGGGGCGCTGTACCTGTGGTCGTTCTGGGACCCGTACGGCAGGCTCGACAAGATCCCGGTGGCGCTCGTCAACGAGGACACGGGGGCACGGGCGAAGGGGCAGAAGGTCGAGGCCGGGCAGCAGATCGTGAAGGGGCTGCGCGAGAGCGACACCTTCGAGTGGCACGAGGTGGACGCGCGCGAGGCCGGGGAGGGTGTGGAGAGCGGCCGGTACTACCTGTCGCTCACGCTGCCCGGGAACCTGAGCCGCAGGATCGCCTCGGACGCCGGGAAGTCGCCCGGGACCGGGGCCCTTCAGGTGCGGACCAACGACGCGAACAACTACATCGTCGGGCAGATCTCCCGCACCGTGTTCTCCGAGGTGCGCTCGGCCGCCTCGACACGGGCGACCCGCTCCTTCCTCGACCGCATCTTCGTCTCGTTCTCCGACCTGCACGACGAGACGGCGAAGGCCGCCGACGGCGCGGACCGGATCAAGGACGGCACGGACAAGGCGAAGAAGGGGGCCGGGGACCTCGTCTCCGGCCTGTCGGACGCGAAGGAGGGCAGCAGCGACCTCGCGGGCGGTCTCAGCCGGCTCACGAAGGGCGCGGAGGCGCTGGAGAGCGGTTCGGGGCAGGTCGCCGAGGGGACCGGGCAGCTCGCGGGCAAGGTCGACGGGGTCGCCGGCACCGTACGGCCCTTCCTCAAGGACAACGAGGACACGATCGCGGACTCGGCGCGGCTGGTGGCCGACGGGGCGGGCGTGGTCCGCTCCCACCTGGGGACGCTGACGAAGGACGCGCCCCAGGCCGCCGAGGCCGCGCGCACCGCCTCGGGCGCCCTCGGCTCCGTGTACGCGGACCGGTGCGGTCCCGTTGACCGGGCGCGGCCGGCGACCACGCCCGCCGCGCCCGCCCCCTCGGCTTCCGCGCCCCCCTCCCCCGCCGCTCCGTCCGGACCGGACGCGGCCTGTCCCGAGTTGCGGAAGGCGAAGGACGCGGCGGCCGAGGTCTCGCGGATCGCCACCGGCCTGAACGGGGTGGTGGGCGACCGGAAGGACGACTTCTCGAAGCTCGACGGGCAGCTCGCGACGCTCCAGAAGCAGGCCCGCCAGCTGGAGCGGCACGCGCCGCACCTGGACGAGGACCTGGACGCGGCCGTCGCGAAGATCGACAAGCTCGACTCGGGGGCCCGGCAGGTCGCCAAGGGGGCCGCGACCCTGCACGAGGGGCTCGCGAAGGCGCGCACCGGGGCGGACACCCTGGACCGGGGCGTGGGCCGCCTGGAGACGGGCGCCACGGACCTCGACGGCGGTCTCTTCAAGCTCGCGGACGGTTCGGGCACGCTCGCGAGCGGCCTCCACGACGGGGCCGGGAAGATCCCCGACTACGACAAGGACGACCGGGACCGGCACACGGACGCGATGTCCGACCCGGTGCGGCTGGCCTCGCAGTCCCTGCACCGGGCGCCGAACTACGGCACGGGTTTCGCCCCGTACTTCATCCCGCTCGCGCTGTGGGTCGGGGCGATGGTCGCGTACATGCTGATCGCCCCGCTCAACCGCCGGGCGCTGGCGAGCGGCACCTCGGCGCTGCGGGCCGCGCTCGCGGGCTGGCTGCCGGTCGTCGTCCTGGGCTTCGCACAGGTGGGGGCGCTGATGGCGGTGCTGCACTGGGCGCTCGGGCTCCAGATGCTGCGCGCGGCGGGCACGATCGGTTTCCTGTGCCTGGTCACGGCGTGCTTCGCGGCGATCGTGCAGTGGCTCAACGCCCAGTTCGGGGCGGCCGGGCGGATCCTGGTGCTGGCGCTGCTGATGCTCCAGCTCACCTCGGCCGGCGGCACCTACCCGGTGCAGACGAGTCCCGCCTTCTTCAACGCGCTGCACCCCTTCCTGCCGATGAGTTACGTCGTCGAGGCGCTGCGGCGGCTCGTCACGGGCGGTGGCCTCGGGCCGGTGTGGACGGCCTGCGCGGTGCTGTGCGCGTTCACGGCGGGGGCGCTCGCGCTCACCGTGTGGCGGGCGCGACGCGGTCAGGTGTGGACGGTGGAGCGGCTGCACCCGGAGCTGAGCCTGTGAGGCGGCCGGGGCCGGCGGCGCCTGTGAGAATCAGCCGCATGGACAGCAGCAGCACACGGCGCGAGGCCACCCGGCAGAAGCTCTACGAGGCGGCGGTCACCCTGATCGCGGAGCAGGGCTTCTCGGCCACGACGGTCGACGAGATCGCCGAACGGGCCGGGGTGGCCAAGGGCACCGTCTACTACAACTTCACGAGCAAGGCCGGCCTGTTCGAGGCGCTGCTGCGGCACGGGGTGGGCCTGCTCACCACGGCGCTGCGGGACGCGGCGCGGGAGGCGAAGGAGCGGGGCGGCGCGACCGTCGGCGCGCTGGACGCGATGGTGCGCGCGGGCCTCGTCTTCATCGACCGCTATCCGGCCTTCACGCAGCTGTACGTCGCGGAGCTGTGGCGCACCAACCGGGCCTGGCAGTCGACGCTGCTGGTGGTGCGGCAGGAGGCCGTCGCGGTCGTGGAGCGGGTGCTGAGCGAGGGCGTGGCGGCCGGGGAGCTGAGCGCGGAGATCGACGTCCCGCTCACGGCGGCGGCACTCGTCGGCATGGTGCTGGTGGCCGCCCTCGACTGGCAGGCCTTCCAGCCGGAGCGCTCGCTCGACGAGGTGCACGCGGCCTTGTCGCTGCTGCTCCAGGGCCGGGTGAGCGGGCACCTGGGCTGAGCCGCGGCGGGCCGCCGGGCTGAACCCCGGCGGGTGACCGGCGTGCGGCCACCCGCCGGGAGAACCGTGGGTGCCGCGTGGGTCAGGCGCGGACACCCCCGGGCGCCGCTCCGTTCCGCCGCCCCGTGTCGGCGGTCCGGTGCGAGCACCCGTCCCCGTGCCCCACACTCTGCCGTCCGCGCAGGTCACGGCCCATCCGTACGCCTACTCATCACGCGGTCTGAGTAGGCGTACTCAGAGAGGTGCCCGGGGCCCGGGCGCGCTGTCGCAGGCGCCGGATAAAGTCCCTGGCATGGCACGGATTGTGGTGATCGGCGCGGGTCTCGGCGCGATGTCGGCGGCGGCCCGGCTGGCCGTCGCGGGCCACCGGGTGGTGGTGCACGAGCGCGCGGCGACGTACGGCGGGGCGCTGGGCGAGTTCGGGCGGGAGGGCTTCCGTTTCGACACGGGGCCCGGTCTGCTGACGCTGCCCGCCGTCCAGCGCGACCTGTTCCTGAAGACCGGCAAGGAGTCCCTGGAGTCGCTGGCCCCGCTGGAGCAGGTCGAGCCGGCCGCCGCGCACCTCTTCGCGGACGGCACCGTCGTGTCCCTGCCGAACGCCTCGCGGGCCGGGGTCGCCCAGGCGCTGGACGGGGCGCTCGGCGCGGGCGCGGGGGCGCGCTGGTCCGCCTTCATGGACCGCTCGCGGGAGGCCTGGGACCGGGTCCGCCGTCCGCTGCTGGAGGAGACGCAGTGGCCCAACTGGCAGGTGCTGGCCGGTCGTGAGCCCTATCCGGCGCTCGGGGTGCGGCGGCCGCTGCGGCGCGAGCGGCGCGCGAGCACGCTCGCGGAGGTCGGCGCCCTGGAGTTGCGGGACGCGCGGCTCACGGCGCTGCTGGAGCAGTACGCGCTGCTCGCCGGTCTCGATCCCCGTACGGCCCCGGCGGGCGCGGCGGTCCTGCCGTACGTCGAGCAGACCTTCGGTGTGTGGGCGGTGCGCGGGGGGCTGCGTGCCTTCGCGAGCGCGCTGCACGAGCGGTGTGTGCGGCGGCGGGTGGAGTTCGTGTTCGGCTCGGAGGTGACGGCGGTCCTGGAGAAGGACGGCCGGGCGGCCGGGATCGGGACGGCGGACGGCGCCCGCGTCGAGGCGGACCACGTGGTGGCGGGCGTGGCCCCCGAGGTGCTGGAACGGCTGCTCGCCGGCCGCTCCCCGTGGCCGGCCGACGGGGTCCCCGCGCGGCGCGGCGGCAGCAGCAGGCTCCTGGTGTTCCTGGCGCTGCGCGGCGCCCGCCCCGAGGGCACCGCCGTCCGCACCGTGCTGCACACCCCGGACCGCGCGGCCGAGTTGGGCGCGGTCTTCGACGGGCCGGGCGCCCTGCCGCCCGCGCCGACGCTGACGGTGCTGCGCCCGGGCGACACCTCCCGGGTACCGGACGCGGAGCACGAGGCGGTCACCCTGAGCCTGACGGTCCCGGCCGGTACCCAGGTGCCCGAGGCGTACGTCGAGGGGCTGCTGGACCGCGCGGAGGCGGCGCTGCCGGGCCTGCGGGAGCGGCTGCTGTGGCACGAGACGCGCACCCCGGACGACGTGGCGCGGGCCACCGGGGTGTGGGGCGGCGCGGTGCCGGCCCCGTCCCTCGCGGCGGGCGGGGGTCGTTTCCTGTACCCGTCGAACACCACGGCGCTGCCCGGCCTGTACGCGGTGGGCGGCTGGGCGCATCCGGGCGGCGGCCTGCCGCACGCGGGCATGTCGGGCGCGCTGGTGGCCGGACTGATCGTGGAGGGCCCGGACTTCAAGGGCTCCTACTGAGACGGTGCGGCGCGCGGCGAGGGCCGGGCGGGGCGCACCCTCAGTACTGCCGCCCCTGTCCGTCGCTGCCGCCGTCCCCGTAGCCGGGCTGGCCGGGGTACTGGACGTAGGGCTGCTGCCCGGGTTCGGCGCCGGCGCGCTGCTGCGGGACCCAGACGCCCCCGGGCGGGGTGTCCGTGGCGTAGGTGGCCTCGGGGCCGGGCGCCGCTTCGGCCGGGTAGCCGTACCCGTACCCCGTCGTGGCGTACGGGTCCTGCGCGGACTGCCCGGGGTCGTAGCCCTGGGCGCCGGTGGTGTAGGGGTCGCCGTACGCGGCGTACGGCTGCGCGTAGCCGTGCTGCGTCTGCTCCCCGCCCCAGGTGTCGCCGGGGCCGGGTGCGCCGTTGTCGTACCCGCCGGTGGCGTACGTGCCCGTGTCGTAACTGCCGTACGGGACTTGGGCGTAGCCGCCGGTGTCGCCCTGGGAGGTGGCGGCGAAGGACTCGCCGAAGGGGGAGGCCGTACCGAAGGAGCCGGTGTCGTAGGAGGCTGCCACGTAGGGGGCGGGGTCGTAGGCGGAGGCGGCGGCCTGTTCGTGTCCGGACGTCTCCTCGGGGGCCGCGAAGTATTCCTGTCCGGAGGTGTCCCCGAAGGCCGCGAAGGACTCCTGCCCGGAGGTGTCCCCGAAAGCGGCGAAGGGCTCCTGTCCGGACGTCTCGGCGGAGGCCGGGAAGGGCGCCTGTCCCGGCGTTCCCGTGAAGGCCGGGGAAGCGGGGACGGATTCGAGGACCGCGGTGCCCTCGAATCCGTCCGAGGCCTTGTCCCGGCTGTCCTGTGCGCCCGTCGACGCGGAAGCCGCTTCCGGGCCCTCGTCCTCCAGGCGCAGGTCCGAGACCTCCAGGGCCGGGCGCCCCGCGCCGTCCCGGCGGCGTTTGCTGGCCCCGGGTTTGCCGCCGAGGGCCCAGCCGGCGGCGAAGCCGCGCCGGAAGGACAGGGTCACGAGGGTCTGCCCGGTGGCGAAGGCGATCGCGCCCAGCGCGATGACCACGACGGAGGGCAGCAGCACCCCGAGGACGACGAGGAGGAAGCCGCCGAAGGCGAGCAGACGCCAGCGCAGTCGCGCCTTGTACTGGAGCAGCACCTCCCCCAGCAGCCACAACGCCACGACGGCGAAAGCGAGATAGAGGACCGCCCAGCCCATGTACGCCCCTCTCCCCGGCGGCCTGCGGGCCGCGGGTTCGGCAGATCAGGGCCTGTGGTGGGGCAGGCCCAGATTCTCGTGGATCTCCAGAGTCGCCGTGGAGTTGTTCAGCGTGATGAAGTGCAGACCCGGCACGCCTTCGGCGAGCAGTCGGGCGCAGAACTCCGTGGCGAACTCGATTCCCAAGGAGCGTACAGCCGCCGGATCGTCTTTGGCGGCGAGCATGCGTTCTTTCACCTCGCCGGGGAACTGCGCGGTGCTCAGCGAGGGAAGTCTCTCCAGTTGCCGGAGGCTGGTGACCGGCATGACCTCGGGAATGACCGGGGTGTCGCAGCCCGCGGCGGCGAGCCGGTCACGAAGGCGCAGGTAGGCGGTGGGGTCGAAGAACATCTGGGTGATCGCGTAATCCGCCCCGGCCCGGCACTTGTCGACGAAATGGCGCACGTCGGAGTCCCAGTCCTCGGAGCGCGGATGCATTTCCGGGAAGGCGGCCACACCTACACAGAAATTGCCCGACTCCTTGATGAGCCGTACCAGTTCGGCGGCGTACAGCAGGCCGTCCGGGCGCGCCACCCAGTCGCCCATGGGGTCACCGGGCGGATCACCGCGCACGGCGAGGATGTTGCGGATCCCGGCGTCGGCGAACTGGCCGACCATGTTGCGCAGCTCGGCGATCGAGTGCGACACGGCGGTCAGGTGGGCGACCGGGAGCAGGGTGGTGTCCTCCGCTATCCGCTGGGTCGCGCGCACGGTGCCCGAACGGGTCGTGCCGCCCGCGCCGTAGGTCACGGAGACGAAACTCGGGGAGACGGCCTCGACGCGGCGCAGCGCGTTCCACAGGTTGCGCTCGCCCTTCTCGGTCTTCGGCGCCCAGAACTCGAAGGAGTACGACGGTTTGCCGCTCGCGAGCAGGTCACGGACGGTCGAAGCGTCGGAGGTCCAGGTGGATGCGGTGCCGAGGGCCATACGGGAAGGGTAGCCAGAGCCGGGCCTGTCCGGCCTCCCGCTTGGTGGTTTTGCCCGTTAAGCGGACTTCTCGTCCACGCCTCGGACGGTCGGGGGCGGTCTTGGAACCGTGCGGGGCAGGGGCCGAGGCGGCCCGGAGTGGTCCGTGTCTCAGTTCTCCCGGTCCGGGTCCCCGCCGTGTCAGTGTCTCGCGCGGTCGTCAGTTCTCGCGCAGTCGTCGCGCGAAGTGCCTGGCCGCGGTCCCCGGGTCCTCGGCCTCGGTCAGCGCGCGGACGACGACGACCCGGCGGGCGCCCGCGTCGAGCACCTCGTCGAGGTTGCCCGCGTCGATGCCGCCGATCGCGAACCAGGGCCGGGTGGTGCCGAGCGAGGCGGCGTACCGCACGAGGGAGAGTCCGGGGGCGGGGCGACCCGGCTTGGTGGGCGTGGGCCAGCAGGGGCCGGTGCAGAAGTAGTCCGCCCCGTCCTGGACGGCGGCGGCCGCGGCCTCCGCCTCGGAGTGGGTGGAGCGGCCGATCAGCACGTCGGGCCCGAGGATCGCGCGCGCGGCGTCCACCGGCAGGTCGTCCTGGCCCAGGTGCAGGACCTGGGCGCCCGCCGCGTGCGCCACGTCGGCCCGGTCGTTGACCGCGAGGAGCTTGCCGTGTCTGCGGCAGGCCTCGGCGAAGACCTCCAGCGCCCGCAGCTCCTGGGCGGCCTCCAGGTTCTTGTCCCGCAGCTGGACGACGTCCACCCCGCCGGCGAGCACGGCGTCGAGGAAGGCGGGCAGATCGCCCTGCCGCTCGCGCGCGTCGACGCACAGGTAGAGGCGGGCGTCAGCGAGGGCCCGCCGGGCGGCTGCGGCGGTGTCGGACTGCGCGGTCATGGAGAAGGGTCCCCCCGGGGAAACGGCGGGCCGGGCGGTCCGGATTCTCCCGGCCCGCCCGGCCCGTGCGCGGCGTGGAAGACGGCGGCACACCACCGCCGTCAGCGGTCGGTACGGCTCAGACGGCGAGCGCCTGGGCCCGGCGCTTCACCTCCGTGCCGCGATTCTCCTTCAGCGCCTGGGCGGGGGTGCCCGGCAGGGTCGGGTCGGGGGTGAACATCCACTCCAGGATCTCCACGTCGTCGAAGCCGTCGTCGCGCAGCACCGTGAGCAGTCCGGTGAGGCCCTTCACCGTGTGGTCGCCGTCGAGGAGCGCGGCGGGCACGTGCAGGGCGCGGTTCTCCCCCCGGCGTACGGCGATGAGCTGGCCTTCCCTCACCAGTTGCCGCACCCGGGTCACCTCGACGCCGAACAGTTCGGCGATGTCGGGAAGGGTGAGCCACTCGCTGACGAGCGCTTCGGTCTTGGCATCAATCTCGGTCACGGGGACAAGCGTGCCATCCCGGACCGACAGGCGGTAGCCGGGAGGGCGGCAGGGGGGAGGGCGGCGGGAAACGTCCTGGTCAGCGCGTGGCGGCCTTGAGCGGGCGGGCCGGGTCGGCGAGCGCCCCCGGGTCCATCGGCGCACCGGCGGCGATGAGCTTGCGGCCCTGGGCGAGGTCGCGGGGGCGGCCCACGGCGAGGACCGCGACGAGCTGCTCCTCGCGCAGCCAGCACACCGAGTACGCGGGGGTGGCGGGGTCGCCGCGCCACACGGTGGTGTCGGCCTGTTCGTGGTGGCCGGCGTACTGCACGAAGTGGCCGAACTGCTCGGACCAGAAGTACGGGACGGGGTCGTAGGGCTCGGCCCCGTCGCCCGCGATGTCGGCGGCCACCGTGTGCGGCCCCTGGAGGGCGTTGTCCCAGTGGTGCACGAGGAGGCGGCGCCCGTAGCGGCGGGAGGGGAAGGAGGCGCAGTCCCCGACCGCGTACACCCCGGGCACCGAGGTGCGCAGGTGCTCGTCGGCGAGGACGGAGCCGTCGGGGGCGAGGTCGACGCCGGAGCCGGCGAGCCAGCCGGTCGCGGGCCGGGCCCCGACGCCGACGACGACGGCGTCGGCGGGCAGGCGTTCGCCGCCTTCCAGGACGACCGCGCCGTCCTCGACCGCCTCGACCCGGACGCCGGTGCGCAGGACGGCCCCGGCCCGCGCGTACCAGTCGGCCATCGGGGCGGCGACCTCGGCGGGCAGGGTGCCGGCGAGCGGGCGTCCGGCGGCCTCGACGACGGTCACGGCGCAGCCCGCCTCGCGTGCGGCGGTCGTGAACTCGGCGCCGATCCAGCCGGCGCCGACCACGACGACGGTGTGCCGGGCGGCGAGCACCGGGCGCAGGCGGCGTACGTCGTCGAGGGTGCGCAGCAGGTGCACGCCGGGCAGACCGGTGGTGCCGGGCAGCCGTATCGGCTGGGCGCCGGTGGCGAGGACGAGGGTGTCGTAGGCGAGCGGCCCGTGGGAGGTGTCCAGCTCGTGGTCTGCGGCGCGCAGTCCGAGGACCTCGACGCCCAGGCGCAGTTCGACGCCGAGGGCGGCGAAGTCGACGTCGAACGCGGAGTCCTCGGCGGTGCCGAGCAGGACGGCCTTGGACAGCGGAGGGCGGTCGTAGGGGGCGTGCGTCTCCGCTCCCAGGAGCAGGATCCGCCCCGCGTATCCCTGTTCGCGCAGGGCCACGGCGGTCTGCACCCCGGCCATGCCCGCCCCGACGACCACCGTGCGTCTGTCCGCCTCGTGCTGCCTCTGCTCACTCACCCGGTCACTGTAGGACGGGCACCGGGGGCGGCGGCGGGGAGCGGGCGGGAGATCTCCCCCACAGCGTGACCGCCCGCGGGGCCGGGCCTACCGGGGCCCCGCGGGCGGGTCTAGGGTGACGGGGACACCGCGGGAGCCCGGACGACCGGGCTGAGAGGGAGGCTGGAGCGGCCTCCGACCGTCCGAACCTGATCCGGGTCATTCCGGCGAAGGGAGGGGCATCGTGCCCATGCCTCCACCGTCCACCGCTCCCGCTCCGCCCTCCGGGCAGTCCTCGGGGGCGCCGGTGGACGTGCTCGTCGTCGGCGGCGGGATCATCGGCCTCGTCACGGCGTGGCGGGCCGCGCGGCACGGGCTGCGGGTGGCCGTGGCCGATCCGTGGCCCGGGGGCGGTGCGGCGCAGGTCGCGGCCGGGATGCTCGCGGCCGTCACCGAACTGCACTACGGCGAGGAGACCCTGCTCGCGCTGAACCTCGCCTCGGCGCGCCGCTATCCGGCCTTCGTGGCGGAGCTGACCGAGGCGAGCGGGCAGGACCTCGGGTACCGGGAGTGCGGGACGCTCGCGGTCGCGCTGGACGGCGACGACCGGGCCCAGCTGCGCGAGTTGCACGCGCTGCACGAGCGGTGCGGGCTCGACTCGCAGTGGCTGAGCGGGCGGGAGTGCCGCCGCCTCGAACCGATGCTCGCCCCGGGGGTGCGCGGCGGGCTGCGCGTCGCGGGCGACCACCAGATCGATCCGCGCCGGCTCGCCTCGGCGCTCCTCGTCGCGTGCGCGCGCGCCGGGGTCGCCTTCCGCCGGGAGCGCGCCGTCCGGCTGCTCGTCGGGGACGGCCGGGCGCGTGGCGTGGCCCTGTCCGGCGGCGGGCTGCTGACGGCGGAGCAGACGGTGCTCGCCGCGGGCTGCGAGAGCGGCGGGCTCGACGGGGTGCCGCCGGAGGTCGCCGTGCCCGTGCGCCCCGTCAAGGGCCAGGTGCTGCGGCTGACCGTCCCGGCCCGGTACGCGCCGTTCCTGAGCCGGACCGTGCGTGCGGTGGTGCGCGGCGGCAGCGTCTACCTGGTCCCGCGTGAGAACGGCGAACTCGTGGTCGGCGCGACCAGCGAGGAACAGGGTTTCGACACGACGGTCACGGCGGGCGGCGTGTACGAACTGCTGCGGGACGCCCATGAGCTGGTGCCGGGGCTGACCGAACTGCCGCTCGCCGAGATGCGCGCGGGGCTGCGGCCCGCCTCCCCCGACAACGCCCCGCTGCTCGGCCCGACCGCGCTGCCCGGACTGCACCTCGCGACCGGGCACCACCGCAACGGGGTCCTGCTCACCCCGGAGACCGGCGAGGTCATGGCGCACGCTCTCGTCCACGGCGAGCTGCCGGAGGCGGCCCGTGCCTTCAGTCCCCGCCGTTTCGAGGGGACCTCGCTCAGCCCCGCACCCCGCCCGGCCCTTCCCCAGGAGCTGTCCGCATGACCGCTGCACCCCTCGACCTCGACCTGACCTTGAGGGTCAACGGCGCCGAGCGCACCGTCGCCGCCGGTACGACGCTGGCGGCCCTCGTCGGCGAACTGACCCGGGCCCCGTCCGGGGTGGCCGCCGCCGTCAACGAGAGCGTCGTCCCACGCGGGCAGTGGGCGCGTACCGCGCTCGCCGAGGGCGACCGCGTCGAGATCCTCACCGCCGTACAGGGAGGCTGACACCGTGGCCGACGATCCACTGCTGCTGGGCGGGGTGCCGTACACCTCGCGGCTCATCATGGGCACCGGAGGGGCGCCCAGCCTCGACGTGCTCGAACGGTCCCTGCTCGCCTCGGGCACCGAGCTGACCACCGTCGCGATGCGGCGTCTGCACCCGGGCACGCAGGGCTCGGTGCTCTCGGTGCTGGAGCGGCTCGGCATCGGCGTCCTGCCGAACACGGCGGGCTGCTACACGGCGGGCGAGGCGGTGCTCACCGCCCGGCTGGCCCGGGAGGCGCTGGGCACCGCCCTCGTGAAGCTGGAGGTCATCGCCGACGAGCGGACCCTGCTGCCCGATCCCGTCGAACTGCTCGACGCGGCCGAGATCCTCGTGGACGACGGGTTCACGGTCCTGCCGTACACCAACGACGACCCGGTGCTGGCCCGCAAGCTGCAGGACGTGGGCTGCGCGGCGGTCATGCCGCTGGGCTCGCCCATCGGCTCGGGGCTCGGCATCCGCAACCCGCACAACTTCCAGCTCATCACGGAGCGGGCCACGGTCCCGGTGATCCTGGACGCGGGGGCGGGCACCGCCTCGGACGCGGCCTTCGCGATGGAGCTGGGCTGCTCGGCCGTCATGCTGGCCTCGGCGGTCACGCGGGCGCGAGAGCCGGAGCTGATGGCGCAGGCGATGCGGCACGCGGTCGAGGCGGGCCGGCTCGCGCACCGCGCGGGGCGCATCCCGCGCCGCCACCACGCCGAGGCCTCCTCCCCCGCGGAGGGGCAGGCGTGGCGGGACCCGGAGCGCCCGGCCTTCTGAGCCCTCGCCCGCGTGACCCGTGGCACACGCGTACGCCACCCGCCTGTCACAGCTCGGCAGCAGCTCGGTCCCGGGTTCTTCCTGGCGGGCGGCGGCGCGTGCGCCGGATCGTAGACTCGCCCGCGTGGACACGAGGCCAGTAGACCAGCACGCGCCGCTCGTCGGACATGTCCTGGACGGGCGCTACCGCGTCGACGCGCTGATCGCCCACGGGGGCATGGCGACCGTCTACCGGGCGGTCGATCTGCGACTCGACCGGGTCGTCGCGCTCAAGGTGATGCACCCGTCGCTCGCGACCGACGCGTCCTTCGTGGAGCGCTTCATCCGCGAGGCGAAGGCGGTCGCGCGGCTCGACCACCCCAACGTGGTGGGCGTCTTCGATCAGGGTGCGCAGGGCGCGTACGTGTATCTCGCGATGGAGTACGTCGCGGGCTGCACGCTGCGGGACGTGCTGCGCGAGCGGGGCGCGCTCTCGCCCCGAACGACCCTGGACGTCCTGGAGCCGGTACTGGCCGCGCTGGGCGCCGCGCACCGGGCGGGTCTCGTGCACCGGGACATGAAGCCGGAGAACGTCCTGATAGGGGACGACGGGCGGGTCAAGGTCGCGGACTTCGGTCTGGTGCGCGCGGTGGGCACGGCCTCGCAGACGACGGAGACGGTGCTCGGCACGGTGTCGTACCTGGCGCCCGAGCAGATCGACGACGGCGCGGTCGACCAGCGGGCCGACGTGTACGCCTGCGGGATCATGCTGTTCGAGATGCTGACCGGCCTCAAGCCGTACGCCGGTGACAACGCGGCCCAGGTCCTGCACCAGCACCTGAACCGCGACGTCCGGCCCCCCTCCGAGGAGGTGCCGGGGCTCTCCCCGGTCCTCGACGACCTGGTGGTGGCGGCGACGGCCCGCGATCCCCGGCTGCGCCCGCAGGACGCGGTCGCGATGCTCGCCGACGTCCGGGCGTCGGTACCGGGTCTGAGCGAGGCCGAACTGGACCTGGTGCCGCCCCGCGCGCGGGCGAGCGGGCACGACCACCACGACAACGCGGCCGACCGCACGAGCGTCATCCCGCGTTCGGTGTCCGTCCCCCGGGCGGTGCGGCCCCCGCTGCTGCCGCCGTTCGGTGACGACCCGGTCGACGCGGTGCCCGCCGCCCCCCTCGGTGACACGGGAGGGGTGCACCGCACGAGCGTCCTGCCGTCCCCGCCGCCGCCCGTCACGGGCCGCCCCGGGCGCGGCGGCGCGAGGTGGCGGCCCCGGCGCGGGCTGTGGGCGGCGCTGCTGGCCGCCGTGGTGGTGCTGTGCGTGGGCGCGGGCGTCTGGTACGTCAACGCGGGCCAGTTCACCCGGGTGCCGCCGCTGCTCTCGAAGACGCGGGCGCAGGCCGAGCGCCGGCTCGCCGACGAGGGCCTGGAGGTCAAGTCGGTCGAGCAGAAGTACAGCGCCACCGAGGAGCCCGGCACCGTCATCGGGACGGACCCCGCGGCCGGTGAGCGCATCCGCGACCACGGCGAGGTCACGCTGACCGTCTCGCGGGGCCCGCGCATGGTCGACGTGCCGGACCTGCGCGGCAAGACGCTGGACGAGGCCCGGGCGGCGCTGCGCGGGGCGGGGCTCGCACCGGGCATGGTGACGGAGGCGTTCAGCGAGGAGTCCCCGAAGGGCGCCGTGACGCGTACCGAACCGGGCCGGGGCGAGCGCCGCAAGGCCGGGACGACGGTGGCGCTGACCGTCAGCAAGGGCGCCCCGGTGCACGTCCCCGACGTGGGCGGGAAGCCGGAGGACGAGGCCCGTACCGAGTTGGAGGACGCGGGCCTCGACGTCTCGGTGGCCGACCGCCGGGTCTTCTCCGACGTGGACGAGGGCTCGGTCGCCGGGCAGTCCCCGCGACCGGACTCGGTCCGTGCGGAGGGCGACAAGGTGACGCTCACGCTGTCCAAGGGCCCGGACCTGGTGGAGGTCCCGGACGTCGAGGGCAAGCACGCCGACGAGGCGAGGAAGGTGCTGGAGGCGGCGGGCTTCAAGGTCAAGGTCTCGCGCTTCTTCCTCGGCGACACGGTCTGGGACCAGTCCACGGAGGGCGGGGACGAGGCCCCCCGGGGCAGCACGGTGACGATCCGGGTGCGGTGAGACGCTCCCGGGCCGTCCCGGCGGACGGGCGTCGCTGACGATCCGGGGGCGGTGACGATCCGGGGGCGGTGACGGAGCGCGCGGGGGCGGCGGTCGATCCGGAAGAGGACGGCAGAGAGCGCTCTCCGCCGCACGTGCCGGGCCTCCCGGCGCCCTTCGAGGCCCGCTTCACGAATCGCCCGAACGCTTCACCGGAAGTCCATACGTCACCCGGAGTGTTCGGGCAGACTGCCCTTCTCTCCTTCTGCTTCTGCCTCCCGGGGGTCTGTGATGCGTGTGCGTGTCCTCGCGGTCTCGGCCGCTCTGCTGGTCGCGGCCTCCGCGTCCGCCTGTTCCTCCACGACCGAGGACTCCGCTCCCCCGGCCTCGCCCCGGCCGCCCGCCTCGGCGAGCCCGGCGGCACAGGAGCGGTCCGCCCAGAAGGCCGACAGGCCGGACGGCAAGCAGTCGGCGGCCATGACGATCGAGCAGGAGCGCGCCGAGGCGTGCGACCGCGCTGTCGCGGAGGGCCGCGACCGGGCCCCGGAGTGCATCCTTGAGGGCGAGGACATCCCGCCCGGCCAGGTCTCGGTGGGCACCCCGGTGGTGCGCAGCCCGGCGGCGCAGAGTCCGGCGGCGGGCACCCCGTCCGTGGCGGACACCCCGGCGGCGGGCACCCCGGCCGCCGAGTAGCAGGGGCCGGAGGCAGGCGGCCGGGACCTCACTTTCCGGGACGGCCGGCGGGCGTGTCACCCTGGAGCGGTGAGCAGTAAGAACCTTCAGCGGACCGCGTCCGCCCTCCGCAACCCCGTCGGCGGCCACATCCCGGTGGCCGGCGGGCTCGCCGCCACCGGGATTCCCTACGCCGAGGAGCTGGGCGCCGAGGCCGTGCAGGTCTTCGTCGCCAATCCGCGCGGCTGGGCGACCCCCGAGGGCAACCCCCGTCAGGACGAGGCGTTCCGGACGGCCTGCGCCGAGAGGGGCCTGGTCGCCTACGTGCACGCGCCGTACCTCATCAACTTCGGCTCGCACACCGAGGCGACGGCCGAGAAGTCGGTGGACTCGCTGCGGCACTCGCTGCGCCGGGCCCGGGCGATCGGCGCCCCCGGTGTGGTCGTCCACACCGGCTCCGCGACGGGCGGCCGCTCCCGTGAGGTGGCGCTCGCCCAGGTACGGGAGCGGCTGCTGCCGCTGCTCGACGAGCTGACCCACGAGGACGACCCGTATCTGCTGCTGGAGTCGACCGCCGGCCAGGGCGCCTCGCTGTGCGCGCGGACCTGGGACTTCGCCCCGTACTTCGCGGCTCTCGACTCCCATCCCCGGCTCGGGGTGTGTCTCGACACGTGTCACATCTACGCGGCCGGTCACGACCTCGCGGGCCCCGGCGGCACGAAGCAGACCCTGGACCTGCTGGTGGACGCGGTGGGCGAGGGCCGCCTGCGGCTGATCCACGCGAACGACTCGAAGGACGTGGTGGGCGCCCACAAGGACCGGCACGAGAACATCGGGGCCGGCCACATCGGCGAGGACGCGTTCGCGGAACTCTTCTCGCACCCCGCGACCGACGGTGTGCCGCTGGTCATCGAGACGCCCGGCGGCAAGGAGGGGCACGCGGCGGACGTCGCACGGCTCAAGGCGCTGCGGGAGGCGGCGGCCTGCTGAGGGACCCGGCTGCCCGGGCCGCCCTTCGCGGCCCGCGACAACACCTGGCGGTGCGACGGGCCTCCGCGCGCTCCGGGCCCCGCCCCACCGGTCACCGGTGGGGCGGGGCCCTTTCCTCTTCCCCGGTCTTCGCGGGGCCGGGTCAGCCCGTCGCGAGGCGGAAGGACTGGGCGGAGGTGCCGTTGCACGTCCACTGCTGGATGGGGGTTGCGTCGGCGGTGGAGGCCCCCGCGACGTCCAGGCACTTGCCGCTGAGACGCGAGACGAAGCGGTAGCCGCCGTCGGACTGCAGCTCCGGCCTCCACTGCTGGTTGACACCGGAGTTCCGCGTCCACGTGGTGAGCTTGGCCCCGTCGGCGGTGGAACCGGCCGGGACGTCGATGACCTGGCGGGCGGCGTTGCGGTTGGCGATCGTGTAATAGCCGCTGTCGGCCGGGCTGAACTGCCACTGCTGGTTGGTCTGGCCAGTGCCGCAGGACCACTGCACGAGCGGGGTGCCGTCCGCGGTCCCCGCACCGGAGGCGTCCACGCACTTGCCCGAGTTGGTGTTGGTCAGGCGGTACCAGGCCGTGGGGTCGGCCGGGCCGGACGGGTTCTGGCCCGGACCGCCGAACGGGTCGAGGGTGATGGACG
The DNA here is from genome assembly GCF_040656295.1 of Streptomyces sp. NPDC049954. NCBI lineage: Bacteria > Bacillati > Actinomycetota > Actinomycetes > Kitasatosporales > Streptomycetaceae > Streptomyces > Streptomyces sp. NPDC049954. The sequence goes on from NZ_JBFALS010000005.1 coordinate 350,450, forward strand.
CCCGCTGGGGGTTGCCGTCGTGGACCAGCGACTCGTGGTTGCCGACGTCGTCGAAGGCGAAGGCGTAGGCCTTCCCGTCCACCATCTGCTGGTGGATGGCGCGGGCGTAGTGGTTGGTGACCGCGTCCTGGTAGAAGCCGGCGGAGCCGGTGTCGGGCTGGTTGGGGTTGCTGAGCAGCGTGGAGCGGTTGTATCCGGCGCACAGGGTGCGGGAGATCGGGCCGCGGACCAGGTCGTTGGGGGCGTCCAGGTACTTGTAGCAGCCGAAGACGCTGTCCGAGTCGGGCTTCTGGAAGGAGGTGACGACCGCCCCCGAGCCGTTGGTGAAGTTCATGACGTTCCCCGAGACCCGCCCGAAGTACTTGGTGCCGGGCTGGTCGGTGAAGGGGGTGACCGTCAGCGTCGAGCTGCTGTACTTCGACCAGACGCGGTTGATGTAGTCGTCCATGACGGTCTTCGGCAGGGCTCCGTTCGCGGCACCGTGGCCGGGGGCCAGGGCGCGCAGCACCGTACCGTCCGAGCGGGTCTGGATGAGGTTGGCCCAGCCGCCGGGCTGGCTCCGCAGGGAGTCGAAGAAGGCCTGGTAGCCACCGGGCTTCAGATGCCCGGTGGTCTTCGTGCTGCCGTCCCCGCCCGTCACCCCCACGGCGTAGGGGACCGAGACCATGTCGACCTGCGTGCTGTTGAGCCAGAGCCCCGAGTCGTTGAGGGTGTACTCGGTCCAGTCGAACAGGATGTCGCGGTTCGGGTCACTGGGGTTCTGCACCGCGGGCTGCACCAGTCCGCCGGTGGTCAGGCTGAAGACGAGTTTCCGGCCGAAGGAGAAGTAGATCCGGCCGGAGAACTTGGGGATCCGGATGGTGGTGGACTGACCGTTGGCCGGGCCGGCGATCGAGGCGTCCGGGGCCGGGGTGGGCGGGTTGCCGCCGGCGGGCCAGGCGTGGAAGGTGCCGGCGGCGTCGGCCCAGCCCTGCCGGCCGGTGGAGAGCTGGGTTCCCAGGTCGTAGATGTAGACCGGTTCGTTGCGCCCGGAGTTGTTGGTGAAGGTCACCGGGATCGTGTCGGGCACCGCCGCCTCGGCGGGTACGACGGCCAGCGCCGTCATTCCCAGGGCGACGAGCACGACAGCGAGTAAGGAGGCCAGTGACTTGCGGACCGTACGGACGGGTCTCTCCGTGAGTCTTCGTGCCATGAGCGCGTGTCTCCTCGTGGGGAGGGTGGAGGGTGCGGACTTCGGTCCGGGACGTGCGTCCGGGCAGGGGAATCCCGACTGGCGGTACTGGACATGCGGATACGCGCCGACCCGGAAGGGGACGGCGACAGCCGTCCGCTGAATGCCCGGCCTCGAACCCGGTGACGGGCGAGGCCAAAGGACCAGACCAATGTGAGAGCGCTCCCAGCATCTGGCCGGGGCCGAGGACTGTCAACGCTTCGAACGGAACGAACGGGCACACGTCCGAGAACCGCCCCTGGGCATCCCGGGTCGGCCGTCCGGCAGGGCGGAGCCGGCCTCCTCGTGGCAGGGCGAGGCGGCAGGGAGCCGCGCCTCCGGCCTCCCGCTACGCCTGGGGCCCCTCGCCCGGCTCCTCCTGGTAGGAGTAGCGCTGTTCACGCCAGGGGTCGCCGATGTTGTGGTAGCCGCGTTCCTCCCAGAAACCGCGGCGGTCGGCGGTCATGTACTCGATGCCGCGCACCCACTTCGGGCCCTTCCAGGCGTAGAGCCGGGGAACGACCAGCCGCAGCGGGTATCCGTGCTCGGCGGTGAGCAGCTCGCCGTCCTTGTGGGTCGCGAAGAGGGTGTCCTCGGCGGCGAAGTCCGCGAGCCGGAGGTTCGAGCTGAACCCGTACTCGGCCCACACCATCACGTGGGTCACGGCGGGGGCCGGCGGTACGAGGTCCAGGAGGGTGCGGGCCGGGGTGCCGCCCCATTCGGCCCCGAGCATGCTGAATTTCGTGACGCAGTGCAGATCGGCGGCGACCGTCGTGTAGGGCAGGGCGGAGAACTGCTCGTGGTTCCAGGCGTGCTTGTCGCCGTCCGCCGTGGCGCCGAAGACCCGGAACTCCCAGCGCTCGGGCCGGAACTTCGGGACCGGCCCGTAGTGCGTGACCGGCCAGCCGCGCTGCAGGCGCTGGCCGGGAGGCAGCCGCGGTTGCTCGTGTGCTTCGCTCGCCCGCTGACCCATACGTCCATCCTGACAGACCGGACGGTCCTCGGTGACCTCGGACGGCGTGACCCCGGTGACGCCTGGGGCGGACCTGACTAAGCGTGCACTTACTGGACGCTCCGGAACCGCGATGCGAGGATGCGCGCATTCCGCAGCCGGTCCGTGACCGGCCGTACCCGCCGTTGCTCTCCTGGAAGGAGCCCCGACGATGCAGGGCGACCCCGAGGTCATCGAGTTCCTGAACGAACAGCTGACCGCCGAGCTGACCGCGATCAACCAGTACTTCCTCCACGCGAAGCTGCAGGACCACAAGGGGTGGACCAAGCTGGCGAGGTACACCAGGGCCGAGTCCTTCGACGAGATGCGGCACGCGGAGATCCTCACCGACCGCATCCTGCTCCTGGACGGCCTGCCCAACTACCAGCGGCTCTCCCACGTGGCGGTCGGGCAGACGGCGACCGAGATGTTCCGGGCCGACCGGCAGATCGAGGTCGAGGCGATCGACCGGCTGCGGCGGGGCGTCGAGCTGATGCGGAGCAAGGGGGACATCACCTCGGCGAACATCTTCGAGGCGATCCTCGCCGACGAGGAGCACCACATCGACTACCTGGACACCCAGCTGGAGCTGATCGACAAGCTCGGCGAGGCGCTGTACCTGTCGACGGTCATCGAGCAGAACCAGCCCGATCCCTCGGGCCCCGGCACCAGCGGCTTCAAGACCGACTGACGGGCCACCGAGGGCCCCCGGACGGCGGGCCCGACCGGCCGAGCCGTCGTTCCGGGTCAGGCGGCGTCGTCCAGCACTTCTCCGCGCCCGGTTCCTTCGTACGCGGCTTCTCCGTACGTGGCTTCTCCGTGGGCGGCTTCTCCGCGTGCGAGGGGGGCGGCCGGTACGGCGACGACGGAAGCGGGTCCGGCGAGCGCCACGGCGGCGGGCGCGCCGCGGTCGATCAGCTCGCGGCGGGGGCAGGCGGCCCGGCCCAGGAGGGACTGGATCTGCCGCACGCAGCGGCCGCAGTCGGTGCCGGCCCGGCACGCCGAGGCGATCTTCCTCGGGGTGCCCGCTCCGGCTTCCGCGTGCTCCTTGACCTGCTGTTCCGTGATGCCGAAACACGAGCAGACGTACACGCGGTCCACCTCCCCTGCGGGTTCGGTCAGTACGGCCTCCCGGCCCGGGAGCGGTGCACCGCACAGCCCCCGGCCAGTGAGGTAACCCTAACCTTACCGATCGCCCGGCGGACGTAAAGCCCGGATACGCCGATGGGGCACGGATCACACGATCCGTGCCCCATCGGTCATTCGAGGTTCAGTGCCTCTCGGCGGGCCTCACTGCGCGCGGTACATCTCCGCGACCAGGAAGGCGAGGTCCAGCGACTGGCTGCGGTTGAGCCGCGGGTCGCAGGCCGTCTCGTAGCGCTGGTGCAGATCGTCGACGAAGATCTCGTCGCCGCCGCCCACGCACTCCGTGACGTCGTCGCCGGTCAGCTCGACGTGGATGCCGCCGGGGTGGGTGCCCAGTTCCTTGTGCACCTCGAAGAAGCCCTTGACCTCGTCGAGCACGTCGTCGAAGCGGCGGGTCTTGTGGCCGGAGGCCGCCTCGAAGGTGTTGCCGTGCATCGGGTCGGTGACCCAGGCGACGGTCGCGCCGGAGGCGGTGACCTTCTCGACGAGGGTCGGCAGCTTGTCGCGGACCTTGTCGGCGCCCATCCGGACGACGAAGGTCAGCCGGCCCGGCTCACGGTCCGGGTCGAGGCGCTCGATGTACTGCAGCGCCTCCTCCGGGGTCGTGGAGGGGCCGAGCTTGATCCCGATGGGGTTGCGGATCTTGGAGGCGAACTCGATGTGCGCGCCGTCCAGTTGGCGGGTGCGCTCACCGATCCACACCATGTGGCCGGACACGTCGTAGAGCCGGCCGGTGCGGGAGTCCACGCGGGTCAGCGCCGACTCGTAGTCGAGCAGCAGCGCCTCGTGCGAGGAGTAGAACTCGACGGTGCGGAACTCCTCCGGGTCCGTCCCGCAGGCCCGCATGAAGTTCAGCGCGCTGTCGATCTCCCGCGCGAGCTGCTCGTAGCGCTGCCCGGAGGCCGAGGTGCGCACGAAGTCCTGGTTCCAGGCGTGCACCTGGCGCAGGTCCGCGTATCCGCCGGTGGTGAAGGCGCGTACGAGGTTCAGCGTGGACGCGGAGGTGTGGTACATCCGCTTGAGCCGCTCGGGGTCGGGCACCCGGGCCTCGGCGGTGAACTCGAAGCCGTTGACGGAGTCGCCCCGGTAGGTGGGCAGCGTCACTCCGTCACGCGTCTCGGTGTTCTTCGAGCGCGGCTTGGAGTACTGGCCGGCGATCCGGCCGACCTTCACGACGGGCACGGAGGCCGCGTAGGTGAGGACGGCGCCCATCTGGAGGATGGTCTTGAGCTTCGCGCGGATGTGTTCGGCGGTCACGGCGTCGAAGGACTCGGCGCAGTCGCCGCCCTGGAGGAGGAACGCCTCGCCCCTGGCGACGGCCCCCATCCGGGTGCGCAGTTGGTCGCACTCACCGGCGAAGACCAGCGGCGGATACGATTCGAGGTCCGCGACAACTTCGCGCAGTGCCTCGGCATCGGGGTACTCAGGCTGCTGCGCCGCGGGCAGGTCTCGCCAGGTCGCCTTGGCGGCGACGGCGTCGGTTTCGGCGTTCACGGTCACCCGGCCACCTTACGGCGTCCCCACAGGTGTCCATGCGGCGGCTCATCAGATGAGACGGAACGTGTCCGAACGGGCGCGCCGCGTCCCGGGTGGATGACGGGCCGCCCCGGCATCGGTTAGGGTGCCGCTCATGTTCGCGCACTCGACCCGTTCCTGGTGGTGGCCCGCTCCTTCGGCGGCCCACTGACTGCGCGTACCCAGTTCGCGAAGGCCGCCCGAGGGGCGGCCTTCAGTGTTTTCCGGGACTCCCCGGAAACCGGCCGGCCGCTCCTCTCCGCTCAGCTCCGCTCCCGGAAGGAACGCCCGCCCATGCATCCCGCCAGCCCCGCCGCCGCCCTGTTCGACCGGCTCCGCTCCCCCGACGCCCCGCCCTTCGCCCTGCTGCGCCGCCGCACCCCCGGCCACGACGAGGACACGGTGGAGGTCCTGACCGGGCCGGTCCGCGAGGTCGAGCGGCTCGCGGACATCCCCGAGGAGGGCGAGCTGCCGGTCCTCGCGCTCGTGCCCTTCCGGCAGATCAGGGAGCGCGGTTTCGACGTGCGCGACGACGCCACCCCGCTGTCGGTGCTCCTGGCCGAGGAGGTGCACACCGTGCCGCTGGACGAGGCGCTGCGGCTGCTGCCGACGCACGAGGTGCGCGTGCGCGACGGGGACTTCGACGTGGACGACGCGCGGTACGCGCGGACGGTGGAGCGGGTGCTGCGTGAGGAGATCGGCCGGGGCGAGGGCGCGAACTTCGTGATCCGGCGCACCTTCCGGGGCCGGATCGAGGGCTTCGGCCGCGCGGACGCGCTCGCCCTGTTCCGCCGGCTGCTGGCCGGGGAGCGCGGCGCGTACTGGACCTTCCTCGTGCACACCGGGGAGCGCACCCTCGTGGGGGCGAGCCCCGAGGTGCACGTGCGGATGACCGGCGGCGGCACGGACGCCTCGGGCGGGCGGCGCTCCGGCACGGTCGTGATGAACCCGATCAGCGGGACCTACCGCTATCCGGCCGAGGGGCCGAGCGTCGAGGACCTGCTCGGCTTCCTGGGCGACGCCAAGGAGGTCGAGGAGCTGTCGATGGTGGTCGACGAGGAGCTGAAGATGATGGCGACCGTCGGCGACATGGGCGGGGTGGTGGTCGGCCCCCGCCTCAAGGAGATGGCCCATCTCGCGCACACCGAGTACGAGTTGCGGGGGCGTTCGACGCTGGACGCCCGCGAGGTGCTGCGCGAGACGATGTTCGCGGCGACCGTGACGGGCTCCCCGGTGCAGAACGCCTGCCGGGTCATCGAGCGCCACGAGGAGGGCGGGCGCGGCTACTACGCGGGGGCCCTGGCCCTGATCGGCAGGGACGCGGGCGGGGCGCAGACCCTGGACTCCCCCATCCTGATCCGCACCGCCGACATCGACCGGGAGGGCCGCCTCGGGGTCTCGGTCGGGGCGACGCTGGTGCGGGGCTCCGACCCGGCGGGCGAGGTCGCCGAGACGCACGCGAAGGCCGCCGGGGTGCTGGCCGCGCTGGGGGTGCGGCCGGGCCGGGCGGCGGCCGGTCCCGGCGGGCCGGTGCGGCTCGCGGACGACCCGAGGGTGCGCTCCGCGCTGGACGGCCGGCGCTCCGGGCTGGCCCCGTTCTGGCTGCGGCTGCGCTCCGCCCCGGCGGGCCCGCCCTCGGCGCGGGTCCTGGTGGTGGACGCCGAGGACACCTTCACGGCGATGCTCGCGCATCTGCTGCGCTCCTCGGGCCTCGCCGTCGAGGTGCGCCGTTTCGACGCGCCGGGGCTGCGGGAGGCGGTGGCCGCGCACGAGGGCCCGGTCGTCCTCGGCCCCGGTCCCGGCGATCCGTCGGACGCGGACGACCCCAAGATGCGGCTGCTGCGGGCGCTCGCCGCGGACCTCCTGGGCGCGCGCCGCCATCCGCTGCTCGGCGTGTGCCTGGGGCACGAGGTGATCGCCGCCGAACTGGGACTGGACCTCGTGCGCAAGGAGGTCCCGTTCCAGGGCGCGCAGACCTGCGTGGACCTGTTCGGGCGGCCGGAGACGGTCGGCTTCTACAACAGCTTCACCGCGCGCTGCGGGGACGCGGCCGCCCGTGAACTCGCCGCCCACGCGATCGAGGTGAGCCGGGACCCGCTGAGCGGGGAGGTGCACGCGCTGCGCGGACCGGGCTTCGCCTCGGTGCAGTTCCACCCGGAGTCGGTGCTGACCCTGGACGGGGCGTCGGTCGTGTCCCGGCTGCTCGCGGACGCGGCCCGCGAACTGCCGCACACCCCCCGCGTATGAGGGCCCGCGGGTGAAGTCCTGCGGATGAGGGGTGGCGCGGCCGGGAGGTCAGGGTCCGGGCACCGCCGGGACCAGGACGTTCGGGCCGCGCCGGCCCTCGGTGTGGTCGAGGCAGTTCTGGAGGGTCGCGTCCACGATCTGCTGCACGGCGTCGACGGTGTAGTACGCCTGGTGCGAGGTGACGACGACGTTGGGGAAGGTCATGAGCCGGGCGAGTACGTCGTCGTCGACGCCCTCCAGCGACTTGTCGAGGAAGAACAGCCCGGCCTCCGCCTCGTAGACGTCGAGTCCGACGCCGGTGAACCGGCCCTTGCGCAGTTCCTGGACGAGGGCCTCGGTGTCGATCAGCCCGCCCCGGCTGGAGTTCACCAGCAGCGCGTCGTCCTTCATGAGGCGCAGCGCCCGCGCGTCGATGAGGCGGGCGGTGGTCGGCAGCAGCGGGACGTGCAGGCTGACGACGTCCGACTCGCGCAGGAGCCGCTCCCGCTCGACGTACTCCATGCCGAGGTCCAGGCAGGCCGGGTTCGGCGTGAGGTCCCAGCCCAGCAGCCGCATGCCGAAGCCGTGCGCGATGGCCGCGAAGGCCGCGCCGATCTTCCCGGTGCCGAGCACGCCGACGGTGCGGCCGCGCAGGTCGCGCCCCATGAGCCCGTTGAGCCTGAAGTCGAACTCGCGGGTGCGGCGCACGGCGCGTACGACGTGGCGGTTGACGGTCAGCGCGAGGCTCCACGCGAACTCGGCGACCGAGTACGGCGAGTACTCCGAGACCCGGGCGACGGTCAGGCCGAGGCGCTCGGCGGCGGCCACGTCGATGTTGTTGAAGCCGGTGGAGCGCTGGGCGATCATCCGCGTGCCGCCGGCCGCGAGGATCTCCAGGACCTCGGCGCCGAGGTCGGCGTTGACGCTGGTGGAGACGGTCTCGTGGCCCGCGGCGAGCGGGGCGGTGTCGGCGGTGAGGAAGACGTCGAGGCAGTGCAGCTCGGAGTGGCCGGCGAAGGCCCGCTCCAGCAACGGCTGTTCGTCGCTCTGCACGCCGAATGCCAGGATCTCCACAGCGGCTCCCCGGGTAGGTGACACTGCCCCCGACCCTAGGGCCCCCGGTGGCTGACACGCCCGGGGAACACGGCTGTCCGGGACCTTCGGCCCCGCCCGCGCCCCGGGCGGGCCCGGTTGCTCAGATCTCGTCGAGACCGCGTTCGATGGCGTACCGCACCAGCTCCACGCGGTTGTGCAGCTGGAGTTTGCCGAGCGTGTTCTGCACGTGGTTCTGGACGGTGCGGTGCGAGATGACGAGGCGTTCGGCGATCTGCTTGTAGCTCAGGCCCTTGGCGACGAGCCGCAGCACCTCGGTCTCCCGCTGCGTCAGCCGGGGCGCGCCCGGCTCCTGCGCACCGGCGGCGGGCCCCTCGGCGGCCAGCCGCCGGTACTCGCCGAGCACGAGACCGGCGAGCCCGGGGGTGAACACGGCCTCGCCGACCGCGGTGCGCCGGACCGCCTCGACCAGTTCCCCGGTGCTCGACGACTTCAGCAGGTAGCCGGTGGCCCCGGACTTGACGGCTTCCAGGACGTCGGCGTGCTCCCCGCTCGCGGACAGCACGAGGACGCGCAGCCCGGGCCGCTCCCGTACCAGCCGTTTGCACACCTCGACGCCGGGCAGTTCGGGCAGGTTCAGGTCGAGCACGAGCACGTCGGGCCGTACGGCGGTGGCGCGGCGTACGGCCTGGGCCCCGTCCCCCGCGGTGGCGACGACCGTGAAACCGGCCGCCTCCAGGTCGCGGGCGACCGCGTCCCGCCACATCGGATGGTCGTCGACGACCATCACCGTGGTCGGCCGAGCGCCGTCCGTGCCCGTCTCCCGCGCCTCGTGCGGCTGGTCGTTCGACCCGTTCATCCTGTTCAGCCCGTTTCTCTTGTGGCGTGTGCCGTGTTCCGTCACGTGGCGGCGCGCGGTACGCGCAGTTCGACCTCGGTGCCCTGCCCGGGGACGGAGAGGAGTTCCGCGCCGCCGCCGAGGTCGCGCAGTCTGCCCCGGATGGACTGGGCGACGCCGAGCCGTCCCTCGGTCGCGGCCTGGTCCAGGCGGCCCTCGGGGATGCCGGGCCCGTCGTCGCGCACGGTGACGAGGACCTCCTCGGGCTCGTCCTCGACCAGGAGCCAGGCCCGCGCCCCCTCGCCCGCATGGGCCCGGACGTTGTCGAGGGCCGCTGCCACGGCGGCGGCCACCTCGCGTGCGGTGTGCGGCGGCAGCAGGACGGGCGTACCCGGTCCGGCGAGGCTCACCCCGGGGCCGGTGTGCGCGGTGAGCAGCGGCAGCAGGTCGAGCGGTGCCTCCCCCGCGCCCGGCTCGGCGTCCTCGGCGGGCGGGGCGGGCGGCCCGCCCAGGATCAGGGTGCGCAGCGCGCTCTCCTGCTCCCCGGCCAGACGGCCCAGTTCGGCGGCCTCCCCGCCGAGGGCGGTGCCGCGCCGCTGCACCATGGCGAGGACCTGGAGCACGCTGTCGTGGATGTCGCGGGCCAGCCGTTCGCGTTCGCGGTTCGCCGAGTCGATCTCCAGGGCGCGCGCGAGGGTGCGCTCGGAGGCGCGGGCGACCTCGATGACGTAGCCGATCGCGATGGAGGCGACGCACACCAGCAGCACCGCGTGCACGGTGCTCTGGCTCGGTGTGCCGCGCTGTACGACGTTCGCCAGGCCGACCAGCGCGGAGGCGAACGCCGCCCAGCGCCAGCCGCCCTTGAGCGCGTACGCGAGGACCGCGCCCGCCGTCCATATCGAGGGCAGCGTGGGCACCCCCGAGGCGACCCGGTCCGCGCCCTGCGCGAGCGGGGTCAGCAGGATTCCGGCGAGCGCGATCACGAGGTCGGCGCCGAGGAAGGGCCAGGTGCAGCGCGCGGCGCCGGAGACCCGGCGCAGGGTCAGCAGCGTCCAGGGCGCGAGCACCACGTAGTACGCGACGGCGAGGCCCGGACTGGCGTACTCACCGTACGAGGCGAGGAACAGCCCGACCGCGTAGCACAGGGTCAGCACGCGGTAGCCGGTGAGCGCCCGCCACATCGGCTGCTCGACCGACATGCGGGCCCGGGGCGCACTCGGCCGCGCGGGCGGGGTGTTCTCCGTCCTGGCGTCGGGCGGTGTGCCGCGCGGCGCGGGCCGCCCGCCCCCGGAGCGCGGCGCTGCGGGCGCTGCGTGCGCTCCCGCCGTCGCCGGGCCTTCCCTCGTGCTCATCTCGTGTGCCCCCTGCCCTCGACCGATTCCCCACCCGGTCCTACGCGCTGGGCAGCCTATGCGGTTCCCGGGGGACGGAGGGAGAAGGGGCCTGCCGGTCGACGGCGGCGGGCCGGGCGGCTCTGGCGGCGGCCAAACGGCTCAGGCGGCCCGGCCGCTCTCCTCGGCCCCGGCGGGGCGCTCCTTGGCGGCGGCCTTCTCGGCCTCGGCGCGCTTCTTCGCCGCGTCGGCGATCTGGCGCTTGGCGGCGGTCGCGTAGATGTCGACGTACTCCTGGCCCGAGAGCTTCATGATCTCGTACATGACCTCGTCGGTGATCGCGCGCAGGACGAAACGATCCTGCTCCATGCCCTCGTACCGGCTGAAGTCGAGCGGCTTGCCGATCCGGATGCCGGGCCGCATGAGTTTCGGCATGACCTGGCCGGGCGGCTGGATCTTCTCGGTGTCGATCATCGCGACCGGGATGACGGGGGCGCCGCTGGCGAGCGCGACCCGGGCGAGCCCGCCGGGTTTGCCGCGGTAGAGGCGGCCGTCCGGCGAGCGGGTGCCCTCGGGGTAGATCCCGAAGAGCTCTCCGCGTTCCAGGACCTCGACCCCGCTCCTGATCGCGGCCTCTCCGGCGCCCCGGCCGCCCGAGCGGTCCACCGGGAGCTGGCCCACGCCCTTGAAGAAGGCGGCGGTCAGCCGGCCTTTGATCCCGGGGGTGGTGAAGTACTCGGCCTTGGCGATGAAGGTGACCTTGCGGTCCAGCATCGACGGCAGGAAGAAGGAGTCGGAGAACGAGAGGTGGTTGCTCGCGAGGATGGCGGGGCCCTCGGCGGGGATGTGCTCCATTCCCTCCACCCAGGGCCTGAAGGCAAGCTTGAGCGAGGCACCCAGCGAGTGCTTCATCGCGTTGTAGATCACCGGTCCGCCTTCCCTGTCCTTGCCGTCGACCTTACCCGCCGGGGCGCCCGCGGGCGGGTGGGCGCACGACGACCCTGGTCGGTGTCGGCCCGGTCGCGTACGGTGAAGTACGCTCCCGCGCCATCGTTCCGGTGCCCCGTTCCCGGCCGGACATGCCGGGCGGGGGCGCGGCGCCACCTCCCGTACCGCCCGGTCGTACCCCTGTCCCCTCTCGCCACCCCCTTCACTGTTCCGCCCCGCCTCACGAACCCGCCTCATGAACCCGCCTGACGAACCCGCCTCACGAAGGAGACCGATCGTGCCGGTCCTTCCCGGAGCCGAGCCGTACCGCCACGAGGGCGGGCAGGTCGGCGTCCTCCTCTGTCACGGCTTCACCGGCTCGCCGCAGTCGCTGCGCCCCTGGGGCGAGTACCTGGCGCGGCGCGGGGCGAGCGTGTCCCTGCCGCTCCTGCCGGGGCACGGGACCCGCTGGCAGGACATGCAGATCACCGGCTGGCAGGACTGGTACGCCGAGGTGGACCGGGCGCTGCGGGAGTTGTCGGAGCGCTGCGAGCGGGTCTTCGTGTGCGGTCTGTCGATGGGCGGGGCGCTCGCCCTGCGGCTCGCGGCGAAGCACGGGGCGGCGGTGTCGGGGCTGGTCCTGGTCAACCCGGCGCTCAAGGTGCACGGGGCGGCGGCGCACGCGCTGCCGGTGGCGCGGCATCTGCTGCCCTCCATCGCGGGGCTGGTCGGCGACATCGCGAAGGAGGGCGTCGAGGAGCTGGGCTACGACCGCGTCCCGCTGCACGCGGCGCACTCGGTGCGCGCCTTCTTCCGGCTGGTGGACCGGGAGCTGCCGCAGGTGACGCAGCCGCTGCTGCTTCTGCACAGCGCGCGCGACCACGTGGTGCCGCCGGGCGACTCGGCGCGGGTGCGAAGCCGGGTGTCCTCGCGGGACGTCACCGAGCTGGTGCTGGAACACAGCTACCACGTCGCGACGTTGGACCATGACGCGGACCGGATCTTCGGGGAGAGTGTTTCCTTCGTGTCCCGGATCGCTCCAGAATTCGCCCATTTCGCCAACGAAGGGACGGCCACCGGTGGCTGAGAACGGCGCGGAGCGCGAGGAGAGCCGGGAGCCGGAGGAGAGCGGCGTCCCCTTCGACGAGGAGGCGGCCTGGGCGGCGATCGTCGCCGGGTACGGCGAGGAGCCCGAGGACCCGCCGGGGGCGCGGCCGTTCAAGTCCGTGGAGGATCTGGCCCGTACCGAGGCGGCCTCGCGGGGCGACACCCGGGCCGGTGACAAGGACACCGGCGACAAGGACGCCGGTGACAAGGACGCCGGTGACAAGGACGCCGGTGACCGGGACGAGGCGAAGAACGAGGAGGGCGGCGAGCCCGGGGAGGGCACCGTGTCCGGGGTCCGGCCGCTCGGTGGTTCGGTGGCCTTCGCGCCGGGGCTGGCGGGCGGTCCGCGCGACCACTCCCTCGCGCGGCCGGGTGAGGACGATCTCGGTCCGCAGGACGAGGGGCACTTCGTGCAGCCGGACCCGCCGCTGCCCACGGCGGACGTGACGTCCAAGTTCGCCTGGATCGCGGTGATCGGCGGTCCGGTGCTGACCCTGTTGATCGTCCTGCTGGGCTGGACGATGACGTGGTGGCTCGCGACGCTGTGCATCGGCGGTTTCGTCGGCGGCTTCGCGACGCTGGTCATGCGGATGGGGGACGGCGAGGACGACGAGGACGACCCGGGGCGCGGCGCCGTGGTGTGAGCCCCGGCGGGCGGGCCGCGGCTTCCGCGCGGTCCCGCCCCCGGTTCGTTCAGGAAGCGGCCGGCAGCCGCAGCGCCGCGAGGACCGGCAGGTGGTCGGAGGCGGCGCGCAGGTCGGCCTCGGTCACGCCGGGCAGGTCGGGGACGCCGCAGCCCAGCACCTCCACGCCCTCGGTGACGAACAGGGCGTCGATGCGCTGACGGGGGTCGGCGGCGGTCGAGGTGTGCTCCCCGCCGGCCGGGCGGACGGTCCAGGCGTCGCGGAGTTCGCCGGCGAGCAGCCGGAAGGTGCGGCCCCCGGGGCGTTCGTTGATGTCGCCGCCCGCGACCGCGTACTGGGTGCCGAGCCCCGCGACCTTGTCGAGCAGCATGCCGCCCTGGGCGTAGCGCTCGTCCTTCTGGAGGCTCAGGTGGCAGCTGACGACGCCGAGCCGGGCGGCGCCGAAGCGGAGTACGGCGGTGGACAGCCCGCGCCGGTGCAGCCCGGGGGTGAGCGGCAGCAGGACGTCCTCGGTGCTCTCGACCCTCGCGCGCAGCGAGCACAGCAGGGCGGGCCCGGCGGCCGTACCGCCGCCCGCGAGGGTCACCAGGCCCGATCCCCGGGCCAGTCGCGACAGTTGCTTGCGCCAGCGGAAGAACCGGGGCGCCTCCTGCAGGAGCACCACGTCGGGCGCGCAGGCGCGGATGATGCGGCTCAGCGCTTCGGTGTCGTCGCGCAGGGAGCGGATGTTGTAACTGAGGACCCGCACTACGGCGGAACCGTCCGGCTCGGTACGGGAGTCGGGCAAGGTGCTGGGCGGCGTTGGGCTCTGCATGGCGCTCAACCTACGCCGACGTCCGCCGCCTCCCGCACCGGGGACGCGACGGACGTGGGGCGTGCGAGGGGGGTCAGCCCTGGCGGGCGAGGTCGGCGGCGCCGACCAGCCCTGCCTTCCCGCCGAGTTGGGCGGCGAGCACCTGGGCGTGCGGGCGCCAGGCGCCGCCGATCAGCCAGCGGCGGAAGGAGCGGCGGATCGGGTCGAGCACGAGGTCGCCCTCGTCGGAGACGCCGCCGCCGACGATGAACGCCGAGGGGTCGAACAGCGAGGCGAGATCGGCGAGTCCGGCGCCGGCCCAGCGGGCGAGTTCCCGGAAGGAGTCGATCGCGACGGCGTCGCCCTGGCGGGCCGCCGCGCTGACGTGCTTGCCCTGGATGCCGTCGGCCGTGCCGTCGCCGAGGGCGAGCAGGATCTCGGCGTTCTCCGGGGTCGCGTTGGCGCGCTGCTTGGCGTAGCGCACCAGGGCCCGGCCGGAGGCGTACTGCTCCCAGCAGCCCTGGCTGCCGCAGCCGCACAGCAGCCCGTCGGGGACGACCCGGATGTGGCCGAACTCGGCGGCCACGCCGAAGCGTCCGCGGCGCAGCTTGTTGCCGATGATGATGCCGCCGCCGAGGCCGGTGCCCAGCGTGATGCAGATGACGTCCTCGTGGCCCTGTCCGGCGCCGAAGCGGTACTCGCCCCAGGCGGCCGCGTTGGCGTCGTTCTCCACAACGACGGGCAGGCCGACGCGCTGCTCGACCTTGTCCTTGAGCGGTTCGTGGCGCCAGTCGATGTTGGGCGCGAACAGGACGGTGGCACGCTTGTCGTCCACGTATCCGGCCGCGCCGATGCCGACGGCCTCGATCTCGTGGCCCTTGCTGGCGCCGGCGACCGCGCTGGAGATCGCGTCGACGATGGCCTCGGCGGTGGGCGGCGTGGGCACGGTGAACGTCGAGAGGATCGCCCCCTCCTCGTCCACCACTCCAGCCGCGATCTTCGTGCCGCCGATGTCGACGCCGATGGTGAGTCCCATGTGTCCCTCAGTTTTCGGTCGAGCCCCGCTGAGGGGCAACCTTACGCGAGGGGCCGTCAGTCGAGGTCGATGTGCTCCCCGCGCCCGGGTCCCTCGTCGTCACGGCCGGGTCCGGAGGGACCGCCGGGGCCCTCGTTCCCCGGGGTCTTCCCGGGGGCCGTCGCCCCGGTCTCGGAAGGCTTGTCGCCGCGCGTCCAGCGGTTCTCCTGGCCGGACACGGCGCTGCGGTAGGCGGCGAGGAGTTCGGCCCCGGCGGCGGCGAGGTGGTCGAAGACCTGCGGGTTGCGCTCCAGTACGGGTTCCACGACGGACTTCGCCTGCTGGACGACCTGGCGGACGACCTGTTCGGCGGCGGCGCCCGCGACGGGGTTGGCGGAGCCGGCGAGGGCGGAGAAGGCGCCGACGCGTTCGGCGACGGCGTCGGCGAGGCGGCGCAGCTCCTCGGCGGCGGAACCGGGGCGCGGCCCGTGCTCCCGCCGGCGCCGGTCCCGCTCGGCGGCGAGGTCCTCGGCGCAGGCCGTGGACCAGGCGTCGTCGTCGAAGGAGGCGGAGGGCTCGGTGGCTTCGCTCATGGCGGACTCCTGCGGGCGGGTCGGGCCGGGGGTGGGCTGCGCACTTCGACGGTACCGGACCGGGCGGCGAGACGGAGGGGGCCGGACGGCGGGCGGGGCGCCCAGGGCCTGTCTTCGAACTGGCGCCGCGCGGCAGGCGGCAGTTCGAAGACAGGCCCGAGAGGCTCAGCGCCTGGGCCACAGCGCCGGGTCGGGGGTGAAGCGCACCCGCAGGGCGCCCTCGCGCAGGGCGGCGCCGGTCACCGAGCAGCGGCGCAGCGCCGAGGGCAGGATCAGGACGCGGCGGAACGGCCCGGCGGTGACCACGAGTTCGTCGTCGAGCCGGAACAGGTCGAGCTCCTCGCGTACGGCTCCGGGCAGCGGGATCCACCACTCCAGGCAGCCTCCGCCGTCGTTGTCGCCGCTGTCCTCGCGGCGGTCGAGCAGGGGCCAGGGCAGCGCCTCGACGGGCAGGGCAGCGGGCGGGGGCACCTGGAGCGCGGCGAGGTCGTCGAGGCCGCGCGGGTCGTGGCCGAGGTGCCGCACGGGGTGCACGGGCAGCACCTCGGCCCGCCACTCGGCGAGCACCTTGTCCTGCTGGGCGGCGCCGGGGGCCTGCTCGGGCTGGACCCGGTTGGCGAGGACGGCCTCGGGGCGCAGGTCGTACAGGGCGGTCCCGGTGCGGTGCACGCGCAGCGCGTCGGCGGCGGCGGGGGTGGGCTCGGCGACGTACCGCACGGTCGTCCCGGGGGCCCGCAGCAGGTCTTCGACGGCGGCGAGCGTGGTGTCGGCGCGGGCCGCGAGCGTGTAGAGGTCCTCGGCGGGCATCGGCACCCCGGCGAGCCGCCCGAGGACGGGGCGCAGCGCGCGGGCGGCCTGCCGTCTCGCGGGCAGCAGGCGGCCGAGGTAGCGGCGCAGCTGCTCGGGGAGGACGAGCAGCGCGAGGGCCGCGTCGCCCGCGGGCAGGTCGACCACCAGCGTCTCGTGGGCAGGGCCGGTGTCCTCGTCGGCGTCGGGCCTCGCGGGGTCCTCGCCGACTCCGTGGCGGTGCAGCGCGGAGAGCAGCGCGAGTTCGCCGGCTCCGGGCAGCGTGGTGAGTTCGCCGTCCTCCAGCGGGGCGGCGCCGAGCAGCGCGAGGGCGGTTCCGGCGCGTTCCTGGAGGGTGAGGAGCCCGCTGCGGAAGCCGTGGTCCGGGTCGGTGCCGACGACGCCGAGCAGGGGCGCGACCTCGACGGGGGTGCGTCCGGGCCGCACGCCGAGGACGGCGGCGGCCGACCGGTCGGGGGTGATCAGCAGGGTGCGGGAGCCCGCGCGGGCGGCGGCGAGGGCGGTCGCGGCGGCGAGCGTGGTGCGGCCCGCGCCGCCGGGGCCGGTGACGAGGACCGTGCGCATGGCCTGGGGAAGGGCTCGGGCGGTCAGGCGGGATCGCCGGCCGGGGGCGCGGAGTCGGTCGCGGTCTGGGCGGGCGGACCGGCCTCGACGCGCTTCTTGAGCCCGGCGAGCGCGCGGTCGGTGATGACCTTCTCGGCCTTGCGCTTGATCATGCCGAGCATCGGGATCTTGACGTCGACCGTGAGCCGGTAGGTGACCTCGGTGCCGGCGCCGGCGGCGCGCAGCCGGTAGGAGCCGTCGAGGGAGCGCAGCATCTGCGACTTGACCAGGGTCCAGCTCACCTCTTCGGGGCTGAGCCAGGTGTAGGCGAGGGTCTGGTCGTCCTTGATGGCGCCCGCGTCCATGACGAGGCGGACCTGTTCGGCGCGGCCCTGGTCGTCGGTGGCCAGGATGTCGGCCTCCTTGACCTCGCCGGTCCAGTCGGGGTAGCGGGCGAAGTCGGCGATCACACCCATGACGTCGGCCACGGGGGCCTCGATGATGATGCTTGAGCTGGTGTGTTCGGCCATCGCCGTGGCTCCTCCAGTGCAGACCGGTCGGATGTTTCGCGGAAGTGGAACGATGTGGGGCCCGCGCGGCAAGGCTACCGCCCCGGCCGGCTTCACCATTCCAGGGCCCAGGGGCGCCCGGTGGAGGCGAAGTGACCCACGTTCACGCACTCCGTGGCGCCGATCCTGGCCCGCCGCACGAGGGGCTGGTGGACGTGGCCGAACAGGTGGTAGCGGGGCCGGGTGCGGCGGATCGCGGCGAGCAGGGCGCGGCTGCCGCGTTCGAAGCGGCGCGCGACGGTGTCGTAGACGAGTTCGGGCACCTCGGGCGGGATATGGGTGCACAGGACGTCGACCTCGCCGAGCGCCTCGACCTTCGCGGCGTACTCCTCGTCGTCCCGCTCGTAGGGGGTGCGCATCGGGGTGCGCAGTCCGCCGCCGACGAAGCCGAAGACGCGGCCGCCGATCTCCACCCGCTCCCCGTCGAGGACGGTGGTGCCGGGGCGGGCGTACTCCTTCCACAGGTGCGGGAGGTCGACGTTGCCGAAGGTCGCGTACGTCGGGGCGGGGAAGGCGGCGAACAGGCGCGCGTACTGGAGGCGGGCGGCGCGCTCGATGGCCGGGCCCGGTTCCTCGCCCAGCCGGGCCCACTGGGCGCGGTTGAAGTCGCGGGCCTCGTCGAAGCGGCGGGCGGTGCGCAGTTCGACGATCCGGTCGGCGGCCTCGGTGCCGAACAGGTCCGGGAAGATGCCGTGCGAGTGGTCCGCGTAGTCGAGGAACATCACGAGGTCGCCGAGGCACACGAGGGCGTCCGCGCCGTCCCCGGCCCGGGCGAGGTCCCGGACGTTGCCGTGCACGTCGCTCACCACATGAATACGGGTCCTTCGCATGCCCGCCACCCTAAGACCGGCCCGCGGTCCGCGGACAGGGAAGCGGCCCGCTTTCCGGCCGTGCCCAAGGACCGGCCGGAATCCGGCAGACAGGGTCGGACCTGCGGTTACTTCTCAGTCGGGAGCACCGTGGACTACTGTGCGCGAAGCGCCTGCGCGGCGTGTGACGCACCGAACATCTGGCCCGGTCCCCCTATCGAAAACCCCTTACCGGTGGGTAACGTCCGGGCGGTCCGGTCGTGCTCTCCCCACGGAGCACCCGCCCGATCTTGGATCGCACCGTCGCAGCACACCGTCGTGGCGCCGGCGCCAATGAGGAGCAGCAGTCTTGCGCGAGTTCAGCCTTCCGGCCCTGTACGAGGTCCCCGCGGGCGGCAACCTGACCGATATCGTCCGCCGCAACGCCGCGCGCCATCCCGAGGTGGCGGTCCTGGGCCGCAAGGTCGACGGGGTGTGGCGGGACGTCACCTCCACGGTCTTCCTCGCCGAGGTGAACGCCGCCGCGAAGGGCCTGATCGCCTCCGGTGTCGGCCCGGGCGACCGGATCGGCCTGATGTCCCGCACCCGCTACGAGTGGACGCTGCTGGACTTCGCGATCTGGGCGGCCGGAGCGGTGACCGTGCCGGTGTACGAGACCAGCTCCGCCGAGCAGGTGCAGTGGATTCTGGGCGACTCCGGGGCGGTGGCCTGCCTCGTGGAGAGTGACGCGCACGCCGCGACCGTCTCCTCGGTGCGCGAGGGGCTGCCGGAGCTCGCGCACGTGTGGCAGATCGACGCGGGCGGCGTCGGGGAGCTGAACGCGGCGGGCGCCGGGGTCGCGGACCGGGTTCTGGACGAGCGGGCCGCGGGCGTCAGCGCCGACGACCCGGCGACCATCGTCTACACCTCGGGCACCACGGGCCGCCCCAAGGGCTGTGTGCTGACCCACCGCAGTTTCTTCGCCGAGTGCGGGAACGTCGTGGAACGCCTCAAGCCCCTGTTCCGCACCGGCGAGTGCTCGGTCCTGCTCTTCCTCCCGGTCGCGCACGTCTTCGGGCGTCTGGTGCAGGTCGCGGCGCTCATGGCGCCGATCAAGCTGGGCCACGCCCCCGACATCAAGAACCTCACCGAGGAACTGAGCGCCTTCCGGCCGACGATGGTCCTCGGTGTCCCGCGCGTCTTCGAGAAGGTCTACAACGCGGCACGGGCCTCGGCGCAGGCCGGCGGCAAGGGCAGGATCTTCGACCGGGCCGCCGACGCGGCCATCGCCTTCAGCCAGGCCCAGGACACCCCGCAGGGGCCCTCCCTCGGCCTGCGGCTGCGCCACCGGCTCTTCGACAAGCTCGTGTACGGCAAGCTGCGGGCGGTGCTCGGCGGTCGCGGCGAGTACGCGATCTCGGGCGGGGCGCCGCTCGGCGAACGCCTCGGGCACTTCTTCCGCGGCATCGGCTTCACCGTCCTGGAGGGCTACGGGCTCACCGAGTCCTGCGCTGCGACCGCCTTCAACCCGTGGGACCGCCAGAAGATCGGCACGGTGGGCCAGCCGCTGCCGGGCTCCGTGGTGCGGATCGCGGACGACGGCGAGGTGCTGCTGCACGGTGAGCACCTGTTCGCGCGGTACTGGAACAACGAGGCGGCGACCGCCGAGGCGCTCGCCGACGGCTGGTTCCACACCGGCGACATCGGCACGCTCGACGAGGACGGCTACCTCGCGATCACCGGCCGCAAGAAGGAGATCATCGTGACGGCGGGCGGCAAGAACGTCGCTCCCGCCGTCATCGAGGACCGCATCCGCGGCCACGCGCTGGTCGCCGAGTGCATGGTCGTGGGCGACGGCCGCCCCTTCGTCGGCGCGCTGCTCACCCTGGACGAGGAGTTCCTCGCCCACTGGGCCGCCGACCACGGCAGGCCGGCCGGCTCGACCCCCGGGTCCCTGCGCGAGGACCCCGAACTGCTGGCCGAACTCCAGTCGGCGGTGGACGAGGGCAACGCGGCGGTCTCCAAGGCGGAGTCCGTCCGCAAGTTCCGCGTCCTGCCGGTGCAGTTCACGGAGGAGTCGGGACACCTGACCCCCTCCCTCAAGCTGAAGCGGAACGTGGTGGCGAAGGACTTCGCGGAGGACGTCGAGGCGCTGTACCGGAGGTAGGACGAGGCATTCGTCCTCAAGTGCCGGACAGACCGCAACCACCCCGGCCCGTCCGGCACTTGAGGACACCACCGGCCAGAGCCCCACACCCGGACCGCACCCCCACCAGCCCGTCCGGCACTTGAGGACACCACCGGCCAGAGCCCCACACCCGGACCGCATCCCCACCAGTCCGTCCGGCGCTTGAGGACACCACCGGCCGGAGGCCCGACACCCGGACCGCAACCACCCCAGCCCGTCCGGCACTTGAGGACACCAAGCCCTCCGGCGACTGAGGACACGGCTACAGCAGCGCCGCCAGATCGGCCGCCAGCAGGTCCCAGCGCCATTTCTCCTCGACCCAGGCGCGGCCGGCCCGGCCCATCCGCGTGCGCAGCGCCTCGTCGGCGAGGAGGGTGATGAGGCGGTCGGCCGTGTCGCCGGGGCGGTCGCCGGGGACGACCCAGCCGGTCACCCCGTCCCGTACCGCGTCCGGCGCTCCCCCGGAGTCCCCGGCCACCACCGGCAGCCCGGTCGCCGAGGCCTCCAGGTAGACGATGCCGAGGCCCTCCACGTCCAGCCCGCCGCGCCGCGTGCGGCACGGCATCGCGAAGACGTCTCCCGCGCCGAAGTGCGCCGGCAGCTCCGCCCACGGCACCGCGCCGGTGAACCGTACGGAGGCGGCCACCCCCGTCTCGCGGGCCAGGCGGCGCAGGTCCGCCTCGTAGGGTCCGCCGCCGACGACGAGCAGTACGGCCTCGGGTTCGGCGGCCAGTACGGTCGGCCAGGCGCGGATCAGCGTGTCCTGGCCCTTCCTCGGGACGAGCCGGGAGACACACACGACGACGGGCCGCTCGCTCAGTCCGAGCCGGGCGCGGACTTCGGCGCCGCCCGAGCCGGGGTGGAAGACCTTCTCGTCGACGCCCGGCGGCAGGTGCACCATGCGGGCGGCGGCGGCCGGGCCGAGCGCGGGCGCGATCCGGGAGCGGGTGTACTCGCCGAGGTAGGTCACCGTGTCGGTGGTGTCGCCGATGCGCCGCAGCAGGCTCCGCGCCCCGGGCAGCTGGGCCCAGCCCGCCTCGTGGCCGTGGGTCGTGGCGACCAGCCGTCGCGCCCCCGCCGAGCGCAGCGCGGGCGCCATGAGGCCGAGCGGCGCGGCGGCGCCGAACCACACCGACGTACAGCCGTGGCGCCTGAGCAGCGTCGTGGCCCGGCGCGTGGTGCGCGGGGTCGGCAGCAGCATCGTCGTCGGGTCGCGGTACACCCGGAACGGCTGCTCCGCGTCGAAGGCGGCGGTCGCCTCCCGGCCCTCGCGGCCGCGCTTCCAGGTCGAGGCGTAGACGACGAACCGCTCCGGGTCCAGGCGCAGCGCGATGTTGTGCAGGAAGGACTGAATGCCGCCCTGGCGGGGAGGGAAGTCGTTGGTGACGATCAGGGTCTTGTCCATCGTCGCCGACAGTACCGAACGTCCCGGTCCCCGGCGGACGCCGCCGTACCGGCGAAGTGCGGGGCACGAACCGGGACACAGCGCCCGCGCCGATGGCCCCGCCACGGGCCTTGCGGGCATAGTGGCCGCTCCAGTGGGACGAGCGGCCCGGCAGGGACCCGACACGACGAGGTGGGCATGGCGGACGCGAGGCGCCCGGGAGCGACGACGGCGGCGGTCCTGCTGGGCTGGGCGGCGACCAGAGCGCTCCTGATGCTGTGCGTGACGAAGGTGATCACGCCCCCCACGCTCGACGTGACGACCGACGTGTCGGTGATCTACCAGAACTGGGCCTCGGTCCTGGGCACCGGCGTGTTCCCGCACGACGACGTGACGTGGCAGTACCCGCCGGGCGCCGCCCTCGCGATCCTGGCGCCCCGGCTGCTGCCCCCGCTCGGCTACGCGGACGCCTTCTTCGTCGTGGCGCTGCTGTGCGACGCGCTCGTCCTGGGGCTCCTGCTGTACGCCTCCCGCCGGGGCGCCCGCCGTACGGCGGGCGTGTGGGTGTGGGTCGTGGGCGTCCCGCTGCTGGGCCCGACGGTGTACGCGCGCTACGACGTGATGGTGACGGCCGTCGCGGTGGCCGCGCTGCTCGCGGGCGCCGCCCGGCCCCGGCTGATGGGCGCGCTGTCGGCCTTCGGCGCGGTCGTCAAGGTGTGGCCGGTGCTCGCCCTGCTCGGCACCCCGCGCCGTTCGCCGACCCGCCGGGCGTGGGCGGCGGCGGCCCTCACGGCGGCGCTGCTGCTCGCGGTGTTCGGCCTGACGATGCCGGGGAGCCTGTCCTTCCTGACCGCGCAGCGCGACCGGGGCACCGAGGTCGAGTCGCTGGGCGCGCTGGTGTTCCACGTGGCGCGGCAGTTCGGCTGGTCGGGCGTGGTGCAGTACCACTACGGCTCGATGGAGTTCCTCGGCAGCCACGTCGCGCTCGTCAGCACCCTCGCGCAGGTCCTGTCCCTGATGGCGCTCGGCTGGCTCGTGCTGTGGCGGCTGCGGGCCCGCGTGTGGACCTCGACGACGGTCGCCGACGCGGCCTTCGCGGGGCTCCTGCTGTTCACGACGACGAGCAGGGTCATCAGCCCCCAGTACCTGGTGTGGCTCGTGGGGCTCGGCGCGGTGTGCCTGCTGTACCGCGCGAGCCGTATGGCGCTCCCGGTCGCGCTGGTCCTGTGCGCGACGGTCCTGACGTATCTGGAGTTCCCGGTCTACTTCGCGGAGGTCGTGGCGAGCGAACCGGCGGGCCTCGCCCTGCTGCTCGCGCGCAACGGCCTGCTCGTGGCGGCGAGCCTGCTGGCCTGCCGCACGCTGTGGCGGCAGACCGTGACCGAGGCCCCGGCGGGCGAGCCCGTGGCCGCCCCCTCGGACGCCGGGCGGACGGCGGCGGCGGCCAGCTCCGCGTGACCCGCCCCGGCCGGGTCAGCCCCGCCCCGGGAACGCGGCGCGCGGTCCCCGGCCACGGACGAGGAAGGCCGCCACGACCAGCGGCAGCGCGCACACGGCCTGCGTCGCGGCGTACCAGGCGGGGCACACCCCGGGGATCAGGTCGACGCCGACGATCGCGACCGGCATGACGGCGGTCAGGGTGCGTACCCGTTCGTAGCCCCGTCGCACCCCTTGCGCGGCGCGGGCGGCCGGCCGGCGGATCACCGGGGCCAGGGCGAGCAGGACGGCCCCCCGCACCCACATGAAGAGGCTCACCGGGTGGCCGCCGCACACCAGGACGGCCAAGGTCACGAGGACGAGGGCACACAGCACGCCGTAGAGCCCGGCGCACGTGCGCACCGCGTCGAAGGCCCTCCGCGTACCGGCGTCCTGTGCCTTCAGTGTGTCGTGGTCGCGGTGCGCCGTCGCGGCCGGAATGTTCCCGGCCGTCCCCGTCCCCGTCCCGGCCCCGGTGGTCTCGGTGTTCGCCATCTCTCTTCTCCTCCGTCTCGTCGTGGTGTCGACGCTAGGGAGGGCGCGGGCAGTGGGGTACGGGCCTGGGCCCACGGGCCGGTGGGCCCAGGCCCACCCGGTACTCAGGCCAGCTGCTCCCGCAGATAGGCCTGCCAGCGCTTCGTGAACCGGGCGGTGTCCAGCCCGAGGACCTTGTGCAGGGCGGCGTCCACGGCGCTCTCGCGCCCGTCGTGCCCGCCGACCGCGCGGTAGAAGTCGCGCAGCGCCGCCTCGCCCCACTGCTCGGCGATCATGCGGCAGGCCAGCCAGCCGCTCTCGTAGGCGCGGGCGAGGCGGTCGGGGTCGGTCGCGAAGCCGAACGCCCCGTCCTCGGGCAGCGCGCGCGGCAGCCGCCCGGCGTGGACCTCCTTGGCGAGTTCGGGGGCGACCTCGGCGGGTGTGCGGCCGGTGCCCCGGTAGCCGCTCCAGTCGGCGAAGCCCTCGGAGAGCCACAGCGGGGTCGCCGAGGAGGTCGAGGAGCGCGTCGCCACGTGGGTGGCCTCGTGGGTGAGGACGAACTGCGCGCCGAAGGAGCCGAGTTCACCGAAGGCCGCGGGGTTGACGGTGACCCGGTCGGCGGGCACCCGCGCGGCGCCGCCGAGTTCCCCGGTGGTGACGGCGGCGATGCCCCGGTAGTCGTCGGGGCTCGCCCCGAGCAGGGCGGCCATCCGGTCCAGGGAGCGCGGCACCACGACGACCAGCCGTCCGGGCCAGCCGCCGGTCCAGGCGCGGCGTACGGCCGGCACGGCCCTGTCGGCGAGGGCCGCGAACTCCCGCAGCCGCTCGCGGCTCTGCCCCACGCCCAGGACGATCGAGGAACGCCCGTCCACGACGCTCACCTCGCCCTGCTCCCACAGCTGCGGCGGGGACTTCGGCGCGGGCCCCTCCGACTCGACGTACCAGCGCTCCCCGCGCAGTCCGAGGCTCAGCGCGCGTCCCACGGTGACCGGGGCGGCGTCGAAGCCGCGCAGCCGGTAACTCAGTTCGGCGCGGGCCGAGGCGGTGCGGCCGGTGCGTTCCAGCGAGACCAGGCGGTACGACCAGGAGCCGAACGGGAGGTCGTCGAGGTGCTCGAACGCGGTGCGCTCGCGGCCGCGTACGGCGCTGCCGCGCGGGTCGGCGGTCGCGAGCCAGCCCTGCTCGTCCTTGTCGAGCACGGCCCGCGCACGGCGCTCCAGGAGGGCGCGTACGGCCTGTTCGGCCCGGTGCTGCCGGTCCGCTCCCGGTTGCGGCGGCGCGCAGCCGGCCGTGCCGAGGAGCAGGGCCGCGGCGAGTGCCGCCAGGGGCCCGCGCCGTCGCACGAGCGGGAGTCTCTCGGGTGTCCGACCTGCCACCCGCCGAGAATACGGGCGCCGGGCGGCGCGCCGCCCTCCGGTCAGGGCCGGGTGACGGAGGAGACGGGCATCATGCCGACCGGATCGCGGCGGACCGGCGCCCCGGGGTAGGGCGCGTGGATGACCTGTCCGCCGCCGACGTACATCCCGATGTGGCTCGCGTCGGCCCGGTAGGCCACGAGGTCGCCGGGGCGTGCCTGGGACAGCGGGACCTGTCGCCCGGCGTGCGCCTGCGCCTGCGAGGTGCGGGGCAGCCCGACCCCCGCCTGCCCCCAGGCCCACTGCACGAGCCCCGAGCAGTCGAAGGAGGACGGCCCGCTGGCGCCCCACACGTACGGGCTGCCGAGGGCGCGCTGTGCGGCGGCCACGGCGGCCGCCGCCCGGCCGGAGGCGACGGCGTCCGCGCCCGGCAGGTCCGCGCGGCCCGGGGAGCCCGCCCGCGAACCGCGCCGGAAGTCCTCGCGCTGCCGCTCGGTCAGCGAGCCGAGCAGCCGCCTGGCCGCGCCGAGTCTCGCCTCCACGGTGCGCTTGTGGCGGGCCACGTCCGTGCGGCTGCGCTCCAGCGCGGCGAGGGTGCGCCGCGCCTCCGCGCGGTCCTGGGCCAGCACGCGCCGCGCCTGTTCCAGGGCGGTGAGCTGTCCGGAGCGCACCTCTCCGACCCGTTCGAGCAGCGCGGCCCCGGCCAGGTAGCCGTCCGGGTCGGCGGAGAGCAGGAGGGCCACGGTGGGGTCGATGCCGCCCGCGCGGTACTGCGCGGTGGCGAGTGAACCAAGCACGCCGCGCATCGTGTTGACCCGCTCCTGGGCGCGGGCGACGGCGTCCGCCGTGGAGTTGACCCGGGTCCGCAGCCGCCCGGCGCGTTCCTCGGCCTCGTTGTAGGCCTCGGTGGCCTGTTCGGCCTCGGTGAGGAGCCGGTCGACCCCGGCGCGGGCGGTCTCCCGGGTGGGGGTGGGCTCAGCGCTCGCGGGGCTCGCGGCGAGCGCGGCCGCGGTGGCCGCGACCGCGGTGGTCAGCGCGGTGACGCGGGCGCTGCGGTCGGGGCCGGAGGAGGCGGGACGACGATGGGACGCCACGGCGGTCGGTCGCCTTTCGCTACGGACCCCGGCGGGCGCCGGGGAATGCGAACCGACAGTAGCGGCCCGGCTACGCTCCGTCCAAAGACCTCAGGGGGCGCCACCTCCGCGGCCCGGACCGTGGGCAGCCGCCATGCCGCAGGTCACGGGCACACAGCGGGGCCGGCGGGGGCGTCCGCGATTCCCCCGATCGGGCGGGGGTGAGACCGGGCGCGCCCCAGGGACACGGCCGGGCTGGGCACTTGACCCCGACAGCCCCCTCGCGCTTTTTGCGTGCGAGCGCGCCCCCGCACGCGACGCGGTCCCGGACACGCCGGAGGCCCGGGCGCGCGACGGTGCGTCGCACGCCCGGGCCTCCCGCGGCCGGGCACCGCCCGGCGAGGACTCCTCGGCCCGGCCTCAGATACGGACGCCGAACTGGAAGGGCATGTTGCCGATCGCCTCGTAGCGCACGACCGTGCCGGTGCGCGGGGCGTGCAGCACCTGGCCGTTGCCCGCGTAGAGGCCGACGTGGTGCTGGTCGCCGTAGAAGATCACGAGGTCGCCGACCTGGAGCTGGCTCTGCGAGTAGATCCGCTGGCCGGCGTTGGCCTGGGCCTCCGAGGTGCGCGGGATGGTCGCCCCGGCCTGCGCGTAGGCCCAGGAGGTGAGGCCCGAGCAGTCGTAGGCGCTGGGACCGGTGGCGCCGTATTGGTACGGCAGGCCGATCTTGGACTGCGCGGCGGCGAAGGCGGCGCCCGCGAGGCCGGAGCCCTTGCCCACGTTGGCGGAGGAACCGGTCGAGGTGGAGCCGCCCGCGGTGGAACCGCCCGTGGTCTGGAGGGCGGCGCGCTCGCTCGCCCTGCTGGCCCGCTCCTGGTCCGCGGCCATCTTGGCCCGCTCGGCGGCCGTGAGGCTGTTGAGGAGCTTGCGGGCCTCGGAGAGCTTCGACTGGACCTCGGCCTTCTTCTTGCCGAGCTGCTCGCGGGTGTCGGCTAGGTCGGCGAGCTTCTCGGCGGCCTCCTTGCGCTGCTGCGCGAGCACCCGCTGCTTCTCCTGGACCTTCTTCAGCGTGTCGGCCTGCCGGTCGCTGATCTGGTCGAGGGCGCCCGCCTGCTGGAGGAAGTCGTCCGGGTCGGAGGAGAGGAACAACTGGACGGTGGGGTCGATGCCGCCGGAGCGGTACTGGGCGGCGGCGACGGCGCCGAGCGCGTCGCGCTGCTCGTTCAGCTGGTCCTGGCCGCGGGCCACCTTGTCCTGGAGGTTGTCGACCTCCCGCTCCAGCTTCTCCTGCTTCTCCTTGGCCCCGTTGAACTTCTCGGTCGCCTGCTCGGCTTCCTCGTACAGCTTGTCGACCTTGGCCTTGACCTCGGTCTTGGTGGGCTTGGGATCAGCTTGCGCGGCCTGCGAGGTGAAGGCCACGGCGGCGGCCGCGGTGACGGTGAGCACGGTCACACGGGCGCGGCTCGGCTGCTTGGGTCGACGGTGGGACGCCACGAAGGCGAGCTCCTTCTTCCTTCAGCCGCCTACCGAGACACCGGTCGGCGGTGCCCCCCGCCGTCACCCCGGATGGGTGATCAACCGAGCGAAGGTTCGGGCTGACATTAGTGACCTTCCTGTGATCAGTTCAAATCCTCACCGGCAAAAACCTCGTGCTCACGGGTTTCTTTACCCCGCAAGGCACCACCAGTGACGGTGAACTGACCGTGCGTCGCATCGCGAAGGCACCAATGGGCACACACCGCACTCCGGTTACAGATGGTACGGACAGAACTCCTGCGACAATACGGGCACATGTGTTCCTCGCATATGCGTACGGGCTTTACCGGGCGCGGCGGACCGGTGCGCCGAACGCGATCGCCCACGCGACCGGCTGCACCCAGCCGCGGATCATGCGGCCCGGGAATCCGTGGAGAGCAGCCCGGGCGCGGGCATTCGGGCACGAGCATCCCGGGCCCAGGCATTCCGCGCGCAGGCACCCCGGGCCCAGGCATTCCGGACACAAGGCCGCGACCGGGGGCGGCCCGGCCGGCGGAAGCGGCGCCTCAGGCCCGTGAGAGCCGCTTCAGGAGCATCGCGGAGGCCACCGGGCGGGCGCCCGCCTTGGCGACGCCGTCGGCCACCTCGCGGTCCGTGGAGACGACCACGACGGGACGGCCGGGCGGCTCGGCGCGCACGAGCTGACGGATCAGTTCGTCGGCGGTGACCCCGGCCTTGCTGAACAGCACCCGGACGCCGCGCGGCGGGGCGAGCAGCACGGGGGCCGCGAGTTCCGCCCCGTCGAAGACGCAGGTGACCTCCGCGCCGCTCTGGGCGGCGAGTTGGGACAGCCCGCCGAGCAGCCGCAGCCGCTGCTTCTCCAGCGGCATCGTCGGATAGCCGGTCTTGGTCACGTTGTAGCCGTCGACCACGAGGTGGGCCTGCGGCAGGTCGAGCAACTGGTCCAGGATCGCCGGATCGTGCTCGGACAGCGCGCGGGCCGCGATGTCCTTGGGCGTCATCCGTCCCGGCTCGTCCGCCTCGACGGTCTCGGCGGGCCGCACCGAGACGGGCGGCAGGGCGAGTTCGCGGCGCAGCCCGGAGGCGGCGTCGAGCACGGTGTCCAGCAGCAGGCGCAGCCGCATGTCCTCGACGCTGCGGCCTTCCCTGGCCGCCCGCCGGCTCGCCTCCAGAGCCGCCTCGACCTCGGCGAGCCGCGCCCGTACCCGGCGGGTCTCGCTCTCGGCGGCGCTCACCTGGGCCTGCCCCGCCGTACGCGTCGACTCGGCCTCGGCGGTGACCTTGCGCAGCGCCGCCTCCCCGCGCTTGACGTCGCTCAGCGCGGACCGCAGCTTGCGGTGCAGGGCGTCGGACTCCCGGCGGGCCGTGTCGAGTTCGGCGCGCAGCCGTTCGCTGTCGTGCCTGCCGCGCTCCTTGGCCTCGGCCAGTTCGGCGCGCAGGCGTTCCAGTTCGTCGCGGGTCGCGTCGTCGATCCGCTCGGCGTCGGCCCGCTGGGCCTCCTCGCCGGCCGCCGCGACGAGCTTGACCCAGCCGGGCGGGCGCAGCACGTAGGCCGCCGCCGCGACGTCGAGCGGGTCCGCGGCGGGCGGCGGGGCGCCGCACTCCAGGGCCTCGCACACCTCGGGCTGGGCACCGCGCAGCCCGAGCGCGATGCGCTGGCGGAAGGCGGGGTCGCTCTCCACGGCCGCGGCCATGGCGTTGCCCGCGAACTTGGCCCTGCGGGACGGGGTGAAGCGGGCGTACTGCCGTAGTGAGGCGGGCAGTTCGGACACCGTGAGCCCGCCGAAGGCGGCCGACACGATGGCCACGACCCGCCGCCTGACCCCTTCGGGCAGCGGTCCTTCGAGCGGCTCGGCCCCGCCGTCGGCAGCCCGGGCACCTTCGCCGGGAAGCTCACCGCCCGGTGCGGCCCCGGTCCGCCCGTCCGGCGGCCCGGCTTCGGTCCGCCCCTCGGCAGGTCCGGCCTCGGCACGCTCCCCGGAGTCCGCCGCGGGACGGTTCGTCCCGGCGGAGTCCGGGGCACGACTGTCCCGTCCGTCCGGCGGCACGGCGGCCTCGGGCTGCCGCTCACCGGCGGCCCCGGGGGGCGCCCCGGCGGTTTCGGCGTCGCCCGTGGCGTTCGCTTCCTCCACCCTTCGTCACCCCATCTCGCCGTGCGGGCCGGCCCTCAGGAGGCCGGGCCCGGCCTGTCCACCAGTTCCACCTGGTCCACCGCGTTGCACCAGCGGCAGCGGACCGACTCGATGGTCTCATCGACCACTTCACGCTCCTCCACCTGCGGCGCCCCGGCGAGGTCGAGATGTACGTACTCGACGACCTTCGACGAACGGGTCACGTCGAAGCGCGTGAGGTTGCCGCACAGCGTGCAGCGCCAGCGCGTCGTGTCCGTCGGAAGGGAAACCGTCATCGTGCCCGTCGCTTTCTTCGCAGTGGTACCAGTCCTCATTGCCCGTAACCCTACGGCCTGACGTACCGGACGCGAGCCGGGATACCCGGCGGCGCGGTGGCACGCCCCGTTCCGCACGCAAGGTCATGATATGTCCATGATCCCTTTCCGGGACGACGGGAAGCGGCCCGCGCGGACCGCCCACCCGGTCCGGGTACCCCGTCAATGCGGACCGACCGCCCCGAGCGGCCCGGCCCCGGCGTACGACGGCGGGGACCGCCTCGCGTCCGCCGGGACCCGCGTCGCGCACCCCGGCACCTCGCGGTCCGGCGGGCCTTCTCGCCGGGCTTCCTGCCCGCGTGAGCCCGGATCGGGCGCATTAAGGTGGCAGCATCAGCCAGGGCCACCGAAGGGGACAGCCAGCCGTGATCACCGCGATCGTGCTCATCAAGACCAGCGTCGACCGGATTCCGGAGATCGCCGAGTCGATCGCCGGCATGGACAGCGTGAGCGAGGTCTTCTCCGTCACCGGTTCCTACGACCTGATCGCGATGGTGCGGGTGGCCCGGCACGAGGACCTCGCCGAGATCATTCCCGGGCGCATCAGCCGGGTGCCCGGCGTCGTCGAGACGGACACCCACGTCGCCTTCCGCACCTACTCGCAGCACGACCTCGAAGCGGCCTTCGCGATCGGCCTCGACTCCTGAGCCGCCGCGCCCGCCGGTGGCGGCCCGCCCGGCCGCTCCCGCACCGCCCGCAGACCTGAGCCCCCGGCGCGCGCCGGGGGCTCAGGTGTACGCGGCCGGGGCCCCGCCGATCCGGCTCAGACGGCCGGGACGCAGCGCCCGCCCTCGGTGCGGTAGCTCCACCGCGCCCCGTCGGCCACCAGCTCGCGGACGGCGCCGAGGAACCGCTCGACGTGCTCGTCGGGGGTGCCCGCGCCGAAACTGACCCTGATCGCGTTGAGCGACTGCTCCCCCGCCGCGCCCTCGGGGGCCCCGCACTCGCCGGGCGCCTCGGCCGTGGAGCCGAGCAGGGTGCGCACCAGGGGGTGGGCGCAGAACAGTCCGTCGCGCACCCCGATGCCGTACTCGGCGGAGAGCGCGGCGGCGAAGTGCGAGCTGTTCCAGCCCGAGACGACGAAGGACAGCACGCCGACCCGTTCGGCGGCCTCGCCGAAGAGGGACAGCACGGTGACACCGGGAACGTCCGCGAGCCCGGTGCGCACCCGCTCCACGAGCTGCCTCTCACGGGCGACGAGGCTGTCGAACCCGGCCTCCGTGAGCGCCTTGCAGGCCGAGGCGATCGCGTAGGCGCCGATGACGTTGGGCGAACCGGCCTCGTGGCGGGCCGCGCCGCCGTGCCACACGACGTCGACCCCTCCGTCCTCGCGCCGGCTCACCGAACGGCTGGCGCCGCCCCCCGCGAGGTACGGCTCCGCCTCCTCCAGCCAGTCGGAGCGGCCGGCCAGCACACCGGAACCGAAGGGCGCGTACAGCTTGTGTCCGGAGAAAGCGACCCAGTCGACGTCCAACTCCTGTACGGAGACGGGGTGGTGGGGGGCGAGCTGCGCGGCGTCCAGCACGATCCGGGCGCCGTGCGCGTGGGCGACTGCGGCCAGTTCGCGCACCGGCCAGATCTCCCCCGTCACATTGGAGGCGCCGGTGACGCACACCAGGGCGGGCCCGTGGGGTTCCCGCGCGGCCAGGGCGCGCTCCAGGGTGTCGACGGCCTCGGCCGGGCTGCGCGGGGCGTCGAGGTGGGTGACCTCGGCGTTGCGCCAGGGCAGCAGCGAGGCGTGGTGCTCGGTCTCGAAGACGAACACCTGGCACCCGGCGGGCAGGCAGGCGGCGAGCAGGTTCAGCGAGTCGGTGGTGGAGCGGGTGAAGAGCAGTTCGTCGCTCTCCCGGCAGTCGAGGAACTCGGCGACCTCCACCCGGGCCTTCTCGAACAGGTCGGTGGAGAGCTGCGAGAGGTACCCGGCACCCCGGTGCACGCTGCCGTAGTACGGGGCGTAGGCGGCGACGTCGTCCCACACCCGCTGGAGGGCGGGGGCGCTCGCGGCGTAGTCGAGGGCGGCGTACTCGACCTCGCCGCCGGTCACCAGCGGGACGCGGACATCCCGCCCGAGCACGGACAGAGGCTGACAAACGGTCTGGGCGGCGGCAGCGGTGGAGACAGTCACGGCGAAACTCCCGGGGCGAAGGGACCCACGGACACGGACGCACGGGCCCGTGGGGCGAAGATGAGGAGGAGGTGCGGGGACGGGGCGCTCGGCCCTACCGCATTCGCTTGCTCACGAGACTGCTCCCTCGACGACCAGGACCCCTGGTGTCGAGCCCGGCGGGGGATTCACAGAGAAACGCCCCGGAACGGGCGCGGAGGGGTCCGCGCTTGCCGCAGACCTCGCTGCCTGCGGCCTGGTCTTCACCCGGGGCACCCCGCCACGGACGGAGGGTTGCCGGACAGCGGGCCGGGGCCGTAGTCGCTGTCACTCATGACCTGCCCGGCATCCTGCCATATCGCCTGCGGCGGGCACAGGGGGGTCCGCCATGCGGACGAAGGACTGTCCTCAAACGCCGGACGGGCTGGTGGTGGCCCCGCCCTCTTCACCGGCACCCACCCCCCGGACAGACGCACAACTCAAGCCCGTCCGGCGCCTGAGGACACCCCCGAAGGCGAAGGAAACGCCCCGGACACCGCACCGACCACCACCCCAGCCCGTCCGGCGTTTGAGGACACCGCCGAAGGCGGATCAGGCCCCCGCCCGCCCCGCCGGCTCAGGCGTTGGTGGCCGTGACCCAGCGGTCGAGCGCCCCCGCCGCCGCGCCCGAGTCGAGGGACTCCGCCGCGCGCGCCATCTGGGCGGCGATCTGTTCGGTGAGCGGGGCCCGCGTCGGGTGGAGGGCGACCAGCGCCGCCGCCGAGTTCAGCAGCACCGCGTCCCGCACGGGCCCGCGTTCCCCCGCGAACAGGCGCCGCGCGACATCCGCGTTGTACGAGGCGTCGCCGCCGCGCAGCGCCTCCACCGGGGCGAGGGCGAGGCCCACCTCGCGCGGGTCGAAGGCCTCCTCGCGCACCTGCCCGTCCCGCACCACCCAGACCCGGGAGGTCGCGGTGATGGTCAGCTCGTCGAGGCCGTCGTCGCCCCGGAACACGAGCGCCGAGGAGCCGCGCGCGGCGAGCACCCCCGCCATGATGGGCGCCATCCGGGCGTCCGCGACACCGGTGGCCTGGGCCGCGACCCGGGCCGGGTTGGTGAGCGGGCCGAGGAAGTTGAAGGTCGTGCGGATGCCCAGCTCACGGCGGGCCGGCGCCACGTGGCGCAGCGCGGGGTGGAACTTGACCGCGAAGCAGAAGGTGATCCCGGCCTCCTCGGCGACCTCGACGACCCGCTGCGGGCTCAGGTCCAGGTTGACGCCGAGCTTCTCCAGGACGTCGGAGGCCCCGGAGGCGGAGGAGGAGGCGCGGTTGCCGTGCTTGACCACCTTCGCTCCGGTGCCGGCCACGACGACGGCCGACATGGTCGAGATGTTGACGGTCTTCGCGCCGTCCCCGCCGGTGCCGACGATGTCGACGCTGGGCCCGGGCACCTCGATGGTGCGGGCGTGCGCGTACATCGCCTCGACGATGCCGCTGATCTCCTCGACCGTCTCGCCCTTGGCGCGCAGCGCCACGGCGAAGCCCGCGATCTGCGCGTCGGTGGCCTCGCCGCGCATGATGCGGTCCATCGCCCACGCCGTGTGCGCGGCGGACTGGTCCTCGCCCGCGAGCAGCCCGTCCAGGACCTGGGGCCAGGAAGTGACCGCCGCGGTGTCGCCTCCGACGGGGTGCACAGCGCTCATGGTCGCTCCTGGTGGGTCGTGTGGGTACGGCTTCTGCCAGGGGGTCCGGCGGATCAGGCCGGGTCGCGACGCCTGGCACGGGCCTGGCACGGCGCCCCCCGGCGCCCAGGATATCGGCGCGCGCGGACGGCGAAGAGCCCCGTCCATCGAATGGACGGGGCTCCTGCCGTGGCGTGCAGCGTGACAGCGGTCGATCAGTGGTGGCCGTGGCCGCTGGTGATCTCCCGGTACTCCTCCTCGGTCGGCTTCGGGATCTGCGTCCCTTCGCCGTAGTAGCCCTTGGAGAGCTTGACGCGGGTCTTCTCGATCGGGGAGACCTTGCGCTCCACCCCGTTCTCGTCGACCGTCGGGCCCAGTTCGGCCGGCTGGGGCTGCTCGTGCGCGGTGAGCGTGAAGCGCTGCTCGGCGCTGAGCGGCTCGTGGACCTCGATGAACTCACCGTGCGGGAGGCGCTTGATGACGCCGGACTCGCGGCCGTGCAGCACCTTCTCCTTGTCGGCGCGCTGGAGGCCGAGGCAGATCCGGCGGGTCACGACGAAGGCGACGACCGGGCCGAGGAAGAAGCCGATCCGCACGAACCAGCTGATCGCGTTGAGCGACAGGTGGAAGTGCGTGGCCCACAGGTCGTTGCCGCCGCCGATCAGGGTGATGAAGTACATCGTCACCCAGGCGACACCGAGACCCGTACGGGTCGGGGCGTTGCGCGGACGGTCCAGGATGTGGTGCTCGCGCTTGTCGCCGGTGACCCAGGACTCGATGAACGGGTAGACGGCCATCGCGCCGAGCACGAGCCCGAAGACGACCAGCGGGATGAACACCCCGAGGACCAGCGTGTGGCCCCACAGGTTGATCTCCCAGCCCGGCATGACACGGATCAGGCCTTCGGCGAAGCCCATGTACCAGTCGGGCTGGGCGCCGGTGGACACCTGGTCCGGACGGTAGGGGCCGATCGCCCAGATCGGGTTGATCGAGGCGATGCCCGCGATGGCCGCGATGACACCGAAGACCAGGAAGAAGAAGCCTCCGGCCTTGGCCATGTAGACCGGCATCAGCGGCATGCCGACGACGTTCTTGTTCGTGCGGCCGGGGCCCGCGTACTGCGTGTGCTTGTGGTAGAAGACCAGGATCAGGTGGCCGACCACGAGGCCGAGCATGATGCCCGGCAGCAGCAGGATGTGGATCGAGTAGAACCGGGCGACGAAGTCGCCGCCGGGGAACTCCCCGCCGAACAGGAACATCGAGATGTACGTACCGACGATCGGCACGGACAGGACCGCGCCCTGCGTGAAGCGGACACCGGTGCCGGAGAGCAAGTCGTCCGGGAGCGAGTAGCCGGTGAACCCGGTGAACATGCCCAGGGCGAACAGCAGGAAGCCGAACAGCCAGTTGACCTCGCGCGGCTTGCGGAAGGCACCCGTGAAGAAGACGCGCATCATGTGCACGAACATCGCCGCGAGGAAGATCAGGGCGGCCCAGTGGTGGATCTGCCGGATGAGCAGACCGCCGCGGACCTGGAAGCTGATGTCGAGCGTGGAGGAGAACGCCTCCGACATCATCTGGCCCTGCATCGGGATGTACGGGCCGTGGTACTCCACCTCGTTCATGCTCGGGTGGAAGAACAGCGTCAGGTACACACCGGTGAGGATGATGATGATGAAGCTGTAGAGGCAGATCTCACCCAGCATGAAGCTCGGGTGGTCCGGGAAGATCTTCCGCATGTTGGCCTTGGCCAGGCTGTAGATGCCCAGTCGGCCGTCCGCCCAGTCGGCGACCCGCTCACCCGCGGGGGCCTGACGGCGATCCGGCGCGTCAACGCCGGGTGCGTGCGTGGTCTCGGTGCTCATCCGCGCTCCCAGAAGGCAGGACCGACGGGCTGGTCGAAGTCGCCGAGCGCTTCGAGGTAGCCGTCCTCGTTCACAGCGATCCTCAGCTGCGGCAGCGGGTGGCCGGCCGGACCGAAGATCACTCGGGCGCCGTCGGAGAGGTCGAAGGTGGACTGGTGGCACGGGCAGAGGACGTGGTGCGTCTGCTGCTCGTACAGGGAGATCGGGCAGCCCACGTGGGTGCAGATCTTGGAGAAGGCGACGATGCCGTCGTGCGACCAGTCCAGCTCGCGCTTGTCCTTGATGTTGTCCGGAGCGATCCGGATGATCATCAGGGCGGCCTTGGCGATCTGGTTCTGGAAGTTCTCGTCGTGCTCCTCCAGGCCCTCGGGCTTGGCGAAGGTCAGCGAACCGGTCGCGACGTCCTCGGGGCGCATCGGCTCGTCGGTGTTCATGTTGACGAGCAGCTTGCCCTTGGCCCACAGGGTGGACCGCAGCTTCTTCTCGGGCAGCGGCCCGAGGTCGCGCAGCAGGACGACCCCGGAGAGCGGGACCAGGGCCAGCGCGCCGAACATCGAGTTGCGGATCAGCTTGCGGCGGCCGAGCACCGATTCCTTGGCGCCCTGCTTGAAGTCGGCGAGAACCTTGGCCTTGACCTCGGGGGCCGCCTCGATCTCGTGCCGCTCGTCGACCAGCTCGACGTCCGACATCAGCGTGCGCGCCCAGTGGACGGCGCCGGCGCCGATGCAGAACAGCGCGAGGCCCAGGGTCAGGCCCAGGGAGAAGTTCAGCGCGCTGACGTGACCGAACGGGAAGATGTAGACGATCTTGCTCGGCTTGAAGATCACGTACGAGGCGATGAACCCGGCCGTGGCGAGCATCGACAGGGTGAACAGGAAGGCGACCACGCGCTCACTGCGCTTGGCGGCCCGCTCGTCCAGGTCCTGGATGCGGTGCTCGTGGGGCGGCAGCCCCGGGTCGGCGAAGGGGTTCTTCGCCAGCTCGGCCGAGTGACCCTCGGCGCCCTGCTCTGCCGGCAGGTTCTCTTCAGGATTCTCTTGGCTGCTCATGACTTCTTGGCCTTTGCGGTCCGGACGGCAACCCAGGTGGCGACGGCGATCATCGCACCGAGCCCGAAGACCCAGGCGAACAGCCCTTCACTGACGGGGCCGAGACCACCGAGGCTCAGACCGCCGGGGGACGCGGTGTCGTCGCCGTTGACCTCTTTGACGTAGGCGATGATCTGCTTCTTCTGCTTCTCCGGCATGGTGGTGTCGGGGAAGGACGGCATGTTCTGCGGGCCGGTCTGCATGGCCTCGTAGATGTGCTTGGGGTCGACACCCTCCAGCGAGGGAGCGTACTTGCCGTGGGTCAGCGCCCCGCCCTCACCGGTGAAGTTGTGGCACTGGGTGCAGTTGGTGCGGAACAGTTCGCCGCCCTTGGCGATGTCGGCGCCCTGGGGGTCGTACTGGTCCTTCGTCGGAATGGACGGGCCCGCTCCGAGGGAGGAGACGTACGCGGCGAGCTGGTCGATCTCGGCCTGCGAGTAGATGACCTTCTTCTTCTCTGCCTGGGCGCCCTGCTGCTGGAGCGGCATGCGCCCGGTGCCGACCTGGAAGTCGACGGCCGCAGCGCCCACGCCGACCAGCTGAGGCCCGTCGCTGGTGCCCTGACCGCCGGTTCCGTGGCAGCTTGCGCAGCCCACGGCGTAGATCTTCTTGCCCTCGTCGATGGCGAGGGACTGGGCGGATTCCTCAGCCTGTGCCTTGTCCGCAGGTGCGAACGCGGCGTACAGCCCCCCGGTGGCCGCCAGCGCGAGGAGTAGGACGACGACCGCCGCCAGCGGATGGCGTCGTCGTACGGAGAGCTTTTTCACGGATTACCCCGGTGTCAGGATCTTCTGCGTCGATGCTTGCAGGATGTGGGCGATCTCGCCCGGTTACTTGATCAGGTAGATCGTGGCGAAGAGGCCGATCCAGACGACATCGACGAAGTGCCAGTAGTAGGACACGACGATGGCCGCAGTGGCCTGATGATGTGTGAACCTCTTGGCCGCGTAGGTCCGGCCCAGGACCATCAGGAAGGCGATGAGCCCGCCTGTCACGTGCAGTCCGTGGAACCCGGTGGTCAGGTAGAAGACGGAGCCGTACGGGTCCGAGGACAGGGAAAGTCCGTCCTTCTTCACCAGTTCCGTGTATTCGAAGATCTGACCTCCGATGAAGATCGCGCCCATCACGAAGGTCACCGAGAACCAGGACCGCAGCTTCTTCACGTCACCTCGCTCGGCGGCGAACACGCCGAGCTGGCAGGTGAGAGAGGACGCCACGAGGATGGCGGTGTTGGTACCCGAGAACGGAACGTTCAGCGAGTCCGCCATTTCCTTCCAGTGATCCGGTCCGGTCACCGATCGCAGGGTGAAGTACATCGCGAAGAGGGCCGCGAAGAACATCAGCTCGGAACTCAGCCAGATGACTGTTCCCACGCTGGTGAGGTTCGGCCGATTGACCGACGGGTGCGCGTGCCCGGTTTCTACTGTCGTTGCTGTCGCCACGACCGACATTATGTCGGTCGCTTATCCCGCCCTCACTCCCGGGGGTGCCGTTCGGTGTGTCCGCCCTCTGTGCCGGGCCCGAACGGCCCATCGTTGAGCTGTTCACAGCGGTGTTGACGGGGTGTTGGACGGAGTAGCATCCGGCCCACCGGGGCCCGGACGCACTGGTTCTGGCCCGTTCCGCCGAATGCCCGTACCGATGCATGGAGGAACTGATGCAGCCGACCGCGACCGTGCTGGTCTACAGCGACAACGCCGACACCCGCACCCAGGTCAGGCTGGCCGTCGGCCGCCGGCCCGCGGCCGACGTCCCCGAGGTCCGGTTCCTTGAGTGCGCGACGCTCCCCGCGGTCCTGAAGGAACTGGAGCAGGGCGGGGTGGACGTGTGCGTCCTGGACGGGGAGGCCGCTCCCGCGGGCGGCATGGGGGTGTGCCGGCAGATCAAGGACGAGGTCTTCCGCTGCCCGCCGGTCCTGCTGCTCATGGGTCGGCCGCAGGACGCCTGGCTGGCTACCTGGAGCCGCGCCGAGGCGGCCGTCACTCTTCCGGTGGAACCCGTGGAGTTCGCCGAGACCCTCGCGGGGCTGCTGCGCGCCCGTCCCGCCCTCGGGGCGGCCTGAACCCCGCCTGCGGACGTACGAAGCGCTCAGAGGCCCACAGACGGGCCGCTGAGCGCTTCGTACGTCCGTGGGCGGGGTCGGGAGTGTCGTGTGCTGTCCGGTGTCCGCACTGCCTCCGGGTCACACGCCCGGTCGCAGCCTGGCCGGTTCGACGGCGCCGGGGGCGGTGTTGTGGCCGCTGCCCCTGATGGCGCTGCCCTCCTGCCACTTCTTCCAGCTCAGGTTCCAGTCGCCGAAGCCGTTGTCGAAGGGGGTCATGCGCTCCCCGTCGCTGCCGACCACCTCGACGATGTCGCCCCGCTGGACGGTGTCGAAGAAGCGGTGGGCGTTCTCGGTGCTCATGCCCACGCAGCCGTGGCTGGTGTTCGCCGAGCCCTGGGAGCCCACCGACCACGGCGCGGCGTGCACATATTCACCGCTCCATGTCACCCGGGTGGCCCAGTAGACCGGCAGGTCGTAGGACTCGGAGCTGCCCGCGGCTATCCCGACGCTGCCGCTGCGCATCCGTACGAAGGACTCCTTGCCGAGGATCACCTTGATGCCGTTGCGGGTGTCGAAGCCGGGCTTGCCGGTGGTGACCGGGAAGCTCTCGACGACCTTTCCGTTGCGGCGCACCGTCATGTCGTGGTTGGCGGAGTCGACGACGGCCTCTATACGGTCCCCGAAGCCGAGCGTCAGCGGCTCCGAGGGGCCGCCGCGCAGGTCGCCGGTGACCTTGACCCCGTCGAGGTTGCTGCTCAGCCGCACCTTGGAGCGGGCCGGCCAGTACGTCTTCGGGCGGTAGTGCAGGTTCTTCGAGTCGACCCAGTACCAGGAGCCCTGGACCGCGGGTGTCGACTCCACGGAGAGGGAGCGTTCGACGACGGCCCGGGACGCCTTGTCCTTCACGGGTGCGCTGAGCGTGGCGGTGAGGGGCTGCCCCACGCCGTAGGTGCCCTTCTCGGGGCCGAAGCTGACCTTCAGCCGCTTCTTCCCCCCGTCGCCGGTGCGCATTTCGAGGGTCTTGCGGCCGGGGTCGCCGTCGCTGTTCTCGGTGGAGACGCGCACCGTGTACTGGGCGTTGGCGGCCAGCGGGCTGGTGCTGTGCCAGCGGGCTCCGTCCGCCGAGAGCGCGCCGGCCAGGTGCCGGCCGAGGGAGTCGGTCGCCGACACGTCGGTGATCCGGCTCTCCCCGCCCTTGGAGACGATCTCCAGCGGCTTGTCGGGGTCGGCCTCCTTACTGCCCGAGGGGGCGTTGAAGGCGACCTGACCGGCTGCGTCGTAGGGCCGGCCTGCGAGCGGGTGACCTCCGGAGTCTCCACAGGCCGTGGCACCGACACCGAGGGCGGCCACCAGGACTGTGCAGCTCAGTACCGTACGGGTTCGCGGTGAGTGGCTCATAGACCACAAGGTAGGGACATATCGGTCGCTCGGCGCGTCTGTTGAGCCGTTCGAGCGTACGCAGGCGGGGGAAAGCGAAGGGCCCGGACACGCCGTACGGCGTGTCCGGGCCCTTGCGGGTGCGGCGTGTGCTACTGGTTCTGGTCCGCTCCGCGGTAGTACTCGAAGACCCAGCCGAAGAGGCCGAGCACGATGATGGGCGCGGAGAAGTAGAGCAGCCACCAGCCGAAGGCCACCGCCAGGAAGGTGAGGGCGCCGCCGACGCTCAGCGCGAGCGGCTGCCAGCTGTGCGGGCTGAAGAAGCCCACCTCACCGGCGTCGTCCGCGACGTCGGCCTCCTTGTTGTCCTGCGGGCCGGCGTCGATCCGCCTGGCCGTGAAGGCCAGGTAGTAGCCGATCATGATGCACAGACCGAAGGCCAGGAAGAGCGCCGTCGTACCGGCGGGCTCCTTCGACCACAGGCCGTAGATGATCGCGATGGCGAGCACGAAGGCGCTCAGCCAGATGAACAGCTTCCCCTGGACCTTCACCGTCCGGCCTCCTTGCCGCCCACGAGGGCGGTGTCCTTCTGGTCGCCGTTCTCCAGTTGGTCGAGCGCGGCGATCTCGGGGTGGTGCAGGTCGAACGCGGGGGACTCACTGCGAATACGGGGCAGCGAGGTGAAGTTGTGCCGCGGCGGCGGGCACGAGGTGGCCCACTCCAGGGAGCGGCCGTAGCCCCACGGGTCGTCGACCTCGATCTTCTTGCCGTACTTGGCGGTCTTCCACACGTTGTAGAAGAACGGCAGGATCGACAGGCCCAGCAGGAACGAGCTGATCGTGGAGATGGTGTTCAGCGCGGTGAAGCCGTCGGCCGCGAGGTAGTCCGCGTAGCGACGCGGCATGCCCTCCGCGCCCAGCCAGTGCTGGACCAGGAAGGTCCCGTGGAAGCCGATGAACAGCGTCCAGAAGGTGATCTTGCCGAGCCGCTCGTCGAGCATCTTGCCGGTGAACTTCGGCCACCAGAAGTGGAATCCGGCGAACATCGCGAAGACCACGGTGCCGAAGACGACGTAGTGGAAGTGCGCGACCACGAAGTACGAGTCGGAGACGTGGAAGTCCATCGGCGGGGCGGCCAGGATGACGCCGGTCAGACCACCGAAGCAGAAGGTGATCAGGAAGCCGATGGCCCACAGCATGGGTGTCTCGAAGGACAGTGAGCCCTTCCACATGGTGCCGAGCCAGTTGAAGAACTTCACGCCGGTCGGTACCGCGATCAGGAAGGTCATGAAGGAGAAGAACGGCAGGAGGACGCCGCCCGTCACGTACATGTGGTGCGCCCACACCGTCACCGAGAGGCCGGCGATGGCGATGGTCGCGCCGATCAGGCTGACGTAACCGAACATCGGCTTGCGTGAGAAGACCGGGATGACCTCGGAAATGATGCCGAAGAACGGTAGCGCGATGATGTACACCTCTGGATGGCCGAAGAACCAGAAGAGGTGTTGCCACAACAACGCCCCGCCATTACTGGCGTCGAATACATGGGCACCGAATTTACGGTCCGCCTCCAGGGCGAACAGCGCGGCGGCCAGCACCGGGAAGGCGAGCAGTACGAGAACGGCCGTCAGCAGGACGTTCCACACGAAGATCGGCATGCGGAACATCGT
Organism: Streptomyces sp. NPDC049954; assembly: GCF_040656295.1. Taxonomy (NCBI): domain Bacteria; kingdom Bacillati; phylum Actinomycetota; class Actinomycetes; order Kitasatosporales; family Streptomycetaceae; genus Streptomyces; species Streptomyces sp. NPDC049954. Next base: position 392,249 of record NZ_JBFALS010000005.1, read on the forward strand.
CATCCCGGGTGCGCGCATGCAGATGATCGTGGTGATGAAGTTGACCGAGCCGAGGATGGTGCCGAAGCCCGAGAAGGCCAGACCCATGATCCACATGTCGGCGCCGACGCCCGGCGAGCGGACCGCGTCCGAGAGCGGCGAGTAGGCGAACCAGCCGAAGTCCGCGGCGCCCTGCGGGGTGAGGAAGCCACCGACCGCGATGAGGGAGCCGAAGAGGTACAGCCAGTACGCGAACATGTTCAGTCGCGGGAAGGCGACGTCGGGGGCGCCGATCTGGAGCGGCATGATCCAGTTGGCGAAACCGCTGAACAGGGGCGTCGCGAACATCAGCAGCATGATCGTGCCGTGCATCGTGAACGCCTGGTTGAACTGCTCGTTCGACACGATCTGTGTGCCGGGGCGGGCGAGTTCGGCGCGCATGACCAGCGCCAGGATGCCGCCGATGCAGAAGAACGCGAAGGACGTGACCAGGTAGAGCGTGCCGATCGTCTTGTGATCGGTCGTGGTCAGCCACTTGATCGCGGTGGCGCCGGGCTGGCGCTGCCGGACGGGCGGCTCGCTCACGAGCGTGCCGCCGGTGGCGGCCACCCTCTGGGGTTCGTTGTCGATACTCACAGGTTGTTCGTCTCCCGGTTCTTCTCGTGGCCCGTCTGCTCAATACCGGCCGGGATGTAACCGGTGTCGCCCTTCTCCGCGAGCTCCTTCAGGTGCTGCTTGTAGCGCTCGGGAGAGACGACCTTCACGTTGAAGAGCATCCGGGAGTGGTCGACGCCGCACAGCTCGGCGCACTTGCCGCGGAAGGTGCCCTCCTTGCTGGGGGTCACCTCGAAGGCGTTGGTGTGACCCGGGATGACGTCCTGCTTCATCAGGAAGGGGACCACCCAGAAGGAGTGGATGACGTCACGCGAGGTCAGGATGAAGCGGACCTTCTCGCCCTTGGGGAGCCAGAGGGTCGGTCCGGGGTTGCCGTTCTGGGGATTGCGGTCCCCAGGGGTGCCCGCGATGTAGACGCCTTCGGCGCCCTTCGGGTACGCCTTGTGGAAGCGGTCCGGGATCGCCTTCAGTTCCTTGGCGTTCGCGGCGTCACCGGTGGCGGTGTCACCGTCCACGTTCTCGATGTAGTTGAAGCCCCAGCTCCACTGGTAGCCGACCACGTTGACGGAGTGGACGGGCTTGTCAGTGAGGTCCAGGAGCTTCGACTCGTCGCGAGCCGTGAAGTAGAACAGGACCGAGACGATGAGGAGGGGGACCACGGTGTACAGCGCCTCAAGAGGCATGTTGTACCGGGTCTGACGAGGAACCTCGACCTTGGTGCGGCTGCGCCGGTGGAAGAAAACGCTCCACAGGATCAGCCCCCACACCAGGACGCCTACGGCGAGGGCGGCAGCCCAGGAGCCCTGCCACAGGGAGAGGATCCGCGGCGCCTCCTCCGTGGTGGGGGTGGGCATACCAAGGCGGGGGAAGTCCTTGTATGTGCAACCGGTTGCGGTTACCAGGATCAGGCCCGCAGTCAGCACCTGCGGCAGCTTCCGCCGCATCGGGCGCCGCGACGAGCGGTCGGAGCCGTTGGGACTCACGTAGCGCCTTCCCGAGAGTCTCGCCCGCGCGGCAATCCGCGGCCTCCACGCTGGTCGGTCGCCGTGTCCCCGCGGCGGGCAGGGTTTGGATGTTTATGCGGACCAAACCCTACTGGACGCAATTTGGGGTCGCGCGGGGAGGGTGCCCAACGCGCCGTGCCGCACCCCGAAGGGGTGGAATCCCCCGCTTCGCAGGTCATCTGACGCCCCCTCCCCTGCCGGAGGCAAACCTTCCGGACGTGCCCGGAGCGGCCGGGCGATCCCGCCGGTCACCGGAAGCCGGGCGTGTCGGGTTCCGGGCCTGCCGGGGTTAGCGTGACGGCGTGTCCTACTTCGACGCGGCCTCCTCGGCCCCGCTGCACCCCGTCGCCCGTCAGGCCCTTCTCGCCTCCCTCGACGAGGGCTGGGCCGATCCGTCCCGGCTGTACCGCGAGGGCCGGCGGGCCCGGATGCTGCTCGACGCGGCGCGGGAGGCGGCCGCCGCGGAGGTGGGCTGCCGCCCCGACGAGCTGGTCTTCACCTCTTCGGGGACGCGTGCGGTGCACTCGGGTCTGGCGGGGGCGCTCGCCGGGAGGCGCCGCACCGGACGGCATCTGCTGGTGTCGGCCGTCGAGCACTCCTCCGTCCTGCACGCGGCCGAGGTTCACGAGCGCGAGGGCGGGAGCTTCACCGAGGTGGGCGTGGAGCGGTCCGGGGCGGTGCGGCCCGGGGCGTACCGGGAGGCGCTGCGTGCGGACACCGCGCTGGCCGCGCTCCAGTCCGCGAACCACGAGGTGGGTACGGTGCAGCCGGTGGCCGAGGTCGCCGAGGTGTGCGCGGAGGCGGGGGTGCCCTTGTTCGTGGACGCGGCGCAGTCCCTGCTGTTCGGTCCGGTGCCGGGGGCCTGGTCCCTGCTCGCGGCGAGTGCGCACAAATGGGGCGGACCGGCCGGGGTGGGGCTGCTCGTCGTACGCAAGGGCACCCGTTTCGCGCCGCGGGGGCCGGCCGACGAGCGGGAGTCCGGGCGGGCGGCGGGTTTCGAGAACCTGCCGGCGATCGTCGCCGCGGCGGCCTCCCTGCGGGCCGCGCGCGCCGAGGCCCTGGCGGAGGCGGAGCGGCTGCGCGGGCTGACCGCGCGGATCAGGGAGCGGGTCCCGGTACTGGTCGAGGACTGCGAGGTGGTCGGGGACCCGGCGCACCGGCTGCCGCATCTCGTGACCTTCTCGTGTCTCTATGTCGACGGGGAGACGGTGCTGCACGCCCTGGACCGGGAGGACTTCTCGGTGTCCTCCGGCTCCTCCTGCACGAGTTCGACGCTGACGCCGAGCCATGTGCTGCGGGCGATGGGCGTCCTGAGCGAGGGCAACGTGCGCGTCTCGCTGCCGCTGCACACCCCCGAGGAGGAGGTGGAGCGGTTCCTGCGGGTCCTGCCCGCGGTGGTCTCCGGGGTGCGGGAGCGGCTGGGCGCCCCGGCATCCGCTCCGGCCACCCCCGACGGGGCGAAGGACACGCCGGAGGCGGCGGACCTGGTGGTGGACGCGGTGGGCCGGCGCTGCCCGATCCCGGTCATCGAACTCGCGAAGGTCATCGGCGAGGTCCCGGTGGGCGGCACGATCACCGTCCTCGCCGACGACGAGGCGGCCCGCCTGGACATCCCCGCGTGGTGCGAGATGCGGGACCAGGAGTACGTCGGCGAGGAACCGGCCCCGAGGGGCACCGCGTACCGGGTACGGCGACGGGGATAGCGGCGGGCCCACCCGCCCCCGTCCAGCCCGCGCGACAACAGCCGCCCTACCAGCCCCTCCGGCGCTTGAGGAGCCGCCGGAGGCACCGTCACGCGTAAGACCGCCACCCGGAGCAGGCGCACCGCCCCACCACCCAGCCCCTCCGGCGCTTGAGGAGCCGCCGGAGGCACGGCGCCGGCCGCCAGGCCACACCGCCCCGCCGGCTAGGCGAGATGCCCCCTGACCTCCTCAGCGGCAGCGTCCCCGTACGCCTTGGTGAACCGCTCCATGAACCCCGTCCGCTGCAACTGGTACTCCTGCGTGCCCACCGTCTCGATGACGAGGGTCGCCAGCATGCAGCCGACCTGGGCGGCGCGCTCCAGGCTCACGCCCCAGGCCAGGCCGGAGAGGAAACCGGCCCGGAAGGCGTCGCCGACCCCGGTCGGGTCGGCCTTGCGGTCCTCCTCGGGAACGCCCACGAGGATCGGCTCCGCACCGGCCCGCTCGATCCGCACCCCGTCGGCGCCCAGCGTCGTGACGCGGTGCCCGACCCGGCCGAGGATCTCCTCGTCGCTCCAGCCGGTCTTCGACTCGATGAGGCCCTTCTCGTACTCGTTGGAGAAGAGGAAGCGGGCGCCGTCGAGCAGGACCCGGATCTCCTCGCCGTCCATGCGCGCGATCTGCTGCGAGAAGTCGGCGGCGAAGGGGATGGACCGGGCCCGGCACTCCTCGGTGTGCCGCAGCATCGCCTCCGGGTCGTCGGCCCCGATCGTGACGAGGTCGAGCCCGCCGACCCGCTCGGCCACGGCCTGCAGCTCGATGAGCCGGGCCTCGCTCATGGCACCGGTGTAGAAGGAGCCGATCTGGTTGTGGTCCGCGTCCGTCGTGCACACGAAGCGCGCGGTGTGCAGGACCTCGGAGATCCGCACCGAGGCGGTGTCCACTCCGTGCCGGTCGAGCCAGGCGCGGTACTCGTCGAAGTCGGCTCCGGCCGCGCCGACCAGGATCGGCGCGGTGCCGAGCTGCCCCATCCCGAAGGCGATGTTCGCGGCGACCCCGCCCCGGCGTACGTCGAGGTTGTCGACGAGGAAGGACAGCGAGACCGTGTGGAGCTGGTCGGCGACCAGTTGGTCGGCGAACCGCCCGGGGAAGGTCATGAGGTGGTCGGTGGCGATGGAGCCGGTTACTGCGATACGCACGGCTGGCTGCTCCTGCTCGGGGGCGTGGGGCCCGGACGTCCTCCGGGGACGGTCGCGGCTGACGTCTCACGCTACCCGGTGCCCCCGCGCCCGCCGGTCGCGCCGGACGGCCGGAACTACCCGATAGTAGAACTTTTTTCGCGGCATCCCGGTGCGTACGGTGCGCTCATGGACATGAACCCCGCTCCGGGCAGCGTCGCCCGGTTGCCGCAGCTCACCCGGTACGCCCAGCGGATGGCCCCGCACTGGTCGGTGCCCGCGGCCGCCCTCGTGCCGGTGCCGCCCGCCCTCATCCGGGGCGTGTCGGTCCCCTCGTCCTCGGCCCGTCTGCTGGAGCGGATGCCGGAGTACGGGGGCTGAGCCCGGGCCCGCGGGCGGCTGCATCCGGCCTCTGGTACCCGCGCGCGGAACCGAGCCGGGGTCCGCCCCGTCGAACCGCTGTCCTAGGGACGTCCCCCTGTCACGGGCGGCGGCGAGACGAAGGAGCGATGCGGTGAACGCGCAGAGGCGAGCCGGGCATCCCGATCCGGCCGGGACCGAGTCCGCCGGGCCCCGCCCGCGCGGGGGGCTGCGGCCCCTGGCCACGCTCTCCGTCGTCGGGGTGGTCCTGCTCGCGGGCGGCGGCACGGCGGCGGTGCTCGCGGCGCAGCACGACGGCGGGGGTGCGGGCGGCGCCCCGGCGGGCCGGACGTCCACGGGTCCGGCCTCCCCGGGCGGCTCCTCGGCCCCGCCGTTGGCCCTCGACGCGGTGGACTCCCCGGCCCCGTCGGCGGGAAGTGGTTCCGCCGGCATCGCGCCCGGGGAGCCCGATCCGGACGGAGTGCGCTACCGGGCCGACGGACCGCTGCCGAAGGGGCCCGCCTCGGCCCCGGTGTACCGGTCTTCGGGGACGGTGGCGCGGGGGGACGTGTTGCGGCTGGCGAAGGCGCTGGGCGTGGAGGGCAGTGCGCGCGCCGAGGGCGGTGACTGGCGGATCGGCCCGGCGAACGACGGTTCAGGTCCGGCTCTGCGCGTGAGCCGGCAGGCCCCGGGGAGCTGGACCTACCTGGCGCGTCCGGGCGCGGGCGGCGACAACTGCCCGCGCGCCAAGCCCTGTTCCCCCTCCCCGGGCGGTACGCCGGTGAGCGCGGCGGCGACGCGTGCGGCGGCGGCGCCGGTGCTGAAGGCGCTCGGCCAGGGTGCGGCGCGCACGAGGGCGGAGCGGTTGCGGGGCGCGGTCCGGGAGGTCGAGGCCGATCCGGTCCTCGACGGGCTGCCCACGCGGGGCTGGTCGACGCTGCTCCAGGTCGCGCCGGACGGGACGGTGAGCGGCGGCAGCGGGAAGCTGCTGGAGCCGGTCAAGGGCCCGCGCTATCCGGTGGGTTCGGCGCAGCAGGCCCTCGACCGGCTGAACGCGGGCGGGCCGGGCGCCGGGACGGGCGGCCCCTCCTCCGTTCCCGTGGAGTCGGCCCGCTTCGGTCTGTCGGTGCGCTCGGAGAAGGGGCGCCCGGTCCTCGTACCGTCCTGGCTCTTCGACGTACGCCCCTCGGGGGCGGGGCAGTTGGTGACGCTGGCCGGGACGGCGGTGGACGCGAAGTACCTGGAGCCGGGCGGCGGGCAGCGGATGGCGCCGGGCGGTCCTGGTTCGACCGGGCCCGGTGAGCGCACGCGCGCGGTGCGCCCGCAGTCGTACACGGCGGACGGGCGGCGTCTGACCGTGCGGTTCACCGGCGGGGTGTGCGCCTCCTACCGCGCCTTCGCGCACGAGGAGAAGGGCCGGGTGCGGGTGAGCGTGGTGGAGCACAGCCGGCCGGGGAAGGTGTGCGTGCTGCTCGCCGAGGAGTTGTCCCGCACGGTGACGCTGGAGCGGCCCGCCGGGGAGCGGACGGTCGTGGACCACGAGGGACGGACCGTCCCGGCGCGCTGAACGGGCGCCCGGGCCCGCGGACGCACAAGAGGCGGCGGCCCCCGGAGAGTTCCGGGGGCCGCCGCCTGGAGTGACCTGGCTCGGAGCCGGTCAGTGGAACGAGTCGCCGCAGGCGCAGGAGCCGGTGGCGTTCGGGTTGTCGATCGTGAAGCCCTGCTTCTCGATGGTGTCCACGAAGTCGACGGAGGCGCCGCCCAGGTAGGGAGCGCTCATCCGGTCGGTGACGACCTTGACGCCGCCGAAGTCCTTCACGACGTCGCCGTCGAGCGAACGCTCGTCGAAGAAGAGCTGGTAGCGCAGGCCGGAGCAACCGCCGGGCTGGACGGCCACGCGCAGCGCGAGGTCGTCACGGCCTTCCTGGTCCAGCAGGGCCTTGACCTTGGACGCGGCGGCGTCGGACAGGAGGATGCCGTCGCTCACGGTGGTGGTCTCGTCCGATACGGACATCTGCTTCTCTCCCGGGTTGTACGGAGACTGCTTGCCGACGTTCCAACCGGTTGCGGCCCGGTTTCATTCCGGCTGTGGGTGGGTGCTTCTTCGTCTTTCCCCCTCATGCTCGCACACGCCCGGGAGAGCCGACACGGGGCGGCGAGGGGCGCACGTCACATCGGGACGCCTGGCATCGTCAATATGACGGTAAGCGGATATCATGAATAACGTCAGTAAGACGAAAAGAGGTTTCCGGCGCATGCAGCACGCGCTGAAGCCGTTCGAGCGGCCCCCGCCGCGCTTGCCGAAACGAAGAAAGGGTGCGTGACGTGACCACGGCCCAAGCCCCCGTCGATCCCACCGCTCTCGACGTACAGCCCACGCCGCTGGCGCTGCTGCTGCTCGGCCGGGAGGCCGACCCGCGCAGCGAGCGCGGCGTCGAGTGTCCCGGTGATCTGCCGGAGCCCTCCGACCCCGGTCTGGTGGCCCGCGCCCGCGCGGCGAAGGAGAAGCTCGGCGACAAGGTCTTCGTCCTGGGCCACCACTACCAGCGGGACGAGGTCATCCAGTTCGCCGACGTCACCGGGGACTCGTTCAAGCTCGCCCGGGACGCCGCCGCCCGCCCCGAGGCGGAGTACATCGTCTTCTGCGGTGTGCACTTCATGGCGGAGTCCGCCGACATCCTGACCTCCGAGCGCCAGCAGGTCGTCCTGCCGGACCTCGCGGCCGGCTGCTCGATGGCCGACATGGCCACCGCCGAACAGGTCGCCGAGTGCTGGGACGTGCTCACCGAGGCGGGGATCGCCGACGGCGTGGTGCCCGTCTCGTACATGAACTCCTCGGCCGACATCAAGGCGTTCACCGGCCGGCACGGCGGCACGATCTGCACCTCTTCCAACGCGGAGCGGGCCCTGAACTGGGCCTTCGAGCAGGGCGACAAGGTGCTCTTCCTGCCCGACCAGCACCTGGGCCGCAACACGGCCGTACGGGACCTCGGGATGTCCCTGGAGGACTGCGTCCTCTACAACCCGCACAAGCCGAACGGCGGGCTGAGCGTCGAGGAACTGCGCGCCGCGAAGATGATCCTGTGGCGCGGGCACTGCTCGGTGCACGGGCGTTTCTCACTGGACTCGGTCGAGGAGGTGCGGCAGCGCGTTCCCGGCGTCCGGGTCCTGGTCCACCCCGAGTGCAAGCACGAAGTGGTGTCGGCGGCCGACGAGGTGGGCTCCACGGAGTACATCATCAAGGCGCTGGACGCGGCCCCGGCCGGTTCGAAGTGGGCGATCGGCACCGAGCTGAACCTCGTGCGCCGGCTGGCGAAGGCCCACCCGGACAAGGAGATCGTCTTCCTCGACCGGACCGTGTGCTTCTGCTCGACCATGAACCGGATCGACCTCCCGCACCTCGTGTGGACGCTGGAGTCGCTCGCCGAGGGCAAGCTGGTCAACCGGATCCAGGTGGACGCGGAGACGGAGAAGTACGCGAAGGCGGCGCTGGAGCGGATGCTGTTGCTGCCGTAGGCGGCGAGGTGGTCACTCGGCCTTCGGCCTTTGTTCGCCCTCGATCGCCGGGCAGGCTTGACAGCGCCCAGTGGCTCGTTGGCCGACCGCAAACCAGTGGGGCCGGCTCCCTTCCGGGAGCCGGCCCCACTCGTGTTGTCGCGGGTCAGACCTTTCAGACCTTGACGGGTTCCTGTTCGGGGACGGTGGGCTGCGCCTTCGACTCCCGCTTCGCCGCCTTCTTCTTGGCGCGGCGTTCCTTGCGGAGTTCGACGAGGGCGTAGAGCGTCGGGACGAGCAGGAGGGTCAGGATCGTGGAGGTGATCAGTCCGCCGATCACCACGACCGCGAGCGGCTGGGCGATGAAGCCGCCCTCACCGGTGATCCCGAGGGCCATCGGCAGCAGCGCGAAGATGGTCGCGAGCGCCGTCATGAGGATGGGCCGCAGCCGGTGCCGGCCACCCTCGATCACGGCCTCGACCACGCCCAGACCGCGCGAACGGTACTGGTTGATGAGGTCGATGAGCACGATCGCGTTGGTCACCACGATGCCGATCAGCATCAGCATGCCGATCATCGCCGGGACGCCCATCGGGGTGCCGGTGACGAGGAGCAGGCCGAGTGCGCCGGTCGCCGCGAACGGGATGGAGACCAGCAGGATGAGCGGCTGGATCAGCGAGCGGAAGGTGGCCACGAGGAGCAGGAAGACGATCGCGATGGCCGCGAGCATGGCCAGCGCGAGGTTCTTGAACGCGTCGTCCTGGTCGGAGGTGACCCCGCCGATGCTGGCGGTCGCGCCCTGCGGCAGGTCCAGCGCGTCGATCTTCTTCTGGAGGTCCCCGCTGATGGCGCCGGTGTTGTCCCCGACCGGCTTGGCCGTGACGGTCGCCGCGCGGGCGCCGTCGATCCGGGTGCTGGAGACCGGGCCGTCCACGAGCTGGACCTGGGCGATGTCGCCGAGCTTGACCGCGCCCAGGTCGAGCCCCCGCAGCTGAGCCAGGGTGGTCGCCGGGTGGGCGGACTTGACGACGACGTCGCGCGCGGTGTCGTCGAGCATCGCCTCGCCGCTCGTGGTGCCGCGCACCGACTGGGCGACGAGCGAGCCGAGGGCCGCGTCGTCGTAACCGGCTTCCGCCGCGGCGGGCTTGGCGGTGACCGAGATCCTCGGGATCGACTGCGACAGGTCGCTCTGCACGTCCTTGACGTCGTCGGTCTTCTTGACGGCGCCGACGACCTGCTGGGCGGCCTTGTCGAGCGTGTCGCTGTCGGGCGCCTTCACCACGACGCTCAGGTCCTGGTCGCCGAAGCCGCCGCCGGCCGCGACGCTGACGTCACCGGCCCCGTCGAGCCCGGCCACGCCCTTCTCGATCCGGTCCTGGACGGCCTCGTACTGCTCGGCGTCCTTGAGCTTGACCTGATAGGTGGCGTGGTTGGTGTCGGTGGTGCCGCCGAAGGCCGCCATGAACCCGGAGGAGCCGACGGTGACCTGGTAGTCCTGGACGCCGTCGGTGTCGTCGAGCAGCTTCTCGACCTTGCGGGCCGCCTCGTCGGTGGACTTGAGGCTGGTGCCGGGCGGGAGTTCCTGGGTCACGCTCAGCGTGTCCTGGTCGCCCTGGTCGAAGAAGTTGGTCTTGAGCAGGGGCGCCATGGCGAAGGTCGCGACGAGCACGACGACCGCGATCGCGAGGCTCATGAGCCGGCGGCGGGTCGCGAAGCGCAGGACGGGCACGTAGGCGCGCTGGAGACGGCTGCGCGCCTCCTTCTCCTCGGCCTCCCTGCGGGCCTGTTCGACCCCGGCGGCGTCCTTGACGTTCTTCGGGGCGCGCAGGAACCAGTACGAGAGGACCGGCACCACGGTGAGCGCGACCAGCAGCGAGGCGAGCAGCGCGGCGGTGATGGTGAGCGAGAAGGAGCCGAAGAGCTCGCCGACGATGCCGCCGACCAGGCCGATCGGGAGGAACACCGCGACGGTGGTGAGGGTCGAGGAGGTGACCGCTCCGGCGACCTCGCGGACGGCGGTGAGGATGGCCTCCTTGCGTTCCTCGCCGTAGCCGAGGTGCCGTTTGATGTTCTCCAGGACGACGATGGAGTCGTCCACGACCCGGCCGATCGCGATGGTGAGCGCGCCGAGGGTGAGCATGTTGAGGGACAGGTCGCGGGTCCACAGCACGATCAGCGCGAGCACGATGGACAGCGGGATGGAGACCGCCGTGACGAGCGTCGAGCGGATCGAGGCGAGGAAGACCAGGATCACGAGGACGGCGAAGACGAGGCCGAGCGCGCCCTCGGTGGTCAGGCCCTTGACGGCCTTGGAGACGGCCGGTCCCTGGTCGCTCACCACGGTGAGCTTGGCGTCGGTGCCGAGCGAGGCGCGCAGCTTCGGCAGCTGCTTCTCGACCTCGTCGGAGATGGCGACGGCGCTGCCGTCCCGGTTCATCGTCAGCGCGACGGCGAGGCTGGGCTTGCCGTTGGTGCGGGTCAGCGCGGTGGCCGGGGCCTCCTGCTGCTCGACCTTCGCGATGTCACCGAGGCGTACGGGCTTGGCCGGACCGCCCTTGGCGGGGGCCCCGGGGGCCGTCTGCGGCAGGACGCGCAGGTTCTCGATCTGCTTCAGCGAGGTGAAGGCGCCGCCGACCTGGACGGTGCGGTTCTTGCCGCCCTCGTCGAAGGAGCCGGCCGGCTGGGTCGCCCCGCCCGCCTTGAGCGCCTGGCTGAGCGCGCTGGTGTTGAGGCCGGCCCGGGCCAGCTCGGCGTCGTCGGGGGTGACGGTGACCTGGAGGTCGCGCACCCCGTCCACGGTGACCTGGGCGACGCCGTCGATGTCCTCCAGCGCGGGGACCACGGAGCGGTCGAGCTGGTCGGCGAAGGCCTGCTGGTCGCGGTCGGAGGTCGCGGCCAGGACGACGGTCGGGATGTCGTCGGTGGAACCGGCGATCACCTGCGGGTCGACGTCGTCGGGCAGTTGGGCGCGGGCGCGGTTGACGGCCTGCTGGACGTCGGCGACGAGCTGCTTGGAGTCGCCCCCGCCGATGTCGAACTGCGCCATGACGACGGCGTTGCCCTCGCTGGAGGTGGACGTGATCCCGGAGAGGCCGTCCACCGCGTCGAGCGAGTTCTCCAGGGGTTCCACGACCTGCTTCTCGACCACGTCGGGCGAGGCGCCCTGGTAGGGAGCGAGGACGGAGACGATGGGGAGTTCGATGTTGGGGAGCAGCTGCTGTTTCAGCTGCGGTATCGCTATCGCGCCGAAGACGATCGCGATGACCGACATCAGCCCGATCAGGGCCCGTTGGGCAAGGCTGAATCTCGACAGCCAGGACATGGAGGTCTCTCTCTGTGGCTACGCGGCAAGGGCGAGGAGCGGCTGTCCGCCCGGACGCCGCCGAGCGGGGCCGGATGGGGTGTGCGGAAGCTGCGGACCGTTCGTACAACACGATGGTTCATCGCGGGGCCCCCAGGGCTCGCTTCCAGGACCATTTCTGCGCGGGCCTCTACTGCGGGCGCAGTACGCAGTGGTGGGGACTCACTCAACCCGTGGGCGTACCAGTCCCGATTCGTAGGCGATTACGACGAGTTGTGCCCGGTCGCGGGCGCCCAGTTTGGCCATCGCCCGGTTCACGTGGGTCTTGACGGTGAGCGGGCTGACCGCGAGCCGTTCGGCTATCTCGTCGTTGGACAGCCCCCCGGCGACCTGGACGAGGACCTCGCGTTCGCGGGTGGTCAGGGTGGCCAGCCGCGCCCCGCCGCCCTCGCCGCCCGCCCGGGCGCCGCCGCCCTGGGCGAGGAAGCTCGCGATGAGGCCCTTGGTCGCGGCGGGCGACAGCAGGGCGTCCCCGGCGGCGGCCACGCGGATGGCGCTGAGCAGTTCCTCGGGTTCCGAGCCCTTGCCGAGGAAGCCGGAGGCGCCCGCGCGCAGCGACTGGACGACGTACTCGTCCACCTCGAAGGTCGTGAGCATCACGACGTGCACGTCGGCGAGGGCGGGGTCGGCGCTGATCATCCTGGTCGCGGCGAGCCCGTCGGTGCCCGGCATCCTGATGTCCATGAGGACGACGTCGGCGCGCTCCTGGGCGGCGAGCCGTACGGCCTCGGCCCCGTCGGACGCCTCGCCGACCACCTCCATGTCGGGTTCGGAGTCGACGAGGACCCGGAAGGCGCTGCGCAGCAGGGCCTGGTCGTCGGCGAGCAGGACGCGGATGGTCACGAGGTGCCCCACCGGCCCAAGCGGCCTCGTGTCAGAGGACTCCTGAGTTCTCGGTGCCTGCGGGTATGACGGCTCATACGGCTTCCCCCGGTCGTACGGTCGGTCGGTGGCCCTGGGCGGGAGGGCGGCCCCCGGTGTGCCGGCCGGTCCTCCCCGGCCGGTCCTCCCCGGCCGGCTGCCCGCACGCGGGGTCGGGTCCGGTCCTCGGCAGGTCCAGGGGCAGTATCGCGTGGACCCGGAAGCCGCCTCCGTACCGGGGGGCGGCCGTGAGGTGCCCGCCGAGCGCGCCGACCCGCTCCCGCATGCCGAGCAGCCCGTGGCCGCCGTCCTGCTCGGGTCCCTCGGCTGCGCCGCCCCGGCCGTCGTCGAGGACGCTCACCTCGACCTGCCGGCCCACCCGTACGACGCTGATCTCGGCGCGGGCGTCCGGTCCCGCGTGTTTCTGGACGTTGGTCAGCGCCTCCTGGACGACGCGGTAGGCGGCGAGGTCCACGGCGGAGGGCAGGGGGCCCGCGGCCTGCGGGTCGGGGGTGACGAGGGTGACCGGGAGCCCGGCGCTGCGGAAGGTGCCGAGCAGCTCGTCGAGGCGCTCCAGTCCGGCGGTGGGCTCGGTGGGCGCGGCCGGATCGCCGGACTGCCGCAGCAGCCCCACGGTGGCGCGCAGTTCCTCCAGGGCGGAGCGGCTGGCCGCGCGGACGTGGGCGAGCGCCTCCTTGGCCTGGTCGGGGCGTCGGTCCATGACGTGGGCGGCGACCCCGGCCTGCACGTTGACGAGGGCGATGTGGTGGGCGACGACGTCGTGCAGGTCGCGGGCGATGCGCAGCCGCTCCTCGGCGACCCGGCGGCGGGCCTCCTCCTCGCGGGTGCGCTCCGCGCGGTCGGCACGTTCGCGGATCGCCGCCCAGAAGGCCCGCCGGCTGCGCACCGCGTCCCCGAAGGCGGCGGCGAGCCCGGTCCAGGCGGTGATCACCAGGTTCTCCTGGGAGTACCAGGGCAGTTCCCCGGCCAGCATCGCGACGGCGGTGAGGCCGACGACGGTGACCAGGCCGACCCGCCAGGCGGTGGAGCGGTCGGTGTGCGCGGCGACCGTGTACAGGGCGATGACGGCGCCCATCACGACGGGGGCGCGGGGCTCGCCGGTGACGACCTCGCACACGGACAGCGCGGAGGTGAGGCAGAGGACCAGCAGGGGACGACGCCGGCGCAGGACGAGCAGCCCCGCGCACGCGGTCATCAGGGCGAGGCTCAGCGCCCCGGGCGAGCGGGCCTCCCAGACCGGGCCCTGCGGGGAGCGCGGCCCCGCGAAGGAGCCGAGGACCATGCAGGCCAGCACGAGGACGGCGAGCAGCGCGTCGGGCCCGCGGGGGTGCGCGCGGGACCAGCAGGTGACGTGGCGCAGGGGCGCCGGCAGGTGGGCGGACATGGTGGTGGACGGTCTCCTGTTCCCTGGCTTCCCCCTGGGACGAGACGGCGTGGACGGTCGGGTACGCGCCGTTGGTACGAACGGGTGAGCGTGCGCCCCGTCACCGGCACGCGGATCGCGTCGGTGACGTGCGCCGGGGCGCCTCCGCGCTGGCGGGGGCGCCCCGGTGGTGGGAGTGCGGCGACGGGTTCAGCCCGGGATCAGGCCGTCGTCGGTGAGCATGGCGCGGACCTCTTCGAGGGTCGCGTCGGGTGCGGGCAGGATCAGCTCGGACGGCTCCAGCGAGTCGTCGGGCAGCGGGGTGCCCAGGGCGCGGACCCGGTCGAGCAGGGCGTGCAGGGTCGTGCGGAAGCCGGGGCCGTCCCCCTTGTCCATCTCGGCGAGCAGTTCGTCGTCGAGCCTGTCCAGCTCGGCTACGTGGCTGTCGGCCAGCTGTACCTGGCCCTCCCCCATGATCCGGACGATCATGACGTTCTCCTCGGGCGCTCGCACGGCAGCGGGGCCGTGTCACTGCGGGCGGTACGGACGACTGCGGTGGGACGGGTCCGGCGGCGGGCGGGCGGTCCGGTGCGGGCCGGGGGCCCGCACCGGCCGGTGCGCCGCCGCTACTGCTTGTCGAAACGCGGGGTGCCCTGCGACTGGCCGGGCTGCTGCGGGTTCGCCTCGCCCTGACCGGGCTCGATGGCCTGCTGCTGCCCGCCGCTGCCGCCGGCGAGTTCGGCCTTCATGCGCTGGATCTCCAGCTCCACGTCGGTGCCGCCGGAGAGCCGGTCCAGTTCGGCCGCGATGTCGTCCTTGGCCAGTCCGGACGAGTCGTCGAGGGCGCCCGAGGCGAGCAGTTCGTCGATCGCGCCGGCCCGGGCCTGCAGCTGCGCGGTCTTGTCCTCGGCCCGCTGGATCGCGAGGCCGACGTCGCCCATCTCCTCGGAGATCCCGGAGAACGCCTCGCCGATCCGGGTCTGCGCCTGGGCGGCGGTGTAGGTGGCCTTGATGGTCTCCTTCTTGGTGCGGAAGGCGTCCACCTTGGCCTGGAGGCGCTGCGCCGCGAGGGTCAGCTTCTCCTCCTCGGCCTGCAGCGTCTGATGCTGCGTCTCCAGGTCCGTGACCTGCTGCTGGAGGGCCGCGCGGCGGGAGAGCGCCTCGCGGGCGAGGTCCTCCCGGCCGAGCGCGAGCGCCTTGCGCCCCTGTTCCTCCAGCTTCGAGGAATTCGTCTGCAACCCGTTGAGCTGCAGTTCGAGTCGTTTGCGGGAGGTCGCGACGTCGGCGACCCCCCGGCGCACCTTCTGAAGCAGTTCGAGCTGCTTCTGGTACGAGTAGTCGAGGGTCTCGCGCGGGTCCTCGGCCCTGTCAAGGGCCTTGTTCGCCTTCGCGCGGAAGATCATCCCCATACGCTTCATCACACCGCTCATGGGCTTCGCGCGCCCCCTTCTGACGGCCTTCGGCTGCAGCACTCCAACAGAACCCACAGTACGGGCCCTGCCTCTATTACCGCACTGTTCGAGCGGCTATCCGCTCCTCCCCAAGGACGACTGCGGAGGACGGCGGTCCGGCGTAGGGAGTAGGCGCACCCCGGCCCGGGCCCGGAAACCCGCCGGTCAGGTCCCCGTAAGTCCACCTACGCCCGGTATTCAGGACGCACGGTGTTGCGGGATCGTTCCCCGGACCGCGGCCGCTCATGCGCCGGCACCCCGTACCCTTGGGTTTTGTGTTCCGTAGCCGTACGAAGGATGAGCAGGCACCGGGCGCCCAGGCGCAGGTGACCGACTCCAAGCAGCCCCGTGACCCGCAGGCCCCCAAGGGCCGCCCGACCCCCAAGCGCAGCGCCTCGCAGACGCAGCGCCGCAGCGTGACCAACACGCAGATGACGCGCAAGGAGGCGGCGAAGCGGCAGCGCGACGCGCGCCGCGCCGACATGGAGCGCCAGCGCCAGGCGCTGGCCACCGGCGACGAGCGCTATCTGCCCGCCCGTGACAAGGGCCCGGTGCGCAAGCTCGCCCGGGACTACGTGGACTCCCGGCGGTGCGTGGCGGAGTGGTTCCTGCCCGCCGCCGTCGTGATCCTCGTGCTGAGTATGGTGCGGGTGGGTGCCCTCCAGAACATCGCCCTGCTCTTCTGGCTGCTGCTGATCATCCTGATCGTGGTGGACTCGGTGCGGATCGCGATGGGCCTGAAGAAGGAACTGCGCACGCGGTACCCGAACGAGCCCAAGAAGGGCGCCGTCGCCTACGCCCTGATGCGCACGCTCCAGATGCGGCGGCTGCGGATGCCCAAGCCCCAGGTGCAGCGCGGGGAGCGGCCCTGAGTACTGCGCCCTCCGATTTCTTCGGCGCTGCCCCCGCCGGGCATCCCGGTGGCTTCGGCCCGCCCCCGCAGGGCGGTCCTGAGCCCGGCGCGGTGCCCGGTCCTCGTCCGGCCCCGGGTCCGGACGGGCAGCCCGTGCCGCAGCAGGTCTCCACGGAGACCGAGCGGTGGGTGCGGGGGCTGGGCGGGGTGCGTGGCGCGGTGCGCCAGGTGCTGGTGGCGCGGCAGCTCGACGAGCGGCTCGCGGAGTGTTTCCCGCAGGGCCGCCGGCTGCGGGTGCTGGACGTGGGCACCGGGCAGGGGACCCAGGCGTTGCGGCTGGCGCGCGCGGGACACGAGGTCACCGGCCTGGAGTCCGATCCGGAGCTTCTGACGATGGCGCGCTCGGTCCTGTCCGGCGAGCCCGCCGAGGTGCGGGGCCGGGTGCGGTTGCTGGAGGGGC
This sequence comes from Streptomyces sp. NPDC049954, assembly GCF_040656295.1. Lineage (NCBI taxonomy): Bacteria > Bacillati > Actinomycetota > Actinomycetes > Kitasatosporales > Streptomycetaceae > Streptomyces > Streptomyces sp. NPDC049954. Next base: position 408,932 of record NZ_JBFALS010000005.1, read on the forward strand.
ACGGCCGGGAGACCGGCGTGCACTTCACGCCGGGGAGTTTCGACCTCGTGCTGTGTCACGGGGTACTGATGCACGTCGAGGAGCCCGATCCGGTGCTGGCCGGTCTGGGCAGGGTGCTGGCCCCCGGCGGGCTGCTGTCGCTGCTGGTGCGCAACGCCGACGCGCTCGCCCTGCGCCCGGGGTTCGAAGGCCACTGGGAGACGGCGCTCGCGGCCTTCGACTCCCCCGTCGCCCTGAACCGGCGCGGTCGCGCGGTGCGCGCGGACCGGCTCTCCGCCCTCACCCAGACCCTCGCGGGCATCGGCGCGCCGCTCGCCGGCTGGTACGGGGTCCGGGTGTTCACGGAGCACTTCCCCGACCACGGGGCCACCCCCGCCCCCGGGGAGCTCGACCGCCTGCTCACTGCCGAGGACCGCGCGGGGCGCACCGATCCCTACCGGCAGGTCGCGGGGCTGCTGCACCTGTGCGGCGTACGGGGCTGAGAGCCACCGGGGCCCGCGCGGGCGGGCAGGGGGCGGGGCCCCCGGACAGCCCCTTCCAGGCGGCCGGAGGAAACCCCGTCGCCACATAATCCGGACATGGACGCTCGCGAACTCCGTGTCTCCCGGTTCCTCTCCCGCTCCTGCGCCACCCCTCCCCGTCCCTGCCGCCGTGTCCTTCGCGCGCGGCTGCTGCCGGTGGGTGCCGCGCTGGGCGCGGTGGCCCTGCTCGGGGGCTGTTCCCCGGTCGCCGGACAGGCCTCGGCCGGCTCCGCCCGCGCCCCCGAGGCGGGTGTGCCGCGCTCGGCGGACCAGTTGCAGAGCGACTACCAGCGGGTCATCAAGGACGTGCTGCCCTCCGTCGTGCAGATCCGCGCGGGCGACTCGCTCGGCTCGGGCATCGTCCTCGACGGCAAGGGCCATGTCGTCACCAACGCGCACGTCGTCGGCGACGAGCGGGCCTTCAAGGTGACGACGGCCACCGGTGAGCAGGAGCTGTCCGCGAAGCTGGTGTCGAGCTATCCGCAGCAGGACCTCGCGGTCGTCCGCCTCGACCATCCGCCCAAGGGGCTCAAAGCCGCCCGGTTCGGGGACTCGCGGAAGGTGTCCATGGGTCAGATCGTGCTCGCGATGGGCTCTCCGCTGGGCCTGGCCTCCAGCGTGACCCAGGGCATCGTGTCGGCGACGGGCCGCACGGTCAGCGAGGGCCGTTCGGGCGGCGGCACCGGAGCGACCATCGCCAACATGGTGCAGACCTCGGCGGCCATCAACCCGGGCAACAGCGGGGGCGCCCTCGTGGACCTGGACGGGAGGGTCATCGGCATCCCGACGCTCGCCGCGACCGATCCGGAGCTGGGCTCGGGCACGGCGCCCGGGATCGGCTTCGCGATCCCCTCCGCGACCGTGCGCACGATCGCGGACCAGATCGTGAAGAACGGCAAGGTCACCGACTCGGGCCGGGCCGCCCTCGGCATCACCGGGCGCACGGTGCTGGGCGCGAGCCTCTCCCCTTCCGGGGTGGCGGTCGTCAGCGCGCGCGACGGCGGGGCCGCCGACAAGGCGGGGATCAGGGCCGGGGACATCCTGACGGCGCTGGACGGCGAGAAGCTGACGACGATCGAGTCGCTCACCGAGGCGCTCGCCGCCGACCGGCCCGGTCAGCGCGTCGAGGTGACCTACACGCGGGACGGCGACGAGCACAAGGCCCGGGTGACGCTCGGCGAGATGTGAGCCGGGCGGGGGCGGGACCGAGGGGCTCAGCCGGGCCCGGACCTGTGCCGGGCCGGACGCGCGCCGGGCGCGGGGCACGGCAGCCCGGCTCCGCGGAACGCCCCGCAGGAGTGTCCGGGCGGTTCTGAGCGGTGCCCGCGGTGTCCGGTGCTGCTCCCCCAGCCCCCGGCCGGGAGGTGCTCCCGGACCGGCGTGCCGGACGAAAGCCCTCGTAGCGGAGCTGCTCGGGTCCTCGGCCGGTGCGGCGAGCCGGCGCTCCCCCTGCCCGAAGAGATTCAGAGGGAGCGCCGGACACCGCGAGGGCTGTGCAGGACTACCCGGACGCCCCCTAAGCCTGCGTCGCCTCCTCGCCGGGCTCCTCCTCGGCCGCCGGTTCGGCCGGGGCGGGCTCGGGGGTGCTCGCGTGCAGGCTCATCGGTCCGTAGATCTCGGTGGAGTCCTCGAACAGCCGCACCTGGTCGGCGCCCCCGTCGAGAAGTTCCTTCCAGTACTCGCCGACCCAGGACTCCGCGTCACCCTGCGTGGTGAACTCCTCGGGCTCCAGGGCCGGCTGGACCTCCGTCCCGTCGGTTTTCTCGAACCGCCACGTCCATGCCGCCATGTCAGCCTCCAAGATCCGAGTCCTCCCCGAAGCGTAGCCGGACGCGCGGCCCCGCAGGGGGCAGGAGAAAATCACGGGGTGGAACTGACTCTGCTCGGCACCGGCGGCCCCTCCGGTCTGCCCCGCCCCGACTGCCCCTGCGCCGCGTGCGCGCGCGCCCTCGGTCCCGACGCGCGGTCGGCGACGGCGCTGCTGGTCGACGGGGTCCTGCTGTTCGACCTGACCCCGGGCGCGGTGTTCGCGGCGGCCCGCGCGGGCCATTCGCTCGGCGGCGCCCGGCAGGTCCTGCTGAGCCACCCGCACGAGGGCCCCGCCATGGACATCCCCGCCGGACTGCCGCAGCCGGGCCGGGTGCCGGAGGGCCGGGAGCTGGCGCTGCTCGCGGGCCACCGGGTGCGGGCGCTGGCCACGGACGCCCCGGGCACCGGCTACGCGGTGACCGGCCCGGACGGGGAACGGCTGCTGTACCTGCCGCCGGGCGCGGGCCCGGCCGGTGCGGACGAGTCCCCGGAGCCGTACGACACCGTGGTCATGGACGTCGTACGGCGGCCGGACGCGCTGGCGCGGCTGCGGGCGGCGGGCGCGGTGGGCCCGGACACGGCGGTGCTCGCCGCGCACCTGGACCACGACGTGCCGCCGGGGCCCGAACTGGAGCGGCGGCTGAGCGCGGCCGGGGCGCGGGCGGTCCCGGACGGGACGACGCTCGCGGCGCGCACGGGTGCCGGGGTGCGCGGTCTCGCGCCGGACGAGACGGCCTACCGGGCGCCCTTCGTCCCGCGCCGCACGCTCGTGCTGGGCGGCGCCCGTTCGGGGAAGTCCGTGGAGGCCGAGCGGCGCCTGGAGACGTATCCGGAGGTGCTGTACGTCGCGACGGGCGGCAGCCGGGACGGGGACACCGAGTGGGCGGCCCGGATAGGGCTGCACCGCGAGCGGCGCCCCGCGTCCTGGCGTACCGCCGAGACCTGCGACCTGGTGCCGCTGCTGCTGACGGACGGTCCGCCGCTGCTCGTCGACTGTCTGTCGCTGTGGCTGGCGGACGCGATGGACACGGTCGACGCGTGGGACGACGACGCGTGGGCCACCGGCGGGGAGCGGAAGCTGCGCGCCCGGGTCGCGGAGCTGACGCAGGCGTTGCGGGAGACCCGGCGGCTGGTCGTGGCGGTGTCCAACGAGGTGGGCTCGGGTGTGGTGCCCGCGACCGCTTCGGGGCGCCGCTACCGGGACGAACTGGGGCGGCTGAACGCGGGGTTCGCCGCCCAGTGCGAACAGGTGCTGCTGGTCGTCGCGGGCCAGGCGCTGGTCCTGCGGGGCTGAGCACGGGAGGGCCCTTCGCGCACCGGCGGCCTCATCTGCGGCGGGCGAGGACCCGGTAGGTCGTGCTGAGCCGGGTGTGGCGGGCGAGCGGGGCGAGCAGCGTGTCGAGGGCTCCGGCCGCGCCGCCGAGCGGTCGGGCCAGGAGCGCGGTCGGCCCGCCCCGGTGGGCGAGGGCGCGGGCGGCCGCCGTACGCAGGTCGCCCGGCAGGTGGGCGGAACCGCGCTGCACGGTGAGGACGGTGAAGCCCAGCTCCCGCAGGGCGCGCCGCAGCCCCGAGCAGGGCACGAGGTGGGCCGGGGCCCGCTCGGTGAACGGGGTCCAGTGCGGGCCGAGCAGCGTGCCGAGCGCGGAGCGCGGGTCGTACGCCTCGACGAGGAGGTGTCCGCCGGTGCGCAACGCTTGGGCGGCCGCGGCGAGTTCGGCCTGCGGGTCGGGGGCGCGTTCCAGCTGGTGGAAGAGGCTGATGACGTCGTAGCGCCCCACGAGTGCGGGCAGCGCGGAGCTGAGCGTGCCACGGTGGGCCTCCTCGATGTGCCCCTCGGCGCGGGCCCGGTCGATCCGGGCGGGGTCGGGGTCGAGACCGTCGAAGGCGGTGTACGGGAAGCAGGAGCGGGCGGCGGCGGGGAAGGCCCCCTCGCCGGTGCCGACGTCGAGCCAGCTCTCGGGTTCGCCGTACGGGAGCAGGAGCCGGGCCCGTTCGCGGTGCCGGCGTTCGGGGACGGCGCGCGGGGCGGGCGGACGCGCGGACGCGGTGGCGCGGGGGACGCCGAAGGTGTGCGCGCAGCGCGAGCAGCGGGTCAGCCGTACGGCGGCGGCGCGCGGGACGGGCAGCAGCCGCCGCGATCCGCACCACCCGCATTCGGCGCCGGCCGCCGGGGGCGGTGCCTGCGGTCCTCGCCTGCGGCGCGGCGCGCGGCCCCCGGTGTCGCCGGCCCCGGTGGGCCGCGGGAGTTCGGTGTGCTTCGGGAGGTGTGCCGTGGTGTTCGTGGACATGACCGCTCCTCACCCCGTGCTCGCTGACGACGGTTTCGCCGGAAAAGGCCGCACCTGTCATAAAACCCGATGAACTGTCACGTATCCCGCTGGACCCGCCCGGAACGCCTCCCTCGTCCTGCGCACTCCCCACGGCGTACGGGCCGTACGGGGGCGGGGCGGCGGGTGCCGGTACTGTTCGGCGAATGAGCAGGATTGATCTCGACGACTTCTCCGACCTGATCGAACGCCCCGACAGCGCGGTCCGGCACGCCGCCGAGGACCGCAGGGCGCTGCTGAGCGTGCCGAAGGGCGCGCTGGGCCGGCTGGACGAGCTGGGTGAGTGGCTCTCGGCGGCGCAGACCACGGTTCCGGTGACGCCCGTACGGCAGCCGCGCGTGATCCTCTTCGCCGGGGATCACGGGATCGCGCGGCTGGACGTGTCCCGGCGTCCCGCGGGCGGGGCCGCGGCCCTGGTGCGGGAGGTGCTGGCGGGCACCGCCCCGGTGGCGGTCCTGGCCAGGGGCTTCGACGTCCCGGTGCGGGTCGTCGACATGGCGCTGGACTGCGATCCGGACACGCTGCCGGCCGAGGTCACGCGGCACCGGGTGCGGCGCGGCTCGGGCCGTATCGACATCGAGGACGCGCTGACCCCGGACGAGGCGGAGGCCGCGGTGCGCGCCGGGATGGCCGTCGCCGACGAGGAGGCCGACTCGGGCACCGACCTCGTGGTGCTCGGTGACGTGAGCGTGGGCGGCACCACGGCGGCCGGGACGCTGATCGCGGCGCTGTGCGGCACGGACGCCTCGGTGGTGACCGGGCGTGGCGGCGAGGCGATCGACGACCTGACCTGGATGCGTAAGTGCGCGGCGATCCGGGACGCGCTGCGCCGGGCCCGCCCGGTCCTCGGCGACCAACTGGCACTGCTGGGCGCGGTGGGCGGCGCGGACCTCGCGGCGATCACCGGTTTCCTGCTCCAGTGCGCGGTGCGCCGCACCCCCGTGGTCCTGGACGGCGTGGTCTCCGCGGCCTGCGCGCTGGTCGCGCAGCGTGCCGCCTTCCGCGCTCCGGACTGGTGGCTGGCCGGACACGCCAGCGGGGAGCCCGCACAGGCGAAGGCGTACGACCGGATGGCCCTGGAGCCGCTGCTCGACCAGGGGGTGCGGATCGGCGAGGGGGTCGGCGCGCTGCTGTCCCTGCCGCTGGTGCGGGCCGCGGCGGCGCTCACCGGGGAGCTTCCGGTACGCGAGCCGGAGAGCAGGGAACCCGAGACCGGGGAGCCGGAGGCCAAGGAACCCGAGAGCGGGGAATCGGCCGAGGGGTGAGGGGCTTTCAGGCCCGCTCCGGCCCGCCGCTCACCTGCCGATCGGGAGACGGTCCGGGGCCCCGCCGACGAGGTCCTGGAAGCGGCGGGCGCGGCGGACCCAGTCGCGGTCGTGGCGGTAGGCGCGGACCAGTGCGCGGGCCCTGCGGCGCGGGTGTTTCGCGTAGAAGCGCTTGGCCCACGGGGAGCCGGGCCGGGCCAGCCGGGCCGCCCCGACCCACGCCAGGAACGGCACCAGGACGCCGATCACCGCCATTTTCGGCTTGCCCTTGACGAGGGTGACGACGACGAACAGCAGGTCGAGCAGGAGGACGGTGATCGCGGTGGCCCGCCCGCCGGCCTCCCGCGAGGACACCGAGTCGACGCCGATCGGGGAGAAACCGGCGACGAGCAGCCCGACGAGCGCGGTGGTGAGGATCACGACCTCGACGCTCTGCCGCCCCTGCTCCGACCAGTAGACGTCGTCCAGGTGGAGGATCAGCGCGAACTCGTCGAGCACGAGCCCGGCCCCCGCCCCGAAGATCACCGCGCAGATCCCGGCCGCCACCCCCCGCTTCCCGCTGCTCACCGCGCCGAAGCCGCCGACGACGGCCAGGACCACTCCCGGCACGACGTGGTGGATGTGCACCCCACCGGGGGCGATGTCGCGGAACGGGCCCTTGCCGGCCCGGATCAGCCGGGTGACCGTACGGGTCACGAGGAAGGTCACGACGAACGCGGCGAGCGCGAGCAGCAGCGGCAGCTTGCCCGGCTCCACGAAGTTCCGGTCGAACCAGGTCCCCATGCGGCCGCTCCCGACGTCGTTCACCCCAGCGCCCGTTCTATCCCGTAATCGGCCCGTACGCCCGTCCGTTCCCCCGGTCGGCCCGAGCGGCGGGCGGGCGCGACGCGCCTGAGAGGATCGCCCCCATGGACGGCATACGTTTCGCCTTCGGCACCCTGACCGTGCTCCCCGTACGGGTGAGCCGCTGGGACCGGGAGGCGGCCCGCGCGGGGATGCTCTGGGCGCCGTTGGCCGGGCTGGTCGTCGGGCTGTCCGCCGCCGCACTCGGCGGGGTGCTGTCGCTGCTCGGCGCGGGCGCGCTCCTCGCGGCGGTCGCGAGCGTCGCCGTACCCGCGGTGCTCACGCGCGGGCTGCACCTGGACGGTCTCGCCGACACGGCGGACGGGCTGGGCAGCGGGAAGCCCGCGGAGGCGGCGCTGGGTGTCATGAAGCGTTCGGACATCGGCCCGTTCGGCGTCGTGACGCTCCTGCTGGTCCTGCTCACCCAGGTGGCCGTCCTGTCCCGGCTGTACGGGGACGGCTGGGCGCAGGGCGCGATCGGTGCCGCCGTCGCGGGCGTCGTGGGGCGGCTGGCGATGACCGGCGCCGCGTGCGCGGGCGTACCGGCCGCCCGCCCGGAGGGCCTCGGGGCCGCCGTCGCCGGAACCGTCCCGCGCGCGGCGGCGTACGGGGCCGGGGCGCTGTGCCTGGCGGTGTGCGCGGCGGCCGGGGCGGGCGAGGGCCCGTGGGCGGTGCTGCGGCTGCTCGCGGCCGTCCTGGCGGGTCTGGGGGCGGCGGCCGTACTGCTGCGCCGCTGCGTGCGGCGGCTGGGCGGGGTGACCGGCGACGTGTTCGGGGCACTGGAGGAGACGGCGGCCACGGCGGCGCTGGTGGTCCTCGCTCTGGGGCGCTGAGCCCCACGGCAGGTGGGAGGGCGGCCTCCGCCATGGGCGAAGGCCGTCACGGAGCGTAGGCTCTGCCTCGGCGCCGGTCCGATCGGACCCCGCGCCGGGCCGTCGTCCCCAGCATCTGGCCCCGAACTCTATGGAAGAGAGAACTCACCACCGTGACAGCTCTGACTCTTAAGCCCGCCGCCGGGTCCGGCCTGCGGGCCGACGCGATCGTCGTGGGTGTGGCGAAGGGCACCGAGGGCCCGGTCGTCGCACCCGGCGCGGAGGCCGTGGACGCGGCCTTCGACGGAAAGCTCGCCGGTCTCCTGGAGACGCTGGGCGCCTCGGGTGCCGAGGGCGAGCTGACCAAGCTCCCCGCCCCGGCAGGATTCAAGACCCCGCTCGTGGTGGCGGTCGGCCTCGGCGCCGAGGACGTGAAGGAGGCCGGTTTCGGCGCGGAGGCGCTGCGCCGCGCCGCCGGTGTCGCGGCCCGCGCCCTGACCGGTGTCAGGAAGGCGTCCTTCGCGCTGCCCGTGGCCGACGCCGAGGCGGTCGGCGCGATCGGTGAGGGTGCCCTGCTCGGCGCCTACGCCTTCCGCGCCTACAAGGACGACACGGACGCCAAGGCCCCGGTCGCCGAGATCGCCGTGCACGGCGCGAAGGCCCGCGACAAGGCGCACAAGGCGGCCGCCGAGCGCGCCGTCGTGCTCGCCGAGGAGCTGAACCGGGCCCGCGACCTGGTCAACACCCCCTCGAACGACCTGTACCCGGAGTCCTTCGCGGCCGTCGCGCAGGCGGCCGGCAAGGAGCACGGCCTCAAGGTCACCGTCCTGGACGAGAAGGCCCTGGCCAAGGGCGGCTACGGCGGCATCCTCGGCGTCGGCGCCGGCTCCGCGCGCCCGCCGCGGCTCGTGAAGGTCGAGTACAAGGGCGCGAAGGCCCAGCAGTCGCTCGCCTTCGTCGGCAAGGGCATCACGTACGACTCGGGCGGCATCTCGCTCAAGCCGGCCGGCCACAACGAGACCATGAAGTGCGACATGGGCGGCGCCGCCGCCGTGTTCGCCGCCGTCGTCACCGCCGCGCGGCTCAAGCTGCCCGTGCACGTGACCGGCTGGCTGGCCCTGGCCGAGAACATGCCCTCCGGTTCCGCGACCCGCCCCGGCGACGTGCTGCGCATGTACAGCGGCAAGACCGTCGAGGTGCTCAACACCGACGCCGAGGGCCGGCTCGTGCTGGCCGACGCGATCACCCGCGCGGGCGAGGAGAAGCCCGACGCGATCGTCGACGTCGCGACGCTGACCGGCGCCATGATGGTCGCGCTCGGTTCGCGCACCTTCGGCGTGATGAGCAACGACGACGCCTTCCGCGCCACGATCCACGAGCTGTCCGGCCAGGCCGGCGAGCCCTCGTGGCCGATGCCGCTCCCCACCCACCTGCGCAAGGGCATGGAGTCCTCGACCGCCGACATCGCCAACATGGGTGAGCGGATGGGCGGCGGCCTGGTCGCCGGCCTGTTCCTGGAGGAGTTCGTCGCCGAGGACATCGCCTGGGCGCACCTGGACATCGCGGGCCCGGCCTTCAACGAGGGCGCCCCGTTCGGCTACACCCCGAAGGGCGGCACGGGTTCCGCCGTGCGCACCCTGGTGCGGCTGGCCGAGACGGCCGCCGAAGGCGAACTGGTCTGATCGGGCCCGCCGTCCGGTGACGGACGGTGATCGCGGGCCCGGTCCTCGCGTACCGCCTCACGCCGTACGCGAGGACCGGGCCCGCGCGTGCCTGTCTGACTGCTCACACGTACGGCCGTGCGTACCGCCCCACCGGCGGAATACGCACGGCCGTACCCGTGCCCGTACCGCCGCGCGGCCCCGGCGGGCGGCTGTCGCCCTTCTCACACCACGGGGGCGCGTCCCGTCCGGCTCCGACAAGTGCGAAGATGGGTAACCGGCAGGACAGGGCCCCACCGAGGGCCGAAGTAACGAGCGGCCGACGACCGCCGCCGACCGGTCATGGATGACCGGGTTACGGCGCACATGCATGGAGGACGTGACGTGGCGAACGACGCCAGCACCGTTTTCGACCTAGTGATCCTCGGCGGTGGTAGCGGCGGTTACGCCGCGGCGCTGCGAGGCGCTCAGCTGGGCCTGGACGTCGCCCTGATCGAGAAGGGCAAGGTCGGCGGTACCTGCCTGCACAACGGCTGCATTCCCACGAAGGCGCTGCTGCACGCCGGCGAGATCGCCGACCAGGCGCGCGAGAGCGCGCAGTTCGGCGTCAAGGCGACCTTCGAGGGCATCGACATCGAGGCCGTCCACAAGTACAAGGACGAGGTCATCTCGGGCCTGTACAAGGGTCTCCAGGGCCTGATCTCCTCGCGCAAGGTGACGTACATCGAGGGTGAGGGCAAGCTCTCCTCCCCCACCTCCGTGGACGTCAACGGCCAGCGGGTGCAGGGCCGCCACGTGCTGCTCGCGACCGGCTCCGTGCCCAAGTCGCTGCCGGGCCTGACCATCGACGGCGACCGGATCATCTCCTCGGACCACGCGCTCAAGATCAACCGCGTGCCGAAGTCGGCGATCATCCTGGGCGGCGGCGTCATCGGCGTCGAGTTCGCCTCGGCGTGGAAGTCCTTCGGCACCGACGTCACCATCGTCGAGGGCCTCAAGCACCTCGCGCCGCTGGAGGACGAGAACAGCTCCAAGCTGCTGGAGCGCGCCTTCCGCAAGCGCGGCATCAAGTTCAACCTGGGCACCTTCTTCCAGGGCGCCGAGTACACCCAGGACGGCGTCAAGGTCACGCTGGCCGACGGCAAGACCTTCGAGGCGGAGGTGCTGCTGGTCGCGATCGGCCGCGGCCCGGTCTCGCAGGGCCTGGGCTACGAGGAGCAGGGCGTCGCGATGGACCGCGGCTACGTCCTGGTCGACGAGTACATGCGCACCAACGTCCCGACGATCTCCGCCGTCGGCGACCTGGTGCCCACCCTCCAGCTCGCGCACGTCGGCTTCGCCGAGGGCATCCTCGTCGCGGAGCGGCTGGCCGGCCTCAAGTCCGTGCCGATCGACTACGACGGTGTGCCGCGCGTCACGTACTGCCACCCCGAGGTCGCCTCCGTCGGTGTCACCGAGGCGAAGGCCAAGGAGGTGTACGGGGCGGACAAGGTCGTCACGCTCAAGTACAACCTCGCGGGCAACGGCAAGAGCAAGATCCTGAAGACGTCGGGCGAGGTCAAGCTCGTCCAGGTCAAGGACGGTCCCGTGGTCGGCGTCCACATGGTCGGCGACCGCATGGGCGAGCAGGTGGGCGAGGCCCAGCTGATCTACAACTGGGAAGCGCTGCCGGCCGAGGTGGCCCAGCTCATCCACGCCCACCCGACCCAGAGCGAGGCGCTCGGCGAGGCCCACCTGGCCCTGGCCGGCAAGCCCCTGCACTCGCACGACTGACCAGTCACCGGGCGACACAGACTTTTTCCACTTCGTAAGGAGCACCTGGAACCATGCCGGTTTCCGTAACCCTTCCGGCGCTCGGCGAGAGCGTCACCGAGGGCACTGTCACCCGCTGGCTGAAGGCCGAGGGCGAGCGCGTCGAGGCCGACGAGCCGCTGCTTGAGGTCTCGACCGACAAGGTCGACACCGAGATCCCCTCGCCCGCCGCGGGCATTCTCTCCTCCATCAAGGTCGCCGAGGACGAGACCGTCGAGGTCGGGGCCGAGCTGGCCCTGATCGACGACGGCACCGGCGCCCCCGCCGAGGCCCCGGCCCAGCAGGAGGCCCCGGCTCCCGAGCCGCAGCAGCCCGCGCAGGCCGCCCCGTCCACCGAGTCCGAGGCCCCCGCCCCGGCGCCGTCCGCCGAGGCCGCTTCCGGCGGTGGCTCCGCCGAGGGCACCGACGTGGTGCTCCCGGCGCTCGGCGAATCCGTCACCGAGGGCACCGTCACCCGCTGGCTCAAGGAGGTCGGCGACTCCGTCGAGGCCGACGAGCCGCTGCTTGAGGTCTCCACCGACAAGGTCGACACCGAGATCCCCTCGCCCACCGCCGGTGTGCTGCTGGAGATCACGGTCGCCGAGGACGAGACCGCCGAGGTCGGCGCCAAGCTCGCCGTCATCGGCGCGCCCGGCTCCGCCGCCCCCGCCCAGGCCCCGGCTCCGGCCGCCCCGGCCCAGGAGGCGCCGAAGCAGGAGGCCCCGAAGCAGGAGGCCCCGAAGCAGGAGGCCCCGAAGCAGGAGGCGCCCCAGCAGCCCGCCCCCGCTCCGCAGGCCCCCTCCGCCCCGGCCCCGCAGCAGCAGACCGCCCCGGCGCCCGACCCGGCCCCGGCCGCCCCCGCGCCGGCTCCGGCCCCCGCGCCGGCCCCGGCCCAGCCCGCCGCGCCCGCTCCCGCCGCCGGTTCCGGTGACGAGGGCGCGTACGTGACGCCGCTGGTGCGCAAGCTCGCCTCCGAGCAGGGCGTGGACCTGTCCACCGTCCAGGGCTCGGGCGTGGGTGGCCGCATCCGCAAGCAGGACGTGCTCGCCGCCGCCGAGGCCGCGAAGGCGCAGGCCGCCCCGGCCCCCGCCGCCGCTGCCGCCGCTCCGGCCGCCAAGAAGGCGCCGAAGCTTCAGGCGTCCCCGCTGCGTGGCCAGACCGTCAAGATGACCCGCATGCGCAAGGTCATCGGCGACAACATGATGAAGGCCCTGCACTCGCAGGCGCAGCTCACCACGGTCGTCGAGGTCGACGTGACGCGGCTGATGAAGCTGCGCGGTCAGGCCAAGGACTCCTTCGCCGCGCGCGAGGGCGTCAAGCTGTCCCCGATGCCGTTCTACGTCAAGGCGGCGGCCCAGGCGCTGAAGGCCCACCCGGTCGTCAACGCCCGGATCAACGAGGACGAGGGCACCATCACGTACTTCGACTCGGAGAACATCGGCATCGCCGTTGACGCCGAGAAGGGTCTGATGACGCCGGTCATCAAGGGTGCGGGCGACCTGAACATCGCCGGTATCGCGAAGAAGACCGCCGAGCTGGCCGGCAAGGCCCGCAGCGGTGGCCTGACCCCGGACGACATGTCGGGCGCGACCTTCACGATCAGCAACACCGGTTCGCGCGGGGCCCTGTTCGACACGGTCATCGTGCCGCCGAACCAGGCCGCGATCCTCGGTATCGGCGCGACCGTCAAGCGGCCGGCCGTCATCGAGACCGAGGAGGGCACCGTGATCGGTGTCCGCGACATGACGTACCTGTCGCTCTCCTACGACCACCGGCTGGTGGACGGCGCGGACGCCGCCCGCTACCTGGGCGCCGTCAAGGCGATCCTGGAGGCCGGCGAGTTCGAGGTCGAGCTGGGGCTGTGAGGCCCCTGAGTCCCCTCCGGGCTCTGTAACGATCCTCATACGGCGGCGCCCCCGTCCGGACCCTTCCGGACGGGGGCGCCGCCGTATGGTTCGTATCGAAAGCCTGTCAAGGAGCCCGTAGGAGCCTGTCATGACCGCGCCTGTCATCCACTCGCTGCGTGACCAGATCCGCGAGCACATCGTGGAGGGCATCGTCAGCGGCCGGTGGAAGCCCGGCGAGCGGATCGTGGAGCGCAGGATCGCCGTCGAGCTGGAGGTCTCCCAGACACCGGTCAGGGAGGCGCTGCGCGAACTGGAGAGCCTGCGGCTGATCGAGTCGGCGCCGAACAAGGGCGTGCGGGTGCGCAACATCACCGCCGCCGACCTGGAGGAGTCCTATCCGGTGCGGGCCGGACTGGAGCAGATCGCGGCCGAACTGGCCGCCACGCGCCTCGCGGTGGACTGCTCGGCACTGGAGCCGCACGTCGCGGCGCTCTACGAGGCCGACCGCGCCTCGGACGGTACGGGCCAGGTGCGGCACACGGTGGCCTTCCACCGCGAACTGGTGCGCGCGGCCGGGAACTCGGTCCTGCTGCACACGTGGGAGGGCCTGGGCATCGAGGTCTTCACCGCCCTCTCCATCCGCTGGCTCGGCACCCGCCAGCAGTCCTACGCCGAGGAGCACGAGGCCCTGGTGGCGGCCTTCCGCGCCCACGACCCCGGCATCGGCCCCCTGGTCAAGTCCCACGTCCTGGGCTGCGCCCCGAGGGCCTGACCACAACCCGGCCGGGCCCCCGACCCTGAGCCCACCGAGTGCGGTGAAGCATTCCCCTCACGGCAGGGCCCACGTTTCCCAGCCCGGCCGGCGTTTGAGGACGAGCAAAGACCGCAGGTCAATCGACACTCCGTGCCCACCCCCACGGCACTGGATGCCATTTTTTGCCGATCGAGAAGTTTTTCCCCTCAACCCTTTGATCGATCATCGATCACCGGCTTACAGTCGACGACGGACTTCACCGAGTCCACCGCCCTGTCCTGCCTACTACAGGGCTTAAAACACCCCCCTTCGACAAGGAAGGCGGCGTCATGACCGACCCCACCCGCACCCAGCCGAGCGAGCTCGACCAGCTGCCGGACCGCGACCCCGAGGAGACCGCCGAATGGCAGGCGTCTCTGGACGCCGTTACCGAGGCGGCCGGGCCGCACCGTGCCGCGTACCTGATGCGCCGCACGCTGGAGCGCGCTGAGGGAGCCGGCCTGGCGCTGCCGAAGCTCCTGGAGACCGACTACGTCAACTCCATCCCCACCGCCGCCGAGCCCGCGCTCGACGGTGACGAGGAGATGGAGGCACGGATCACCGCGTGGAACCGCTGGAACGCGGCCGCGATGGTCACCCGGGGCTCCAAAGCCGGCGTCGGCGGCCACATCGCGACCTTCGCCTCCGCCGCGTGGCTCTACGAGACCGGCTTCAACCACTTCTTCGCGGGCAAGGAGGGGGACGGCTCGGGCGACCAGCTCTACATCCAGGGCCACGCCTCCCCCGGTATCTACGCCCGCGCCTTCCTCGACGGCCGGCTCACCGAGGAGCACCTCGACAACTTCCGGCAGGAGGCGGGCGGCAAGGGTCTTCCCTCGTATCCGCACCCGCGCCGGCTGCCCTGGCTGTGGGAGTTCCCCACGGTGTCCATGGGCCTCGGCCCGCTGTCGGCGATCTACCAGGCGCGCTTCAACCGCTACCTGACCAGCCGCGGCATCAAGGACCTCTCGCAGTCCCACGTCTGGGCCTTCCTCGGCGACGGCGAGATGGACGAGCCCGAGTCGACGGCGGCCCTCACGCTGGCCGCCCGCGAGGGCCTGGACAACGTCACCTTCGTCATCAACTGCAACCTGCAGCGCCTCGACGGCCCGGTCCGCGCGAACTTCAAGATCGTGCAGGAGCTGGAGGCCGAGTTCCGCGGCGCCGGCTGGAACGTCGTCAAGAGCCTGTGGGGCTCGGCCTGGGACGAGCTGTTCCAGCTCGACACCACCGGCGCCCTCGTACGCCGCCTGCGCGAGGTACCCGACGCGCAGTTCCAGACGTACCAGACGCGCGACGTCGCCTACATCCGCGAGCACTTCTTCGGCGCCGAGCCGGCCCTCGTCGAGCTCGCGAAGCTGCTGAGCGACGCCAAGATACTGGAGTGTTTCAAGACCTCCCGCGGCGGCCACGAGGCCCGCAAGGTCTACGCCGCCTACCGCGCTGCCCTCGCCCACAAGGGCGGGCCGACGGTCATCCTGGCGCAGACGGTCAAGGGCCACACGCTCGGCGCGGGCTTCGAGTCCAAGAACGCCAACCACCAGATGAAGAAGCTCACGGTGGACGAGTTCAAGGACATGCGGGACCTGCTGGGCCTGCCGATCCCGGACTCCGCCTTCGTCGACGGCCAGGTGCCCTACGGCCACCCGGGCGCCGACTCCGCCGAGGTCCGCTACCTCCAGGAGCGTCGCGCGGCGCTCGGCGGCCCGGCCCCGGCCCGCCGCACGCAGCCGCTGGCCCCGCTCCCGGCCCCCGCCGACAAGGCGTTCGCCTCCTTCGACAAGGGCTCGGGCAAGCAGCCGGTGGCGACCACGATGGCCTTCGTGCGCCTCGTGAAGGACCTCATCCGCGACAAGGAGACCGGCAAGCGGTGGGTCCCCATCGTCCCGGACGAGGCCCGCACCTTCGGCATGGAGTCCCTGTTCCCCTCGCTCGGCATCTACTCGCCGAAGGGCCAGACCTACGAGCCGGTCGACCGCGACCAGCTCATGTACTACAAGGAAGCCAAGAACGGCCAGATCCTCAACGAGGGGATCACCGAGGCC
Source organism: Streptomyces sp. NPDC049954 (assembly GCF_040656295.1). NCBI lineage: Bacteria > Bacillati > Actinomycetota > Actinomycetes > Kitasatosporales > Streptomycetaceae > Streptomyces > Streptomyces sp. NPDC049954. The sequence continues at coordinate 424,646 of NZ_JBFALS010000005.1, forward strand.
GGTTCGATGGCGGACTTCATCGCCGCGTCGACCGCGTACGCGACGCACGGCGAGCAGATGATCCCGTTCTACATCTTCTACTCGATGTTCGGCTGGCAGCGCACGGGCGACCAGATGTGGCAGCTCGCCGACCAGCTCGGCCGCGGCTTCCTCGTGGGCGCGACGGCCGGCCGTACGACGCTGACGGGTGAGGGCCTCCAGCACGCCGACGGCCACTCCCCGGCCATCGCGGCGACCAACCCGGCGGCGCTGTCCTACGACCCGGCCTTCGCGTACGAGATCGCCGCGGTCGTCAAGGAGGGCCTGCGCCGCATGTACGGCGAGGCGGCCCCCGGCGAGGACCAGAACGTCTTCTACTACCTGACGGTCTACAACGAGCCGATGCCGCAGCCGGCCAAGCCGGAGGGTGTGGACGAGGGCATCATCAAGGGCCTGTACCGCTTCAACACCGCGCAGAGCGCCGGGATCACGGTCTCCGAGGAGGCCCCCCGCGCGCAGCTGCTCGGTTCCGGTACGGCGATCCACTGGGCGCTCAAGGCCCAGCGGATGCTGGCCGAGGAGTGGGGCGTGGGCGCCGACGTGTGGTCCGCGACCTCGTGGACGGAGCTGCGCCGGGACGCCATGGAGGCGGACGAGGCGCTGCTGCGCGGCGAGGAGCGCGTCCCGTACGTGACCCGCGCGCTGTCCGGCGCCCCGGGCCCGGTCGTCGCGGTGAGCGACTACATGCGCCAGGTGCCCGACCAGATCGCCCAGTGGGTCGAGCAGGACTGGACCTCCCTCGGCGCGGACGGCTTCGGCCTCTCCGACACCCGCGACGCGGCCCGCCGCTACTTCGGGGTGGACGCCGAGTCGATCGTCGTCGCGACCCTGGCCCAGCTCGCCAAGCGCGGCGAGGTCAAGCCGGGCGCCGTGGCCCAGGCCCGCGAGCGTTACGGCCTGTGACACAGCCGCGTCCCCGGACGCGGCGCTCTCCCCGAGGGGGCACGGCTTCGGCCGTGCCCCCTCGGGCGTTCGCGCACCGGGCGCGGGCGGCGCCCCCTTCGTTCGCTTTGCCCGGTATGGCGGCTCGTGCGTGAATGGGGTCCACGGGGCGGTACCCGACCGCCCGCGCCCCGACCCCGTACGGGAGCCGCTCATGAAGATCGCGAACGTGCCGTCCGCGCCCTGCTGGGCTGATCTCACCACCCCCGGCACGCAGGCCGCGCAGCGGTTCTACGGCGCCGTGCTCGGCTGGCAGGTGCGGCAGATGCCCGATCCGGGCGCGAGCGGGTACGGGGTCTTCGTCCTGGAGGACGGGCGCACCGCGGGGGGCCTGGCGGCCAGCGCGGCCCCGGGCCGTCCGGCCGCGTGGATGCCGTACTTCCAGACCGAGGGCGTGGACGCGGTGATCGCCCGCGTGGAGGCCAACGGCGGCACGGTGACGGCGGGGCCGATGGACGTCCTGGAGCAGGGCAGGTTCGCGGTGTGCGCGGACCCGGTCGGCGCGGTGTTCGGCCTGTGGCAGCGGCGCGAGCATCCCGGTTTCGGCGTGGTCAACGCGATGGGCGGCTTCTGCTGGTTCGAGCTGGCGACGCGGGATCTGAGCGTGCCCGCCGACTTCTACGCGGCGATCCTCGGCTGGGCCACGACCAGCCCGGCCGCCCCGGGCGGGTACCGGATGTGGACGGTGGCGGGCGAGCCCTTCGGCGGCCTGCTGAAGATGAACGCCTCGTTCCCGCCGGACATCCCCCCGCACTGGATGGTGTACGTCGCGGTCGCCGACTGCGACGCGACGGCGGCGCGCTGCGCGAAGAACGGCGGGACGGTGCTGGTGCCGCCGACCACGATCGAGCAGGGCCGGTTCACGGTGCTGTCCGATCCGCAGGGCGCGGTGTTCGCGGCGCTGGCCCTCAACCCGCTGAGCGGCCTGGGCGAACTGAGCTGAGCCGGGCGGGCCCGCGGCCCTCGGCCGGCCGGGCATCATGGCCGTATGCGCGCTGCCCGGCTGATCAAGATGGTGCTGCTCCTCCAGTCCCGGCCGGCGATGACCGGTGCGGAGCTGGCCCGGGAGCTGGAGGTGTCGGAGCGCACGGTGGTGCGGGACGCGCAGGCGCTGTCGGAGGCCGGGGTCCCGGTGTACGCGGACCGGGGCCGCTCGGGCGGCTACCGGCTGCTGGGCGGCTACCGCACGCGGCTGACCGGGCTGGCGCGCGGCGAGGCGGAGGCGCTGTTCCTGTCCGGGGTGCCGGGCGCGCTGCGGGACATGGGCCTCGCGGACACCGCCTCGGCGGCCCGGCTGAAGGTCTCCGCGGCCCTGATGCCGTCCCTGAGCGACGCCCCGCGCACGGCGGCGCAGCGCTTCCACCTGGACGCCCCGGCCTGGTTCCACGAGCCGGGCACCCCCGGGCTGCTCCCGGCGGTCGCGGAGGCGGTGTGGGAGGACCGGCGGCTGGCGGTGCGCTACCGGCGGCGGGACGGCACGGAGGTGGCGCGCACGCTGGAGCCGTACGGTCTCGTGCTCAAGGCGGGCGTCTGGTACGTGTGCGCGCGGGCCGGCGAGGAGTTCCGGGTGTACCGGCTGGACCGCCTCACGGCCGCCGAGCCGGGGACGGACGGCTTCGTGCGGGACGAGGACTTCGCGCTCCCGGCCTTCTGGGCGCAGCACGCGGCGGCCTTCGCGCGCACCCTGCTGCGCACGGAGGTCACGGTGCGGGTGTCGGAGGAGGGAGCCGGTCTGCTGCCGCACGTCATGGACGCGGCCGTCGTGCGGGAGGCGCTGGCGCGGGCCGGGGAGCCGGACGCCTCGGGCCGGCGCACGGTGACCTTGCCGGTGGAGTCGTGGGACGTGGCCTGCTCGCAGTTGCTGGGCCTGGGCGCGCAGGCGGAGGTCCTCGCGCCGCCCGGCCTGCGCGAACGGTTCGCCCGCACGGCGCGGGAACTGGCCGCGCGTTACGGCTGACCGGAGGCGGCGGGGCCCGGGCCGTTGCTCCGGTGGAGGGTCCGGCCGGAGGCGGCGGACGACGCGGACGGATAACGACACGGCCGCTTCCGGCGTGCTCGGGGTGCGTCGGGGCCCGCGAAGGACGATCCTGTCCTCGTGATGGACGAGACGCAGTTCTGGGAGATCATCGACAGTTCCCGGGAGGCCGCGGACGGCGACCCCGAGGAGCAGGCCGAGCTGGTCGTGGACCGGCTGCTCCAGCTGGACCCGGACTCCGTACTGGACTTCGCACGCCATTTCGAGGTCCGGCACCGCCGGGCCTGGGACTGGGAGTTGTGGGGTGCCGCGGGCGTGATGCTGGCCGCGCCCGAGGGCGCCGACGAGGAGAGCTTCGACTACTTCCGGTGCTGGCTGATCGCCCAGGGCCGCGAGGTGTTCGAAGGTGGTCTGCAGGATCCCGACTCGCTCGCCGACCTGCTGCCCGACTTCGACGAGGAGGTCGACGGGGACGCCGGTGAGCTGGCGGACGCGGCGGAGGAGGCGTACGAGCAGCTGACCGGCGCCCCGCTGCCCGACCTCGGCCTGCCCTCCCCGGCGCCCGAACCCGAGGGGACGCCGTTCCCGCTGGGTGACGAACGGGAGCTGGCGGGCCGCTACCCGGCCCTCTGGGAGCGCTTCGGCGGCTGAGCGCCGCCGGGCGGGGCTTCCCCGGGGCCCACCGCCGCCGGGCGGGCTCTCAGCGGCCCCCGCCCTCCCTCCGGGCCGAGGTGCCGCGCCGGTCCTCCGGGTCGGGTGCGAAGACCAGGAGCGCCACGTCGTCGGTGATGTCCCCGTGGGCGTAGGCGACGAGGTCCTGCCACAGCGCGTCGGTGAAGGCGCCCGGGTCGTCGTCGCGCAGGGCGACGGCGCGTTCCAGCAGCGGGTAGAAGGTGCCGGCGCGGTCCCGGGTCTCGGTGACGCCGTCGGTCATGGCGAGCAGTTGGTCGCCGGGCTCCATCGCCACCGTGAGCGGCTTGTACTGGGCGGGGCCGACGCCCAGGCCGAGCGGCGGTCCGGGCGGCGCGGCCAGCTCGCGCGCGGTGCGTCCGGCCTGGCCCAGCAGCAGGGGCGGCGGGTGGCCGCAGGAGACGATGCGCACCTGCCCGGAGCCCTCCGGGAACTCCAGCAGCACGGCGGTCGCGAAGAGTTCGGAGTACACCTCGCCGCTGCCGCCGTACTCGACGAGCGCCTCGCGGGTCGCCGCCTCGGTGTCCACGGTGAGCCTGCGGTCGAGCTGGGCGGCCACCCCGGACAGCTCCGGCTGGTCGAGCACGGCCTCGCGGAACGCGCCGAGCAGGGCGGCGACCGTGCCGACGGCGGCGAGCCCGTGGCCCTGCACGTCGCCGACGAGGGCGCGTACGCCGTAGGGCCCGTCCCGTACGTCGAACAGGTCGCCGCCGACGAGGGTGCCGTGCTGGGCGGCGCGGTACAGGCCCGCGCAGCGCACCGGGCCCACCCGGGGCGGCAGCGGTGGCAGGACGGCGAACTGGGCGGCCTCGGCGACGGTGCGCACCGTGACGAGCTGGGCGTCCCTGCGGCTGCGCACCCAGGCGATGAGAACGCTCAGCAGCGCGACGAAGACGACGGTCAGCAGGTCGGAGCGGCCCGCGTGCCCGAGCCGGATCGCCGGGACCCACAGCAGGACCAGGACGACGCCGCCGAAGACGGCCGTGCCGAAGGCCCCGTAGGACAGGGCGGCGAGCGGCGGGATCGCGCCGATCAGGAAGCCGAGTTCGACGTGGCGGCGCACGACGATCTGGAAGATCGTGAGCGCGAGGAGCAGGAGCAGCGGGAGCCGGCGCACCCAGACGGGCGGCGGCGCGCCGCGCAGCCAGCCCGCGCTGCGGCTGTCCCTGCGGCGCAGGGCGGCGCGCGCGGCGGCCCCGAGCCGCCGTGTGCGTTCCCCGGCGCTCTCGTGCTCCTGGCCGCCGCCCGTGGAGTGGCGGGAGCTTCCCGATCCGCGCATCGGTACCGCTCCTTCCGGGCCGCTGTCCGTTCGTGTCCGCGCGCAGGTGACGCCCGGGGCGTGTCCACCTTTCTACGGGTGGCCGCCGGGCGCATGCCGAATCACTCGGCCGTGGTCAGCGTCCTGCCCATGAGGACGTCGTCGGCGTATCGGCCGTCCAGGTACATCTCCCCGGGCAGTACGCCTTCCACGACGAAGCCCTCCGACTCGTACAGCCGCCGGGCGGGCGCGTTGTGTCCGAGCACCCGCAGGGTGACGCGCCGCGCGCCCAGCTCCCGGGCGCGTGCGACGGCGGCCCGCAGCAGCGCGCGCCCCAGGCCCCGGCCGCGCGCCCGGTCGGCGACGGCCAGGCCCAGGATCGCCTGGACGTGGGCGTTGGCGGGCAGCGGGGTGGGCGGCAGCAGCCGCAGGTAGCCGGCGAGTTCCCCGTCGAGTTCGGCGATCAGGTGCTGCTCGGGCCGGGCCCGGCGGCCGTCGAAGAACGGGGCGAGGGGCTCTTCGGGGCGCGGCATGACGGCGTGCACGGTGGACCAGGTGTCGGCGTCGAGCCGGGCGAGCGCTCCGCCGTCCGCCTCGCGCCCCAGCCGCAGGGTCACCCCGGGCGGGGTCCGCACCGCGCGCAGGGCCGGCGTGGTCCGGTCCGCGCCCGGAGCGAGCTGATCGGTCGTCTGTTCGGCAGGCATGGACTCACTGTAGGGCGGCGGCGCGCGTACTCGACAGGTCCGCCGTCGCCGCGGGGCCGTCGGTACGCGTACTCGACAGGCCCGGCCGCCTGCCGTCCGGACGGCGGCGCGCGGGGCACGATACGCGCATGGAACAGCAGTCGAAGATCGCGGTGTCGGGTGCCTCGGGGCTCATCGGGCGGGCGCTGACCCGTTCCCTGCGGGCCGACGGGCACGAAGTGGTGCGTCTGGTGCGGCACGAGCCGAAGGCGCCGGACGAGGCGCGCTGGGACCCCAAGGAGCAGTACGTCGACACGGCGGCCCTGGTGGGCTGCCGGGCCGTCGTCAACCTCGCGGGCGCCGGGGTCGGCGACCACCGCTGGACGCAGGAGTACAAGCGGGAGATCCGCGACAGCCGGGTGCTGGGCACCGCCGCCCTGGCCGACGCGGTGGTCTCCCTGGACGAGCCGCCCGAGGTGTTCCTGTGCGGCAGCGCGATCGGGTACTACGGCGACACGGGCGAGCGGGCCGTGGAGGAGGAGGCCGGTCCCGGGGACGGTTTCCTGCCCGACGTGTGCGTGGAGTGGGAGGCGGCGGCCTCGGCGGCCGAGGAGGCCGGGGTGCGCACCGCCTTCGCCCGTACCGGGCTGGTGGTGGCGCGCGAGGGCGGGGCCTGGGGGCGGCTGTTCCCGCTGTTCCGCGCGGGGCTCGGCGGCCGGATGGGCGACGGGCGCCAGTTCTGGAGCTTCATCGCGCTGCACGACGAGGTCGCGGCGCTGCGGCACGTCCTCGACACGGACACCCTCACGGGCCCGGTGAACCTGACGGCGCCGACCCCGGTGACCAACCGCGAGGTGACGGCCGCGATGGGCCGCGTCCTGCACCGGCCGACGCCCTTCCCGGTGCCGGCGGCCGCGCTGAAGCTGGCGCTGGGCGAGTTCTCCTCGGACGTGCTCAGCAGTCAGCGCGTGCTGCCCACCCGGCTCCTGGAGTCCGGTTTCCGCTTCGCCTTCCCACACGTCGACGAGGCGATCGCGGCGGCGCTGGCGGGGTAGCGGCCCCCGCCCTGTCCATCGCCCGGTCCCCGGCCCGGGGGCCGAGACCCCCTCGTGCCACCCCGCGCCCCCTCCTGCGGCTACGCCCCGGCACCGCGTGCCTCCTACGCTCGGCCCCGAATCCGGGCATCCCCCGCCTCCTCGCGGGCACGCGCCCGGCAGCAACCGCCCGACACCAGGGAGGGGCCGTGCTCAGGACGGCACAGCACCGCACAGCACAGCAGGCGGACGTGGTCATCGTCGGGGCCGGGATCGCCGGTCTCGCCGCCGCACACCATCTGACCGGCGCGGGGGCGACGGTCAGCGTGCTGGAGGCCGACAGCCGGGTCGGCGGCCGGATGGCCACCGACGAGGTCGACGGCTTCCGGCTCGACCGGATCGGTCAGCTGCTCAGTACCGCGCACCCCGAACTGCGCCGCACGCCGGGCCTGGACGGGCTCGTGCTGCGCGCCTTCGCACCGGGCGTGCTGGTGCACAGCGGGGGCAGAAGGCGCCGCTTCGCCGAGGGCCGGGGCGCAAGGGGCGCACTCACCACGGCACGCGCCCTCGCGAGCGCCCCCCGTCCGCTGGACCAGGCCCGGCTGAGCGCCGCGCTGGCCCGTCTCGCCACGACGGACGACGGACGGCTCGCCCGGCGCGCGGAGACCACGGCCGCCGGAGCGGCGGCCGCCTGGGGACTGCCCGCGCGCTCCTCGGACAGCTTCCTGCACCCCCTGCTGACCGCGCTGCTCCTGGACCGGGAGCTGGGCAGCTCCTCCCGCGTCGCCGATCTCGCGCTGCGCGACTTCGCGCGGGGCCGGCTGTGCCTGCCGGAAGGCGGCTGCGGCACGCTGCCCGAACGGCTCGCCGCGGCCCTGCCGCCCGGCACGGTCCGCACCGGGGTGCACGTGACGGCCGCCTCGACCTCCGTGGTGTCCACGAAGGAGCACGGCGAGATCGGCTGCCGCGCGCTGCTCGTGGCCACCGGGGCGCGGGCCGCCGCCGAACTCCTGCCGGGCCTGCGGGTGCCGGACTTCCACCCGGTGACGGTGCTGCACCACAGCGTCCCGCAGCCGCCGCCCGTCGGCAGCTCACTGGTGCTGGACGGCGACCGCTCGGGGCCCGTCTCGCACACGGCGGTGCTCAGCGCCGTCGACCCGACGCGGGCCCCGGCGGGCCGGACCCTCGTCACCTCGACGGTGCCGGGGCGCTCCCCCGCCGGGATCGACCGCCCCGTACGCGCCCAGCTGTCCGCGCTGTACGGCGTACCGACCGAGGACTGGGAACTGCTCGCCGTGCACCACGACCCGGAGGCCGTACCGGCCATGACACCCCCGCACGACCCGCGCCGGCCGGTGCGCGTCCTGTCGGGCCTGTACGTGTGCGGGGACCACCGCGACACCGGTTCGGCGCAGGGCGCGCTGCGCTCCGCCAGGCGGGCCGCCCACGCCGTCCTGCGGGACTTCGGGATGAGCCCCTCCCACCTGCCGCACGGGCTGCCGCAGGTGGCCTGAGACGGGCGCGAGGGGGCGCGGGGCCGTACGGAGGGTTCGCCCCGCCCTCCGGCCGCCCCCGCGGCTCCTCGTGTACGCCCCCGGGCTACTGGTAGGCCGCGACCCGGTCCCGGTAGCCGCGCACCGGCGCCGCGTCCCGGTGCGGCTCCAGTCGCCGCTCGAAGTCCCGTACGTACTCCAGGGCCCGCACCGAGCGCATCTCCCCCGCCGCCTGCGCCGCCTCGGCCCCGAGCGCGCAGGCCGTGTCGAGATCGCCGAGGCCGAGCCGGGCGGTGGCCAGCACGACCCGGCAGAACAGCCGGCTGCGTGCGAAGCCCGCGTCCCGCAACTGCAGGGAGCGCTCGGCGTGCTGGGCGGCCGAACGGTACTGCTGGAGGTCGCGGTAGCAGTGGCCGAACTCGTCGGCGAGCTGTGCCTCGTCGAAGAAGCGGGCCCAGTACGGGATCTCGTCGCCGGGCCGCGAGGACTCCAGCGCCCGCTCGGCGCGCACGAGTGAGGCGGTGCACGCCCGGACCTCGCCGAGCACCCCGTGACCGCGCGCCTCGGCCGCGTGCAGCAGGGCCTGGACGACCGGGGGCGCGGTGGACCCCACGCCCTGCTGGGCCACCCGGGCGAGCTGCACCGCCTCCCGTCCGTGGCCGAGGTAGACGGCCTGCCTGCTCATCGTGACCAGGACATAGCTGCCGTACGCCCGGTCGTCGGCGGCCTGCGACAGGCGCAGCGCCTGCACGAAGTACCGCTGGGCGAGACCGTGCGCGGCGATGTCGTACGAGGTCCAGCCGGCGAGCCGGGTGAGGTCGGCGGCGGCCGCGAAGAGCTTGCGCCCGGTCTGCTCGCCGTAGACCCCGCGCAGCATGGGTTCGGCCTCGTGCTCCAGATAGCGCACGAGGGCCTGGCGCGCGTGGCCGCCGCCGTAGGCGTGGTCGAGGGTGCGGAAGAGGTCGCCCACCGAGCGCAGCGCGGCGATGTCCCCGGCCGTGACCTTCTGCCCGGGGCCCCGCTCGGTGCCCTGGCGGCCCCAGCCGGGGCCCGTGGGCAGGGCGGGGACGGCGTGGCCGCCGGGGGCCGCCGGCTGCCCGCGCAGGGCACCCGGGCGGGCCTGGGCGGGCACCCGGCCGGGATGCGCCCCCGGAGGCGTGGGCGCCGCGCCCGCCCCACCGTGGAGGGCGGTGCCCACCGGTGTCGGCTCCGGCCGGTCCCGCCGCTCTTCGGCGAGGCGGCCGACCCGGTCGTCGGGCCGGCCGATGAGCCAGTCCCGGCTGGGCACCACGAGCCCGGCCGGGGTGAACGCGATCTTGCGCAGCTCGGCGTGGCTTCCGGAGTCCTTGCGCCACAGGCCGCCGACGATGTCGACGGCCTCCTCGGGGCTCGCGGCGAACTCCAGCCCGGCGTAGACCGGGGCGCACGCGTCGAGGCCGAGGTCCTGCGCGCTGAGCCTGCGGCCGAGGCGGCGCGTGAACACCTCGGCGATCAGGGCGGGGGTGGTGCCGCGTGGCTGCTGACCGCGCAGCCAGCGCGTCACCGAGGTCTTGTCGTATCTGAGATCGAGACCGTGCTCAAGGCCCAACTGGTCGACCCGACGGGCCAGACCGGCGTTGGAGAACCCCGCCTCCGCGATGAGCGCGGCGAGCTGTCGATTGGGGGTGCGCTGAGGGAGTCGTTCCGTCATCAGCTGTGCGGTCTCCTGCCTTCCGGGCCCGGGAGCAGCCCTCCTGGAACGGCGCGAATGTAACGGGCCCCGGCGAGCGCATCACGCCCTTCGCCCCTCGTTCATCCGATCGTGTGAGGATTGCCCGGCGAACTGACGGCCGGGTCCCCGCCGTACAGTGGCCGGGTGGGCGTACAGCCCCGGGCGCGGTCCGGGCGCCCGGACACAGCAGGAGGGGCACGCACCGTGAGTGAGCTGCGATTCGTCCGTCTGGGCCTGGACCCGGACGCCGCCGAGGTCGAGTACACCGACTACCTCCAGGCCTGGGAGGAGCAGCGGCGGGTGCACGCGGCCCGGATCGCGGACGAGATCCCCGACACCTGCCTGCTCCTGGAGCACCCGCCGACGTACACGGCGGGCCGCAGGACCGAGGAGAGCGAGCGCCCGCTGGACGGCACCCCGGTCATCGACGTGGACCGGGGCGGCAAGATCACCTGGCACGGCCCGGGCCAGCTCGTGGGTTACCCGATCCTGCGGCTGCCCAGCCCGGTCGACGTGATCTCCCACGTCCGCAACCTGGAGGAGGCCCTGATCCGCACGTGCGCCGAGTTCGGCCTTCAGACCACCCGGGTCGAGGGACGCAGCGGCGTGTGGGTGCTGGGCGATCCGCTGGAGCGGCGCCCCTCCTTCGGCGGGCTGACCCTGGACCTGGACCGCACCGACCCGCTGTTCGACGCGCGGCTCGCGGGCCCCGAGTACGCGCCCTCCAACGCGGGCCAGCGCCACGAGGACCGCAAGCTCGCGGCGATCGGGGTGCGGGTCGCGCGCGGCGTCACGATGCACGGCTTCGCGCTGAACGTGCACCCGGACACGACGGGCTTCGACCGCATCGTGCCGTGCGGCATCAAGGACGCGGGCGTCGCCTCGCTCGCCCAGGAGCTGGGCTCGGACCTCACCGTGCTGGACGTCCTGCCGGTGATCGAGCGGCATCTGACGGACGTGCTGACCGGCGCGGGGGCCGCGCCGCGTACGACGACCGCCGCCTGAGCCCCGCGCCACTGGGCCGTCCGGGGGAATGCGCCTGCGAGTGCGCCGGTTGGCCACCCATGAGAGGCGTCACTTCACGGGCGTACGCTGGTACGAACCGAAGAATCGAAAGCCGCGAGGCCCAGTGGGTGTCCGGAGAGTCCTGCACCGCACCCGCGGGATCAGGACTTCACGGGGACTCCCCGCACCGCAGCAGAAAGGGGCACCGGACGTGTCCGCAGTCGCACCCGACGGGCGGAAGATGCTCCGCCTGGAGGTCCGGAACAGCCAGACCCCCATCGAGCGCAAGCCGGAGTGGATCAAGACCCGGGCCAAAATGGGCCCCGAGTACAACGAGCTGCAGAAACTCGTCAAGAGCGAGGGCCTGCACACGGTGTGCCAGGAGGCCGGCTGCCCCAACATCTACGAGTGCTGGGAGGACCGCGAGGCGACCTTCCTCATCGGTGGCGACCAGTGCACCCGGCGCTGCGACTTCTGCCAGATCGACACCGGCAAGCCGCAGGCCCTCGACCGTGACGAGCCCCGCCGGGTCGGCGAGTCGGTCGTCACGATGGACCTCAACTACGCCACCATCACCGGCGTCGCGCGCGACGACCTGGAGGACGGCGGCGCCTGGCTGTACGCCGAGACGGTCCGCCAGATCCACGCGATGACCGACGCGCGCCCGCTCGGCCGCACCAAGGTCGAGCTGCTGATCCCCGACTTCAACGCGGAGCCGGACCAGCTCGCCGAGGTCTTCTCCTCCCGCCCCGAGGTGCTCGCGCACAACGTGGAGACGGTGCCGCGCATCTTCAAGCGCATCCGCCCCGGCTTCCGCTACGAGCGCTCGCTCAAGGTCATCACCGAGGCCCGCAAGGCCGGGCTGATCGCCAAGTCGAACCTCATCCTCGGCATGGGCGAGACCCGCGAGGAGGTCAGCGAGGCGCTGAGCGACCTGCACGAGGCCGGCTGCGAGCTGATCACCATCACGCAGTACCTGCGCCCCTCCCCCCGCCACCACCCCGTGGAGCGCTGGGTCAAGCCGCAGGAGTTCGTGGAGCTGAAGGAGGAGGCCGAGGAGATCGGTTACTCCGGTGTCATGTCGGGCCCGCTGGTCCGCTCCTCGTACCGGGCCGGCCGCCTCTTCACCCAGGCGATGGAGCGGCGCGGCGAGATGGCCACGGTGCTGCCGACCGTCTGAGCGCCGGACCCTGCGGCGTGTGAACTCCCGCACAAGCGATTACCGTCCGGTAGTGCGCTGCGGCCAGGCCCCGGGGTGTGTCCTCCCAGCTGAGGACGCACCCCGGGGCCTCGTCTTCGTCCGGGCCCGCCGGGCGGCCCCGGCCCCCGCTCTTCATGGGTGTTTGACCCCTCGGTCACGCACTGGTAACACCGAGCTGTGACGCTGTCCTCACGCCGCGCTCACCGCCGTCGCGTACCGGTACCGCGTCCCCGTTGCCGCCTTCGCTCCGTGAGACCTTGCTCGATGAGATTCCGAGGGGAACCGCCATGCAGGAAGCGCCCGCCCGCGTCACCGTCCGCACCCTGCCGCCCGCTCCGTCCGTCTCCGGCGCGCTGCGCGCCGTCGAGGCCGTCCTGATGGCGGGCAGCCGGCGCACCGCGCGCCGCAACGCCTGGGACTCCGTACTGGAGGACCGCCGCCGGGCCCGCGACCGGGCCGAGACCGAGCAGGTCCTGCGAGCCGTGGCCGCCCGCACGTCGTAGGCCGCGGACAGGACACGTAAACTTCCTGTCATGGCGCGGAAGGACAACGCAGAGAGCTCTGCGAATCAGGGGCGACTGAAACAGATCGCTCTCACATACAAGATGACCCGAAGGGCCGATCCGAAGATCGGTCTCGTGATCGGGGCTGTCGGAATCGTCACCTTGGGTGTCGTTCTCGGCATCGGTTTCCTGATCGGTCACCCGGTCTACCTGGGCGTCCTCGGTCTGCTCCTCGCGTTGCTCGCGATGGCGATCGTCTTCGGGCGGCGCGCGGAGCACGCGGCGTTCTCCCAGATGGAGGGCCAGCCGGGTGCGGCGGCCGCGGTGCTCGACCAGATGAAGCGCGGCTGGACGACGACGACGGCGGTCGCGATGAACCGCAGTCAGGACGTCGTGCACCGCGCGGTCGGCAAGGCCGGCATCGTGCTGGTCGCCGAGGGCAACCCGAACCGGGTGAAGAGCCTGCTGGCCTCCGAGAAGCGGCGGATGGCCCGCGTGGTCGCCGACGTCCCCGTGCACGACGTGATCGTCGGCAACGGGGAGGGCCAGGTGCCACTCAAGAAGGTGCGCACGACGCTGCTCAAGTACCCGCGCGTGCTCACCGGCCCGCAGGTGACGCAGACCAACGACCGGCTGCGCGCCATGGGCGACCTGATGAAGAACATGCCGCTCCCGAAGGGCCCGATGCCCAAGGGGATGCGGATGCCGCGCGGCGGGCCCAAGACGCGCTGAGAGCCGGCCCCACCGCCGCCCGCCGACCGGGCCGCGCTGTCCGCCGAGCCACTCGCAGGACCGCAGGGATACGCCGAGGGGCGGGACCGGAGAACCGGTCCCGCCCCTCGGCGTATCGCGTCCGTACGGGTGGCGGGCGCCCCCACCCGGGATCTTCGCCCGACGGTCGTTGGGCCGTGGCCGGAGTGGTCAGACCCGGACCTGCACGGCGCGGGCGAGGCGGTCGTGCAGTCCGCGCGAGTCGCGGTCCCAGATGAGCGCGGGCACCGCGACGCACAGCAGGACACCGCGCAGCACGCTGCGCAGGACACCGAGCCGCCCGCCGTCCAGGGACACGACCCGGAGCCGGAAGAGCGCCTTCCCCGGAGTGCAGCCGACCGTGGAGACGGTCAGCAGACTCAGGACGAGGAAGACGAGCAGGGCCCAGTTGCCGGTCGCCTGCTGGTCACCGCGCGAGATCAGGCCGTATGCGATGAGCATGCACAGCGCCCAGTCGACGATCAGGGCGCCGAACCGCCGGCCGAGCGGGGCGATGGAGCCGGGCCCCTCCTCGGGCAGGCCGAGCCGCTGTCCGCGGTAGCCGAAGTCGACGCCCATCTGTTCGGCCGCCGCACGCGGCCCCGAGAGCCACGATCCGATTGCTTCCCTGTTGTCCACGTCCACCACGGTACTGCGCGCCGCTGTGGCCCCGGCGCGGAGGTCGGCGCACTGTGGAGGGGAGGGCACCTGCATGAGGTCGGTCACGACCGGGGCGGTTAACTTCAGCGAAACAAATGGGTCACGCTTGAGAAATCCCCCGTCCCTATGGTCGGCTCCACCGTGTGCCACCGCACTGGCTCACGCAAAAGAGCTGAAAACCCCCGCCCCTCCCCGGGTGGGAGGAGGAGGAGTTGGATGTTCCAGAACGCCGACGACGCACAGAAGTACATCGCCGACGAGGACGTCAAGTTCGTCGATGTCCGGTTCTGCGACCTGCCGGGTGTGATGCAGCACTTCACGGTGCCGGCCAAGGCGTTCGACCCGGCGGAGGAGCTGGCCTTCGACGGTTCGTCGATCCGCGGCTTCCAGGCCATCCACGAGTCGGACATGGCGCTGCGCGCGGACCTGTCGACCGCCCGGGTCGACCCTTTCCGCCGTGACAAGACGCTGAACATCAACTTCTTCATCCACGACCCGATCACCGGCGAGCAGTACAGCCGTGACCCGCGCAACGTGGCCAAGAAGGCCGAGGCGTACCTCGCCTCCACCGGCATCGCCGACACCGCGTACTTCGGCCCCGAGGCCGAGTTCTACGTGTTCGACAGCGTCCGCTTCGAGACCACGGCGAACCGCTCGGTGTACGAGATCGACTCCGAGGCCGGTGCCTGGAACACGGGCTCCGAGGTGAACAACCGCGGCTACAAGGTCCGCTACAAGGGCGGCTACTTCCCGGCCCCGCCGGTCGACCACTTCGCCGACCTGCGCGCCGAGATCTCCCTGGAGCTGGAGAGCGCCGGCCTGGAGGTCGAGCGCCAGCACCACGAGGTGGGCACCGCCGGCCAGGCCGAGATCAACTACAAGTTCAACACGCTGCTCGCCGCGGCCGACGACCTGATGCTCTTCAAGTACATCGTGAAGAACGTCGCCTGGCGCAACAACAAGACGGCCACCTTCATGCCGAAGCCGATCTTCGGCGACAACGGCTCGGGCATGCACGTCCACCAGTCGCTGTGGACGGGCGGCACGCCGCTCTTCTACGACGAGCAGGGCTACGCGGGCCTCTCGGACATGGCCCGCTACTACATCGGCGGCATCCTCAAGCACGCCCCCTCGCTGCTGGCCTTCACCAACCCGACGGTGAACTCCTACCACCGCCTGGTCCCCGGCTTCGAGGCCCCGGTCAACCTGGTCTACTCGCAGCGCAACCGTTCCGCCGCGATGCGTATCCCGATCACCGGCTCGAACCCGAAGGCCAAGCGCGTGGAGTTCCGCGCCCCCGACCCGTCCTCCAACCCGTACCTGGCCTTCTCGGCCCTCCTCCTCGCGGGCCTGGACGGCGTCAAGAACAAGATCGAGCCGGCCGAGCCGATCGACAAGGACCTCTACGAGCTGGCCCCCGAGGAGCACGCGGGCGTCGCCCAGGTCCCGACCTCCCTCCCGGCCGTCCTCAACGCCCTGGAGGACGACAACGAGTACCTGCAGGCCGGCGGCGTCTTCACCTCCGACCTGATCGAGACCTGGATCGACTACAAGCGCACCGCCGAAATCGCCCCGATCCAGCTCCGCCCGCACCCGCACGAGTTCGAGCTGTACTTCGACCTCTAAGCCGCACGC
Source organism: Streptomyces sp. NPDC049954 (assembly GCF_040656295.1). Classification (NCBI taxonomy): domain Bacteria; kingdom Bacillati; phylum Actinomycetota; class Actinomycetes; order Kitasatosporales; family Streptomycetaceae; genus Streptomyces; species Streptomyces sp. NPDC049954. Next base: position 440,225 of record NZ_JBFALS010000005.1, read on the forward strand.
CGGGGGTACCTGGGCAAATACGTCGGGCACAGGGGTTGACCTGCTAAGAGACTACTCGTCAGGTCTCGTTGTTTCCGCTCGCTTTTCACCCCGTCGTGCACCGTGCGTGCACCCCGCCCGGACATAGCTGACCGCTCGTCAGCAACAGTGGGGCCGCCACCCCGGAAGGGGGTGGCGGCCCCACTTAGTTCGTGGCTCCTCACCTCAGCGCCGGCCTGTTCGAGCTGACTCGCAGCAACGGGTGATTTCAGATGCGCTCGACCAACGTCTGTTTGCCCTACACCATCGCGCTGGAGGCGACATGGTGCCGACACCCGGGGTGTGCTACCTCGCGACGGAGTACGCGACCGGGTGGCACGGTGGCCGAATTGATTCACTCGGCCTGAACGAGAACGGCTCGCCGGTCGTAGTGGAACACGAGGACGGGATCGACGCCGGCGTCTTGTCGCAGGAGCAGGTCCTCTATCTCAATTGAGGGGGGGGGATCACCCACCAAGACTTCGACGTTCTCGTGCGTGAGCACCTCGTTGAGGCGACGGTCGGCTTGCAGCGGCGCCGAGGGCCTGTCCGTTTCCGAGACCGGTGCCGCCTCGTGCCGGTCCCTGTCCGTCGGGTTCTCGGGCGCCCTCGCCCGGGAACCCGACGGGCCGCCCCCGCCCTCCCGGACGGGGGCTCCGTTCGTCCGGCCGTAGGACGGTCGTACGGTATAGCTTGCTCGGCCGGTGGCCGTGTCCCGTCCGCTGGCGGCGCCGCCTCCGAGGGAGGTTTCGTACGGCGTTGACCGTCGGCGGCGCTGACGTGCAGCACGGCGGCGATCCAGTCCATGGCGAGCACCGGGTGGTACAGGGTCCAGGCGGGGCTGTCTGGTCGTTCGCGGACGGCTCAGGTGGCGTCCGCGTGCGCTCCGGCTGCATGGACGTGACCGGCGTGACGGAGGACGGTGTGCCAAGCGTCGGCCTCGACGACCGTCGCTCGGGTGGTGCGCCTTGTTCTTCACTTTCCTGGGTCAGCGGACAGCGTGGCTGTCCGGCCTCCTCCCTGTGTCCTCCGCCTGTGGTCACCGGACGGAGGAGAGGTATCGGCAAGTGACCGGCCCGGTCGAAGTGACCGGAGCAGCGGTCGTCCCGGGAGAAGGTGACCGGCCAGGCTGGGAGCCTGGCCGGTCACCGGGCCCCATCCCGGTCGGCGTGTCCGCTGCGGGACTGTCCGGGCTGGTTCTCCAGGGCGTACACCGGTCGGTCTAGCGGTCATTGGGCAGTGTGAGGTCGCGCTCCCGAATCGCGTCCGCCACGACCTCGGGTAGGGGGGATCGCGGACGGTCCTCCGCCATTGGCGGCCCCCGCAGAACTGTCCGCCGTCCCGGCCTCCTTGGTCAGGCAGAGGCCCGTATCCGTCCCGGCAGAGGCTCCGGTCGTCCGTCACTCGTTCGTGGCGGACAGCCCCAGCAGGAGCGGTTGTCCGCCGCCGGGTGGAGCGGCTGGCATGTCACTTCGGTCGCTGTCCTCCGCGTCGGCAGTCACCGCCTCGTGCGCAGCATCCGTCCCCCGCTCCTCCACCGGCTCGGACACTCGACTGGCCATCAGGGAAAGATCTCCGGGCCGATCTGGTGCGACACGCGGCGTCGGCCTGCGGGTTCTGGTCGCTGAGGCGCCGGTGGAGGAAGTGGGCGGGGCGGAGGCTCACTGGGGGGTTTTGATCCCTGGCGCGGGGGCGGCGGCGGAGGATGCGCTGGGCCTGTGAAGGGCGAGGGTGCGGTTCAGGCCGCGCGGCGCCATCAGCTCACCGAAGGCACGCCGGCTTAGCTCGACGAGCGAGGCTTCGCAGGACGGCCCCTGCGTCGGACCCGACCTCCCGGGAAGGGCAGCTCCAGGACAAGGCGTGGGGTGATCAGTTCGTACTCGCATCGAATCGAGGAAGCGAGGAAGGGCGTGGCGCTCGCCGACGCCAGCGGGCAGGATCTGCCGCATGAGGATTCTCCTGCTCGGCGGCACGTGGTTCTTGGGCAAGGCGGTCGCGGTGGCGGCGCTCGAACGGGGCTGGGAGGTCACGACCTTCACGCGCGGGAAGTCCGGTCCTGCGCCGCTCGGTGCGCGGGCGGAGCACGGGGACCGCACGGTCCCCGAGGACCTGTCGCGCCTTGCCCGCAGTGGTGAGTGGGACGCGGTCATCGACACGTCGGCGTCCGCGCTCGCGCCGCGAGACGTGCTGGCCGGCGCCTCCCGGCTGGAGCCCGTGGCAGGACGCTACGTGTACGTCTCGACGGTCAACGCCTACCGGGGTTGGCCGAACGAGCCGCTGTCGGAGTCCTCCGAACTCCTCGACGGCCCGCCGGATGCAGACATCAATTACGGTCAGCTGACAGTGCATTGGGACGGTCCGGACTGGTACTACGGGCGTCAGAAGGCGGGCGCCGAGCGTGCCGCCCTGGCCGCCTTCGGCGAGGAACGCACGTCGATCCTGCGGCCCGGCGTGATCCTCGGACCGCAGGAATACGTGGGCCGTCTGCCGTGGTGGTTGCGCCGTGCGCAGAAGGGCGGCACCATCCTCGCGCCCGGGAGCCGCGTCCAGCCGATCCAGCCCGTCGACGTCCGCGACGTTGCCGAATTCGCGCTGGACCAGGTCACTGCCGCGCGTGGAGACGCCTTCAACGTGACCGCCCCGCTCGGACACGCGACGATGGAGGACTTCCTCGAAGCGTGCCTTCGCGTCACGGGCGTTCAGGGCCAGCTCGTGTGGACGCCCGATGATCTCCTGCTGGAGTTCGAGGTGGCGCAGTGGACGGAGCTTCCGCTCTGGCGAACGAACAAGGGTGCTTGGGCGGTTGATTCCAAGAAGGCCCACGATGCCGGACTCCGCAGTCGTCCGATCGCGGACACGGTGGCGGCGACCTGGGAGTGGCTGGAGTCCGGCGGGATGCCGGTGGAGCACCCCAGGTGGGCCGAACACGGCATCGACCCGGCGACGGAGGACGAGATCTTGCAGGCGCTCGCCCGGCGCTCAGTTTCCTAGGACAAGCGGGGCGCTGGAGCCGAGGAGCCGTGATGTTGCCGCCGACGTGAACTCTTCGATCTCCTCGCCGAGGTGAGCAGCGAGCTGTGCGTGCACGACGTCGGGGTGGCACAGCTCGGTGCGCATGGCGGACAGCCGTTCCAGCGTCCCCTTGCCGCGCCACTGCGCGGGTACCTTGAAGACCGGCTTCAGCGCCTCGTGGGCGCCGTCGAGTTCACGGCGGATGAGCCGTGCGCGGGCGAGGTCGACGCGGGCCTGAGTCGTGACCAGGATGGGTCCGTCGGTCTCGGCGTTGAGGAGGGCGAGCGCGCGCTCGGCTTCCGCCTCCGCCCGGTTCGAATCGCGCAGCAGCAGGTGTGTGGTGGCGTTGCTCATCGCCACACGGGCTTCAGGGAAGCCGAATTCGCCCGCCACGTCGTCGTGCAGCTCGTCGCGGGTCCCGGTCGAGGTGTCGATCGCCTGCTGGATCGCGTGTTCGGCAAGCTCGCGCTGTCCGAGGTGCCCGTACGCTCGTCCCTCGATCACGGCCAGGCGAATGCGCGCGGTGTCCCCGAGCCCGCCGAACTGCTTCGCCGTGTTGATCAGGCGGACCGCCTCGGCGGGCCGGCCGTCCCAGAAGGCCAGGAAGGCGAGAGCGCCGTGCGCGTACGCCTGGAGCGGGCCGTGCTCGATCACCTGCCCGTAAAGGGCCGCCGTGCGCGACAGGGAGACGGCGGACGGGAGACTCCCGAGGTCGAAGGTGATCGCGGACAGGAGCGAGGCGGCCTGCCCTGCGGCGAGATATCCGCGTGTGCGTTGCCGAGGAACCTGGGTCCGCTCCAGCAACGACTGTGCGACGTGCAGCAGTTCCTGCGCACGGCGGTACACGTCGAGGGGGGCCGTGCGGCTGTACTCCTGCGCGAGCCTGACGATGTCGTCATTGAGCTGGTCGAGGGTCATGTCGGGGACGCTCAGGGAGGCGGCCTCCCCGGCGTGTGCAGCGGCGTCGCGAGCGGTCATGAGGATGTCACTTTCGTTGAGCGCGGGCACGGGCGCTCCGAACGGCGTCACCGGTGTCGCGTCCGGGGGCCCGAGTAGCTGCCGGGCCGGGAAGCCGAGCAGGGACTCCAAGATCAGCGGGGCGGGATGGTTGGGCAGACTGCGTACGCGGCCCGAGGTCCACCTGCGGAAGGTCTGTTCCTCGACCGTCGCCGTTTGTAGTGCCCGGTCTCCGGTGGCGGCCAGGTCGGCTGCGGCCTGCTCGTAGGCCCGTTGGAAGAGGGCGTACGTCCACCCGCGCTGTTGCACGAGTAACTGAAGAAGCGTTCGTGCCTGCATGGCAGATCAGTCCCCTCGTTGAACTGTCCCTTCCATATTGCCCACTTGCACAGCCGAGGGCGATGTCGGAAGTGGATCTAGTACCCCCATGACACCTCGATGACATGCCATGTCACTCCTTGGCGTCGATGTAGTACCCACCGTGACATGGCGATCCGTACCGGCCCGGGCGAAGGTTGACCCCCCGCTGCGGCCGGGTCGATATCCGGGGTCGGCCGCAGCGGCTCCACCCACGAGGTAACCCCACATCACGGTGCTGGAGAGGGTATGGCTATCGCGGCGCAGCACGACGTGAGACTCCACGAAGAGGAACTGAGCGTGGAGCCGGCACGGTTTGCGGGAGCCCGGCGCACCGTCGACGCCGTCTTGCGCAGGTGGGGGTACGGACAGGGCTTACGCAGTTCCGCGCTCCTGTGCGTGGCCGAACTCCTGGCCAACGTCGTCCAGCACGCCGACTGCCCGAAGTGCACGCTGCGCGTTGAGTCCTCGCCGTCCTGCGTGCGCATTGTCGTCAGCGACGGCAGCAGCGTCATGCCGCAGGTGCGGGAACCGGACTGGTTTGCGGAGAGCGGCAGGGGAATCTGGCTGGTCAGCGAGACGGCCGACCTCTGGGGTGCGACGCCTCGGAAGGACGGGGCCGGCAAGGACGTCTGGCTGGAGTTCCGCAGCGCGGAGGCGGCAGCGTGAAGACGATCCCTTCGCCGACTACTCGAACGGTGCCGAGCACCGACGCGGTGAGGAGCGTCCTCGACGGCCTCGTGGCGTCGTTCCTCGACGACGAGACGTTCTACGACGACTTGAACCTGTGTCTCGAAGGCGCCCAGCCTCCGATGGGAGTGGCGGGAGCCCGTCGGCGCGGGCCGCGTCGCCGAGCCCCCGAAGCCCTCGCGCTGAGCGAGGAGTTGCGCTTGCTGGCCCGGGTGCGGCGTGCTCTCACCCGGCTCGTGCGCATCGCACGTCAGAAGTCCGAACTCAGCCCGCTCACCGCGCCTTCGCCCCTCCTCGTCGAACGTGCCGAAACGCTGCTGGCCGAAGACGACGGGACCGGGGCGGCCCGTGTGCAGGGGCGCTTGCGGATGCTCGGGGCCGTCGCCCTGGACCTCATCGAGTTGCTCGCCACGGTCGAGGAGGACGAGACGTGAAAAGTCCCCCGCTTCTCCCCCTCTGCGAGCGACCCCTCGTTGTGTTGAGCCTCCGGTCCCCTCCCGGCGCGCCCCGCGCCCGCGAGGTCGTGCTCGCACACGGCCCCCGGGGAGGACCCCAGCCCCTCGCAGTCGTCGCTTCGGCGAACCCTTCGGAGACACGGTGAAGAATCACGATGAGGCGGCATGCGGCCGTCAACTGTACTGTTGCCACGCTAGTTTGACCGGCGCCCGCGTTCCTGTGCAGCCGCTGGAAGACGCTGTCCTGGCGAGACCCGAGGCGGCCGTCACCTGGGTTCGTGAAGCCGCCCGCGCGGTGCCCGGGGACCTGGATACCCCCGAATTCCACGCCGTGTGGGCCTGGTTGGGCAACCGCCCGGGCATGTGGCGGGCGGTCAACTCGGTCGGGGCCGGCGCGCAGTACGGCTTCTCCGTCGTCGGGGAATCGGGCCGCTGGACCTGGACCGTCAACCCCGTCATTGATCTGCCCCTTCTTACGCGCTGTGGCTCCCGTCCGGCCGCCGCTTTGACGACGTCGCGGGTGGGGGCGCCATGACAGCCGGGGCCACCCAACCCAGCACAGGCACTCACCCAGCCGCCGATACGACATTTCACCGCGGCGCGTCGGGGAGAGGCCCGCCAAGGACCCTGGCCCGGCGCTCGCCGAGGCAGGTCTGCACCATCCAACGCATCCGCCATGGAGGAACAAATGTCTCTGAAGACCAACAGCGCCACCAACTTCAGTGGTGCCGAAGCGCAGTCGCAGGACGCGCGATCGATGGCCCCGGAGGGCTTCGAGCTGGACGTGACCCTGCTGGAGGTGACCGACTCGGCGAGCCTGGTCAACCTCACCAACGACGGGTGCGGGAGCACCTGCGGCGCCTGCACCACCGGCGTCGTCTGACCGGCGTCTTCCTCCCGGTTGAACCTCTGAAGGCTGGTGCTGCTGCGCGCGTTGCCGTGCAGCAGCACCAGCCTTCCCATCCGGCACCACCACGTTTTGGAGGACAGGGATGCCCCACCCCGTTCGCGCGTTCCGTTCCGGCGACACCGCCCTCGTCCGCGCTGTGACCCGACCTGCCCCGGCAGTTCCGCCCTGGCCGGACTTGAGGAACGACTCACCCCACGCCCACAAGGACCGGCTCGTGTGGCTACGGACCGTCCTCGATGGGCCCTGCTTGGAGGAAGGCTTACGGCTGGCGAGCCCTGTCCTCGTGGCCCGGGTGCACGCCCTCTGCGCACCCGGTGCTCCTCGCCCGCGCGAGGTGCGGCGCGCGGCGTTGTCGGTCGCTCGGTACCTTCTGCGCTTGGAGCACCGGCCCACCCCGTTCGGCGTGTTCGCCGGGGTGAGCACCGCGCGCTTCGGTGACCGCGTCCGAGTCGATTGGGGCGATGAGCCGGTGGCGGTCGTCAGGGCTGGGGCGGCGTGGCTGGCGGATGTGGTCGCGCATCTTGAGCACCTCCCCCAGGTTCTCTCACGTCTCACCGTGCAGGCGAACAGCACCGCTATCGTCCGCGCCGACCGGTTGATCGTCCCTTACCGCTCACAGGGCACGGGCCAGGCCGGGGCCGTGGACGTCTCCTTGGCGCTCACGGGGCCGGTGTCGGTCGTCCTCGACGCCGCCCGGACTCCTGTCCGGGCGGAGGACGTCAAGGGGAAGCTCCTCGCGGAGTTCCCCGAAGCGGGTTCCGGGCACGCGGATGCCCTTCTTGCCGAACTGGTCGAGCGGGGCGCCTTGCTCACCTGTCTGCGCGCACCGAGTACGGAGACCGACGCGCTGGGGCACCTCGTCGCCCGCCTTACGGCCGCCGGCGCGGACCGCGTGGAGGCCGTCGCGGACCTCGTGGATGCCCTTCGCGCCCTGCGCACCGATCTCCACCGGGCCAGTGCACGACCCCTGGGACAAGCGCGCCCCGCTCGGGCGGGGGCCGCCGCGAAGATGAGCGCCCTGGTGCCGGGCGAGGGGCAACCGCTCGCGGTGGATCTGCGACTGAGTGGTGACGGTCTCGTACTGCCGAGGACTGTGGCGCGCGAGGCCGAGTGCGCTGCTCTGGCACTGGCCCGGCTGAGTGCGGCGCCGTTCGGGACGGCGGCATGGAAGGCGCATCACATGCGGTTCTACGAGCGGTTCGGGATCGGCTCGATGGTGCCGCTGCGCGAAACGTGGTCGGGGATAGCGGGATCGGATTCCCCGACGGCTACCCCGGCACGGCACCGGTGGAGCCGCGGCCGGTCTCTGAACGGGACGAGGCGCTCGTACGGCTCGCGCAGGCCGCCGCCCTCGACGGCCGCGACGAGGTCGTGCTCGACGAGACCGCGCTCGCGGACCTTGCCCGGGGGCCGGAGCCCGCCCGGCTCCCCCCGCACCTCGAACTCGCGGTACGGGTGCACGCGGCCAACGCCGAGGATCTGGAGCACGGTGACTTCCGCCTGGAAGTCGTGAGCGTATCGCGCGGGATCGGCGTCGGCACGGGCCGTTTCCTCGACACGCTGGGACCGCAGGAACGCGGGAGCCTGGTAGCGGAGGTGACCGTTCTCCCCACAGCCGACTCCGGCACCGTCCCCGCGCAACTGTCGTTCCCGCCGCTCGTCGCGGAGACCGCGCACATCGCTCGCGCCCCGCAGGTCCTGCCCACCGTGATCAGCCTGGACGAGCACCGCCCCCCGGCCGACGACGTGCTCACGCCCGACGACCTCGCGGTCGGCTGCGACGGCCGCCGCATGTACCTCGCCGTCCCGGAGCAGGGGCGGCGCGTAGAAGCCATCGGGATGCACGCACTGAACCTCGACACGCACACGCCGCCGCTTGCCCGCTACCTGATCGAGCTGAGCCGCGCCCAGTGCGCGACCGTGACGCTCTTCGACTGGGGAGCGGCCCGGACCATGCCCTTCCTGCCCCGCCTGCGGCACGGCCGTACCGTCCTGTCGGCAGCCCGCTGGCGCCTCGAACCCGCCGAACTGCCGGGCCGGTCGGCCGCTTGGGGAGCGTGGGACGAGGCGTTCACCTCCTGGCGCGCGCTCCGCCGCCTGCCCACCCGCGTCTGTCTGACCGAGGGCGACCGCCGTTTGCTCCTGGACCTGGGGCACAGCGGCCATCGCGTCCTCCTGCGCACCCACCTGGACCGGGGAACCCCGGCCGTCCTCACCGAGTCCCTGGACGAGACGGGCTGGTGCGAGAACCGCCCCCACGAGGTCGTCATCCCGCTCCGCGCGACCGAGCCGCCCGCGTGGCCGCGCCTGCCCTCGCCAACCCGTCAGCGGGTCATCGGCCGGGATCGCCACGACACCCCGGCCACCTCTACCGTGCTCCTCGCCGGGCTGTACGGGGACATCCGCCGGCAGGACGAGATCCTCGCCCGGCACCTGCCGCCCCTGCTCGACCGCCTCGGCGCGCCGCCCTGGTGGTACGTCCGCTTCCGCGACCCAGACCAGCACCTCCGCGTGCGCATCGCCCTCCCCGAGCCGAACGCCTTCGGGACGGTGGCGGGGGAGGTCAGCGCCTGGGCCGACGCACTGCACCGCAAGGGCCTGCTGCGCGAAGTGCGCTACCCGACGTCGTACCCCGAGACCGGCCGCTGGGGCTCCGGGCCCGCGTGGGAAGCGGCCGAGGACGTGTTCCGCGCCGACTCGCGCGCCCTGCTCGCCCAGCTGCGCCAGCCCGTACGCCCCTCGCGCCGCGCGCTGGTCGTCGCCCACACCCTCGCGATCGCCACCGCCTTCCTCGGCGGTACAGCCGAGGCGATGCGCTGGCTGATCGCCCACGTCCCGGCACGCGCGCCCGAACCCGTACCCCGTCATGAGCTGACCGAGGCCAACCAGCTGGCAGACCCGCGCCACCAGTGGCAGGCGCTGATCACGGAGCGCGGCGGACCAGCGATCGTACGCGCCTGGCAGGACCGCGACCGCGCGCTGTCCGCCTACCGCGCGCACCTGCCCGGTCCGCACACGCACGGCATCGACCCCGACGACGTCCTCGGCTCCCTGCTCCACGTCCACTTCGTCCGCGCGGTCGCCATCGACTTCCCCGAGGAAGCGGTCTGCCTTTACCTCGCGCGCACCGCCGCCCAGGCGTGGACGGCCCGCGAGGGAGGGAAGCGCGCGTGACGGACTTCCCTGGACTCGCCACCCTGGCCGCCGACCGGCTGGCCCATCCCGGTCTCGCCCCCGCCCGTATCCGGAGCGCCCCGTGGTGGCGGCAGTCCCTCGCGCACGGCATCCCCGGTATCGCCCTGCTGCACATCGAGCTCGCCGCCGCCGGGCAACGGCCCTGGCAGCGCGTCCATGACTGGCTGTCGGCGGCGTCCGCCGCACCCGTCACCAGCGGTCACGACAGCCACCCCTTCTACGGCGTCCCCGCCCTCGCCCACCCGCTGGCCTGCGCCGCCGACCAACTCCCCGGCGCCTACCGGCGGACGCTGGACGAGTTCGACCGGAGCATCGCCGCCGAGGCCCGGCATCGGGTGGCGGAGGCGCACCGCCGCATTGACCGCGGCGAACCGCCACGCCTGGCCGAGTTCGACGCGCTCCAAGGGCTCACCGGCTACGGCGCCTACCTGCTGCGCCGGGACCCGGGCGGACCGGCCGTGCGCGAGGTCCTCGCCTACCTCGTACGGCTGACGGAGCCGCTGACCCACGACGGCGACGAACTCCCCGGCTGGTGGGCCCTGTCCGGGCCGTCGGGACGCCCACACGGCCGCTTCCCCGGCGGGCACGCCAACCACTCCGCCGCGCACGGGATCGCCGGAGTGCTCTTCTTGCTGTCGCTCGCGGCCCTCCGCCGCCCTCCCGTACCGGGACAGCTCGACGCCGTGCGCCGGGTCTGCGCGTGGCTGGACCGGTGGACTGACCCGAGCGGCAGGAAGGGGGCGTCGCTGTACTGGGTCACCCGTGCCGAACTACGCTCCGGCTGCCTCGCGCGCAGGGAGACGGTCCGCCCGTCCTGGTGCTACGGAACGGCGGGGCAGGCGCGGGCCCGCCAACTCGCCGCCCTCGCCCTCCACGATCACGACCGCCAACTCGCCGCTGAACGCGACCTCCTGGCCGCGCTCACCGACCCGGAGCAGCTCGCCGCGGCCACGGGCACCGCTCTGTGCCACGGCTTCGCTGGCCTTGCCCACGTCGCCACCCGCACCGCCGCCGACGCCCTCCCGACGACCGCCGGGGCACTCCGCGCGGCTCTCCCCGCCCTCCTCGCCGCCGTCCTGCCGCCCGGCGGCGATCCGGAGAAGACCCTCGACGCACTGCTGCTCGCGGACGACGGCGGCCCCGGCCTGCTCGACGGCGCCGCGGGCCTCGCCCTCGCCACCCTCGCCCCCGCGACCGGTGCCTCGCCCCGCTCCGCCTGGGACGCCTGCCTCCTGCTCTCCTGACCTCGACAGCGAGGAACCCGATGCCCCACCTCTGGTCCCAGCACAACATCGTCTTCCACGACCGCGACAGCGCCCAGGAAGTGATCACGAACCACCTCGGCCCCGCTCTCCTCGCCGCCGAGAGCAAGGGGCTGCTTCGCGGCTGGTGGTTCATGAACAAGCAGCCCTGGCCGCTGCGGTACGAGCACGACGAACGCGCCCGCGACACCCTCGCGCGTCTCCTCGATCAACTCGCCGCCGACGACCGTATCCAGGGCTGGACCGACGGCATCTACGAGCCCGAGACCGCCGCCTTCGGCGGACCCGCCGCCATGGACGCCGCCCACGCACTCTTCCACCACGACAGCCACCACCTGCTCGCATATCCGGAAGCCGAAAGGCACTTGGGCCGGAAGGAGACCGCCGTCGTGCTGTGCGTCGCCATGATGCGCGCGGCCGGCCTCGACTGGTACGAACAGGGTGACGTCTGGAACAAAGTCCTCCAGCTCCGGCAAGGGGTCCGGTGGGCTGGAATTGTGCGAGACCCCCGCACAGTGACGGCGATGCACCAGTTGCTGAACGTCAACATCAGAACGCTGTGCGACCCAACGAACAGGGGTCCGCTCGCGGGGCACGACACCTGGGTCCGCGCCTTCGAGCGCACCGGTCGCGTCCTGGGCCACCTCGCCCGAAACGGGCGACTGGAGCGCGGCCTGCGCGCGGTCCTCGCCCACCACTTCATCTTCCACGCCAACCGCGCCCGCCTCCCGACCGAGCACCAAGGCGCGATGTCAGCACTAGCGAAAGAGACCGTCATGGCTTCACCGAACGACAGCACCAAATCCACGCAGGGCATGGAGCATAAGGACGCTAGCCTCGCGGAAGTGAGTACCGACACCACCAACACCGCCGCTGCCACCGACGCCAGCGCAGACCTCCTCCGCAACGCCCTGGTTGACCGAGTCGCCGCCGAGAGCAGGCTCAGGACCCCCGGCATCATCCAGGCGATGCGTTCCGTACCTCGGCACCTTTTCGTGCCCGACGCGGCACTGGCTGACGCGTACGCCGACGTGACCGTGCCGGTCAAGTGGGACGACAGCGGCCAGACGATCAGCTGCGCGTCACAGCCGAGTGTCGTGAGCACGATGCTGGAACAGCTCCAGCCCCAGCCGGGCGAGAGGGTGCTGGAACTGGGAGCCGGGACCGGCTACAACGCCGCGCTCCTCGCCCACCTCGTGGGCGAATCCGGACACGTCACCACCATCGACGTGGACGAGGACCTGGTCGAAGGCGCCCGAGCACACCTCGCCGCAGCAAGCGTCGGCAACGCCACCGTCGTGCTCGGCGACGGGGCACTCGGCCACCCCGACGGCGCCCCGTACGACAAGATCATTGCCACCGTCGGCGCCCACGGAATCCCCCACGCCTGGCTCGACCAACTCGCCCCCGGCGGACGGCTGCTCGTGCCCCAGCGACTGCGCGGCAGCGTGAACCGTTCCATCGCCTACGAGCGGCGCGGCGACGCCCTCGTCTCCGTCAGCAGCGCGATGAACACCTTCATGCCGCTACGGCGAGGCATCGCCGACGACGCCCGGCCCCTTATCCCCATCACCGCGACCGGGGACGTCTTCCTCCAGACCAACACCGACCAAGCGGTCGACGCCGATGCCCTGGCGAACGTCCTCGACCAGCCCTCCACGCAGGCGTGGACCGGCGTCCCCTTCCGGGCCATGGAATCCCCCGAGTGGATGGAGCTGTGGCTGACCCTCACCCTGCCCAGCGGCCTGAACTGGATGGCCTTCGACCGCGCGAAGACCGCCGGAACACTCCTGGCCGAGGACCCGTACCCGAGCTCCACCGCCGCCTTCGAGAAGGGCGCGCTGGCCTATCTCGCCCGTCGGCTGTCCGACAGGAAGACCCCCGAGGGCGGCAAGCTCTGGGAGTTCGGCGTCGTCGGGCACGGCCCCGGAAGCGAGGAACTCGTCGCCCGCGTCGCGGCGGCGATCCGGGCATGGGACCACGACTGCCGGAATGCGCAGGCCGTCTTCGAGCTGCGCCCGGCGGACGCGGCTCCACTCGCGCCCGCCCCTGGACGCTTCATGATCGGCACCCCCCTCAACCAGGTCGTCGTCGACTGGACCCGGTGACCCTCAGCGTGCTCCCGCTCCCGTATGGGCGGGAGCACGCCCCACCTGCTGTCGTGGAGGACCCGCGTGGACCGGAACGGTTCCATAGCCCGACGCTTCCCACTCATCGCCCGCTTCAGGCCGGCGTGCCTGCCTCTCACGGAACGCGTGAGAGCCCTGAGCGACCTTGCGGAACAATGCGTGCGCCAAGACGATCAAGGCATCGCGTCTTCCGTGCACAATCAGGCCGCCCTGCTCGCCTCCGACATCGGCCTTCCTGACTTGGCACGCGACATCTGCCTGACGCACGCGAGCGCATACGTGCGAGCAGCACCTCTTCCGGCGATGAGCGCCATCCGCGGGCTGGAACCGCTCATCAACCTCGCCCGCCTGGACATCCGAGCCGGGGACCTGGGCGCGGGAAGGCGCGGCATCAGCGCCCTTTTCGAGGCGGTCGGCGCCGCCGTCGAATTCACGAACGGCGCGATCACCGTTCCGGCCGACCTTGTCTCCACCGCCTCGGACAGAGACGAGGTGCGAAGCTGGTTGTGGCGCGTACTCCTCGCTGACGGCACTCGCACCCTGACGTCAGTCGGTCGTTGGGAAGAGGCCCAGGCGCACATCGAGCGGTACCGAGGCGTCGGGCGACGCATGTTCGACGGCCGCCAAGTCGCGGTGGTCGCGGCACTCGCGAACGAGGACTACAAGCGCGTCACACACCTGATCGCTGGGACAGAACCGGGCGAACCCTGGGAACGCGCCATCACCGAGACCCTCGACACGGCGGGGAGGCTGGAGTCCGGATCTGCACGGGAGGAAGACCTCATCGCCTTGGAGAACGTCTGTCTTCAGGGCGCACAGGAGCCCGGACGTACCGTCTTCGACACCCGTCTCGGCCTCACCATTCTCGACGTCATGGGGATTGCCCACCGTGACTGCCGGACGCTCGTAGACCGCATTGTGTCCCGAGTCATCGCTGCAAGTGACGGCTATGCGGCCCGTGAGATATTGAGCCACGATCGATCCAGACGGCTCCTCGATTATGAAGAGACAGTGCGCTGCCAAGAGCTGGTAAACGTGTGCGCTCTTGGGGTGGGACACCTTTCGGAGGGAACCCTTGGGATTCTCCAGGGAGCACTCCGGGAAGCGGGGCAGGTGCTCCGACAAAGCCTCGCACAATCCTGAAATTTGACTTTGCCGCCAGGCGTAACAAACCCGCACTGCCAAGCAACGCCTTTCACTCGTCCAGCCACGCGTCCACCTCAGGCCATCGATACCTCAGGTGACGACCAACCTTGTGGACGGTGGGGCCGGTACGACGATGACGCCACTGATAGAGCGTCTTCACAGGCACACCCAGGTATGCCGCTACCTCCTCCGGTGTGGCCAACGGCAACGGGCCGGCACCACTGACAGTGGTGGGACGAGGCATTCGGGGCACTGCGGGCTCCTGTACTGCGGGCTCAGCAGGTGACAGCCCTGGGGGTCCGGACTGTGACCTGAGCAGGCAGTCGACGACCCGATGCGGAAAGCGCTCGTCAGCCGTGCCGGGTCTCACTCCAGAAGAGCCGTGCCTTGAGCAGGAGTTCCTTGGCGTCGTCCCCGTGGAGAGCCGCGTCGCTCAGTCGACGAAACGCCTCCCGGTACAGGTCGAGTTCGGACCGCTCGGTCACGTCCACGCCCGAGGAGACCAGTTCGACGTGGGCCTCGTCCCCGCGCAGGTTGAAGGCATGGGTGGGGAGCATGTCCACGGGCGCCGCGGCCGGGATGACGCCCAGGGTGAGTGAGGGCAGCTCGATGTCGCGGAGGATCCGGTCGATCTGCTCCACCATGACCTCGGGCCCGCCGATGCTGGTGAGGAGGGCCTGTTCACCGAGGACGACGTCGTAGTGGTGCTCACCGTCGTACAGGACCTGCTGCCGCTGCATGCGTCTGGCCACGCCCGCGGGCACGTCGTCCGGAACGCCGAGGAAGTCGACGACCTGCCCCAGGATCACCGTGGCGTACGCCTCCGTCTGGAGCGTCCCCCAGATCATGTTCGGCACATAAGCCTGCCCGTGGGGCGTCTCCTGGTACCAGCGGATCACTTCTTCCTGAACCGCCTCGGTGCCTGCGGACAGGCGCTCCTGCCATGGAACAGAACGGGTCACCGTTTCCTCCTCGTCTCGGGCCGGTCGCGCTGTGTGTTCCCGGAGAGCGCGCGAGGCCGATCGGCCTCTTCCTCGGAGCAGCGCCTGGTGTCACGATCGGTCGTAGGCCCAAGCCTGCCCGGTCTGCCGGTACTGCTCCACGGGAATGAGGGCGGCTCCAGCGTTCATACGGGTGGTGTACAGCAGGCCCTCCAGGTGATCGATCTCGTGGTGGACCAGGCGGGCGAGGCCGCGTTCGTACCCGGTGGTCAGGGTCTCGCCGGAAGGGGCCGTGGTCTCGACAGTGATCTTCAGGGGGCGGGGCACGAGGCCGCGCACGTCGAAGAAGCTGAGACAGCCCTCGTAGTACTCGTCCGTCTCGTCACAGCCGCCGGTGATCCGCGGGTTGAGAAGGACGAGGGAGGGCGCGTCGCCGGGTGGCCGGACGGCAGCGGCGGCGCGGCCGATGCCGATCTGCGGGGCCGCGAGGCCCATGCCCTTGGCGAAGGGGTGGGCCTGGCCGATGCGGTCCATGGCGGCGGACAGCTCGTCCACGTCGCGCGCTGCTTCGTCCCGCTCGGCCGGCAGATCGAAGGCGCGGGCCGGTTCGGTGAGAAGGGCGGCGCCCTGGTGGACGACTCCGAGGTCTCGCATCCGCCGGCTGGGCCGCAGGTCCGTCATCTGAACTCTCCTTGGTGCGCCCCGCGTTCGGGCCGCGCTCAGCTCGCCATGACAGACGGTACCGAGCCTGCGGTGCGGGCGTGGTCGTGATCCACGGGAAAGTCCGCTGCCCACCGCGGTCACTGCGGATCGGGGCCGAACTCGCTCAAGCGGCCGGGCAGTTCCCGCTCTTTCCGGGACGAGCCCGGCCGGGCGCACCGTCGAGGTGGCCCGGCCGGGTCTTCTCCGTCAAGGTCCCGTCAGCCGCGGGCCCACTTCTGGTTGGCGCCGCCCGTGCAGGTCCACAGGACGAGGCGGGTGCCGTTGGTGGTGGCGGCGCCCTCCGCGTCCAGGCACTTGCCGGAGGCGACGTTGACGACCGTGCCGTCGGAGCGGACCCGCCACTGCTGGCCCGCCGAGGTGGTGCAGTCGTAGAGCTGGACGGGGGTGCCGTCCGCGCCGGCCCCGCCCGCCGCCTCCAGGCACTTGGTGGTGAACACCCGGAGCTGGTTGGTGGCCGAGGAGGTCCAGGTCTGGTTGGCGCCGCCGTTGCAGTCCCACAGGGCGGGCCGGGCGCCGTTGTCCTGGTTGCTCGCCGGGAGGTCGACGCACTTGCCGGACTGGTTGCCCTTGAGGATGCCGATGCCCGCGGTGCGCGCCCATTTCTGGTTGGCGCCGGCGTTGCAGTCGTAGATCACCAGGCGGGTGCCGTTCGCCGTCCCGTTGTCGTAGGCGTCGAGGCATCTGCCGGAGGCCGTGTGCACGACCGCGCCGTCCGCGCGCACCGTCCACTGTTGTGCGCGGGTGCCGTCGCAGCCCTGGATCTGGACCGCCGTCCCGCCCGCCGTGGCCCCACCCGCGACGCCGAGGCACGTGTCGCCGTAGACGGTCAGCGTGCCCGCGGGGGTCTGCCGCCAGTTCTGGTTGGCGCCGCCGTTGCAGTCCCACAGCGCGACGGCCGTGCCGGCGGTGTGGCTGTTGTCGGGGACGTCGGCGCACAGTCCGGACTGCGCGCCCTTCAGCACCCCGTCCACGTTCGCCGAACCGCAGGTCGTCAGGCCGCTCGTGTAGGGGCAGGCGACGGACGCGAAGCCGCCGTTGCGTTCCAGCGCCACCGAGAGGGTGTCCGCGTTGGTCACCACGCGTGTCTCGCGCACCAGGCCGCCCGAGCCGCCGGAGCGGTCCCGTACGGTCTCCAGGAGCCACTGGCCGCCGCCGAGGAAGTCGAGCGGGCGGCTGTACGTCTTCGCGGCGAGGGCCGAGATGCCGCCCAGGTACCAGCGGCCGCCGTCACGCCGGGCGAGGTAGGCCTCGCGGCCGGGTTCGCCGCCCAGCAGCCGCGTCTCGTCCCAGGCGGTGGGCAACTGGTCGAGGATGCGCAGCGCCTCGGGCCGGGCGCCGTAGCTCTCCGGGTTGTCGGCGAGGTGCTGCCAGCCCGACTCGAACACGACGGCCGTCGCGAGTTCGTGGGCGTCGGTGGTGTCCCGGTTGGCCAGGCTGAACACGACCGGGGTGAAGTCCATGCTGGAGATGGCGTTGCGAGTGAAGGGGAGCATCGTGTTGAGGGCGGCCCGGTTCTGCTGCTGCTCGGCGCCGAACACCGCCTCGCCCGTCATGACGTGCGGCCAGGTGCGCTGCATGCCGCGCGGGGTGCCGCTGCCGTGGATGTTGACCATGAGCCGTTGCGCCGCGGTGTCGGCGAGCAGGGCGTCGTAGAACTTCAGGGTGGGCTGGGTGAACTCGTAGGCGAAGTCGACCTTCACGCCCGCGACGCCCCAGCCCTTGATCCGGGGCAGCCAGGTGGCACGCTGCTCCGCCGTCTGGAGGTCCCTGGAGTTGAACCACAGGATGACGCGGACTCCGCGCTGGGAGGCGTACTTCACGAGGTCGGGCACCCAGCTCGACTGCCAGCCCTCGTCGACGAGCACGTAGTCCCAGCCGTGGCGCTGGGCGAAGTCGATGTAGTCGCGCTGCCGGGCGGGGTCGCTCGGGCTCGCGTGCTCGGTCAGCCAGGACCAGGACGAGGTGCCCGGGGCGATCCAGGAGGTGTCGCTCACCTTCGAGGCGGGCGCCAGGTCGTCCACGATGGTCGACGTGGTGACCGCGCCCAGCGTGCCGACGGCGGCCGTGTGCCAGGGCGTGGACAGCGGCAGGCTCGCGGTGACGGAGCCGCCGGTCAGCGAGGTCGTGTACGTGCCCGATCCGGCCTGGTGCGACAGCCTGCTGCCCGCGTAGCGGCCGTCGAGGTCCGTCTCGGCGAGCAGGGCGTAGGTCCCGCCGACGTCGAACAGGGCGGGGATCGCGTAGTCGTTGGTCGGCGCGTCGGCCGCCGTGTACTGGTTCCACTTCCCCTGGTCCTCGCGGTGCGGCTGGGCCAGCCAGGCTCGCGCGGTGCCCGGCACGGACCAGGAGGACGCCTCCTTGAGCACCGTCACGGAGCCCGTGCCCGGCAGGACGTAGCGGTAGGCGGCGCCGTTCGCGGAGGCGCGGACCACGACGTCCAGCCGGGCACCGCCCGTGCCGGTGAACGACAGCGTCGACTCGCTGTAGGGGGTGCGCCGCTCGCGCTGCTTGCCCGTGGTCATCGTGTACGACTCGGTGACCGTGCGGTCGGTGCGCCGCGTGAAGCTGAGGTTCTGGGTCAGGTCCGCCGAGGAGGTCTGGACGCCGATCGGCGAGGGGGACAGCACGGACCGGCCGCCGTGGGAGACCGCGAAGCGCAGGGCGCCGCCGTCCAGGGTGACCTGGGCGGAGGCGGCGGAGCCTCCTTCGGGGCCGGTCACCGTCCAGGTGGTGGCCGCGGGCGCCGCCGAGGCGGGCGCGGCCGCGGTGACCTGGAGGAATCCGGCCACCAGGGCGGGCACGAGGAGACAGCGGAGTAAGAACGTCAGGGGCCGGGCCGTGCGCGAGCCCGCTTCCGTGAACCGGACACGTCCTCTTCGACGCATGGGAACACCTTCTCGCTGTGGAGGATGATGTCCGCCAGTGTGTGGTTTTGACGGTTCACGGTCAATGCTCCGTACAGAACCGACCAATGTCCGGTACGGAGCGACGGAATCGCACAGGGCGGACGGTCTCCGCCCTCCGTCATCCCACCCCCGGCACCTCGCGCCCGTCGGCCGGCCGGGTCAGGTGGTGCAGGGTGCCGGTCAGGTCGAGGAGGCGGTCGAGGAAGGCGGGGCGGTGGGTCAGGGTGAGCGGGACGGCGGCCTCCTCGGTGTGCCGGTGCGTCATCAGGAGGGTCGAGAGCCCCGTCGAGTCGCACGCGGTCAGGCCCGAGCAGTCGAGTTCGTACGCGGTGGGGGCCGGCCATGCCCTGAGGTGGTGGCGGACGGTGCGCAGCAGGTGCTCCGCCGTGTCGAAGTCGAGCGCGCCGGTCAGCCGCAGGCGGATCACGCCCGGCGCGGGGTGGGTGACCGCCAGGGCGAGCGGGTCGGCGGGCCGGGGTCCCTGAGCCGCTGTCACGTGTCCTCCTTGGTGGCCGTGCCGTCCAGGTGCGCGCGCAGCGCCCGGCCGGCCTCGTCGATCAGGCGCAGCGCCCGGGGGAAGTCCTTGAGCTGCTCGTGGAGCGCGTCGAGGGCGGGGAGCAGGCAGCGGGGCGGTACGTGGCGGGCCGCGAGGATGTCGGCGGTCCAGGTGAGGAAGCCGGTGAACAGCCCGGGGTCGTCGGTGTAGAGGGCCGTGGCGAGGAAGTCGACGATCTGGGCGAGGTCGTCGACGGTGTGCCCGCGCTGGGCGGCCGTGTAGGCGCGCAGCGGCGGGAAGCGCTCCTCCAGACCGGCCAGGGTGCCGCGGACGAGCTGCCGGGCCGAGCGGCTGACCAGCGTGTACTCCTGGTCCTTGAGGTGCGGCAGGAGACCCGGCGGGCGAGGCGCCACCGTACCGGTGCGGCCGGGGAGTCCGGCCGCGAGGAGGTCGGCGGCCGTGCGGGCGTCGGGGGCCCAGGCGTCGGCGCCCAGGAGACGCGCGTACCGTCCGTCGGCCCCGAAGGCGGCGCCGCCCGCGAGGACCGGCACCCCCGCCGCCTGGCACGCCGTGATCGCCGCGTGCGCGGTCGGCAGCCGGGTCGCGATCGAGGAGGACAGGGCCACCGCGTCCGGTGCCGTCAGGTGCAGGTGCGAGATCAGGTGCGGGGCGGGGACCTGCGCGCCCAGGAAGTCCACGCGCCAGCCGCGCAGCCGCAGCACCTCGGCGACCAGGCGGGCCGGCAGCGCGTGCCACTCTCCGTCCACGCAGGCCACGGTGACCCGGCCCGCCGAGGGCTCGTCCGGGCCCGTGCGGAGGTGGTGGGCCAGGGCGGCCACGACGCGGTCGTTGATGGCCGTCGCCGCGTGTTCCCGGGCGACGGAGAGCCGGCCGGCCGCCCACTCGGCGCCGACCTTGCGCTGGACGGGGGCGATGACCTCCAGGAGGACGTCCTCGGGGGCCAGTCCCTCGTCGACCGCGCCGAGCACGACCGTGCCCGCCGCGTACTCGTCGCCGTCCTCCAGCGCGCTCCACAGCCGGTCCCGGGTACGTGCCCGGTCCACGTCGGTGGCCGGACCCCGCGCGGGGATTGCGGTCATGGTGCGTGCGCCTGCCCTTCCGGGGCTCGTCCCTGGTCCGGCGGGGGTCTCGCTCGACGCGTCCACCACCGGCACGTCCGTCCTCCGCGGACCTGTCGTGTTCCGCCCTTCTTACCCACTCCGGCGCCGGCATGCCTCTGGCGCCGCGGGTGTCGCCGGTCCGGGAAGCGGTGCCTCCGCGCGGCCCGGGGCGGCGCAGGACCACGCGTCCCCGCGCTGCTCCGTCCGTGGGACTTGTCGTTCCGGAGGTGACCCGGCGCCGCTACGGGGCACCCGGCACCTGTGGGGGCGGTCAGCGGAGAGCGAGGTGAGCGAGAGGTGAGTCGCTATGGAGCCGAACAGTCCGGACGACGGGACCGAGGGGACCGGGGGTACGGAGAGGGAGGCGGGCCACGCGGAGCCGGTCGCGCCCCCGGAGCACACGGAATCCCCTGAGCGCCCGGGTCCGCCGGAGGCCGTGCTCGCTCTGCGGCCGGCCGAGGCGCGGGAACGGGTCCATGACCTGCTGCTCCCCCTCACTCCCCCGGTCGACGTCCTGGTCCTGGCCGACGCGGTCCTGGTCGCCTCGGAACTCGTGACCAACGCGCTGCGGCACGGCGGTGGCGTCACGGGGTTCCGGGTCGCGCTCGTCGACGGCATGATCGAGGTCACCGCCTCCGACCGCAGCGGGCAGCCCCCCGTACGCCAGGACGCCGGGGACGCCCAGGGCGCCGCGGACCGCGGGGACCTGGCGGGCGGGGGCGGTCTCCCGGGCGGTTACGGCTGGCCGCTCGTGTGCCGGATCGCCTGGACCGAGGTGACCCGTACGGCGACCGGCAAGACGATCCGGGCCTGGATTCCGCTGCACCCCATGCCGCAGCAGGGGCCGAGCGGCCTCATCCCGGCCCAGCGCTGCGCGCCGCCGCCCTGACCGCGGCCTCGACGACGGCGCCGACGGCGTCCGTCAGGAGCGCGGCAGCAGGACGGTGATGCGTTTGCCGCCCTCCGGCAGCGGGGCCACCGCCACCTCGCGGGCGATCCGGCACACGAGCGGCCAGCCGTAGCCGCCCACCGCGATGCCCGGCCCGGCGAGCGGATCGCGAGTGACGGGCGGTCGCTCGTCGGCGTCCTCGATGTGCAGGAGCAGACCGTCCGGGGTGAGGCGCGCGGTGAAACCGGTGAGGCCGCCGCCGTGCCGGATCGCGTTGGTGACGAGTTCGGAGACGGCGAGCAGCGCATCGGTACGGGCCCGTTCGGCCGCCTCCCGGTGGTGCCCGGCGTCCTCACGGGCGTAGCCGCGCCTCAAGTCCCCGGCGCCGTAGGAGTGCTCGCCGTTTCCCGGGCCACCGGCACCGTACGGGTGGTCCCCGCCCGGGGCGCCGTCCGCGGGGTGCCCGTCCCGGGTGGTCAGGAGGTCGGACACGAGGCGGCGGGCCTCGGCGGCGGTACGCGGGAGCGCGGCCGGGCGGGGCGGGGCGGCGCGGCGGGGGCCGTCCTGGGGGGCGCGGGCGGACACGCCGTCCGGTTCCGGTGCTGCGCCGGTGGTCTCGGTGTGCGCCATGGTCCCCGTCCGGACTCTGTCCTGCCCTGCCTGCGTGGTCGGTGCGGTGGTGGCCGCTGCCGGGGGCGAGGCGCCGTGCGCGCCGCCGGCCCGGGGGGCGTGCGGGGCGCCGGGGCCGCCCGCTCCCGCCGTGGCGCCCTCGCATGTCATACGGCGCCGCCCGCGGGCGGGTCCTCGCGGCGGTCCCGCCGGTCCGGCGTGGTGTCCGGGGACCCGGCGAGCGCCGCGTCGAGGGAGGGCCGCAGCCGGAAGTGGTGCGCGGTTCCCGTGATCTCGAACAGGCGCCGTACGGTGGCGCCGAACGGGCCCGCGATACTCAGCTCCCGGCCCGCGCCGCGGTGTTCGCGCTCGGCGCCGAGCAGGACGTGCAGGACGGTGGAGTCCGCGAAGCCCACGCCGGACAGGTCGATCACGGTGTGCCCGGCCCCGGAGCGCCCCGCGGTGTCGAGGGCCTCCTGGAGCAGGGGCGCGGACTCGTGGTCGATGTCGCCGCCGACCCGGACCACGAAGGCCGCGGGGCCCAGGGCCGTGCCGGTGACGGTCGCCCCGCCCTCGCTGAGGAACATGGCCACACGATCCCACACCTGCCGCTTCCCGCGCCCCTCGGTGCCCGGCGGCCGCGCACGGGGCGGGGGCCGGGGCCGGGGTCAGCCCTCGATGGCCTCGTCGACGGTCGCGAACACCTGGAGGACCTCGTCCGTGCCGGTCAGCGCGAAGAGCTGGCGCAGGGGCTCGGTGGGCGCGACGAGGCGCAGGTCGGTGGTGCGGCGCACCCGGATCAGGAGGTTGAGGAAGCTGGAGTCGCCGAACGGGACCTGGCTCAGGTCGAGGAGGACGACGGGGTAGCGCTCCGCCGCCTCCTCCAGTTCGGCACGCAGGCCGCCGATGGTGTCGAGGTCCAGCTCCCCGGTGGCGGTGACCAGCCACATGCCGGAGGGGTCCGGGGCGGCGGGAGGCGCGGGCTCCTCCACGACGGCGGGCGGGGGTCTCTCCGGCTCGTAGTCGTCCGGCTCGTTCTCAGGCTCTGCGGGATCGGGCATGACGGCATCCTGCCTCAGCCTCCCCGGCCGCCGCCGGGTACCCCCCGAACCGCCGGACACGCGCCGTCGTCCCCGCGCGTCTCAGGCCAGGGAGTCGCTGTCCGTGCGGGCGCAGTGGGCGGTGTCGTGGGCCGTTCCCCGGGACTCCCAGGCGCGCAGGCAGCACAGCGCCTCGAAGTCCTGCCAGTCCATGGCGAGGCGGTCGGCGAGGGCGGCCTCCCGGGTCCGGGGCGGGGCGGGACGGGGGACGTGTTCGTCGGCGCACTCCGTCTCGCGCAGGATCGCGGTGAGCAGGAGCGCGGAGACGGCGACGAAGGCGGCCACGGTCCACCAGGCGCCGTGCCGCGCGCCGGCCGTCGCGCAGTGGCCGAGCCAGGCCACGCCCGCGAGGTGCCCGGCGCACAGGACGAGGGAGAGCCGGCTCATCGCGCCCACCCCGTTTCCGGGACGCCGTGCCGCGCGGCCCCTCGCGCGGCGCCGGGGGCCGGGGGTGCGGGCGGCGCCGCCCCGCGCGGCTTCGGCGTTCCGGCGGGGTGGCGGGGGTGGTGGCGCATCGGAGGGTCCTCTCGCGTGGGGCGGAACGTTTCGCACGGAAGCGGGGTGCCGCCCGCGGCCGGTGGTGGTCGCTGTTCGCCGTCGGGGGCTGTTCCGGCCAACGAGCGAGCGGGCCCGGCGCAGCGCCGGTTCACCCTTGTGCCGGTCACGGAGCGCTTGTCCGATTTCCGAAAGGGCCCACCGCGCGGCGGACACCACCCGGCCCGGGGAACATCCGTATCCGCGTACGGGCCGGGCCGGTGGGCCGGGCCCCGCCCGGCCCCGCGTTCGGGATGCGGCGGGCCTCGCGCCGTGTGACCTTGGTGGCTGAAGAGCCTTGCCCCGGTGCCGTCCGGAGGGGCGGACCGGGGCGCGCGCACGGCGGTCGGCACGGAGCGGGGGCCGGTTCCCGGCGAGGGCGGGAGCGGGCGTGGTACGGCCGTCCCGCAGCGACTGGAGCGACTGGAGCCCGGATGAGCCGCAGTTCCGCACCGCAGAGCAGGGCGCGTGCGCGGGACCTGGCCGCGCTCGCCGCGCAGGCGTACGTCTACGGCTTCCCGCTGGTGTACGGCCTGGAGACGGTGGCCGCCTTCGTCCAGCACGGGTTCGGGAACCTGCCGGGCACCCCGTTCAACCGGTTCGCGCACGCGCAGCGGCTCGCGGACCCGCGGACCCCGGCGGTCTCGGCGGGCACCGACACGCTGTACTCGATCGCCCAGCTCGATCTGTCCGAGGGCCCGCTGGTCCTCCAGGTCCCGGACACCGGGGGCCGGTACTACGTGCTCCAGTTCGTGGACGCGTGGACCGACAACGTCGCCTACCTCGGGCAGCGCGCGACCGGCACGGAGGCGGGCAGCTGGCTGCTCGTCCCGCCGGGCTGGAGCGGGCAGGCGCCGGGCAGTGTGCGCGGCGTGATCGAGGCGCCCACCACCGTGATGTCGCTGGTGGGGCGGATCGCGTGCGCCGGGGAGGACGAGGTGCCCGCCGTGCGGGCGCTCCAGCGGGGCTTCACCCTGCACTCGCTGACGGCGCCCGGCCTGGGCCGGGGCGGTCTGCCGACGCCCGATCCGCAGGCCCCGCCCGAGCTGCGCTTCTTCGAACGGCTGCGGGTGTGGGCGGCCGACTTCCCGCCCTCCTCGGCGGACCAGCGCTACCAGGAGCGGTTCCAGCCGCTCGGGCTGCTGGAGGAGGGCCCCACGCCGTACGCGGGGGCCTCGCGGGGGTTGGTGGCGGCGCTGGAGGAGGGGATGGCGGCGGGGAGGGCCGAGATCGACGCCGCCGCGTGGCGTCCCCCGACCCGGGGCGGGGGCGGCTGGCAGATGGAACCGCACCTCTTCGACTACAACCTGGACCACTTCGGGATCGGCACGATCGACTCGCCGCGGTGGCGGCTGCCCGACCGGACGGCCTCGTACCTGACCCGGGCGGTCGCGGCGCGCGTCGGCCTGTGGGGCCGGCACGGCTACGAGACGGTGTACGCGCAGACCTTCCAGGACGCCGAGGGGCGTCCCCTGGACGGGGCGTACGCCTACACGCTGCGCTTCCCGCAGCCGCCGCCGGCGCGGGCGTTCTGGTCGCTGACGATGTACGGCCTGCCGGAGCGCCGGCTCGTGGACAACCCGGCGGGACGGTATGCGATCGGGCCGGGCACCCCCGGTCTGGTGTACGACCCGGACGGCGGGCTGACGCTGTACGTGCAGCACCGGCGGCCCCGGGACCCCGCGCGGGCGGCCAACTGGCTGCCGGCGCCCGCGGGGGGCTTCCGCCCGATGCTGCGGCTGTACCTTCCGGCTCCCGAGGTGCTCGACGGGAGCTACGTCCTGCCGGGGCTGCTCAGGAGCGCGGGCCCGGCCTGAGGGCGGGGCTCAGCGGCTGTAGCGCATGAGGGCGCGCACCATGTGGCACGTGGTGTCGGAGGGCGGGTGGACGCCGACGCGCTCGGCGGCCAGCCGGATGGTCCGGTTCGGTGCCTGCTCGGCGCGCCACACCCCGGCGTCGAGCAGGGTGATGGCCAGGCGCATGGCCTTGAGCCGGCGGTTGTGCGCTATGTACCACTCGCGGGGGCGCCCGGCGGGCAGCGCCTTCTTCTCGACGGGGGCGTAGGGCAGGTCGAACAGGGCGGTCTCGGTCGGGTCAAGGGTCGCGGAACGGGCCACGGGCATCCTCCTGAGAGGCCGGGAGGACACGGGAGCCGCGCAGTGCGGGACCCCCGTACCCCCTTCGAACATGCCTCCATTTTACTGCGGGGCACTGACAAAAGCCGCTGGTGAAAGGGGGCTTGAGCGCTCCCGTATCCGCCTCACGGGCCCCTCGTGTCCCGCCGCGCCGCCGGTAACACGTGGTTCACAGGCGGGCAACGGCCGGGACATCGCGCCTTGGCATTCTTCGGGCGAAAGCCCCGCGCCCGGGCGCGCCCGCGCGCACCGGGCCGGTACCCGCACCCCATGACCCGAGGAAGTGGCCCCGTGAGCTTCAAGGCCGAGTACATCTGGATCGACGGCACCCAGCCGACCGCCAAGCTCCGGTCCAAGACCAAGATCCTGGCGGCGGGTGAGGAGCCCGGCGTCTGGGGCTTCGACGGTTCCAGCACCAACCAGGCCGAGGGCCACGCCTCGGACCGCGTGCTCCAGCCGGTGTTCACGTGTCCCGACCCGATCCGCGGCGGCGCCGACATCCTGGTGCTGTGCGAGGTCCTGAACACGGACAT
This sequence comes from Streptomyces sp. NPDC049954, assembly GCF_040656295.1. NCBI lineage: Bacteria > Bacillati > Actinomycetota > Actinomycetes > Kitasatosporales > Streptomycetaceae > Streptomyces > Streptomyces sp. NPDC049954. Next base: position 466,343 of record NZ_JBFALS010000005.1, read on the forward strand.
GACGCCGCACCCCTCCAACACCCGCGCCGAACTGCGCGAGGTGGCGGCCCGGTTCACCGCCCAGGAGCCCGTCTTCGGCATCGAGCAGGAGTACACCTTCTTCCAGGGTTCGCGTCCGCTCGGCTTCCCTGAGGGCGGTTTCCCCGCCGCTCAGGGCGGCTACTACTGCGGGGTCGGCTCCGACGAGATCTTCGGCCGCGACATCGTCGAGGCACACCTGGACAACTGCCTCAAGGCCGGTCTCGGCATCTCCGGTATCAACGCCGAGGTCATGCCGGGCCAGTGGGAGTTCCAGGTGGGCCCGCTCAGCCCGCTGGAGGTCTCCGACCAGCTGTGGGTGGCCCGCTGGCTGCTGTACCGCACCGCCGAGGACTTCGGCGTCTCCGCGACCCTCGACCCGAAGCCGGTCAAGGGCGACTGGAACGGCGCGGGCGCGCACACCAACTTCTCCACGAAGGCGATGCGCGAGAGCTATCCGGCGATCATCACCGCGTGCGAGTCGCTGGGCGAGGGCTCGAAGCCGCTGGACCACGTCAAGAACTACGGCGCGGGCATCGACGACCGGCTCACCGGCCTGCACGAGACCGCCCCGTGGAACGAGTACAGCTACGGCGTCTCGGACCGGGGCGCCTCGGTCCGCATCCCCTGGCAGGTCGAGAGGGACGGCAAGGGCTACATCGAGGACCGCCGCCCGAACGCCAACGTCGACCCGTACCTGGTGACCCGTCTCATCACGGACACCTGCTGCACGGCGCTGGAGAAGGCCGGCCAGGTCTGAGCCGGCGCGGCCCGGCGGCGTCCGGCCGACCGGCCTCCCGCAAGCGCGAGGAGCGCCCACCGACGAACCGGTGGGCGCTCTTCCGCGTGCCCGGCGCCGCCTCCCGCCCGCCGTCGCAGCGGCCGACGGCGGCCCCTGCCACCCGCAGGCTCAGGCCAAAGTCGCGTCAAGCCGGGCCGGATGGCGGGAAGGAGGGTTCTGCGCGGGCGGGTTTCTGCTTCAATAGCGGCATGGCCAGCTTCCAGAACTCCGTGACGGGTCGCGTCGTGCGCGTCGACCTCGAACCGTTCTGGCCGTCCCGTCAGCACCACGACTTCGACCGGGTGTGTTGTCGCGTGCGGAACGCGCGGACCCTCTAAAGCCGGACCCGAACAGGGTACGCACCGGCCTTCGGTTCACGCGGTGACGTAGGTACGTCCTCTCCGTCGACGGCATCCTCGTGCGAAATGAGCTGACCTCCCATGGCCCATCGTCCCTCCCTCTCCGCCGCGCCCGACACCACCGGCGCCCCCTCCCCCACGCTCCCGCCGCGCCACCGGCTGCGCGCCGTGGACCGTGACGAGACGGTCGACGTCTCGGAGTTCCTGCCGCCGGGCGCCACCTGGCTGCCCGCCCCGCCGCACACCCTGCCCGCGCTTCCCGGCCGTCCGCCGATGGTCGGCTACCTCGTGCTCGTGCCCGCCGGCCAGCAGCCGTCCTTCCACGGCGCGGTGCCGGTCCTGCCCGCCCCGCAGGAGACGGCCGGGGCGCGTTCCGAGGACGCGTCCGACGACGCGGACGACGACGCGGGCGAAGCCGACGGTCTGCGGGAGCTGGTGCGGGTGGACACCGGTCGCCGCACCGCCGAGGTCGACGGCCGCCCCCTCGACCTCACCTACCTGGAGTTCGAGCTGCTCGCCCACCTCGTCGCCCACCCCCACCGGGTGCACACCCGGGACCAGTTGGTCACCACGGTGTGGGGGTACGGGCACGTCGGTGACGGGCGCACCGTCGACGTCCACATCGCCCGGCTGCGGCGCAAGCTGGGCTCGGCGTACCGGCACACCATCCAGACGGTCCGCCGGGTCGGTTACAAGTACACGCCGCCCGTCGGCTGAGCCGCGCCCCGGCCGGCCGCCGTTCGGCCGAGGGTGAAACCGCTTCCTCCGTCCCGTCCGGCCGGGCAGTCTCGCCGTATGACGAAGAGACTGCTGGTACTGGGCGGGACGGAGTTCGTCGGGCGCGCGACGGTGGCGGCGGGCCTGGAAAGGGGCTTCGAGGTCACGGTGTTCAACCGGGGCCACCAGGAGGCGCTGCCCGGGGCGAGCGCCCTGCGCGGCGACCGTACGGAGCCGGGCGGGCTGGACGCGCTCGCCTCGGCGCCCGGCGACTGGGACCTCGTGGTCGACACGTGGTCCTCGGCGCCCCGGGCGGTGCGGGACACCGCGCGGCTGCTGAGCGGTCGGGCCGGCCGGTACGCGTACGTCTCCACGTGCTCGGTGTACGCCTACCCGCGCCCGGCGGGGACCGGGATCGAGGCGCCCGTGGTGGACGGCGACCCGGACGCCGGGTCCCGGGACTACGCGGTGGACAAACGGGGCGCCGAGCTGGCGCTCGTCCGGGAGTTCGGTGCACAGCGCTCGCTGTTCGCCCGGGCCGGGCTGATCCTCGGCCCGCACGAGAACATCGGGCGGCTGCCGTGGTGGCTGAACCGGATCGCGCGCGGCGGTCCGGTGCTCGCCCCCGGCCCGCGCGAACTGCCGCTCGCGTACATCGACGCGCGGGACCTCGCCGCGTGGCTGCTCGACGCCGGGGAGGCGGGGCTGCACGGCCCGTACGACCTGGTGAGCGCGCCCGGCCACACGACCATGGGGGAACTGATCGACACCTGTGTCCGGGTGACGGGCTCGGACGCCGCGCCGCGCTGGACGGACCCGGAGGTCGTGCTCGCGGCCGGGATCGCGCCGTGGACCGAGCTGCCGGTGTGGATTCCGCCGGGCGAGGACCACGGCGCGATCCACGGCGCGGACGTGACCAGGACGCTCGCGGCGGGGCTGCGCTGCCGTCCGGTGGCCGAGACGGTCGCGGACACCTGGGAGTGGCTGCGCGCGGGCGGCGACCGGCCCACCGCGCGGCCGGCCCGGGCCGCCGTGGGGCTGTCCCCGCAGGCCGAGGCGCGGGTGCTCGCCCAGGGCTGAGGGGGTGGTGCCGGCCCCACCCCCTCAGCGGGGGACAGACCGCTGTCGTACCGCCCGGCGCCCGGCCAGACTGTCTGCCGTGCGGCCCGGCCGGGCCGCACGGGGGACGCGGCTCGCTCCGGAGGGGCGGTGCCGGGCGAGGGAGGACGACGGCGATGGCCGATGGGGCGACGCGGACGTACGCGGGCGGGGGCACCCCGGTGGGGGCCTGGCGGGCGCTGCGGTCCACCGAGGAGCTGGCGGGGCGGCTGGACGCGGCGACCGCGTCCGGCGGCCCGGGAGCGGTGGGAGGACGGGAGGGGCGCGGGCGGCGTCGCGGGGCGCGCGGGGCGCGCGGGGCGCGCGGGGCGCTGACCGACGCGGCGCGCGGCTTCGGCCTGGCGCTGGTCTCGCTGCCGGCCTCGGTGGCGCTGTTCTGCCTCTCGGTCGTCTCGGTCGCCCTCGTGCCGCTCGGCGTGGGGCTGTTCACGACGCCGCCCCTCGTCACGGCGGTCCGCGCCTACGCGCTGCGCCGCCGGGCCCTGGCGGCCGACTGGGTGGGCCTGCGCATCCCGTCCGCGTACCGCCCGATGCCCGCGGCCCGTCCCGGGCTCACGGGGCGGATCGCGTTGTGCCAGTGGCTGCTGCGGGACTCGGCGACGTGGCGCGACCTCGGCTGGCTCCTGGCCGACATGACGGCCGGCTTCTGCACGGCCCTGCTCGGCCCGGCGCTGCTGGCCTTCTCCGTCGAGGGGGTCGTCCTGGCGGCGGGCCTGTGGCACGTGTACAGCGACGGCACGTACTGGTACGCCTTCGTGCCGGTGGACAGCCAGGCGACGGGGATCGCGGCGGGGGTGCTCGGCCTGGTGCTGGTGAAGGTCGCGCTGCACGCGGCCCCGGCGACCCTGCGGCTGCACTTCGCGCTGACCCGGGCGGTGCTCGCCCCCGGCCAGGAACAGGTCCTGGCGCGCCGTATCGAACGGCTCACCTCCTCCCGGCACGACGCGGTCGACGCCTCGGCCGCCGAACTGCGCCGTATCGAACGGGACCTGCACGACGGGGCGCAGGCCCGGCTGGTGGCGATGGGCATGGAACTCGGCACGGTCGAGGCGCTGATCGAGAAGGACCCGGAGCAGGCCAGGAAGCTCCTCGCGCGGGCCCGCGCGTCCTCCGCCGAGGCGCTGACCGAACTGCGCGACCTGGTGCGCGGCATCCACCCGCCGGTCCTGGCCGAACGCGGTCTCGGCGACGCGGTGCGGGCGCTGGCCCTGCGGCTGCCCGTGGAGGCGGACGTCGTCGTGGACCTGCCCGGCCGGGCCGGGGCGCCCGTGGAGGCCGCCGCGTACTTCGCGACGAGCGAGCTTTTGACCAACGCGGTGAAGCACGCGGGCGCAGGCCGGGTGTGGGCCGACCTCAGTCACACGGACGGACGGCTGCGGATCACCGTCGGGGACGACGGGCGGGGCGGGGCGCGCGTGCGTGAGGGGGGCGGGCTGAGCGGGATCGAACGCCGGCTCGGTACCTTCGACGGGTTGCTGGCCGTCAGCTCGCCCGAGGGCGGCCCCACCATGGTGACCCTGGAGATCCCGTGCGCGTTGTCCTAGCCGAAGACCTCTTCCTGCTGCGCGACGGCCTCGTCCGCATGCTGGAGGCGTTCGACTTCGAGATCGCCGCGGCCGTCGAGACCGGACCCGAACTGACCAGGGCGCTCGCGGAGCTGGAGCCGGACGTCGCGGTCGTCGACGTCCGGCTCCCGCCGTCCCACACCGACGAGGGCCTGCAGTGCGCGCTGGCTGCCCGGCGCGCACGGCCCGGACTGCCGGTACTGGTCCTGTCGCAGCACGTGGAGCAGTTGTACGCGCGGGAGTTGCTGGCCGACGGCGCGGGCGGGATCGGCTACCTGCTGAAGGACCGGGTGTTCGACGCGGAGCAGTTCGTCGACGCGGTCCGGCGGGTGGCGGCGGGCGGTACGGCGATGGACCCGCAGGTCATCTCGCAGCTGCTCGCGCGGCAGACGGCTCAGCGCCCGCTCGGCCGGCTCACGCCGCGGGAGCGGGAGGTGCTCGAACTCATGGCGCAGGGCCGCTCCAACACGGCGATCGCGGCGCAGCTCGCGGTGACGGAACGGGCGATCGCCAAACACACGTCCAACATCTTCGCGAAACTCGGCCTGGAGGTGTCCGACGACGACAACCGCCGGGTTCTCGCGGTGATCGCCTTCCTCGACGGCCGTCCCTGAACCGTCTTCCGGGCCCCGGGAGGTGACTTCCGGCGGAATGCGTCGTTCTGCTGAACGTGCAGCCACAGGAAGTCGTCCCCAGCGCCCACCGCCGCCAGACCGGCCCCCGCCCCACGGACCGTGCCGCGCACAGCGCCACGGTGGACGTCGAGCAGGCCGAGGCGGCCCTCGTCGAGCACTACCCGCGGCTGGTGCGGCTCGCCTACCTGATCCTGCCGCCGTCGCTGGGTCGCGGGCGGCGGGTGCTCACCGCGCACGCCCTGGCCCAGCGCGCCCTGCCCCGCTCCCGGCAGGTCACCGCAGAGGGGCTGCTGCCGGGCCAGCGCGACGCGCAGGGCGGCGGGGGCGGGAGCGCGGGCTACGCGTACGTACGGCTGCGGGTGCTGCGCGCGGCGCTGGAGGCGAACCAGCCGCTGAGCCCGCGCAGCCGGCCCCGGCGCGCGCAGTTCCCCGCTCCGCTGCCCCGGGTGTGGGGCCTGCGGCTGGCCCCGAGGGCCGGGGGCCCCGACGAACTCGCCCTGCACGAGGAGCTGTCGGCGCTCTCCCCGGCCGCCCGCGCCGCCTTCGTACTGCGGGGCCTCGACCGGCTGGACGAGGCGCAGGCCGCCGAGATCCTGGCGTGCGCCGGGGTGCCCGAGCCCCGGGCCGCGCTCACCGAGGCGGCCGGGGTGCGGGTCCCCGGCGGCGTGCACGCCGCGGCGCTGCTCGCCTCGCCGGAGTTCGACCCGTGCTCGCTCCAGGCGCGCCCCACGGATCTGCTGCGCCGCCGCCAGCACGTGCGGGCGGCGCTCCTGGGGGCGGCGGCGCTCGCGGTGTGCGGGGCGCTGCTGGTGTCCTGGACCGTCGGCGGGCCCGAGGCGCCCGCGTACAGCCCGGCGCAGCGGGCGGCGCTGGACCCGGCGCGGCTGACGACGGCGCCGGCCGCGGCCTGGCGCTCCTCCGCCCGGCAGGACTTCTCGGTGTGGCCGGCGCGCGGCTCCCTGGTCGGTGACCGGGCGCTGCTGGGCCGGGCACTGGCCGCCTGGGCGGCCCCGGGCGGCTCGGTACAGGTGTCGGCGACGCCGGGAACCCAGACGGGCGGTCCGGCGGGCCCGCCGAAGCTGCTGTTCGCCGGGCGCACGCCGCGCGCGAACGTCGTCCTGCTGTACGACGGCCTGCGGATCGCGCGGTACGCGGAGCCCGCCGGGCAGAACGACGGCGCGGTCGCGCTGGATCTCGTACGGGTCGACGGAGCGGACGCGGGGACCTCCTCCGCGCTCGTCGTGGAGCGCACGGACGGCAACGTCCGCTACCTCGTGGCCCCGTGGGTGCGCGGGGTCGCGAGCCGGGACCTGCGGGTGCCCGGCCGGGCGCCGCAGAAGCTGGAGCTGGCGCCGGACGGGACGACCGGACCGTTCCACGCGCCCGCCTCGCAGGGCGAGTGCACGTCGTGGAACACGCTGGAGACGACGGACCGGGACGGTACGAAGCGGCTCTACACGGACCTCGGCGAGCTGGCCCCCGCGCATGTGACGGCGGGCGCCCCGGCCGCGCCGAAGGAGGTGGCCTCGGCCTCCGCCCGCTCCGCGTGGGCGCCCTCCGCCTGTGCGCTGGGAGCGGCCCGCACGCAGGGGGTGCGGGCGGTCAACTCGTGGGAGTACGCGCGGCAGGTCCTGCCCGAGGCGGCCGGTACGGCGCGGTGGACCTGCACCCGCATGGACACCTGGCGCGGCCCGGGCAGCCACTCCCTCGCCGCGTTCCAGGCGCCCGGCGGGGCGAGCGCGGCGGTCGTCGCGCAGGGCGAGGACGCGGCGGCCTGCGGCGCGCGGGCGCCCGAGGTGCTCGCGGGCGCGCTGTGGAAGTCCCCGGCCGGGTCCTGGTTCCTGCTGGCCGCGGGCAGCGCGGGCGTCGAGTCGATCGCCACGAGCGGTGACCTGGAGGGCAGTTCACCGACCCGGCTGCTCGCGCTGCCCGCGCACCAGGGCGATCAGGCGCGGTTGACCGGCGCGCTGAGCGGCGGCGGACGGATCACGCCGCTGGGCTGAGCCGTCGGGCTTGTCACGGTCCGGGGCCCGGGCGGCGGGGCCCGGCCGTGCGGCCCCGGGACCCGCGCTCGGTACTCTGTTCGCATGACGACCGGTGTGCGCCGCAGGATGGGTGTCCAGGAGCGTCGGGAACAGCTCATCTCCGTGGCGCTGGAGTTGTTCAGCCGACGCCCGCCCGCCGAGGTGTCGATCGACGAGATCGCTTCGGCCGCCGGGATATCGCGGCCCCTCGTCTACCACTACTTCCCGGGCAAACTGAGCCTCTACGAGGCGGCGTTGCGCCGGGCGGCCGAGGACCTCGCGCACCGTTTCGAGGAGCCGAGGCAGGGCCCGCTCGGGGAGCGGCTGCTGCGGGTCATGGGCCGCTACTTCGACTTCGTGGACGAGCACGGCCCGGGGTTCTCCGCGCTCATGCGGGGCGGTCCCGCGGTGCCCTCGCAGGAGGCGGCCTCGACGGCGAACGCGCTCATCGACTCGGTGCGGGAGGCGGCGCGCGAGCAGATACTCGCGCACCTCGGGGTGGCCCGGCCCTCGCCCCGTCTCGACATGGTGGTGCGCTCCTGGGTGGCCCTCGCCGAGTCGAAGGCGCTGCTGTGGCTGGACGGGCGGCGGGTACCGCGCGCGGAGCTGGAGGTCCAGCTCGTGCACGACTTCGCGGCGCTCTTCGCGGTGAGCGCGGCCTACGACGAGGAACTCGCGGGCCTGCTGCGGGACCTGTTCGCGCGGGAGCCGGCCGACGGTCCCTTCGGCGATCTCGTCGGCCGGCTCGTGGGGCTGGCACCGGGGCGCCCGGAGTAACGGGGCCTTCCGCGGCGGCCGTTCGCGTCCGCCGGGCCGGGGCCGTGCGGCCCGGCTACTGACCCGCGCCCTTGCCCTTGCCCGTCTCCGTGCCCTTCCCTGCGCCCTTCCCGTCGTCCGCTCCGTAGGTGACGGTGACCTTGTCGAAGCCGAGGGAGTGCAGCAGGCCCTCCAGCATGCTGGTGGTGTTCTTCTCGGCGCGGGAGGTCAGTCCGCTGTCCTTGGCGGCGTCCCCGATGTGCCGGGCGGCGAGCTTCTGCACGGCGCGCTCGTCGTTGGGGTTGTCGGAGAAGAAGTCCCCGATCCGGTCGAGCAGTCCGCGCTGTTTGGACACGGCGTAGGAGCGGTCCGGGTCGAGGGCGGGCTTGCCGAGCGTCGCGTGTGGCAGCCGGATCGTGGCGGCCGTCCGCTCCTCGTTGACCTTGACGTCCTTGTCGCCGAGGCCGCCGAGGTCGACGGAGGCGGAGACGGTGCCGGCCCCGACGTACAGCGTGCGGCTGCCGCGCAGCGCGTCCGGCAGGTACTTGGTGTCCTTCTCCAGGTCCACGACGACCTGGAAGTTGCCGTCGGCGGCCTGGTAGCGGCTCATGTCCTTGATGGACTTGAGCAGGGTGGGCCCGGTGCGGTCGTGGGTGTCCTCGCCGAAGACCTCGCCGAGTCCGGGGATCACGGCGAACCTGATGAGCAGCACCACCACCACGATCAGCGCGACGACGGCCGCGAGCGCCTTGCCCCACCAGGGCAGGCCCGTCCTTCTGGTCGTCTCCTGTGCCATGACGGCGTCTCCCCTCTTGCTTCCCTGACGGATCGGATGCCCAAGAAGGCAGCGATCAGGCGCGGTTGGGCGCCCGGGATGACGCGCGCGGGCCGGTCCTCGGGGGCACTGTCCACGGGAGGGCTCCGGGAAACCGGCCACGGAAGATCACATACCGGCCCGGGACGGGCGCGGACGGCCGGGGATACGGACACATCAAGGCGCATCCCGAACGCCGCCGCGTGCCGCCCGCGGCGATCGGGTATCACGGTGATCAGGCACCCGGCGGTCCGCTCCCTCCCTCCCCGATCTCCGCTCCGATCCCCTCGCCCTCCTCCGCCCCGTCCGCCGGGTGCGCAGCCCGCCGCCGCCCGCCCCCGCGCGGGCCGTTCGACAAGGAAGGCCGTTGATGCGCCAGGAGTCCGCCCCGTCCCAGGTCCGTCCGTCCGCCCCCGCCCCGCGCGAGGCCGTCCCGCGTGCGTGGTGGCGGGACGCCGTCATCTACCAGGTGTACGTACGTTCCTTCGCGGACAGCGACGGGGACGGGGTGGGCGATCTGCGCGGGGTCCGCGAGCGGCTGCCGTACCTCGCGGGCCTGGGCGTGGACGCGGTGTGGCTGACCCCGTTCTACGCCTCCCCGCAGGCCGACGGCGGTTACGACGTCGCGGACTACCGCGCGGTGGACCCGGTGTTCGGCGATCTCACGGACGCCGCGGACCTGGTGGCCGAGGCGCACCGGCTGGGCCTGCGGGTGATCGTGGACGTCGTGCCCAACCACACCTCGGACCGGCACGCCTGGTTCCGGGCGGCGCTGGCGGGGCCCGGAGCGCCGGAGCGGGAGCTGTACGTGTTCCGTCCCGGCCGTGGCGCGTCCGGCGAACTCCCGCCGAACGACTGGGAGTCGGTGTTCGGCGGCCCGGCGTGGACGAGGACCGCGGACGGCGCCTGGTACCTGCACCTGTTCGCGCCCGAGCAGCCGGACCTGAACTGGGAGAACCCGGTGGTGCACGAGGAGTTCGCCTCGGTGCTGCGGTTCTGGCTGGACCTGGGGGTGGACGGGTTCCGGGTGGACGTCGCGCACGGCATGGTGAAGGCGCCGGGGCTGCCGGACGTCGGCGCGGGCGAACAGGCCCGGATGATCGGCCGGCAGGTGCTGCCGTTCTTCGACCAGGACGGGGTGCACGAGATCCACCGGTCCTGGCGGCGGCTGCTGGAGAGCTATCCGGGCGAGCGGATCTCGGTGGCCGAGGCCTGGGCGCCCACCCCTGAGCGGCTGGCCCGCTACGTGCGCGGCGACGAGGCGCACCAGGCGTTCAACTTCCAGTTCCTGACCACCGGGTGGGAGGCGGCGGCGCTGCGCGAGGTGATCGATCTGTCGCTCGTGGCGACCACCGAGGTGGGGGCCCCGACGACCTGGGTGCTGTCCAACCACGACGTCGTACGGCATACGACGCGCTACGCCGAGGGGGACGCCGGGCGGGGGCTGCGGCGGGCGCGGGCGGCGGCGCTGCTCATGCTGGCGCTGCCGGGTTCGGCGTACGTCTACCAGGGCGAGGAGCTGGGTCTTCCGGAGGTCGAGGACCTCCCGGACGAGGTGCGGCAGGATCCGGCGTTCTTCCGGGGCCGGGCGGCGGCCGAGGCGGCGGGCGGGGCCGGGGCGCCGGTCAAGAGCGGTCAGGACGGGACCAGGGACGGCTGCCGGGTACCGCTGCCCTGGTCGGGTCACGAGGCCCCGTACGGCTTCGGTCCCGGCGGCTCCTGGCTGCCGCAGCCGGCCGACTGGGCGCGGCTGAGCGTCGAGGCGCAGACCGGGGACCCGGGTTCGACGCTGGAGCTGTACCGGACGGCGCTGTCCCTGCGCCGGGAGCTGCCGGGGCTGGGGAGCGGCTCGCTGCGCTGGGAGGAGGCGCCGGAGGGCGTCCTGCTGTTCTCCCGTCCGGGCTTCGTGTGCGCGCTCAACACCCGGGACACGGAGGTGGTACTGCGGCTGCCGGGCCGGGCCCTGCTCGCCTCGGGCCCGCTCGGTTCCTCGGCCGGGGACACGGTGCTGCCGGGCGAGACCTGCGGGTGGTGGGCGGTGTAGCGCCCGCCCGGGGCGAGTGCCCGCCCGGGGGCGGCCGTTGACGGGAGCGGGGCGGGCGGCAGACGGTACAGTCCCCCTGTGACCGCACGACTGGCCGACATCGCAGCGCAAGCGGGGGTCAGCGAAGCCACGGTGAGCCGGGTCCTCAACGGCAAGGCGGGGGTCGCGGCGGCCACCCGGGAGTCTGTGCTGGCCGCGCTCGACGTGCTCGGTTACGAGCGTCCGGTGCGGCTGCGGCGGCGCAGCGCGGGGCTGGTCGGGCTGATCACCCCGGAGCTGGAGAACCCGATCTTCCCGGCGCTCGCGCAGGTCGTGGTGCAGGCGCTGACCCGGCAGGGCTACACCCCGGTGCTGGCGACGCAGACCCCGGGCGGATCGACGGAGGACGAGCTGACCGAGATGCTCGTGGACCGGCAGGTCGCGGGGATCATCTACGTCTCTGGGCTGCACGCCGACACGAGCGCGGACACCGGCCGCTACGACCGGCTCCAGGCGCGCGGGGTGCCCTTCGTGCTGGTCGACGGTCACGCCCCGGAGGTGCGGGCGACCTCGGTGTCCCCGGACGACCGGGCGGCGGCCCGGCTCGCGGTGACGCATCTCGTGTCCCTCGGCCACACCCGGATCGGTCTGGCGCTGGGCCCGGAGCGGTTCGTGCCGGTGCGGCGCAAGAAGGAGGGTTTCCTGACGGTGCTGCGGGAGCTGCTCGGCGTCGATCCGGCGGTCGCCGAACGGGAGCTGGTGCGGCATTCGCTGTACACGCTGGAGGGCGGGCAGGCGGCGGCGTCCGCGCTGCTCGACGGCGGCTGCACGGCGGTGGTGTGCGCGAGCGACATGATGGCGCTGGGCGCGGTCCGGGCGGCGCGGCAGGCGGGTCTGGACGTGCCCGGCGAGGTCTCGGTCGTGGGCTTCGACGATTCGCCGCTCATAGCGTTCACCGATCCGCCGCTGACCACGGTCCGCAAGCCGGTGCGCGCGATGGGCCAGGCGGCGGTCAACGCGCTGCTGGAGGAGATCGGCGGGACGCCCGCGCCACCCGGCGAATTCGTGTTCCTCCCGGAGCTGGTGGTGCGCGGCTCCACGGCTCCGCCCGGGCGCGAGCGCGGCGGCGCGGGAACCGGGCGGGCGCACGGGCGCGGGGCCTGAAACCCCGCTGCCCGTAGGGGAACCGGAGGGGGCGGCTACTCCTCGCGCAGGAGAACGTGCGGGCCCGGTCGGCCCGAGGGATGATCAGGTGTGAAGCGGGTTTCTGGCAAAATCGCTGCCTATGGGTGAGAACACTGTGACGTCTTCGGAAGGCCGGGACCCGGCCCCCTCCTCACCCACGTCGGACGGCGCCACCCGCCGGGACGCGGCACGCCGGGCCCTGCGGCGGGCGCGGACCCCGAGGCGGCCCCGGCTGTGGTTCGAAGTGCTGCTGATCGGCCTGAGTTACTGGGCGTACTCCCTCGTGCGCAACGCGGTCCCGGAGCAGCGGGCCGAGGCCCTGCGCAACGCGGACTGGATCTGGCGGGCCGAGCACGATCTGGGCATCGCGGTGGAGGAGTCGGTCAACCACGCGGTCGACAAGGTCACCTGGCTGATCGTCGGGATGAACTACTACTACGCGACGCTGCATTTCGTGGTCACGATCGGTGTCCTGGCCTGGCTGTTCCACTGGCATCCCGGCCGGTACTCGGCGACCAGACTGGTGCTGTTCGGCACGACCGCCCTGGCGCTGCTCGGCTACTACGTGTACCCGCTCGCTCCGCCCCGGTTGATGAACGGCTCGCAGTTCATCGACACCGTGCTGACGCACGCCACCTGGGGGTCGATGGCCTCGGGCGACATGAAGCACATGTCGAACCAGTACGCGGCGATGCCCTCGATGCACATCGGCTGGTCGCTGTGGGCGGGGCTGACGATCTTCGCGCTGGCGAAGGCGCCGTGGGCGCGGGCGCTCGGCCTGCTGTACCCGGCGGCCACTCTCCTGGTCATCGTGTCGACGGCGAACCACTTCTGGCTCGACGCGGTGGGCGGCGTCATCTGTCTGGCCTTCGGTTACGCCGTGGCCACCCTGTGGTACGGAAAGCTCCCCTACGGGTTGCCGCAGCGGGTCACGGCCATGGGCCGGGGTTCCCGGCTGCGCGCGGCGGGGGCCCGGCCCCCGCGGCGGGGCCCGGCCGGACGCGCCGGGCAGGGGCCGGGCGGTCCGGCGCACCACCCGGCGCCCTGAGAGCCGTACAGCCGGGTCCTCAGAGCGCGGCGCCGTAGAACAGTTCCTCGACGACGGCCCGCGCCCGGCGGGTCGTCCGCCGGTAGTCCTCCAGCATGTCCCCGGCGTGACCTGCCTCGTAGCCGAGGTAGCGGGCGACGGCGCCCAGTTCGCGGGGATCGGTCGGGAAGGTGTCCCCGGCCCGGCCGCGTACGAGCATCACGGCGTTGCGCACCCGGGCGGCCAGGACCCAGGCCTCGTCCAGGGTCGCGGCGGACTCGGCGTCGAGGAGGCGGGCGGCGCAGGCGGCGGCGAGGGCCTCGCGGGTGCGGGTCGTGCGCAGTCCCGGTTCGGCCCAGGCGTGGCGCAGTTGCAGGAGCTGCACGGTCCACTCGACGTCGGAGAGTCCGCCCCGGCCGAGTTTGGTGTGCAGGGTGCGGTCCTGTCCGCGCGGGACGCGTTCGGACTCCATGCGGGCCTTGAGCCGCCGGATCTCGCGTACGGCCTCCTCGCTGACGCCCTCGACGGGGTAGCGCAGCGGGTCGATCAGCTCGACGAAGCGGCGGCCGAGGCCGGGGTCGCCCGCGACCGGTTCGGCGCGCAGCAGGGCCTGCGCCTCCCAGGTGAGGGACCAGCGGCGGTAGTAGGCGGCGTAGGAGGTGAGGCTGCGCACGAGGGGCCCGGTGCGGCCCTCGGGGCGCAGGTCGGTGTCGACGAGCAGGGGCGGGTCGGCGCTCGGCAGCTGGAGCAGGCGGCGCATCTCGGCGACGACGGAGTTCGCGGCGCGGGCCGCCTCCTGTTCGTCGACGCCCTCGCGGGGTTCGTGGACGAACAGGACGTCGGCGTCGGAGCCGTAGGACAGTTCGTGGCCGCCGAAGCGGCCCATGCCGATGACGGCGAAGCGGGTGGGCAGGGTGTCGCCCCAGCCGGAGCGGACGACGGCGCGCAGGGTCCCGGCGAGGGTCGCGGCGGTCAGGTCGGACACGGCGGAGCCGATCCGGTCGACGAGGCCGCCGTGGTCCTCCTCGGCGGGGCTCTCCTCGGTGCCGTAGGAGGCGACGAGGTCGCCCGCGGTGGTGCGGAACAGTTCGCGGCGGCGCACGCCGCGGGCGGCGACCACCCCGCCCTCCGCGGTCTCGGCGCGGCCCACGGCGGCGAGGATCTCCTGTTCGAGGCGGGCCCGGGGCGGCGGTTCGAGGCCGCCGGGCGCGCCGAGCAGGGCGACCGCCTCGGGGGCGCGCAGCAGCAGGTCGGGGGCGAGCCGGCCGGCCGACAGGACGCGGGCCAGGTTCTCGGCGGCGGCGCCCTCGTCGCGCAGCAGCCGCAGGTACCAGGGGCTCTTGCCGAGCGCGTCGGAGACCTTGCGGAAGTTGAGCAGCCCGGCGTCGGGTTCGGCGGAGTCGGCGAACCAGCCGAGCAGGACGGGCAGCAGGGTGCGCTGGATCGCGGCGCGCCGCGACACTCCGGCGGTGAGGGCCTCCAGGTGGCGCAGGGCGGCGGCGGGGTCCTCGTAGCCGAGGGCCACGAGCCGGTCGCGGGCGGCGCCGGGGCTGAGTCCGGCCTCCGTGGTGTCGAGGTGGGCGACGGCGTCGAGCAGCGGCCGGTAGAACAGCTTCTCGTGGATCTTGCGTACGGCACCGGCGTGCCGTTTCCACTCGCGGTTGAGCTCGCTGATGGGTTCGGTGCGCAGGCCGAGGGAGCGTCCCAGACGCCGCAGGTCGGCCTCGTCCTCGGGGACGAGGTGGGTGCGGCGCAGCCGGTGGAGCTGGATGCGGTGCTCCATGGAGCGCAGGAAGCGGTACGCCTCGTCGAGCTGGAAGGCGTCGGTGCGCCCGACGTAGCCGCCGTCGGCGAGTTCGGCGAGCGCGACGAGGGTGGTGGGGCTGCGCAGCGAGGTGTCGCCCCGGCCGTGGACGAGCTGGAGGAGCTGGACGGCGAACTCGACGTCGCGCAGCCCGCCGGGGCCGAGCTTCAGTTCCCGTTCGACCTCCCGGGCGGGGATGCCGGCGACGACGCGGCGGCGCATCTGCTGGGTGTCGGTCACGAAGTTCTCGCGGTCGGCGGCCTGCCACACGAGGGGTGCGAGCGCCTCGACGTAGGCGCGGCCCAGTTCCTCGTCCCCGGCGACCGGCCGGGCCTTCAGCAGGGCCTGGAACTCCCAGGTCTTGGCCCAGCGCTGGTAGTAGGCGAGGTGGCTGGAGAGGGTCCGTACGAGGGGGCCGTTGCGGCCCTCGGGGCGGAGGTTGGCGTCGACGGGCCAGATGGTGCCCTCGACGGTGGTCTCGGAGCAGATGCGCATGAGGTGCGCGGCGAGCCGGGTCGCGGCCCGCACGGCCTCGCCCTCGTCGACGTCCTCGTGGGCGGGTTCCCCTACGTAGACGACGTCGACGTCGGAGACGTAGTTGAGTTCGTGGCCCCCGCACTTGCCCATCGCGATGACGGCGAGCCGGCAGGCGGCGGCGTCCTCGGGGGCGGCGGCCTCGGCGATGCGCAGCGCGGCGCGCAGGGTCGCGGTGGCGAGGTCGGCGAGTTCGGCGGCGGTCTCGGAGAGGTCTATCGTGCCGCACACGTCGCGCGCGGCGATCGACAGCAGGCAGCGCCGGTAGGCGACGCGCAGGGCGACCGGGTCCTCGGCGCCGGCGAGTCCGTGTTCGAACTCGGCGACCGAGCGGTGCAGGTCGCTGGACTCGTAGGTGACGAGGGCCTTCCAGTCCCCGGGGTGCCTGGCGAGGTGGTCGGCGAGGGCCTCGGAGGCGCCGAGGACGCCGAGCAGCCGGTCGCGCAGGGGTTTCGCGGAGACCAGCGTGGTGAGCAGGGTCCGCCGCTCCTCCTCACCGGGCTGGGCCTCGGCGAGCCGCACGAGGCCCAGCAGCGCGAGGTCGGGGTCGGCGGTCGCGGCGAGCCCGTCGAGCAGCACGGGGCTGGAGCGGACCGCGCCCAGCTCCGGCGCGCCGAGCAGCCGCTCCGCGCTCTGCGGGTCGACGAATCCGTACCGCAACAGCCTGGTGAAGGTGCTGCTCCTGCGTCCCTGGGGGACGGTCATTCCGCTGCCTCCTGCCGGGTGGCCCGGACGGCGATCTAGGTCCACGCGGTCGAGGGTAGCGGGGGGTGGTGCGCGGGGCGGGGAGCGGGACTGCCGGCCCCGCACGAACGCGTCTTCCCCACCGGCCCCTGGGAAGCGCGCATCCCGCGCGCCCGTCGGCCCTCTCGACGCGGGGCCCGGCGCCCGACACGAGGGAGGTGGCGCGGACGCTCTGGCTGCCCCTGTCCGTCGTACGGGAGTGGGTGGCCGCGGGCCGCCTGGAGGACGGCATGACACTCGCCGCCCTCGCCCTGGGCGGTGCACAACGGGAACTCCCCGCCTCCTGACACGCGTGCGGCCCCGCACGCACGGGCACCACCGGGACGCGGTCCACCACGGTGATCGCGCCCGTGCGGCGCGGCACGTCCCGCGCCCCTACAGCACCGGCAGGTTCTTCCGCAGCTCGAACGCGGTGACCTCGGAGCGGTACTCCTCCCACTCCTGCTTCTTGTTGCGCAGGAAGAAGTCGTAGACGTGCTCGCCCAGGGTCTCGGCGACCAGTTCGCTGCGTTCCATCAGGGCGATGGCCTCGCCGAGGTTCTGCGGGAGGGGTTCGATGCCCATGGCGCGGCGTTCGGCGTCGGAGAGGGCCCACACGTCGTCGTCGGCGCCCGGCGGGAGTTCGTAGCCCTCCTCGATGCCCTTGAGGCCGGCGGCCAGCAGGAGGGCGTAGGAGAGGTACGGGTTGGCCCCGGAGTCCAGGGAGCGGACCTCGACGCGGGCCGAGCCGGTCTTGCCGGGCTTGTACATGGGGACGCGGATCAGGGCCGAGCGGTTGTTGTGGCCCCAGCAGATGTACGAGGGGGCCTCGCCGCCCGCGCCCGCCGTGCGTTCCGAGCCGCCCCAGATGCGCTTGTAGGAGTTGACCCACTGGTTGGTGACCGCCGAGGTCTCCGCCGCGTGCCGCAGCAGGCCCGCGATGAAGGAGCGGCCGACCTTGGAGAGCTGGTACTCGGCGCCCGACTCGTAGAACGCGTTGCGGTCGCCCTCGAAGAGCGAGAGGTGGGTGTGCATACCGGAGCCGGGGTACTCGGAGAACGGCTTCGGCATGAAGGTGGCCTGCACGCCCTGCTCCAGCGCGACCTGCTTCATGACCAGGCGGAAGGTCATGACGTTGTCGGCGGTGGACAGCGCGTCCGCGTACCGCAGGTCGATCTCCTGCTGGCCGGGGGCGCCCTCGTGGTGGCTGAACTCGACCGAGATGCCCATCGACTCCAGCATCGTGATGGCCTGGCGGCGGAAGTCCATGCCGACGTTCTGCGGGGTGTGGTCGAAGTAGCCGGAGTTGTCGGCGGGCGTCGGGCGCGTACCGTCCAGCGGCTTGTCCTTCAGCAGGAAGAACTCGATCTCGGGGTGGGTGTAGAAGGTGAAGCCGAGGTCCGAGGTCTTGGCCAGGGCCCGCTTGAGGACGTAGCGCGGGTCGGCGAAGGAGGGCGAGCCGTCGGGCATCAGGATGTCGCAGAACATGCGCGCGGTGCCGGGGGCCTCCGCGCGCCAGGGCAGCACCTGGAAGGTGGCCGGGTCGGGCTTGGCGATCATGTCGGACTCGTAGACGCGGGCGAAGCCCTCGATGGCGGAACCGTCGAAGCCGATGCCCTCGTCGAAGGCCTGCTCCAGCTCGGCCGGGGCGACGGCCACCGATTTCAGGAAGCCCAGCACATCGGTGAACCACAGGCGCACGAACCGGATGTCGCGCTCCTCCAGGGTGCGGAGCACGAACTCCTGCTGCTTATTCATTTCCACCCATCCTTGCTGGTCGAGCCGCCTTGCACCGCTGCCAGGGGCACCGGGGGGCATATGAGCATCCCACCACACGATTACCTGCGGGTTGCGAACACAAGGCCGATCCCCCGCGGGACGGAACCGTTCCCGCCCATAGTGCCCGTCCGCCGCGCGGACGGCCGCCTCCGGGTCACCGCCGCGCACGGCTGATCCCGGCCGCGTTCATTGTGGGGTATGGGGACCTGCCGGGTCGACCCGTGCCCGTCCGCGCCCCAGGACTCCTCCCAAGTCGCCGGGGCCACAAGGGATTTCCGCCGAATCCCCGCCGCCTTCTGGTCTTCGCACCACCCTCTCCGCTTACGATCAGCGGGCTGGGCCGCACCAAGACCGAGTAAAGGACACGTCATGGGTTCCGCCAAAAATGCCTCGAAATCAGCAAATGACCGCCGGGCCCGAATAGAGGAGATGCGGCAGGCCGACCGCTCCCGGGACCGCCGCAACCGCATCGTCGCGATCACGGCGAGCGCGGTCATCGTCCTCGGACTCGTGGGCTTCGGCGCCTACGCGCTGAAGAAGAACTCCGACGACGACAAGAAGGACAAGGCCGTCGCGTCGGCCCCCGTCAAGGGCGAGAAGGACTGGGACGCGAAGAAGCTGGGCCGCAACCACGTGACCAAGAAGGTCTCCTACCCGATGACCCCGCCGGTCGGCGGCGACCACAACCAGGTCTGGATGAACTGCGACGGCGACGTCTACGACAAGGCGATACCGGACGTCAACGCCGTCCACTCGCTGGAGCACGGCTCGGTCTGGGTCACGTACACCAAGGACGCCCCCGAGGCCGACGTGAAGGCGCTCGCGGCCAGGGTCGACAAGACCCCGTACTCCCTCATGAGCCCCTACGAGGGCCAGAAGGGCGCGCTCATGCTCAGCGCCTGGGGCAAGCAGGTGACCGTGGACAGCGCGAAGGACCCGCGCGTGGCGCAGTTCTTCAGCAAGTACGTCCAGGGGCCACAGACCCCCGAGCCGGGCGCCGCCTGCACCGGCGGTCTCGGCCAGTGAGGCGCGGCTGGACGCTCGGGCTGTGTGCCGCGGCCGGTCTGGTCGTGGCCGGCGGCACGGTGACCACCGTGGCCACCGCGCACGGCGACGGGGGCGGCCGTACCTCGGTGAGCGTGCCGGCCGCCGACTCGGCCGACGCGGGTTTCGCGCAGGACATGACGGTCCACCACCAGCAGGCGGTGGAGATGTCCTTCATCGTGCGCGACCGTACGAAGGACGAGGAGATCCGGCGGCTGGCGTACGACGTCGCGCAGACCCAGGCCAACCAGCGCGGGATGCTGCTGGGCTGGCTGGACCTGTGGGAGCTGCCGAAGACCAGTGGCCGCCCGCCCATGACCTGGATGGGGATGCGCTCGATGCCGCCGGGCGAGGACGGGGCGCTCATGCCGGGCATGGCGACCAACGCCGAACTCGACGCGCTGCGCACCTCCAACGGCCGCAAGGCCGAGATCCTCTACCTCCAGCTCATGATCGAGCACCACAAGGGCGGGGTGCACATGGCGAGCGGCTGCGCGTCGCGTTGCGCGAACGGGGCGGAGCGGCGGCTCGCGCGGTCCATGGTCGCCTCGCAGCAGTCGGAGATCTCGCTCATGGAGGACCTGCTGAGGAAGCGGGGCGCCGCACCCCGCCCCTGAGGCCGGGCCGCCCGGGGGTGCGTCAGGCGATCCGGTCCAGATCGGACCTGGTCAGCGCCCCCTGGAGCGGTTCGCCGCGCGCGAAGCGTTCCGTCTCCGCCACGGCGTACCGGCCCAGGCGCGCGACCTCGGCGCCCTGCGCGCCCGCGATGTGCGGGGTCACCAGGACGTTGGGGAGGGTCAGGAGCGGGTGCCCGGCGGGCAGCGGCTCGGGGTCGGTGACGTCCAGGTAGGCGTCGATCCGGCCGGTGGCGCACTCCCGCACGAGGGCCTCGGTGTCCACGAGGCTGCCGCGCGCCGTGTTCACCAGGGCCCCGCCGTCCGGGATGAGGGCGAGCAGAGCGGCGTTCAGCATGCCGCGCGTGGCGGGCAGTTCGGGGGCGTGCACGGTGACGATGTCGCTGCGCCGGCACAGTTCGGGCAGGGACACCGCCTCGGCGCCCAGCGCGGCGGCCTCCGCCTCGCTCACGTACGGATCGTGCAGCAGGACGTGCCGGTCGGCCTCGGAGGCCCGCAGTCCGGCGATGACGCCCCGGCCGATCCTGGAGGCCCCGACGACGCCGACGGTCCGTCCGTCGAGCCCGGTGCGCTCCAGGAAGCCGGGCCAGTGGCCGGGATAGCCCGCGGCGGTGGCGAGGGCCCGTTTCGCGGCCAGGGTCACGCAGGCGAGGGTGTAGTCGATGACGGGGCCCGCGTTGGCGGAGGCTGCCGAGGACACCGTGATGCCGCGCTCCCACAGCGCGTCCGTGACCAGCCCCTTGACCGTGCCCGCCCCGTGGCACACGGCGCGCAGCAGCGGGGCGGCGGCCAGCAGTCCGGCGTCCAGCGTGGGGCAGCCCCAGCCGGTGATCAGCACCTCGGCGCGGGCCAGCACGGACCGCTCCCGAGGGGTGCTCAGATCCCCGGTGAGGGGCGGCCCGGCGATCTCGGCGACCCGGGCGAGCCGGTCCCACACCGGCCCGGGCAGGGCCCGCTCCACGACGTCCTCGCCCATCGCCACCGCCACGACCGGTCGGTCCGCCACGGCCACCCCTCTCTCCACCCCCGGCCGTACGCCGGGGGACTCCCTTGTAGAAAGCGTTTTCTACGCGCCGCTCACGCTAGGCCGGTCCGTTCCCGGTGGTCAAGGCCGTCCGGGGCTCGCGAGCCGCGCCGCCAGTCTCTCCCCACCCCCATCGCGTCAAACAGACGATTACACTGGGCGGGTGCCTCAACTACGTCTCGCCCTGAATCAGATCGACGCGGTCGTCGGCGATCTCGCCGGCAACACGGAATCGGTCGTGCAATGGACCCGGCACGCCGCTGGGCAGGGGGCCCATCTGGTCGCCTTCCCCGAGATGGTGCTGACCGGCTATCCCGTCGAGGACCTGGCCCTGCGCTCCTCCTTCGTCGAGGCCTCCCGCGCCGCGCTGCGCGCGCTGGCCGCCCGGCTCGTCGAGGGGGGGCTCGGCGAACTGCCGGTCGTCGTCGGCTATCTCGACCGCAGTGAGACCGACCAGCACCGCTACGGCATGCCGGCCGGTTCCCCGCGCAACGCGGGCGCCGTCCTGCACCGGGGCGAGGTCGCCCTGCGCTTCGCCAAGCACCACCTGCCCAACTACGGGGTGTTCGACGAGTTCCGCTACTTCGTGCCGGGCGACACGCTGCCCGTGGTGCGGGTGCACGGCGTGGACGTGGCCCTCGCGATCTGCGAGGACCTGTGGCAGGACGGCGGCCGGGTGCCGGCCACCCGCGCGGCGGGCGCCGGGCTGCTCGTCGCGATCAACGCCTCCCCCTACGAGCGCGAGAAGGACGACACCCGGCTGGAACTGGTGCGCAAACGCGCCCAGGAGGCGGGCTGCGTGACGGCGTACGTCGCGATGACCGGCGGTCAGGACGAGCTGGTCTTCGACGGCGACTCGATCGTGGTCGACCGGGACGGCGGGGTGATCGCGCGCGCCCCGCAGTTCACCGAGGGCAGTGTCCTGCTCGACCTGGACCTGCCGGCCGCCCCGTCGACCGCGCCCTCCGGTCTGGTGGACGACGGCCTGCGGATCGAGCACGTGACGCTGTCCGCCGATCCGCTGCCCGCGTACGAGCCGGAGCACACCGGGGGCTACGCGGAGCGGCTGGAGGACGAGGAGGAGGTCTACTCGGCGCTCGTCATGGGGCTGCGGGCGTACGTCGCCAAGAACGGCCTGGGCGGCGTCCTGATCGGCCTGTCGGGCGGGATCGACTCGGCGCTGACCGCCGCGATCGCCTGCGACGCGCTGGGCGCGCAGAACGTGTACGGCGTGTCGATGCCCTCCCGGTACTCCTCCGAGCACTCGAAGGACGACGCGGCCGACCTCGCGGCCCGCACCGGCCTGCACTACCGCACGGTCGCGATCGGCCCCATGTTCGACGCGTACCAGGGGGAGCTGGGCTTCACGGGCCTGGCCGAGGAGAACCTCCAGGCGCGGCTGCGCGGGACGACGCTCATGGGCATCTCCAACCAGGAGGGGCAGATCGTGCTGGCGCCCGGCAACAAGTCGGAGCTCGCGGTGGGCTACTCGACGCTGTACGGGGACGCGGTGGGCGCGTACGGGCCGATCAAGGACGTCTACAAGTCCCTGGTCTTCCGGCTCGCCCGCTGGCGCAACCGGGCCGCCGAGGAGCGCGGGCAGACCCCGCCGATCCCGCCGAACTCGATCAGCAAGCCGCCGAGCGCCGAGCTGCGCCCCGGCCAGGTGGACACCGACTCGCTGCCCGACTACGACGTGCTCGACCGGATCCTGGAGATGTACGTCGACCAGGACCAGGGGTCCGACGCGATCGTGGCGGCCGGTTTCGACCCGGAGGTCGTGGCGAAGACGCTGCGGCTCGTGGACAACGCCGAGTACAAGCGGCGCCAGTACCCGCCGGGCACGAAGATCTCCGCGAAGGGCTTCGGCAAGGACCGTCGTATGCCCGTCACGAACCGGTGGCGCGAGGCGGCGGGGCGGTAGCCGGCCGGCCGCGCGAAGGGCCCGTGCCGCCTCCGGGGAGGCGGCACGGGCCCTTCGCGCTGGTGCGCGGTCGGTCAGTTCTCGGCGAGGCGGACGGAGGCGGCGATCGGGAGGTGGTCGGAGCCGGTCTCGGGCAGCGCCCACGAGGAGACGGGGTCGGCGCCGCGCACCATGATCTGGTCGATCCTGGCCATCGGGAAGGACGCGGGCCAGCTGAAGCCGAAGCCGTCGCCGGCCGCGCCCTGGGTCGAGCGCATCTGGGCGGTCACCGGGGACAGCGCGCGGTCGTTCATCGTGCCGTTGAGGTCGCCGAGCAGGACGACGTTTTTGAGCGGTTCCCTGCGGATCGCGACGCCGAGCGCCTCGGCGCTGCGGTCGCGCTGACCGGCCTCGAAGCCGGTGTCGACCTTGACCCGCACGGAGGGCAGGTGCGCGACGTAGAAGGCCACCCTGCCCTTCGGCGTGCTCACCGTGGAGCGCATCGCGCGGACCCAGCCGAGCTTGATGTCGACCGGCTTGGTGTCGCTCAGCGGGTACTTGCTCCACAGCCCCACGGTGCCCTGCACGGAGTGGTACGGGTAGGTCCCGGCCAGGGCGGCCGCGTACGCGGGCGCCGCGCGGGCGGTCAGCTCCTCCAGCGCCACGACCTGCGCGCCGGAGGCCACCACGGTGCGGGCGGTCGCGGCCGGATCACTGTTCTCCGCGTTGACGTTGTGCGTCGCCACGGTCAGGTCGCCGCGCCCGTGCGACTTGTCGGTGACCAGCCCGCCGAACAGGTTCAGCCACACGGCCACCGGGAGGATCAGCACGATCAGCGCGGTGGCCGAGCGGCGCACCAGGGCGAGCACGATCAGCACCGGCACGGCGAGCCCGATCCACGGCAGGAAGGTGTCGACGAGGCTGCCGAGGTTGCCCACCGAGTTCGGGATGTGCGAGTGCACGAGCATGATCAGCGCCACGACGAGCGCGAGCGCCGACAGGACCAGCCCGCGCCGCCAGATCCCCCGGTCGCGCCAGCCGGAGAAAGGGCTGCGCAGGCGGCGTTTGCGGGCCTCGGGGCCCTGACCCTCACTGCCGGTCTCCGTCATGTACGCCTGCGCCATACCGTCGCCTCACTGACTGCCGTGCACACCGTCCGACCCCAGACATTAGGGGATGGGCGGCTCTCTTTCCCGCCGTCGGCCGGCGGACGTTTCCGCCAGGAGGACGAAGGGTGGCCGCCGGCCAGTTCCTGCGGGGGAGGCGAGGGCCGGGCTTGTAACGGAACGCGCATATTCGGCCCTCCCCAGGCCCTCCCCCGGGCGGGAACCCGAGCGCGGCTCCGCGTTTTCCGCCCGCTTCGCGCACTGCTCACCCCTCCCCCCTTTTCGTCCTCGCGTGCGAAGTGTCACCATGAGAAGTGATCCGGGGACGCCGACAGGGCGCCTCGAGATGACACACATGAAGGAGCCGCAGGATGTCTCAGCTTCCCGCTGCCCAGAATCCCCCCGCCACCGAGCCTGCCGCCGTAGGCACGCTGTACGGCAGGAGCGCCAAGCGCCGCGTCACCGTGCACGACATCGCCCGTGCCAAGGAGCGGGGCGAGAAGTGGCCCATGCTCACCGCGTACGACGCGATGACCGCCTCCGTCTTCGACGAGTCCGGTATTCCGGTGATGCTCGTCGGCGACTCGATGGGCAACTGTCACCTGGGGTACGACACGACCGTCCCCGTCACCCTCGACGAGATGACGATGCTCGCGGCGGCCGTCGTGCGCGGCACCAAGCGCGCGCTGATCGTCGCCGACCTGACCTTCGGTTCCTACCAGGAGGGGCCCGCGCAGGCGCTGCGCTCGGCGATGCGCCTGGTGAAGGAGGCCGGGGTCGGGGCCGTCAAGCTGGAGGGCGGGGAACGCTCGCACGAGCAGATCAGGACCCTCGTGGAGGCCGGCATCCCGGTCATGGGCCACATCGGCCTCACCCCGCAGTCGGTCAACTCGATGGGCTACCGCGTGCAGGGGCGCGGCGAGGAGGCCGCGGCGCAACTGCTGCGGGACGCGAAGGCGGTCCAGGACGCGGGCGCCTTCGCGGTCGTCCTCGAACTGGTCCCCGCCGAGCTGGCCGCCGAGGTGACCCGCACTCTGAGCATCCCGACCGTGGGCATCGGGGGCGGCGCCGACACCGACGCGCAGGTGCTCGTGTGGACGGACATGATGGGCCTGACCGGCGGGAAGGTCCCCCGGTTCGTCAAGAAGTACGCCGACCTGCGCGCGGTCATGGGCGACGCGGCCCGCGCCTTCGCCGAGGACGTGGCGAGCGGCGCCTTCCCCGCGGAGGAGCACGCGGTGCACTGATCCGCGCAGGAGTACGCGGGTGCACTGATCCGCGGACGGCGCGGCCACCGGCTGCGTCGCCGCTGACCGTGCGGCCCCTGGGCCTGAAAGCAGCGCGGCGAAGCGCCCCCGGTGTCCCGCACACCGGGGGCGCTTTCGTACGCGCGTGCGCCCCCGGCGCCGACAGACCACCGATGATCCGGGAATCAGCGCAGGTCAGCGCGGTGTCGGTGGCATGTCGGCGCGCTGTCGGCGGCGCCTGTCACTCTGTGGTCATGACGCGAAACGACATGACGACAGCCCGGCGGGGCGGCGGCGACATCGCCATCTCCGTACGCGGTCTGGTCAAGCACTACGGCGAGACCAAGGCCCTGGACGGGGTGGACCTCGATGTACGCGAGGGCACCGTCCTCGGCGTGCTCGGGCCCAACGGCGCGGGGAAGACCACCCTGGTGCGCTGCCTGTCCACTCTCATCACCCCCGACGCGGGCACGGCCTCGGTCGCCGGGGTGGACGTCCTGCGCGAGCCGCGCCGGCTGCGCCGGGTCATCGGCCTCACCGGGCAGTACGCCTCGGTGGACGAGAAGCTGTCCGGCCGCGAGAACCTGTACCTGATCGGGCGGCTGCTCGACCTGAGCCGCGCGGACGCCCGCAGGCGCGCCGACGAACTGCTGGAGCGGTTCTCCCTGACGGAGGCGGCCAAGCGGGTCGCGGGGACCTACTCGGGCGGGATGCGCCGCCGGCTGGACCTCGCCGCCTCCATGATCGGCAGCCCCGCCGTGCTCTACCTCGACGAGCCGACCACGGGCCTGGACCCGCGCACCCGCAACGAGGTGTGGAGCGAGGTCCAGCGCATGGTCGGGGACGGAGTGACGGTGCTGCTCACCACGCAGTACATGGAGGAGGCCGAACAGCTCGCCGGTGAGCTGAGCGTGATCGACCGGGGCCGCGTCGTCGCGGGCGGCGCGGTGGACGACCTCAAGGCGCGGGTCGGCGGCCGGCTCCTGCGGGTGCGCCCGGCGGACCGGGCGGAGCTGCCCTCCCTGGCCGCCCTGATGGACGACAGCGGCCTCACGGGCCTCGCCACGGCCACCGTGGACGCCGAGAGCGGGAGCGTCGCCGTGCCGATCCTGAGCGACGAGCAGCTGACCGCGGTGATCGGCGTGATCGCCTCACGCGGCATGGCGCTCGCCGATCTCACCACCGAACTGCCCAGTCTGGACGAGGTGTTCCTCTCCCTGACGGGCCAGAAAGCCAGCCACATCGACGCGGAGCAGCCGGAAGACGCCGCTCCCGCCGTCCGAGAGAAGGTCTCCGCATGAGCGCCGCCACCGTCACGTCCTCCGCCATGGCCCCGAAGGGCGAGGGCCGGCTCGGCCTGCGGGCGAATCTGCGGCACACCGGGGCGCTGGCCCGCCGCAACCTGCTGTGGATCAAGCAGGACCCTGAGTCGATGTTCGACGCGATCCTGATGCCGATCGTGTTCACGCTGCTGTTCGTGTTCGTCTTCGGCGGCGCGATCGCGGGGAAGGGCAACCAGGGCGAGTACGTCAACTACGTCGTCCCCGGGCTCATGGCCATGATGGGTATGAACATGGCCATGGGGGTCGGTACCGGCTTCAACCAGGACTTCCAGACCGGGGTCATGGACCGCTTCCGGACCCTGCCGATCGCCCGGTCCTCGGTGCTGATCGCCAAGATAGTGGTCGAGGTCGGCCGCGGGCTGATCGCCGTGATGGTCCTGCTCGCGGTGGGTTTCGCCCTGGGCCTGTCGGTGTCCAGCGTGCCGGGCCTGTTCGCGGCGATCGGGCTGGCGATGCTCTTCGGCTCCTCGATCATGTGGATCTTCCTGACGCTGGGCGTCGTGATGAAGAGCGCCCAGGCGATCCAGGCGATGGGCTTCCTCGTGATGATGCCGCTCCAGTTCGGCTCCTCCATCTTCGCGCCGACCGCCTCGATGCCCGGCTGGCTCCAGGCCTTCACGGACTACAACCCGCTCTCGGCGCTCGCGGACTCGGCCCGGGGCCTGATCAACGGCGGTCCGCTGACGCACGGGATCACGGTGACGCTGATCTGGTCGGTGACGCTCACCGCGGTCATGGCGCCCATCGCGATCCACAAGTTCCGGACCCGCACCTGAGCGCGGTGCAGGAGGGCCGGGGCGGCGCGGATCAGTGCGCCGCCGCCGCGAGTGCGCGCACCAGGGCCAGGGATTCGTCCAGCGACAGGGCGGCGCCCTCGGCCCGGCAGCGCGCCAGCGTCCCGGCGTCGATCCCTTCCGCCTCGCCGTCCGGCCCGTCCCCCCGGGGGCGGGCGGTGTCGTTCGGCGGCCGCCAGTCGCGGATGTGCCGCTCGGTCTCCTCGAAGAGTTCGCGGTCCAGCGAGGTCAGGCAGTGGCCCTCCGGCAACTGTCCTTCGGCCGCGCCGAGCAGCCGGGCGGCGAGCAGGATGTCCTCGCGCTCGCCCGTGCCGGTGCCCCGGCGGGCGAGGGTGAGCGCGGCGATCTGGAAGTACCCGGACGGCAGGTGCGGGGCGATCATCAGCGCGAGCTGGTCGAGGGAGCTGTCCAGTCCCTTGCACAGATGCTCCAGCGCCTCGGCGTAGCGGCCCTCCAGGGTGTCGAGCCACGCGGTGATGCGCAGGAGGATTCCGTCGAAGACCATGAACGACGCGGCCTCGAAGTCGATCCGCAGCCGTTCGAGGGTTTCCCTGGCCTCGGTGGTGCGTCCGGTCCTGCCCAGGTGCATCGCGAGGAACATGCAGGCGGCGGGCAGCGCCTCGTTGCCCTGCGGGAGGTCCTGGTCGAGCAGGTCCCGCAGCAGTGCCTCGCCCTTGTCGCTCTCCCCCGACTCGATGAGCATTCCGGCGAGCCGTGCCTGGAGGATGCCCATCTGGCTGACGGCCCCGAGTTCACCGGCGTAGGTCGCGGCCTGCTCGTAGTCGGCGCCCGCCTCCTCGATCGCGCCCATGTGCTCGAAGGCCTCGCCCCGTGAGGACAGGGCCTCGGCGGCGCCCCAGATGTCGCCGAGTTCCCGGAACAGCCGCAGCGCCTCGTCGGCGTCGGCGCGGGCGTCCCCGGCCACGTCGGAGCGGCCGGCCAGCAGGTTGGCGCGGTTCTGCAGCGCGAGCGCCAGCTCCCAGCGGTAGCCGAGCTCCCGGCAGGCACGGACCGTCTCGTCGACCACCTCGCCGAGCCGGGCCAGGTCGGCGGTGAACACGACGGCGTAGAACCAGATGTTGCCCGGCGGCCGGCAGGTCTGCGGCAGTCCGGGCCGGTAGACCTCGGTGACGGTGCGCAGCCTCGCCCGCCCCGCGGGTTCCCGCCACTGTTCGAGTTGCATGTCCATGTGGGCGAGATGCACGAGGTGCACTCCGCGCCGGGCCTCGGCGAGGACCTCGGGGCGCATGGGCGGCGGCTGCTCGGTGCAGCTCGTGTACAGCGGCCGGGCGGGTTCCGCGCCGGGGCCGAAGGGGTCGGGGCCCAGCGCGGCGGCGGCCGAGGACCACTGCAGGGCCTCGGCGCGGGGGCCGCGGATCTGCCAGTACCAGGCGAGGGACAGCACGAGGCACAGCGCCTCCTGCTCGTTCCGGTCGCCTATGGCCTTGCGCAGGGCGGCCCGCAGGTTCTCGTACTCGCCCTCCAGCCGGGTGATCGCCTCGCGCTGGCGGAATCCGCGCAGTTCGGGGTCGGTGGTACGGGCGAGTTCGCGGTAGTGCACGAGGTGCGCGGCCCGCGCCGCCGCCTCGTCCTCCGCCTCGGCGAGCCGGGCCGCCGCGTACTCGCCGACGGTCTCCAGCAGCCGGTAGCGCATGCCGCCCGCCGGGGAGGGGGCCGCGACGACCAGCGACTTGTCGACAAGGGAACCGACCAGTCCGGCGACGTCCTCGGGCGGAACGCGGCCGGTGGCGCACACCGCTTCCGCGGCGGGCAGGTCGCAGCCGCCCGCGAACACGGACAGCCGGCCGAGCACCCCGCGTTCCCGCTCGTCCAGCAGGTCCCAGGACCAGTCGACCACGGCCCGCAGCGTCTGCTGACGGGGCAGCACGGTGCGGCTGCCGCTGGTGAGCAGCCGGAAGCGGTCGTCGAGCCGGTCGGCGATCTGGCGCGGCGTCAGCATCCGCAGCCGGGCCGCGGCCAGTTCGATCGCCAAGGGAAGCCCGTCGAGCCGGCGGCAGATCTCGGCGACCGCTCCGGGGTCCTCGTCAGCCCGGAAACCGGGCCGGGCGGCGGCTCCGCGTTCGGCGAAGAGGCGTACGGCGTAGGGCTCGGTGAGCGGGTCGACGGGGCGCAGTCGCTCCCCCGGTACGCCGAGGGGCTCCCGGCTGGTCGCGATGACGGTCAGCTGGGGGCAGCGTTCCAGGAGGGTCTGGGCGAGGTGGGCCGCGGCGTCGACGACGTGCTCGCAGTTGTCGAGGAGCAGCACCATGTGGCGCGGGGCGCAGTACTCGGTGAGCCGGCTGAGGGCGTCGTCCCCGTGCCGTTCGGTCGCGACCCGCATCTCCTCCGCGCCGACGCCGCGCAGGACGGTCTCGCGCGCGCCGACCGCGCCCAGGACGGCGGCGGGCACCGCTTCCGGATCGCTGACCGGCGCCAGTTCGGCGAGCCACACGCCGTGCGGGAACGCGCCCGCGAGGGTCTCGGCGGTCTCCTGGCTGAGCCGGGTCTTGCCCGAGCCGCCGGGGCCGAGCAGCGTCACGAGCCGCGCGCTGGTGAGGTCCTCGCGCAGCGCGGCGACCTCGGCCTCGCGGCCGACGAAGGAGGTCAGCCGGGCCCGCAGGTTGCCGACCCCGGCCGGGGCGGCGGGCGCCGGGGAGGCGGGCACGTCGCCGCCCGGGCGCGGCTCGGGGCCTCCGGGCGCCGGCGGACCCTCACGGCGGTGCGGGTCGCCCCGGACGAGGGCGGTGTGCAGGGCCCGCAGTTCCGGTCCCGGTTCGGTGCCGAGCCTCTCGACGAGGGTCGCGCGGACCCGGGCGTAGGCGTCGAGGGCCTCGGCGGCCCGGCCGGTGTCCCGCAGGGCCCGCAGCCGCAGGGCCTGGAGGGGTTCGTCGAGCGGGTGGACGAGGCACAGCGCGGCGAGGTCGGGCAGGGCCTGTTCGGCGTGGCCGAGGGCGAGGGCGGCCGAGAGGCGCGCGGTGCGGGCCATGTGGGCCAGCCGCTCCCAGTGGGCGGCCTCGGCGGTGCGCTCGGGCAGGTCGGGCAGTGGGGGTTCGCGCCACAGCCCGAACGCCTCGTCCAGCAGTGCGGCGGCGCGCGGGGCCTCGCCCCGGTCGAGCGCGGTACGCCCTTCGGCGGCGAGCCGGGCGAAGCGGTGCAGGTCGACGGCGTCCGGTGCGGCGGTCAGCCGGTAGCCGGCCTCGGCCGAGGCGATCTCCCCGGCGCCCAGGACGCGCCGCAGCCGCCCCACGAGGGCCTGGAGCGCCCCGTGCGGGTCGGCGGGCGGCTGGTCCCCCCACACCTCGTCCACGAGGGCCGAGGCGGGGACGGTCCGCCCGGCCCGCAGGGCGAGCACGGTCAGCAGTGCGCGCAGCCGGGCCCCGCCCAGCGGGACGGCCGTGCCGTCGGGGCGGAGAACGGTGGTGGTGCCGAGGACGCGGTAGCGCACGCCCCCATTGTGTACGCCACGCGCCCCCGCCCGTCACTGACCTCGGCGCCACCTCCCCGCACCGCACACGGGTCACCCGGAACGTGGGCTCGCACCGGACCGTCGAGAACCGGACGGACGGGACGAACGGCCGGGAGGCCGGGGCGGACGCGTTCTCAGCACGGCGCGTACGCGGGGGGCCGGGGCGACCGGGAGCCGCTCAGCCGGTGACGGCCGGCCGCGATCGACGACGGCCTCTGCAGCACCGAGCAGTGCGCTCCGAGGCCACGACGCCCACCGCCTTCCGGCAGTTCCGCGTGGAGGTGCTCAAGCCACCCGTCACCGGTCGTCGTCCGCGGGCTTCGCCCGCGTTGGTACGTTCCTCGTACCCGCCCGGCCCCCGTAGTTCAGGAGCAGCCCGTATGACGACCGCCCCTTCCCGCAGTGACCGGCGGATCAGTCCGGTGTTCCTGGGGCTCGCCGCGGTCGCGGCGGTCTCCGGCTGGGCCGTGTGGACGCGGTACGCGGACGCCACGGCGTTCGCGGTGTTCCTGTTCGTGACCGCGATGTGGGTCGTGTCGCTGTGCCTGCACGAGTACGCGCACGCCCGCACGGCGCTGCACAGCGGGGACATCTCGATCGGCGCCAAGGGCTATCTGACGCTGAATCCGCTGAAGTACACGCACGCGCTGCTGAGCATCGTGCTGCCGGTGCTGTTCGTGATCCTCGGCGGTATCGGGCTGCCCGGTGGCGCGGTCTACATCGAGCGCGGGCGGATCCGGGGGCGCTGGCGGCACAGCCTGATCTCGGCGGCCGGCCCGCTGACCAACGTGCTGTTCGCCGTGGTGTGCACGGCCCCGTTCTGGCTGGACGCGCTGGACGGGGTGCCGGTCGTCTTCCGGTTCGCGCTGGCCTTCCTGGCGCTGCTCCAGGTGACGGCGGCGATCCTGAACTTCGTGCCGGTGCCGGGCCTGGACGGCTACGGGGTGATCGAGCCGTGGCTGTCGCACGGGGTGCGCCGGCAGGTGGAGCCCTTCGCGCCCTTCGGGCTGATCGCGGTCTTCGGGCTGCTGTGGGTGCCGGAGGTCAACGCGGCGTTCTTCGACGCGGTCGACGCGCTGCTGCGCGGGCTCGGGGTGAGCGACGTCGAGACGTACTGCGGCCGGGACCTCTACCAGTTCTGGCGCGAGCGGGACGGGTTCTGCGCCTCTCTGGGCTGAGCCGGGGGCGAGGGGCCCGGTCTCGTCTCAGCCGGTGAAGGCGGACTGCCCGGCCTCGCGTGCCTGCTTCTCGAACTTGGCGCGGCGCGCGTAGTACCAGGTCATGTTCGAGGAGATACCGGCGATCAGGACCCAGACGATCCCGAGCCAGCTGCCCTGGACGAAGGAGACGACCGCCGCCGCGACGGCGAGGACGCAGACGACGACGGAGTACAGAGCGAGGCGGGGCATGGGGGTCGGCTCCTTGTCCGGATACGGATGTGGCGTGCCCGACCAGTGTCCCCCATGCCCCGTGTGCCCCGGTCCTGGGCCCGGTCCGCGAGGCGGGGCCCGGGACCGGCGGCTCAGACGTCGGTGACGCGCAGACCCGCGTGCGCCTTGTACCGGCGGTTGACGGAGATCAGGTTGGCGACGAGGGACTCGACCTGGTGGGCGTTGCGCAGCCGCCCCGCGAAGATCCCGCGCATCCCGGTGATGCGGGCGGCGAGGGCCTGGACGAGGTCGGTGTCGGCGCGGGCTTCGCCGAGGACGAGCACGTCGGTGTCGATCTGCTCGACGTCGGGGTTCTGCAGCAGGACCGCCGAGAGGTGGTGGAAGGCCGCGGTGACCCGGGAGCCGGGCAGCAGGGCGGCGGCCTGTTCGGCGGCGCTGCCCTCCTCGGGCTTGAGCGCGTAGGCGCCCTTCTTGTCGAAGCCGAGCGGGTTGACGCAGTCGACGACGAGCTTGCCCGTGAGCTCCTCGCGCAACCCCTCCAGCAGGGGCTTGTGGCCCTCCCAGGGCACGGCGACGATCACGATGTCGCTGCGGCGGGCGCACTCGGCGTTGTCGGCGCCCTCGACGCCCTCGCCCAGTTCGGCGGCGGCGGCGGCCGCGCGTTCGGCGGCCCGCGAGCCGATGATCACCTTCTGGCCCGCGCGGGCCAGCCGGTAGGCGAGTCCGCGGCCCTGGTCTCCGGTGCCGCCGAGCACGCCGACGACGAGTCCGGAGACGTCGGGGAGGTCCCAGGGGTCCCTGGCGGGCGGCTTCTGCGCACTGTCGGTGGAAGTCATGACGGCAGCGTACTGGCTGGTAACGCCCGGCCGCGTCCGGCGCCGGAGCCGGCGTGCACGCGTCCGGCCACCGCCGGGACGGAGGGCCGGGGCGGCCGGCGGCGGCACGAGCGGCGCCCTCACCCTGCCGGATCTATGGTGGAAAACGGACTGATCACACATACCCGGCACCCCTTGGGGGCGGCATGGCTGACGAGGAACTCGACCCCCGGCAGGACGAGCGGGCCGAGCGGGACGACGCCGAGGAGTCGGAGGAGGAGCACCTTCCCGCGCCCGCCTCCGGCCAGGAACCGGCGCGGGCGGGCAACCCCGGCGGCGATCCGGACGTCCTGCTCGACGTGCCGCAGTTGCACGTGGACGAGATCGATCTGGAGGTCGAGGACCTGCGGGCCCGGGTGTCCCTCCAGGCCGAGGTGCTGGACCTGCTCAAACTCAACGTGGGCGCGGACGTGGCCCTGGGCCGGGTCCAGCTCGGCATCCGGGGCGTGGACGCGCAGGCCCTGCTGAAGGTGCGGCTGGACAACGTCGCGCAGATCATCAACCGGGTGCTGACCACCATCGACCGCAACCCGGAGATCCTGGCGAACCTCACCTCGGGCCTCGGCTCGGCCGCCGGTGACCTCGGCCAGGGCGCGGGCAAGGCGGTCCAGGACGTGGGCGAGGGCGCCGGGGAGACGGTGAAGGAAGTCGGCCAGGGTGCGAGCAAGGCCGTCGAGGATGTGGGCGAGGGCGCCGGGGAGACGACCAAGGAGGTCGGCCGGGGCGCGGGCAAGGCCGTCGGAGACGTCGGTGAAGGCGCCGGGGAGACGACCAAGGAGGTCGGGCGAGGAGCGGGCGAGGCGGCCTCGGACGTCGGCGAGGGCGCTGGGAAAACGGCCGGTCAGGTCGGCGACGAGGCCGGGAAGACCGTGGACCGCGCCGGGGAGACGGCGGGCGCGGCGGCCGGTGGGGCGGGTGACGCGGCGGACGACGTGGTCGGCCAGGCGAGTGACGCGGCCGAGAGCGCCGGCTCCTCGGGTTCTTCCGGCTCCACCGGCGGCACGGACGAGGCCGAGGACCAAGCCGAGGACGAGGACGAGGACGAAAACGGGGACGGGGACGACTCCGGCACCGGAAGCGGCGGTCGCACGGTCGACGAGTCGGGCCGCACGGCGCGCAAGGCGGGCAGGGCGGCGGCCCGTACCCGCAAGCGGGTGGGCGGCGCGGAGACGGGCACCTCCGGACGGTCGGCGGAGGCCGCCTCGCGGCGGCGGCCCGCCCGCCCGCACCAGCGCGAGGAGCCGCCCTGAAACGGCACCGTCGCCCCCGGGGACGAGGAGCCCGGGCCGGACGACATCGAACTGACCACGTCGGTGGAGGCCCAGGAGCTGCGCTTCGGCTCGCCCCCGCGGACCGCCGTCCGGTTTCCCGGCTCGTACGGCCGTGAGTCGGTCTCCGGCAGCGACCGCGAGAACCTGCCCGATCCGGTGGAGACCGGGGTCGACTACCACGACGTCCGCGTGCTGTGGCGGATGGCGACCCGGCTCCCCCGCCGGGGCCGCCGCCGAGACCCCTGAACCTCTCCCCGGCGTTTCGGGCCGCTCCCCTCACCCCGGCCGGGTCACTCCCCGGCCTTGGGGTCCTTCCACTGCGGGTCGTTCTCCCACTCCTTGTTGCGTTCCTCGGCGGTCCGCATCGCGTGCTCGGCCTCCGAGGGCGTGGAGTAGGGCCCCATGCGGTCCTTGGAGGGACACTGCGGGCCCTCCTCGACCTTTCCGTGCTCCAGGCAGTAGTACCACTCGCCTGGCTTTCCGCTTCCGCGCTTCCTGAACAGGGCCATGACCGGTCCTCTCTCGGGCTCCTGTGCCCATCGTGCCCCAGCCGGGCCTGACTAGACTCGCCGATATGTCTGGCCAGTCACTTGTCGTACCAGGGGAGATCACTCCCAAACTGTCCGTCCCGGGGAACATCCGGCGTCCGGAGTACGTGGGCAAACCCGCGCCGACGCCGTACACCGGGCCCGAGGTCCAGGACGCGGCGACCATCGAGGCGATGCGGGTCGCGGGGCGGATCGCGCGCCGCGCCATGGACGAGGCCGCGAAACACATCCGGCCCGGCGTCACCACGGACGAGCTCGACCGGGTCGCGCACGCCTACATGGTGGACCACGGCGCGTACCCCTCGACGCTCGGCTACCGGGGCTTCCCGAAGTCGCTGTGCACCTCGGTCAACGAGGTGATCTGCCACGGCATCCCGGACTCGACGGTGCTGAACGACGGGGACATCGTGAACCTCGACGTGACCGCGTACATCGGCGGGGTGCACGGCGACAACAACGCGACGTACCTGGTCGGCGAGGTGGACGAGGAGTCCCGGCTGCTCGTGGAGCGCACCCGCAACGCGCTGGACCGGGCGATCAAGGCGGTGCGGCCGGGACGGCAGATCAACGTCATCGGCCGGGTCATCGAGTCGTACGCCAAGCGCTTCGGCTACGGCGTGGTGCGGGACTTCACCGGGCACGGGATCAACCGTTCCTTCCACTCCGGGCTGATCGTGCCGCACTACGACAGCCCGCACGCCACGACCGTCATGCGGCCGGGCATGACCTTCACGATCGAGCCCATGCTGACCCTGGGGACGTACGACTACGAGCAGTGGGACGACGGCTGGACGGTCGTCACGAAGGACCGCAGGCGGACCGCGCAGTTCGAGGAGACCCTCGTGGTGACGGAGACGGGGGCGGAGATCCTGACGCTGCCTTAGCGCGCCTCCCCGCGCGCCCCTCGCCTGGCGGCGCGGGCGTGGCGCGAGGGCCGTGGCGGGACGAGAATTCCTTACCGACAGGTCGTCGGGAACCAGTTGACTTAGGTTTACCTAAGTTGGATGATCGTGCTGGTTCCCGCCCTTTCGGCTCCCCTCGCTCCCCGGAGGTCCCCTTGGACACCCCGCCGGACACCACCGAGACCGCGTTCTCGGCCGTCATCCGCTCCGCGTCGCACGCGCAGCACACCGAGGCCGAGACCTCGACGTTCATGAGCGATCTGCTGGGCGGGCGGCTGGGTGTCCCGGCCTACGCCCGCTACACCGAGCAGCTGTGGTTCGTGTACCGGGCGCTGGAGGAGCACTCCGGCGCGCTCGCGGACGATCCCGTGGCGGGCCCCTTCCTGCGGCCCGAGCTGACCCGGCTGCCGGAGCTGGAGCGGGATCTGACGCATCTGCTGGGCGCCGGATGGCAGCGGCGGGCACAGGCCCTGCCCGCCACCGAGGCGTACGCGCGGCGGGTCGCGGAGTGCGCGCGCGAGTGGCCCGGCGGCTATGTGGCCCACCACTACACGCGCTACCTCGGTGATCTGTCGGGCGGTCAGATCATCCGGGACAAGGCCGAGCGGACCTGGGGCTTCGCGCGCAAGGGTGACGGGGTGCGGTTCTACGTCTTCGAGAGGATCGGCAATCCGGCGGCCTTCAAGCGGGAGTACCGCGAGCTGCTGGACGCGCTGCCGCTGGACGAGATCGAGCGGCCGCGGGTCGTCGAGGAGTGCAAGCGGGCCTTCTCGCTGAACACGGCCGTCTTCCGCGCGCTGGGCGAGGAGTTCCCGCTCGCCGCCGCCTGATCCCCTCCCGGCGCACCGGCCGCCCGGTCCACAGCGAAGCCCCCACGTCCTGCGGGCAGGACGCGGGGGCTTCGCTGTGAGGTGCCCGGGACGCGGTCAGCGCGTCACGTGAGGCGGGTGAGTCACTTGCAGTACGGGACGTACGACAGGTTCTTCACGTAGCGGGCGGCGACCCAACCCTTGCGCTCCGACAGCTTGTACCAGAGGTCGTTGCCGTCGACGTTCTGGTTGTGCACCTTGCAGCGGAGGCTGATGACGGTGCCCGGCTTGAAGCTGCCGAGGTAGGCGGAGTTGGTGGTCGGCCTCTCGCGGATCGACAGCGGCAGACGGGAGACGACCTTGCCCTTGGGGTAGGCGGCCTTCGTCTGCTCGGCGGTCACGACGCCCGTGGCAGGAGCGTCCTTCGGAGCGGCCGCGAGGGCCGGCGTC
Organism: Streptomyces sp. NPDC049954; assembly: GCF_040656295.1. Classification (NCBI taxonomy): domain Bacteria; kingdom Bacillati; phylum Actinomycetota; class Actinomycetes; order Kitasatosporales; family Streptomycetaceae; genus Streptomyces; species Streptomyces sp. NPDC049954. Next base: position 503,014 of record NZ_JBFALS010000005.1, read on the forward strand.
GCGAAGGCGGCGCCTGCCATCAGGGCGCCGGCGAGGACGGCGGTGACGCGGTGCCCGGCGTGCGGTGCGCGCATGGTTCTCTCTTCTCTCGGGTTCTGTGCCCCGGGACTGCCCCGGCTGCCCTCCCTTCATCGCATGCCGGCGGCGCGAAGTGCCGCAAGGAAACGGTCAGTTCACTCGCATGGTGGCGCCTGTGTCCAGCCACCGGCGGACACCAGCCGCACCCGGCCGCCGATCTCGACCCGTCCGTCGGGGCCCGGGGCGGTGAGGATCTGCGAGCCGTGACCCTGGGTGATGTTGAGGGCGCGACCGAGGTGCCGGCTCAGGGCGAGGGCCGCGGAACCGGTCGCCTCGTCCTCGTCGATCGCGTCGCCCCGGCCGGGGAACCCGCGGGCCCGCACCCGGCCCGCCGCCTCGTCCTCGAAGGCCCAGGCGTACTGCCAGCCGTGTCCGGGTTCGGGGACGGGCAGCGCCTCGACCTCGGCGACCGAGCCGTAGCGGACCGGTACGCGGTCGGCGGCCCAGTCCGGGTCGGCGGAGATCCAGGCGAACTCGCCGTCGAAGCGCGCGTCCACCGGCCCCACCCCGGGCAGCAGCTCGGGCAGGTCGAGCAGCCACGCGCAGCCGACCAGGGGATGACCGGCGAAGGGCAGCGGGACGCTCGGGGTGTAGATGTCGACCACGCCGCGCTCCGGGTCGTCGACGAACACGGTCTCACTGAAGCCCAGTTGTGCGGCGTACGCCTGCCGCTCGGCGCGGCCCGGAACGGCGGAGCCGTCGCGTACGACGCCCAGGGCGTTTCCGTGCCCGCCCCGCGCGTCGCAGAAGACGCGCAGGACGTCGGGTTCGGGCCTTCGCGGTGCGCTCATGGCGGCATTGAAACAGGGCGGGCCCGCCGCCGGGAAACCGGCGCGGACGCGCCGGCCGGGGCCTCGCGCGGGCACCGGCCCCTCCGGGCGCCAGGAGCACACGCGGTGTCCCCCCGCACTCCTGGCGCGGGGGGACACCGACGGGTCAGGACCGGACCGTATCGCGCCTGCGGGCGAGGTACACGGCACCCGCGCCGGCCGCGGCTGGGGGCGCGGGAGGTTCTTTCCGGCGTGGACCTGGTGGTGCGCGCGGGCGAGGTGCTCGCGCTCGTCGGGCCCAACGGGGCCGGTAGGTCGACGCTGCTCGCCGCGCTCGCGGCGGACGTCCCGGTGGCCGGTGGCCGGGTGCTGGCCCTCGGCCGGCCGGCGCCTGGACGGCGGCCGAACTGGCCGTGCGGCGGGCGGTGTTGCCGCAGCCGGCCGCACTGTCCTTCCCGTTCGCGGCGGCGGAGGTGGTGCGGATGGGCCGCGCCCCCTGGAGCGGCACCCCGCGCGAGGACGAGGACGGCCCGGCGGTGCGCGCGGCGATGGCGGCGATGGCGGCGATGGCGGCGATGGCGGCGACCGAGCTGACCGCGTTCGCGCCGCTCTCCTTCTCGGCGCTCTCCGGCGGGGGCTGCTGTCCCGCGGGTACCGGCAGGAGGTGGAGGTGCTGCCGCACCCCTCGGCCGGTGTCCCGCTGGTGCTGCCGGTACGCGGGTGAGGAGCGCGGGCCGCGCGCACCAGGGACGGGCCGTGTTCCAAGCGCCGTACGAGGCCCGCCCCTTGGCGATTCCCGGAGAGTCGCTTGACGCCGCCTTTGCCGAATGCCGGGGATGAGACGTGAATCACTGGAAGGATGGATTCGGCATAGGTAAGGCTGGGCTAAGTTATTGCTGCCTCACGGGGCGGCCCGGGCTGTCGCCGCCTGCGGGGCGCCCGGCAGGGCACCCTCCTCCCCCGGTGGCGCTTCGGCACCGCCGCCTCCTTGTCCCTGGAGCATCCATGCGAGCCGTCCGTCTCTCCGTCCTGACCGCCCTCGCCGGGGCGACAGCCCTGGGCGCCCTGACCGGCTGCACCGAGAAGAGCGAGGCGAAGAACGGCGACGGCGCCATCAAGGTGACGGCGGCGGACAGCCGGTGCGACACGACGGCGAAGACCGCGGAGGCCGGGAAGGTCACCCTCGCGATCCAGAACAAGGGCGAGCGCGCCACCGAGGTCGAGATCGTCTTCCCCGACGGCCGGATCGTCTCCGAGAAGGAGAACATCGGCCCGGGCACCTCGTACACGCTCACCGCCGAGATCAAGCCCGGTTCCTACGAGATCGCCTGCCGCCCCGGTATGAAGGGCCACGGCGTGCGGCAGAAGCTCGACGTCACGGGCGGCTCGGCCGCCCAGCGCGATCCGAAGCTCGACCAGGCCGTCCTGGACTACCGCAACTACGTGCAGGACCAGGCCGATCAGACCCTGCCGAAGGTCAAGGTCTTCACCGACGCGGTGCGCGCCGGGGACCTCGCGGCCGCGAAGAAGGCGTACGCGCCCTCCCGGATCGGCTGGGAGCGCACCGAGCCGGTCGCGGAGTCCTTCGGCGACATCGACCCGAAGACGGACACGCGCGCCGACGGCCTGGAGAAGGGCCAGAAGTGGACCGGCTGGCACCGTCTGGAGAAGGCGCTGTGGCAGGACGGAAGGATCGGCCCCGCCGAGAAGCAGCTCGCGACGCAGCTCGACACCGACCTGAAGGACTGGCAGCGGCGTGTGGGCCGCGCCGAGATCACCCCCACCTCGATGGCCAACGGGGCGAAGGACCTGCTCGACGAGGTCGCCACCGGCAAGGTCACCGGCGAGGAGGAACGCTACTCGCACACCGACCTCGTCGACTTCAAGGCCAACGTCGAGGGCGCCGAGAAGGCGTACGCGCTGCTGAAGCCGGTCGCCGCGAAGAACGACGCGCAGCTGACCGCCGAGCTCGACAAGCGGTTCGCCGCCCTCGACAAGGAACTGGACGCCTACCGCCCCTCCCCCGGCTCCTACGCGTTCACCTCGTACGACAAGGTCACCAAGGAGCAGCGCAAGAGGCTCTCGGACGGTGTCAACGCGCTGGCCGAGCCGCTGTCGAAGCTCGCCGCGGCCGTCGTCGGGAAGTGACCGGCGTGAGCACCGAGCGGGAGGACACGGCGCCGGACCAGGACCCGGCGCCGGACGCGGACGGGGCCGGGGCCCCCGCCGGGCACGGGACTTCGCGCCGGGCCCTGCTCGGCTGGGGTGGCGCGGGACTCGTGCTGGGCGCGGCGGCGGCCGGCGGGACGGCGGCGGCGCTGGGCTCGGAGCCGGACGGCGCGGTGGCGGCCGTCCCCTTCCACGGCGCGCACCAGGCGGGCATCGCGACGGCCGTGCAGGACCGGCTGCACTTCGCGGCCTTCGACGTCACGACGCGGGACCGCGCCGAACTGGTCGCGCTGCTCAAGGAGTGGACGCGGGCGGCGGCCCGGATGACGGCCGGGCACGCCGTGGGCGAGGGCGCCTTCGGGATGCCCGAGGCCCCGCCCGACGACACCGGTGAGGCGATCGGCCTCGCCCCCTCGCGGCTCACCCTGACCTTCGGCGTCGGCCCCTCGCTGTTCTCCCGCTTCGGCCTGTCGGGCCGCCGCCCGGACGCGCTCGCGGAGCTGCCCGCCTTCCCCGGCGACCATCTGGAGCGGGCCCGCAGCGGCGGCGACCTGTGTGTGCAGGCCTGCGCCGACGATCCGCAGGTCGCGGTGCACGCGATCCGCAACCTCGCGCGGATCGGCTTCGGCACGGTCGCGGTGCGCTGGTCCCAGCTCGGCTTCGGCAAGACCTCCTCGACGACGCCGGGCGCGCAGACCCCGCGCAACCTGTTCGGCTTCAAGGACGGCACGAGCAACGTGTCCGGCGAGGACGCCGGGGCGCTGGAGAAGCACGTGTGGGTCGGCGCGCAGGACGGCCCGGAGTGGATGACCGGCGGCTCGTATCTCGTGGCGCGCCGTATCCGTATGAACATCGAGGTGTGGGACCGGACTTCGCTCACCGAGCAGGAGGACGTGTTCGGCCGCGACAAGCGGGAGGGCGCCCCCGCGGGGAAGGCGAAGGAGCGCGACGAACCGTTCCTGAAGGCGATGAAGCCGAGCGCGCACGTGCGCCTCGCGCATCCGGACGCGCACGGCGGGCACCGCATCCTGCGCCGCGGCTACTCCTTCACGGACGGCACCGACGGGCTCGGCCGGCTGGACGCGGGCCTGTTCTTCCTCGCCTACCAGCGCGATCCGCGGACCGGCTTCGTGCCCGTGCAGCGGGCGCTCGCGCGGCACGACGCGCTCAACGAGTACATCCAGCACGTGGGTTCGGCGCTGTTCGCGATCCCGCCCGGGGTGCGGGACGCGCGGGACTGGTGGGGCAGCACGCTGTTCTCCGGCCGGCCCTCCCCCCGGTCCACTCACTCCTCCTGAGGACGCCATGTTCGCCAATTACCTCATCGGGCTGCGCGAAGGGCTCGAAGCGAGCCTCGTCGTCTGCATCCTCGTCGCGTACCTCGTCAAGACGGGCCGCAGGGACGCCCTGCGGCCGGTCTGGACCGGGATCGCCGTCGCGGTCCTCCTCGCGCTCGGCTTCGGCTGCGCGCTGACCTTCGGTTCCCGGGAGCTGACCTTCGAGGCGCAGGAGGGGCTGGGCGGTTCGCTGTCGGTCCTCGCGGTGGGCCTCGTGACCTGGATGGTGTTCTGGATGCGGCGCACCGCCCGGCACCTGAGGTCCGAACTGCACGGGAAACTGGACCAGGCGCTCGTCATGGGCACCGGGGCGCTGGTCCTGACGGCCTTCCTCGCGGTGGGCCGGGAGGGGCTGGAGACGGCGCTGTTCGTGTGGGCCTCGGTGCGCGCCTCGGGCGACGGGACGCACGGGCCGCTGATCGGGGTGGTGCTGGGACTCGCCACCGCCGTCCTGCTCGGCTGGCTGTTCTACCGCGGTGCGATCCGCGTCAACCTCGCGAAGTTCTTCACGTGGACCGGCGCGATGCTCGTCGTGGTGGCGGCCGGGGTGCTGGCCTACGGCTTCCACGACCTCCAGGAGGCCGACGTGCTGCCGGGCCTCACGCGCCTGGCCTTCGACATCAGCGGCGCGATCCCGCCGGACAGCTGGTACGGGACGCTGCTGAAGGGCGTGTTCAACTTCCAGCCCGATCCGACCGTCCTCCAGGTCACGGTGTGGGCGCTGTACCTCGTACCGGTCCTCCTGTTCTTCTTCGCCCCGGTAGGGTTCGGGCGCGGAAGCGGTACGGGGAGGGTGAGGCGAACTCATGAGCGGGCTGCCGAAGAGGGGGCTGCCGAGGCGGGTCCCGGGGTCTCGGCCTGACGGTGCGGGCGGGAGTGCCCGGGCACACCGCCGGGGGCGCCGCCTCGCGACGGGCGCGGCCCTGCTGACGCTCGCGCTCACCGCGAGCGGCTGTGTGACCGTGCACGGGGAGGACGCGTTCGTCCCGACGGCGACGAGGGGCGAGGCCGCGCGGGCGCTGAAGGAGTTCACCGGCGCGTACAACGCGGCGGCGCGCGCCCTCGATCCGGCGCTCGACGAGGACGTGCTCGCGGGCCCGTTCGGCGCGATCACCCAGGACGGGCTGCGCAGCCGGCGCGCCGGGCACCCCGGGGGCGCGCCGAAGGCGGTCCCCCTCCAGGTGTCCGACGTGCGCTACCTGATCCCGCGGCAGAAGGGCTGGCCGCGCTGGTTCGTCGCCGACGCGGACACCAACCGGGACCGGGACGGTGTGCCGGGCCAGGACACCCGCTGGTTCTTCGTGTTCACCCGCTCGGGGCCGGAAGCGGCCTGGCGCGCCACCTACCTGTCGATCCTCACCCCCGACGAGATCCCCGCCCTGCGCGTCGACGGCGAGGGCCACCCGGTGCCCGCCCCGCCCGGCGACCTGAGCGCGCGCTACGCCCGGTTCCTCCAGGACGGCCGGGGCGGACGGTTCGCACCCGGTCAGCACACGACGCGCTGGCGGGCGGACCGGAAGAAGGCCGCGAACCGGCCGGGCTGGACGACGCAGTACGCCGACGAGGCGGCGGCCGGCGGAACGTACCGGCCGTGGGCGCTGCGCACGCGGGACGGCGGGAAGCTCGTGTTCTTCGCGTCCCGGCACTACGAGCGGCGCACCGCCGCGCCCGACGTGCGGATCACGCTGCCCACCGGGGTGAAGCCGCTGCTGAAGGGCGAGGTGAAGCGGTCCTACACGCTGGAGTACACCTCGAACGAGGCGGTCGTGGTGCCGAAGTCGGGGCCTGCGGTCTTCCTGAACCGGCTCCAGGGCGTGACGGGGGCGCAGGGCGGCTGAGGACGGCCCCGGGAAAACCGCCTCCGGGGGCCGCCTCGCGGGTCACCGTCCGCTCACCGGCCGCCGTGCGGCCAGCTCGCCACGTCGGCCTCGCCGCCCGCCCCGCCGGCGGCGACGGCCACGGCGTCGGTCAGCGCGTCCAGCAGGCTGAGCGGGTCGACCAGGGGGTGTTCGGGGCCGCGCAGCCAGGACACGCCGAGTCCGGGCTCGCCGGGGAGCCGGGCGGGCGGGACGAGGACGTAACTGCCCCGGCAGTGCCAGCGCAGGCCGGGGTGCTCGTCCATCGTCTCGGGGTGGCAGTCCAGTTCGCAGGGCCACCACTCGTCCTCGTCCTCGGGGGTGCCCCGGGTCGTGGTGAAGAACAGCATGCGGCCGTCGTCGCTGACCGCGACCGGGCCGACCTCGACGCCCTCGTCCGCGAGCCGGCGCAGGGCCTGCTCCCCGGTGCCGTAGGGCACGTCGAGGACGTCGTGGACCATGCCGGTGGCGGTGATGAAGTTGGCCTCGGGGTCGTGCGCCGCCCAGCGTTCGACCTGGCCGCGGTCGTGCGTCGACTGGGTCTGCCACGCGAAGGAGACGGGGTGCCGGCCCGGTGTGGGGCATCCCACACGGTCGCACGAGCAGCGGTAGCCGTCGGGGTGCGCGGCGGGGGCCAGGGGCAGTCCGGCCGCCGCGGCGGCGAGCAGCAGCGCGGTGCGTTCCCCGTCTCCCGGGTCCTGCTCGGGCCGGTGCCTGGCTCCCCGCTGCCACCACTGGGAGAACCGGCTCTGCCCGTCTGACCGTCGGCCGAACGCTGCGCCCATCAATCCCCTCACGTCGTCCTGGTGCGCTCCATGGTGCCACCATTCGCCACAGGGCCGGACTCCGGTCCGTCCCGCGGACCCCGCGCACCGGTGCTCACCCCGGGCTCACCGGGGGCGCACCGAGAGGCTCACCGGGGCCAGGGGTCGCCCCAGTCGGCGTTCCTCGCGTCCTTGTAGAGCGGGCCCTGGCGTTTGGTGACGGTCGCGCGGCGCAGGGTGTCGTCGGGTTCGCACAGCTCCAGCAGGACCTGTCCCTTGCGGATCTGGGGGCGGCGCAGGACGCGGGCGGGGGCCCGCCGGGGCGGGAAGCGGGTGGCGGCGACGTAGCTGAACTTCTCGTCCTCGTACGGGAGGGAGCCGCCCTTGACCTGGCGGTGCAGGGAGGAGCGGGCGACCCGCGCGGAGAAGTGGCACCAGTCGGTGCCCGGCGCTATGGGGCAGGGCGCGTCGTGCGGGCAGGGCGCGGCGACGTGCAGTCCGGCGTCGAGCAGTCGCGCGCGGGCGGCGAGGACACGCGCGTAGCCCTCCGGGGTGCCGGGCTCGGTGATCACGACGGCCCCGGTGGTGACGGCTGCCGCCGCCGCGTCCACGACGGCGGCCCGGTCGGCCTCGGTGAGTTCGCCGAGCACGTAGGACACCGTGACGAGATCGCTGCTCTCGACGGTGAGCGCCGCTCCGATCCTGCTGCGGCGCCACTCGGCTCCGCGTACGGCGGGGAACGGGGAGGCGGCGGCGAGTTCCCGGCCGAGGTCGAGGGCGGGCTGCGCCCAGTCCAGTACGGTCACCGGCCGCCGCCCGTCCCACAGCGCCCCGGCGGCCCAGACGGCGGCCCCGGTGCCGCCGCCGATGTCGGTGTGGAGGGCCGGGCTCCAGCCGGGGGCGGCGTCGGCGAGGGCGCCGAGGGCCGCGCGCATCGCCTCGAAGGTCGCGGGCATCCGGTACGCGGCGTAGGCGGCCACGTCGGAGCGGTCGCGCAGGACCGGGGCGTCGGTGGGGGTGCGGCCCCGGTAGTTGGCGATGAGCCGTTCGACGGCCTGGGCGGCGCTGCGCGGGGGCAGTCCGTCGAGGAGCCCGGCGAGCGCGGCGCGCAGCGCGCTCGCGGGGTCGGCCGGGGCGGCGGAGGCGGGGGGCAGGGGGTGGTTCACCCGGGAATTCTAGGCAGCCGACGGGCCCGGCCCCGGCGGCCGGGCGCGGGAGCGGCCCGCGGGAGCGGCCCGCGGGCGGGCAGGCCCTCAGCCCGCTCCCCGTACGGCCCGGCGCAGTCGGGTCGCGGCGCGGGCGCGCGGGGTGCTGTCGGGGGTGGTGCGGCGCGGGTGGACGGTGGTGGCGAGCAGGACGAGGAAGGTGTCGGTGGCGCGGTCCACGACGAGGGAGGTGCCGGTGAAGCCGGTGTGCCCGGCGGCGTACGGTCCGGCGAGTTCGCCCATGAACCAGGGCCGGTCGACCTCGAAGCCGAGGCCGAGGTCGAGCATGAGGGCGACGTGGTCGGCGCCGAGCACCCGGGCGGTGCCGTAGGAGCCGCCGCCGAGCAGGGTGCGGCAGAACACGCCGAGGTCGCGGGCGGTCGAGAACAGTCCGGCGTGCCCGGCGACCCCGCCGAGGGCCCAGGCGTTCTCGTCGTGCACGACGCCGCGCAGCGGGCCACGGTCCACCTTGGCCCAGGGGCGGCGCTGGTCCTCGGTGGCGGCGGCGCCGGGCGCGGGCCCGAAGCGGGTCGCGGTCATGCCGAGGGGCCGGGTGACGCCCTCCTCGATCAGCCGGTCCAGCGGCCGCCCGGTGACGCGTTCGAGGAGCTGCTGGAGGATCAGCATGTTGAGGTCGGAGTAGATCCGGGTGCCGGGCTCGGCGACGGGCTCCTCGACGCGCAGCGCCTCGATCCGGGCCGCCCGGTCCGGCAGGTCGTACAGCGGGAGTTCGGGCCGCAGTCCGGTGGTGTGGGTGAGCAACTGGAGGACGGTGAGGCCGTGGTGCGCGGCGGCCGGGTAGTCCGGCAGGTGGTCCGCGACGGGGGCGTCGAGGCCGAGGGTGCCGCGTTCGATCTGCTGGAGCGTGGTGAAGGCGGTGAAGAGCTTGGTGAGGGAGGCCAGGTCGAAGGGGGTCGCGGGGGTCACCGCGACCCGTTCGGCGCGCGGCAGTTCGACCGGCCCGCCCAGCTCCTCGTCCCAGCCCCGGTAGCGCAGCGCCCAGCCCGCCGCCGCCTCGACGGCGACGACGGGTCCGCGTCCGGCCAGCACGACGAGGCCCGCGCACCAGGGGGACGGGCCCTCGGTGAGGGCGCGCGCCTCCTGGACGAGGAGCTTGGTCTCCTGCGGGTCGAGTCCGGCCCTGGCGGGGCTGTCGTACCGCAGTCGCGGGATGTTCAGTCCTCGCTCACCTCTTCCGCCGGGTGGGGCCGCGCCTCTTTCGCGGAGGCCGGGAGCTTCTCGGTGCGCACCGTGGCGGAGGCGCGGCCGGCGCCGGGCCGGCACAGCGCGAGGAAGCAGCCGAGGGCGATCAGGACGCTCGTGAGCTGCACGACGGCCATCGGTACGGCGGTGTGCTCACCGGCGATCCCGACGAGCGGGGAGGCGATGGCGCCGATGAGGAACGAGGAGGTGCCGATCAGCGCGGAGGCGGAACCGGCGGCGTGCGAGGCGCGCTGCAGGGCCAGGGTCTGGGCGTTGGGCAGCACGAGGCTCATCGAGGACATCAGGACGAAGAGTCCCACGGCGACCGGGACGAGGCCGGCCTTGCCGAACACCCCGGAGGTCATCACGAGCAGGGCGAGCGCGGCGACGGTGATCAGGCACAAGCCGGCGGCGGCGGCCTTCTCCAGGCTGACCCGGCCGACCAGGACGCGTCCGTTGATCTGGCCGACGACGATCAGCCCGACCGAGTTGACGCCGAACAGCAGGCTGAAGGTCTGCGGAGAGGCGCCATAGATTTCCTGCATCACGAACGGCGAGGCGCTCACGTAGGCGAACAGCGCGGCGAAGGTGAACCCGCCGACGAGGACGTGCCCGGCGAAGACGCGGTCGGCGAGCAGCGAGCGCATGGTGCCCAGCGCCTCGCGGGTGCCGCCGGTGTGCCGGTCGGCGGGGGCCAGGGTCTCGGGCAGGCGGCGCAGCACGACGAGGGTCAGGAGGGCGCCGACGACGGTCAGGACGACGAAGATCCCGCGCCAGTCGGTGAACCGCAGCACCTGTCCGCCGATGAGCGGGGCGACGATCGGGGCGACCCCGGAGATCAGCATGAGGGTGGAGAAGAAGCGGGCCATCTCCATGCCGTCGTACAGGTCGCGCACGACGGCGCGGGCGATGACGATGCCGGCGGCTCCGGCGAGGCCCTGGAGGAGCCGGAAGCCGATGAGCAGGCCGACGCCGGGCGCGAAGGCGCACACGGCGGTGGCGGCCACGTAGATGACCAGTCCGATGAGCAGCGGCCGACGTCGCCCCCACCGGTCGCTCATGGGACCGACGACGAGCTGGCCGAGGGCCATCCCGGTGAGGCAGGCGGTCAGCGTCAACTGGACGGTCGCCGCAGGCGAGTCGAGCGCCTCGGTGACCTTGGGCAGAGCGGGGAGGTACATGTCCATGGACAGCGGCGGCACGGCCGTCAGTCCGCCCAGGACGAGGGTGACGAGCAGGCCGGCGCGACGCTGGGCGGGGAGCCCCGGGGGCGACGCTGCGGCCTTGGATATCGGTCGGTCGGTACGGTCCTGTCGCGTGCCCTGGGCGCGCTTGGGCATTTCGCCTCTCCCCTTGGTGGAATCGGTTACCTATGCTCTCAGCTCGGACGGGGTGGTGAAGACCGTTCGAGGAGGGCTGTGACGAGCCGTTTCACTCCGCGGCGGCGGGCCCGAGGGCGTACTCGCCGGTAGCCGGAGGGGGGTGGTGTCCGCCCATGCCGAGGGACTGGTGACGAGATGACGGCGAAACGCGGACAGGACGGACGCGTGCGCTGGGGCGTACTGGCGACGGGCGGGATCGCGGCGGCCTTCACGGCCGATCTGCTGACGATGCCGGACGCCGAGGTGGTGGCGGTGGGCTCCCGCACCCCGGAGGCGGCGCGGGCCTTCGCGGACCGTTTCGGGATACCGCGGGCGCACGGCTCCTGGGCGGCGCTCGCGGCGGACGACGAGATCGACGTGGTGTACGTGGCGACCCCGCACTCCGCCCACCGGGAGGCGGCGGGCCTGTGCCTGGAGCGCGGCCGGGCCGTGCTGTGCGAGAAGGCGTTCACGCTCGACTCGCGGCAGGCGGTCGAACTCGTGGGCCTGGCACGGGAGCGCGGGCTGTTCCTGATGGAGGCGATGTGGACGTACGTCCATCCGCTGGTGCGCAGGATCGTGGGGCTCGTGCGGGACGGGGCGATCGGCACGGTGCGCGCGGTGGAGGCCGACTTCGCGCTGGGCGGCGAGTTCCCGCCCGGGCACCGGCTGGTGGACCCGGCGCAGGGCGGCGGGGCGCTGCTCGACCTCGGGGTGTACCCGGTGTCCTTCGCGCACCTGCTGCTGGGTGAGCCCTCGGGGGTGCAGGCGACGGCTCTGCTCTCGGACCGGGGCGTGGACCTCCAGACCGGGATGCTCCTGTCCTGGGAGAGCGGCGCCCACGCGCTGCTGCACTGCGGGGTGACGGGGGCGAGCAGGACGGGCGCGACGGTGGTCGGTTCGCACGGCCGCATCGAGATCCCGCGCGGCTTCCACATGCCGGAGAGCTTCGTGCTGCACCAAGCGGGCGCCGGGCCGCGGGAGTTCCTGGCCTCGGCCGAGGAGGGCGGCACCGGCTACGTCCCGGAGGCCGCCGAGGTCATGCGGTGCCTGCGGGCGGGTGAGAAGGAGTCGCCGCTCGTGCCGCTGGAGGGCACGCTCGCGGTGATGCGCACGCTGGACCGGGTCCGGGAGCAGGTGGGCGTGCGCTACGACACGGTGTGAGGGCGAGGTGGGCGCCCGCGTGCGCGGGCGCCCACCTCGTGCGGCGCTCAGCGGGCTCAGGCGGGCTTGAGTCCGGGGTTGCCGGCCTCGGTGACGAAACTGCCGGCGGTGGTGAGCGGTGCACCGGGGGTGGTGACGGCGGACACCGTCTTCCATTCGGCGCGGGCCGCGTCCTGGCCGAGGGTCACGACGGCGTAGCCGCGCCGCCCGTTGTAGAACTTCAGGTGCGGGTTGGCGGCCATGTAGGTGTCCCAGTTGGCGGGCTTGTCGGAGCCGTCGCCGCCGCTGGTGATCGAGCTGGTGACGATCTCGGTGCCGAGGGTCTTGGAGGCCGGGTCGTCGAAGTCGGCCTTGATGTCGAAGCCGTAGTGCACGTGGACGTCGCCGGTGAGGACCAGCAGGTTGTCCTGGCCCGCGGACTGCCAGCCGTCCAGGAGCCGCTGCCGGGAGGCGGGGTAGCCGTCCCAGGAGTCCATCGACAGCTTGTAGTCGGGCGTCGCGCGGTCCTTGCGCTGCGCGAAGGTGACCTGCTGCGGCAGCACGTTCCAGGTGGCCTTCGACTCGCGCCACCCGTCGACGAGCCAGCGCTCCTGCGTCGCCCCGGTCAGGGTGCGCGCCGGGTCCTCGGACTCCGGCCCGGGAACCTGCCAGCCGTCGCCGTACGCCTGGTCGCTGCGGTACTGGCGGGTGTCGAGGATGTCGAACTGCGCGAGCCGGCCGTACTGCCTGCGGCGGTACAGCTGCATGTCGGCGCCCTCGGGCTGCTGCGGGGTGCGCAGCGGCTGGTGCTCCCAGTACGCGCGGTAGGCGGCGGCCCGGCGCAGCAGGAACTCCTCCGGCGGGACGTCGTTCTCGGGGGTGTCGCCGGCGTAGTTGTTCTCCGTCTCGTGGTCGTCCCAGGTGACGACGAAGGGGTGCGCGGCGTGCGCGGCGATCAGGTCCGGGTCGGACTTGTACAGGCCGTAGCGCAGCCGGTAGTCGTCGAGGGTGACCGTCTCCCGGTTGTAGTGCGCGGGCAGCCTGCGGTCGGTGTACTTGCGGTTCCCGCCGACGGCGGTGACGGCGTACTCGTACAGGTAGTCGCCGAGGTGGAAGACCACGTCGAGGTCCTCGTCGGCGAGGTGCCCGTACGCCGTGTAGTACCCGTCGTGGTACGCCTGGCAGGACACGGCGGCCAGCCGCATTTCGGTGAGTCTCGCGTTGTTCGCGGGAGCGGTGCGGGTGCGGCCGGTGCCGCTGATCCACTGGCCGGCGCGGAAGCGGTAGAAGTAGACGCGGTCGGCGTCCAGGCCCTTCACCTCGATATGCACGGAGTGCTGGAACTCGGGATGGGCGACCGCGCTCCCCTTCTTCGCGATCCGGGTGAACCGGCTGTCGTGCGCGAGTTCCCACTGCACGGTGACCCGGGAGGCGGGCAGCCCTCCGTCGCTCTCGTACGGGCTGGGCGCGAGGCGCGTCCACAGCAGTACGGAGCCGGGCAGCGGGTCGCCCGAGGCCACTCCGAGCGTGAACGGGTCCTTGACGATCTTCGCCGGGTCCAGCGCGGCGGCGGCGGCCGAACCGGCGGCCGGCAGATTGGTCGCGAAGGCCAGCGCGGCGGCGGCCCCCGTCACGGTGAGGAACCGGCGCCGGTCGAAGTGACGGGCGAGGGTACGGAGTTCCGGGGCGGTAGTCATGAGGAGTATCTGACGGGCCGACGGGGACGGGGTCCCGTCCGCCACGCGGCTTTGGCATGTCCACCGAATGAACCCTGACCGGCGGGCTGCGGCGGGAGGCCGGGGCGAAGCGGCCACCGCGACCATCCGGCCCGTCCGGTACCGGAAAAGGACAACTCCCCGCGCACCACGCTTCCTTGCGCATATAATCAGCCCTTCTTCACCGAACACGCACACACGGAGCACAACTTGCGCATACGCATCACGGCCCTCGCCCTCGCCGCCGTCGGCGCCCTGCTCGCCGCCGCCCCCGCCGAGGCCGCGCACCAGAGCGGGCTGCACATCGGGCTGGTGCAGTTCGACAGCCCGGGCAAGGACACCCGCAGCAACGCCTCGCTGAACGCCGAGTGGGTCAACATCCACAACAACTCGACGTCGGCCGTGCAGCTCAAGGGCTACAAGCTGAAGGACAACACCGGCTACACCTACACCTTCGGCAGCTACAGGATCGGTGCCGGCAAGACGGTGAAGGTCAGGACCGGCAAGGGGAAGAACGTCCCCGGGACCGTGTACTGGAACCGCGGCTCCTACGTCTGGAACAACACCGGCGACAAGGCCCGGCTGGTCACGCCCTCCGGTTCGCTGCGCGACTCGTGCTCGTGGGGGAAGACGCGCAACGGCCAGCAGAACTGCCACTGACCCGGAAGCAGGGCAGAACGGGGGCCCCGGCGGCCGCGGACCCGGCCGACGCGTGTGCGGAGGCGGGGAATGCGGCACCGGGGCCCCCGGTTGCACCCGGCATGACACAGATCGCCCGCTACGCCGCCTTCACCTCGGAGCCCGCCGCCGGGAACCCGGCCGGGGTCGTCCTGGACGCCGCCGGTCTGGACGACGGCGGGCAGCTCGCCATCGCGGCCGGACTCGGCTACAGCGAGACCGCCTTCGTCACCGAGCCGCCCGCCGGGCACCCCGCCCGCACGCACACGGTGCGGTATTTCAGCCCGCGGGCCGAGGTCCCCTTCTGCGGCCACGCCACCGTGGCCACCGCCGTGGCGCTCGCCGAGCGGGACGGCGCGGGCGACTTCCTCTTCCTCACCCGGGCCGGATCGGTACCGGTCGCCGTGGACACGGTGGACGGCGAGCTGCGCGCCACCCTCACCAGCGTCGAACCGGCGGTGGAGGAGGTGGACCGCGCCGATCTCACGGAGGCGCTGGCCGCGCTCGGCTGGCCCGCCGCCGACCTGGACCCGGCCTTCCCGCCCCGGATCGCCTACGCCGGCGCCCGCCACCTCGTACTGGGCGCCGGGACCCGCGAGCGGCTCGCCGACCTGGACTACGACTTCGAGCGGCTGCGCGCGCTGATGGCCCGCCTCGATCTGACCACCGTGCACCTGGTGTGGCGCGATCCGCGCACCGGGGTGTTCCACACCAGGGACCCCTTCCCGGTCGGCGGCGTCGTCGAGGACCCGGTGACGGGGGCGGCCTCGGCCGCGTTCGGGGCGTATCTGCGGGCGCTCGGCCGGGTGGAGGAGGACGCCGAACTCACCCTGCGCCAGGGCGAGGACCTGGGGCGGCCCGGCACCGTCACGGTGACCCTGCGCCCGGGCGATCCGCGCGTGCGCGTCGCGGGGACGGCCGTGCGCATCCCGCAGGACTGACCACCTCCTCGCGAGGCGGACCGCGTCCGGCAGGGCTGGAGGACGCGGCGGAGCCCCGTTCCGGTACGCCCGGGACGAGAGGGGCGTAGCCTCCTGATCATCACCCGTTCGGCCGTTGTGGCCGGGTGCGCGACGGTGCGAAGGCGGACCGTGGTCGGGGGAGGTCATCCGGGTGCGCGCCCGGGGCGGGTTGTCACTGCCAAGGCCAATTTCGATGACGAGGAGACACACGTGAAGTGTCACGTGAAGGGTTTCGACCGGGGCGCCAGGCGGCGTGACCTGGGGCTGCTCCTGCTGCGGCTGGGCACCGGCGGCGTACTCGCCGCGCACGGCTCGCAGAAGCTGTTCGGCTGGTTCGGCGGCGGCGGGCTCGACGCGACCGGCCAGGCCATGGAGGCCATGGGGTACGCGCCCGGCAGGCTCAACGCGCTGGCCGCCGGTCTGGGCGAGGCGGGCGGCGGCGCGCTGCTGGCCGTGGGCCTCGCGACCCCGGCGGCGGGCGCGGCCGCGGCCGGCACGATGGCGGGGGCCGCGGCGGTGCACTCCCCCAACGGTTTCTTCGCGCAGGGCGGCGGCTACGAGTACCCGGCGTTCCTCGGTTTCGCCGCCGCCGCGCTCTCGGTGGCCGGTCCGGGCCGCTACTCGCTCGACCACAAGCTGGGCCACGCCCTGAACCGGCACTGGATGGTGCCCGCCGCCCTCATCGGCGGGGCCGCCGCGACGCTCACGGTGGTCGCCCAGCGCGGCAAGCGGGTCAAGCAGGCGCAGGAGACCCCGGTGCCGGAGGCCGACGAGGTCCCCGCGACCTGAGTGCGGGACGACCCCGGGCGGGGCGGTGTGCGACGAAAACCCTTCGCCGCGCACCGCCCCGCTGTCGTAGCGTCCGCCCCTGTGACCACCCCCACGTCCTCGGACGCTCCCCCGCCCCGGCTGTCCGCTCTCGCCTTCCACGGTCCGCTGTCCGAGGAGCGGGCCGCGCGGATCGTCGCCCGGCTCGCGGCCGTGGAACCGGCGAGCGTGCTCGACGTCGGCTGCGGCTGGGGCGAGCTGCTGCTGCGGGTCCTGGCCGCCGCACCGGGAGCGGAGGGCGTCGGCGTCGATCTCGACGCGGAGGACCTGGAGCGCGGGCGGCGGCTGGCCCGGGAGCGGGGTCTGGCCGCGCGCGTGCGGTACGTCGAGGAGTCGGCGCGCGGCACGGGGCGCGGGCCCGCCGACGTGGTGCTGTGCAACGGGGCGGGGCAGGCGCTCGCGGAGCCGGGGCGGCCGGAGCGCTACCTCCCGGAGCTGTTCGCCGCACTGCGCTCGCTGGTGAACCCGGGCGGCCGGGTCCTGCTCGGCGAGGGCTTCTACCGCCGTCCGCCCACCGGGGCGGAGCTGAGCCGGATGTGGCCGGGGGCCACCGCCGAGGAGCACCCGAGCCTGGGCGTCCTCGTGGACGCCGCCGTGGCCGCGGGTTTCCGGCCGCTGTGGACCGAGACGGCGAGCGACAGCGAGTGGGAGGAGTTCGAGTCCGGCTACCGCGCGGCCCGCGAGGAGTGGCTCGCCGCACATCCCGGTCATGCCCTGGCGCCGGAGGTGGCGCGGGCCGTGGACACCCAGCGGTCCGCCTGGCTGCACGGCTACCGCGAGGTGCTCGGCATCGCGTATCTCACGCTCGTGCCCGTGGTCTGAGCCCGCCCGGCGACCAGGGGCGCGCACGGCGGCTCCCGGATGTACGACAATACGGGCGTACCCGTGGGCCGCCCGTGGTGGTGTCCCCGGGCACGCCGGCGTTTCTTCGCCCCCTCCGTCCCCTCCGTACGAGGAGCACCGCACGATGCAGCACGCACAGCTCTCCGCCCTGGGCCGGTCCCTCCGGTTGCTCGGCGAGCACGGCGAGCAGCTGGGGCAGGACGTGCCCGACGCCCGGCTGCGCGAGATCACCACCGACGTCCGGCGCGCCCTCGAACTGCTGGAGAAGGTCGTCGAGGGCCCGGCCCCGACGACGCGCTGCGCCGAGCACCCCGACGGTCCGGTCGACGAGGAGGCCCCGGACCGGTGCCTGCTGTGCGAGACCCGTCGCCGTTCGGCCCGCCGGGGGCGGTACGGCGGCGGGCCCACCGGTCCGCGCGGCGGCGAGGAGAACCAGGTGCCGGTGGTCTCGCGCTACGGGCTGCGCGAGGAGCGGCCCCGGGCCCGCGAGCGCTGGCTGCCCGAGGTGTGGAACGGGCAGGCCTGGCAGCTGTGCGGAACACCCCGGCACGACCGGGACGAGGCGGAGCGCTACCTGGCCGCCGAGCGGCGCGGCCCGCGTCCGGCACCGGCGTACCGGCTGGTCCAGGAGTTCACGGACTACGAGGTGGTACGGGTGTGGGGCACCCCGGTGCGCAGCGTGCCCGACACGATGGGCGGGCCGGGGCGGCCCGGGATGCCGTAGGGTGTCGGGCGCACGCCCACCCACGGCCGAGGAGGTGAGTCCGATTTCCGTCAGCACCGGACGGGCGCTCCCTCCTCGTACCCCGGCGGCCCGCGCCGCCCAGAGGTGAGGACGGGGAACGCCCTCTTCAGGTGATCCAGTGATCCCGAGAGGTCTCCCCTCATGTCGGCACTCCCGACTTCCCCTGCTTTTGCCCTTGTTGTGAGCCGTCTGCGCGCGGCCGGCTGTGTCTTCGCCGAGGACGAGGCGCGGCTGCTGCTCGCGTCCGCCGGTGAGCGGCCCGAGGTCCTCGACGCGCTCGTGGAGCGGCGCGCGGCCGGTGAGCCCCTCGAACACGTCGTGGGTCACGCCCGTTTCCACGGCGTCCGCGTCGAGGTGGGCCCGGGGGTGTTCGTCCCGCGCCGCCGCACCGAGTTCCTGGTCGACCGGGCGCTGGCGCTCGCCCCGCGTCCCGCCGTGGTCCTCGACCTGTGCTGCGGCTCCGGAGCCGTGGGCCTGGCCCTGGCCACGGCGCTGGGGCCGGGCTGCTCCCTGCACTGCGCCGACGTGGACCCGGGCGCCCTCGCCTACGCGCGCCGCAACGTGGCGGGGGTGGGCGGCACGGTCCACGAGGGCGACCTCTTCGACGCGGTGCCGGACGCGCTGCGCGGCCGGATCGACGTGCTCACCGCGAACGTCCCGTACGTGCCCTCCGGCGAGGTGGCCCTGCTGCCGGCCGAGGCGCGCGTGCACGAGCCCCGGGTCGCGCTGGACGGCGGCACCGACGGTCTGGACCTCCTGCGCCGGGTGGCCGGGCGGGCGGCGGCCTGGCTGGCCCCGGGCGGGCACCTCCTCGTCGAGACGAGCGAGCGCCAGGCGGACGCGGCTCTCGGCGTCCTGCGCGGGGCCGGCCTGCTCCCGGCCGTCGCGGTGTCGCGGGAGCTGTACGCGACGGTGGTGACGGGCCGCCGCCCCTGACCGGACGGCGGCCCCTCGTCGCCGGGGCCCCTCGTCGCCGGAGATCCTAGGGATAACGGGTGTCGAGGAGGACCCGGGGCGCGGCCTCCCCGGCCCGGTACTGGTCGATCACCTCCCGGGCGAGGGAGAGGTAGTAGAAGCCCCAGCCGTCGGACTCCGCCCCCTTGAGGGTGGTGACCTTGGTCGGCTCGATGTCGTTGCTCCCGGCCACGCTGAACTGGTCGGGGGCGCCGAACTCGTTCCACTGCTGCACGAGGGCGAGTTCCGGTTCGAAGTCGTAGATCCCCTGGGCCTGGCGCAGCAGGGTGGCTCCCGACATGCGCGGCTGGGCGTCCCAGTTGCCAAAAGCTCCGTAGTACTCGTTTCCGGGCTGCGCGGCGGCGGCGGTCACGATCTCCGCGCGCTGCTGCTGAAGGCCGAAGAAGCCGATCCAGCCGACCGGCGGACCCTCCGTGCGGTTGCTGACCGCCTCGAAGACGACCTCGCGCCCCTTCAGGTCCGCGACGTTCCACTGCCGCACCATGAAGTACGTGTCGGTGCCCGGCGGTTCGTGCCAGCGCAGCACCTCCCCGGTGGCGGCGTCCTTGAGGAGGTACAGGTTGCGGCTGTCGGCGCCGGGGACCTTCGCGCTCCGGTGGGCCGGGGGATCGGTGCCGATCGCGTTGAAGGAGAGGACCTCGCGGGTCAGCGTGAACGGCGCGCTGGTGAGGGTCCCGGTCTTCTGCTCCGCGCCCTCGGCGGGCCTGGTGGAGGCGAAGGTGATCTCGGGAACACCGGGGTAGGCGGCGTTCACCGACATCTTCGCGAGCTTCCAGGCGGGGTCCGCGTGCCAGTCGCGCAGACCGCCGTCCGCGAAGTCGCCGACCGGCTCGCTCTGCCCGTTGGCGTACGGGCTGCGGTCCACCCAGGACCACTGCCCGCCGGGGTTGAGGACGACCTCCCGGTAGGCGCCGGTCCACCGCACGGTGAAGGCGGGGTCGCGCCAGGCGGGCGGCTCGGTCCAGCGGGCGCCGGTGTACACGGTGAGCAGCGGTTTGCCGTCGTACTCCATGAACAGCGGGCGCAGCCTGGGGCTTTCGAGGTACCGGGTCTTGACGCGCTCGATCTGCGCGTCCCAGTTGGCGGTGTCCGTCGCGCCGTTGTCGAGGCCGAGCAGGAGCACGACCTCGGGCCGGTCGTCGAGGTCCGCGTAGACGTCCAGCAGCGCGTCGGTGCCCTTCATGATCTTCTCGGCGACGCCGTTGTCCCAGTTCCCGCCGAGGTTGTTGGACCAGTCGACGAGGACGAAGTCGTAGCCCGCCCAGCGGATCCACCGGGCGTGCTGCCTGATCACCTCGGGGTCCTCGGAGTCGTACCGGCCCAGCAGCGGTTCCGCCTCGGTCGACTCGAAGTCGATGACGCCGCCGAACCACGTCTCGTAGCCGATGCCGAAGCGGGTGCGTTGCCGCCTGCCGTGCGCGGCCTTCCGGGCGCGCGCGGGCCGGCCCACGAGCCGCTCCCCCGAGGGCAGGACGGGGCGCCCTTTCTCCGTCGGGGCCGCCGCCGAGGCGGCGGGCGACCCGGGACCGAGGACGACGGCGCCCGCGGCGGCGGCCGTCGTACCGGCCAGCAGGCCGCGTCTGCTGATGCGGGAGGAGCGGGTGGGCTCTTGGGACATGCGGATCTCCGTACGCGAGAGACGGAACACGGGAGAGCAGAAGTGCGCGGGGGCGGGCAGGAGGCCAAGTCCGCGTCCCCCGGCTCCGTTCGGGCCGGGGCGGGCGATCTCCTGCCTCACCGTCGAATGAAAGGATTCAAATAACGCGGGCACGGTATCCACGCCGCGCGAGCGCGGTCAACCCCAGAGACGCGAGAAGGTGAACCGTCTTCATGAATCGTTTTACGCGAGGTCTCGCCCGCCCCCGATCACCGCCCCTCGCGCCTCAGTTCGCGAGGTCCGTGGTCCCCTCGGTGGTCACGAGGACGGCGGCCAGGGGCTCCAGCCGGTCGACGGTGAGTGTGACGGTGCCGTCCGCGACCTGGGCGCGGACCCGGTTCTGCGCACCGAGAGCGGCGCTCTCGGCCGCGCCGTCCGCGCGGTTGAGGACCGTGAGCACGTTCAGCGCCTCGGCGCCGCCGAGGCTGCTGCCCGGCACCTGCACGGTCCGCCCGCTCAGTTCGGAGTCGGCCGAGGGGTTCCACAGCAGTGCGGCGAAGCGGCCCGCCCCGTCGTCGGTGGCCAGCACCTCCGTGACGGAGGGGTCGGTCCACGCGGTGGAGGAGACCGCGCCGAGCGCCTGGTAGGCGATGAGGGCGCGCAGTTGACCGGTGAAGGTGAAGTGGCCGTTCTCCGTGGCGTCGGCCCGCATCATCCCCTGGAGGTTGACGTAGAAGACCATCCGGACCCCGTCGGACAGCTTCCCGGCGCGCTCGGCCTGCGCGAGGTCGCCGATGACGAAGGCCGGGGAGTTGCCCGTCCCGGCCGGCACGCTGTCGTCGCCGTACTCGGTGACGTACACCTCCTTGCCCGGATAGGTGCGCAGCGACTGCCAGCCGCCGTAGGTGTGGTACGAGATGTGGCTCAACTCCGGCCGCCCGAGGTGGTGCTGGAGTATCTGCCCCTCGAAGGCGGTGGCCGGGCCGAGTATCCCCGCGGTGTCGCCGTTCATGGCCGAGGTGAGGCGGTCGAGGTAGTACGCGTAGTCGCCGACGTCGTCGGGGTTGGCGACGAACCAGACCCCGTCCGGCTCGTTGACGGTCTCCACGAACCGCACGTTGTCGTAGCGGCGGTAGAGGTCGGCGGCGTGGTCGAGGTAGGGCCCGTCCGCGATCTGCCGGATGGTCTCCTCGGGCTGCGTGTTGTTCTGGGCCCACCAGTTGTCGTAGCCGTCCACCGCGGAACCGGTGATGATCATGGGCAGTCCGGCCGCCTGGGCGCGGGCCACCACCGTCTCGACGCTCGCGGGGTCGTCGGTGTGGTGCCCGGTCTCGTTGTCCCAGCGCACCCAGGCGCCGGGCAGCACCTGGTGCAGTTTGGCCAGCGAGGCCTGGGTGAGGTCCCAGTCCCGCCACTGTTCGGGGATGTCGGGGATCGCGTAGATGCCGATGCGCTCGGGATGGATCGGCACGCTGCCGAAGGCGGCGCGCCCGGCGGCCGAGGCGGCCGGAGCGGTCAGCGCCGCCCCGCCGAACAGGCCGACGCCACCGAGGACCGCGGCCCCCTTCAGCACGCCGCGCCGGCTCGGTCCACTGCTGTGCGCGGCGGCGGGGGCACCGCTCTCGATGCGCCCGGGGTACGACTTCCTGTGCATGGGGGACTCCTCTGCTGCCTGAGACCTGGTCCGCGCCGGCACGGCGGCGGACGGGCGGGTGCGAAGAACGCACACGCGGCCAACAAGGCTTTTCCGGGGGGACATTGGCCACGCGCGCACATGACGCCGCAGCACGGGGGCCGTCAGGATCACGACACCGATCCGGCCGACGGCCGCCGCACCGGTGCCACCCTAGAAGCGAGTTACATCGATGTAAATACACGGGACGGTGAAGCCGTCCGGGCGGCAACTAGCGGTGTGCACGGTGGTGTTGATCGTCAGCTGGCCGGGTGCGCCCGGGTGCGTACGCGGGTGCGGGGACGCCGGACCGCCGCCGCTCAGCGGACGAAGGACACGATGCGGCAGACCGCTTCACCGAGGGCGCGCTCGCCCTGGGCACGGGCACGGGCGAGGGCGGCCCCGGGCTCGATCCCTCGGGTGCACAGAAATATGCGCCGGGCGTCGACGGGCGGCCCGAGCCAGGCGGTCGCGGCGCCGCAACTCCCCCGCGGACTTACAGCCGGGACCTCCTCCTCCACCGGCACGCCCTCCTCCCGGCGGTCTCGGCCCTCACGTGCGACCGATACGCCCACGCCGCTGGGCCGGTGCGGGGCGGGGCGGGGCGGGGCGGTGCGAGCGTGCTCGGCGAGGGACGGGCGGGGCCGCCCGGTCAGCGGCGGGCGCCGCACCTCGTCTCGAAGCGATGGAAGGGAGTGCGTGCAGGGCGTCGCGCGGCAGACGGGAAGGGCCGAACGCGCCTCAGCGCGGCAGGCGCTTGATCCCGACCCCGCCGAACGCGTCCACGTCGGAGGGCAGGCCGCTGCCGCGTTCGTCGGGGTGCCATGCGGAGAGGCGGACGAATCCCGGGTCCACCAGCTCCAGCCCGTCGAACAGCGTCTCGATCTCGGCCGGTTCGCGGACGTGGTAGGGCAGCGCGCCGCTCTCCATGTACGCCTTCTCGGCCGCGATCATGCCCTCGCTCGTACGGGTGCCGTCGTACACGGCGAGCGCGCTGCCCTCCGGAAGCCCCGCCATGAGGGTGCGCACCACCTCACGCGCGCGCCCGAAGTCGGGGGCGTGGCCGAGGACGCCGAGCAGCATCACCGCCACCGGACGGCTGAAGTCCAGTGTCTTGACGGCCTGTTCGAGGATGTCCTGCGGGCGGTAGAAGTCCGCGTCGAGGTAGTCCGTACGTCCCTGCGCGGAGGAGGTGAGCAGTGCGCGGGCGTGTGCGAGAACGAGCGGGTCGTTGTCGACGTAGACGATGTGCGCGTCCGGCGCGAGACGCTGCGCGACCTCGTGCGTGTTGTCGGCCGTGGGCAGCCCGGTCCCGATGTCGAGGAACTGCCGCACTCCGCGTTCGCGGACGAGGTGCGTCACCGAGCGGCGCAGGAAGTGCCGTCCGGCCACGGCGACGTCCACGAGCCCGGGGAAGAACGACTTGATCTGCTCCCCCACCTCCCGGTCCACCTCGTAGTGGTCCTTGCCCCCGACGAAGTAGTTCCAGAAGCGCGCCGAGTGGGGGCGGGAGGTGTCGACGCGTTCCGAGAGGGCGCTCGAAGCGGTGGTGGGCGGATGCTGCTCGGTCATGGACACGGCCTCCAGTGCGCCTCGGCTGATCTTTCGGCCAACCTATCTCTGAAGCAGGCGAGTTGGGAGGCGGACCGGGTGACGGGACCTCGGCGGCCGTCACCGCACAGGTGGTGCCGGTGCGTGCGCGGTCCGAGGCCGTGTCCGACGTGCGCGGTCCCGGACACGGCTGACGCACGTGGGGTACGGCGCGCGTGGTGGCTCGCGGCGCCTCTCCGGATGCGGGCGGGGCGCTCGCCCGGGCCGGTGCCGCGCCCGCCAGCGGGGTGACCCTGTCCCCCGCGCGGCTCAGCGTCACGCCGCCGCGTCGCGCGCGCCTCCCGGGCCCGTCCTAGGGTGCCGCCGTGGACCTACCCGAGTACTTGATCACGCTGCAGAAGTCGGCCGACGACGAGGGCCGGCGGCTCGAACACCTTGAGGGCGAAGAGCTCCAGCGGCAGCGCCGCGTGTGGTTCAACGCCTCGGCCGAGGTCCAGCTCGCCGTCACCGACTGGGCGAAGGACCAGGGCCTGAACCGTCACGACGTGGAGAAGGAACTGCGACAGCAGGTGCGTCACGGCCGCCCCGAGGGCCACTGACCGAGCCCCGGGGGTGTGCGCGGGTCCCGCTGCTCCACGGCCCCCTCACACCGTCCCCGCCTCCCCCTGGGGGCTGCTCTCCTCGCGCACCCACCCGCAGGAGGCGCACACCCAGAGGTCGCGTTGGAGCCACATGGTGCGCCGGCAGCGCGCGCAGCCGGTCGTGCGGATTCCGTGCGGGCCCATCAGGGGCGGGTCGGGGGTCGTCGTGGCGTACTCGATGATGCCGTCCCGGTCGTCGCCCGGGGCGGCCATGCGCAGGAGCCGGGCGGTACGGGAGCGGGCCTCGTCAGCGAAGTCGGTCATCTCGCGCGCAGACTAGCGTTCCCCGCCCGCGTGGCGGGAGCGGCCCTTCCTCTTCGCCCGCGCCGCCCCGCCGGGAACCGCCGCCCCCTCGGCCGTCGCGCTCCGCACCCCCGCCCTCGTACACCTCCGCACGGGCGTACGACCGCGCGCGGTCGAGACGGGGCAGGACGCGCCGCCGCCCGGCCGCCCTCCCCGTGAGGAGCGGCGACCGGGCGGTGCAAGGGAGGTGGCGGGCCGGGGAGTTGGCGTCCTCCCTGGACTGCGGCGCCGTCAGGCCTTGGCCTCGACGGCGTCCTCCGGGGCGGCGTCGGGTGTGGCGCTCGGGCGCGGGGCGGTGGCCGTGACGGGGATGACGGCGGCGACCACGGCGGCCACCAGGCCCACTCCGCAGCCGATCAGCATGGCGGTGCGGAAACCGGACTCGCTGGGCAGCGCGTAGCCGCCGAAGTCGGTGGTGAGCTGGGCCAGGACCACGCCGATCACGGCCGCCGAGACGGAGCTGCCGATCGAGCGCATCAGCGTGTTGAAGCTGTTGGCCGACGCGGTCTCCGACTGGGGTACGGCGCCCATGATGAGCGCCGGCATCGCCCCGTACGCGAAGCCGACCCCGGAGTTGCAGACGAGGGTCACGACGAGCAGGCCCCACGGCGAGTCGGTGCCGATCATCGGGACCGACAGTCCGTAGCCAACGGCGACGACGAAGCTGCCGAAGGCGAGGGTGACCTTGGGCCCCTTGGCGGCGGAGAGCTTCGCGCCGATGGGCGACATGACCATCATCATGAGTCCCGCGGGGGCCATCCACAGGCCCATGGCGAGCATCGACTGCCCGAGTCCGTAGCCGGTGGCCTTGGGCAGCTGGAGCAGCTGCGGCACCACGAGCGACTGGGCGTACATCGCGAAGCCGACCAGGACCGAGGCGACGTTCGTCATGAGCACCTGGGGCCGGGCGGTGACGCGCAGGTCGACCAGCGGGTCCTTGATGCGCAGCTCCCACCAGCCCCACACCAGAAGGAGGACGACGGCGGCACCGAGCAGGCCCAGGGTGGTGCCACTGCCCCAGCCCCAGTCGGCGCCCTTGGAGACGCCGAGCAGCAGGCACACGAGCGCGGCGCCGAGGCCGAAGGCGCCGAGCAGGTCGAACCCGGCGGGCGCGGGACGGCTGTGGTCCCCGGGGACGAGGGCGGCGATGAGCGCACCGACACCGACGGCCAGGGCGGCGACGACCCAGAACAGGACGCGCCAGCTGGTGTTCTCGGCGATGGCCGCGGAGAACGGCAGGCCGAGCGCGCCGCCGACCCCCATGGACGCGCTCATGATCGCGATGGAGGAACCGAGCTTCTCGGCGGGCACCACGTCGCGCAGCAGGCTGATGCCGAGCGGTACGACACCCATCCCGAGGCCCTGGAGGGCGCGTCCGGCGACCATCGGAAGGAGGGAGGTGGACAGGGCGCAGACCACGGAGCCGAGGACGAGGGGGGCGAGGGAGGCGAGCAGCATGCGCCGCTTGCCGTACATGTCCCCGAGCCGTCCGGCGACCGGCGTGGCCACGGCGGCCGCGAGCAGAGTGGCGGTGATCACCCAGGAGGCGTTCGAGGCGGTGGTGTCGAACAGCTTGGGCAGCTCCGCGATGAGCGGGACCACCAGCGTCTGGGTGAGCGCCGCCACGATGCCGCCGAGCGCGAGGATGCCGACAACGCCGCCGGCACGGGCTGCTGGCTCGGTACTTTCCACGGGGCACTCCCTCTGGGAATCTGCTGGCACGGGTGCTGCGCATCATGCACAGCACGTGCAATATACAGGTTATATGCATGATGCACAGTGCGTGCAGAATACACACATATCCTGATACGGTAAGCACGACTGAGCGGGCCCTCTTTCAGGGCGGCCCGTACGGAGCCGAAGGAACGACGCCTCGTGGACCTGCCCCTTGACCGGATCGAGTTGGAGACCACGCTGCTCAGCCGGTACTCGCAGCTGATCACGCCGCGCGCCGACTGGCGGCTCGACCGCAGCGCCTACATCCTGCTCACCCGCATCGAGGCCGAGGGCCCGATGTCCATCGGCCAGCTCAGCGAGGCTTTCGGCCTGGACCAGTCCACCCTCAACCGGCAGACGGCGGCGATGCTGCGCTCCGGCGTCGTCGAGCGCATCCCCGACCCGGAGGGCGGTATCGCGCGCAAGTTCGCCATCACCGCGGAGGGCCAGGAGCGTCTGGAATCCGACCGCGAGCGGAATCTGACCGGTCTCGCGAAGGTCCTGTCCGACTGGACCCCGCAGGAGGCGGCGGGCCTCGCGGAGGCGCTCAGCCACCTCAACCGCTCCATCGAACAGCTCGACGGAAGGCCCTGGCCACGGAAGTGAGGGGCGCCCGGACCCCGGAACTCCTGGGTTCCACGCACCCCTTGGGGCTCCCGGGTCTCTGGGCCCCTGGCCCCCCTCGGGCCTCCTGGGTCTCGCGGCCGCCGGGAGAGTCACGCACGCTCACCGAATCCCACGCCGGATTCCCGCGGCGTCTCGGCGCGCGCCTTCCGAGGCCGGTCGCATGACTGTCACGCACCAGCCGCCCGCTCCCCGTGCCGCCCGCCGCGCCCGAAGAACCGCGTGTCACCGACGACTCCGGGCGCGTGCCGCACCCGTTCACGGCGAGCGCCGACGGTGTTCCCGTCGCCTGCGTGGGCAGTCCCCTGCGCTGCTGTCCGCGCCCCGTAGAAGCCGGGGAGCGGGTGACCCCTCGCCTCCTGCGCGCGGTCACGGCGCCGCCGGGCGGAGGCGCACGGCGCCGCACGGGCGCGTACGACGAGGCCGGGCCGGTGTTCCTTCACGCCGAGGCGTGCCCGGGCCCGGGCCAGGGCCAGGGCCGGGGCGCGGGCGGAGGCGACGCGGGCTTCGACCGGGCCCTCGCGGCGCCCTTCGAGGAACCGGATGTGGCCCTGGTGCACGTACGGGCCGTGGAGTACGGCTGCTTCCCGTTCGAGGCGCCGCGCCCGCTGCTTCCCGGAGGGCAGGGCCGAAGCCCGCGCCGGTCCGCAGCTCCCGTCAGGATCAGCCCTGAGGCCCGGTCAGAACGTGGGGCGCACCGCTCCGACCGGTTCGCCGTGGCCGAGGACCGGGGCGGTGGCGAGCGCGCTCAGCGTCTCGTCGCCGTCCACGTCCACGCCCAGGCGCCGCAGCGCGGCGACCATCACCACGGGACGGGACCGCTGGGAGCCGTCGGCTATCTTGAGCGCCACCGCCGAGCCGTCGGGCAGGCCGAGCGCGTACACCCCCTCGGCGCCGTCCTTGGCGACGGCCCCCGGCAGGGCGCTCATGAGCCGGGTCACGTCCCGGCCGGTGCCGCCGACGTACCCCGGGTACGTGTTCATCGCACGCGCCACCCGGTGTTCGAGGCTGCCCTCCGGCGCCGAGGACAGGCGCCCGAAGGCCCGCGCGAGTCCCCGCAGGCTGATCGCGAAGAGCGGGGCGCCGCAGCCGTCGATCCCGGTGGCGGCGACCCGCTCCCCCGCCGTCTCCTCCAGCGTCTCGCGCAGACGCACCTGGAGCGGGTGCCCGGGGTCGAGGTAGCCGGCGGTGTCCCAGCCGTTCGTCACGCAGGTGGCCAGCATCGCGGCGTGCTTGCCCGAGCAGTTCATCGTCAGCGGCGAGGGCCGCCCGCCACCGGTCAGATACGCGCGCAGCGCGCCCTCACCGATCGGCAGGGCCGCCGTGCAGCGCAGCGCCTCGGTGCCGAGGCCGGCCCCGGCCAGGATCGTGCGCACGCCCTCCAGGTGGACGTCCTCCCCCGAGTGACTGGCGCAGGCCAGCGCCAGCAGTTCGCCGTCCAGCCCCAGACCGGCCCGGAGCATGCCGAGCGCCTGCACCGGCTTGTTGGAGGAGCGCGGGTACATCGGGGCGTCGGCGTCCCCGATCCGGAAGGTCTCGGAACCGTCCGGGGCGGTCGCGAGGACCGTCCCGTGGTGCACGGACTCCAGGAAGTCCCCACGCCAGACCTCGGCCACCACGTTGTGCATCGGTTATGCCCGCCTCTCCCAGCTGAAAAGTCAACTGTCGACAGTTATCACTTCGCGGGGACGGATGTCGAGAGTGGCGTCGATCGCACCGGAACCCCTTGACAGCTGCGGAAACGCACCTGTCAACTGGCGACTGTCAACAGTTCTTCGGTCGTAGGAGGCACCGCCCCGTGAGTGACACACTGCAGCGCGGCCTCGCCGTCCAGATCGCCGAGGTACTGCGCGAACGTCTGCTCGGCGGGCACCTGCCGCCCGGCACCCGCATCAACGAGGTGGTGCTCGCGCGGGAACTCGGCACGAGCCGCGGCCCCTTGCGCGAGGCCGTGCGCCAGCTCGTCAGCGAGGGCCTGCTCGTGCATCAGCCCAACCGGGGGGCCACCGTCTTCGCGGCCGGGCCCGAGGACGTACGGGCCCTGTTCGAACTGCGTACGGCGCTGGAGACGGCCGCCGCGCGGATGGCCGCCGAGCGTCGCGACGACAAGGACGTCACCGCGTTGCGCGCGGCCTGCGCCCGGGCCCGCAGGACCATCCAGGGCGGGCGGCGCTTCGTGCACCGGCTGGACCTCGACTTCCACCGGACCCTGACCGACACGGCACGCAGCCCTCGGGTCACCGAGCAGTTGTGGCGGGCCCAGCAGCAGATCATCCTGCTGCGCAGCCCGCTGGACGTCCCGGCGGCCCACACCGCAGACTCGCTGGACGCCCACGAGGAGATCGCCGAGGCCGTCGCGGACGGCGACGGCGAGCGGGCCGCCGCACTGATGCGCGGCCATCTCGACCAGGTACAGGCCCATATGACGGCTTCCCTTGCCGACCGCCGAGGGGCTTCCCCGACCGGCCCCTGACGGCTTCCGCGACCGGCCCGTGACGGCTTCCGCGACCGGCCACTGAGGTCCGCTCGCGAGACCGCTCCCCTCCTCTCCTCCCTCCCGCCACGGCAGGCGTCCGCACGCCACGGCGCGCCCCCGCACGCCCTCCCGCCTCCGGACGCCCGCATCAGCCGTCCCTCCCACCCCGTACCGACTCGCCCGACCACCGGGCCACTGGAGTACCCCCATGACCGACTCCCCCGTCGCGGCACCGCCCCCGCGCGAGCGCCGTGTTCCCGGGCTGTTCGTCGCCGCGCTGCCCGTGGTACTGATGCTGACCCTGATGATCACGGGCACCGTCTGGCTGGACCTGGACCCCGTGGTCCTGCTCGTCGCCGCCTGCGCCGTCACCGGCGTCATCGCCTGGCGCCTCGGTGTCGGCTGGGACCGGATGCTCGCGGGTATCCGGTCGAAGATCGACGACGCGATGCCGGCCCTGCTGATCCTCGTCTCCATCGGCATGCTCATCGGCACGTGGACGCTGAGCGGCACGATCCCGATGATCGTCGACTGGGGCCTCAAGGCCATCCAGCCCTCGTGGATCGTGGTGCTGTCGTTCCTGATCACCATGGTCGTGTCCACGGTGACCGGCACCTCCTGGGGCTCCGTCGGCACCGTCGGCGTCGCCCTGATCGGGGTGGCCGGGGGGCTCGGTGTGTCCCTGCCGATGACGGCGGGCGCCATCGTGTCGGGCGCCTACTTCGGCGACAAGATGTCCCCGATGTCGGACACCACGAACCTGGCGCCCGCCGTGGCCGGTTCGACTCTCTTCGAGCACATCCGGCACCTCCTGTGGACGACCGGCCCGGCCGCCGTGCTCTCCTGCGTCCTGTACCTGGTCCTGGGCCGCACCCAGCACGCCGACGGGCAGGCCGCGCAGCGCACCGAGTCCCTGCAGAACCTCCTGGAGCAGGGCTTCCACTTCAACCTGCTGCTCCTGCTGCCGCCCGCCGTGATCCTGGTGGGCGCGATCATGAAGAAGCCGCCGCTGCCGACCATCATCGCCTCCTCAGCGGTCGCTGGGGTCCTGGGCGGCGCCTTCCAGGGGTTCTCCCTGCAGCAGATATGCGCCTCCGCCTCGACCGGCTTCACCACCTCGATGCTGGAGGGACACGGGGGTATCGACCCCGGCCACCTGTCGGCGGCGGCCGGCACCCTCCTCAACCGGGGCGGCATGGCCTCGATGACCTCGACCATGCTGATCGGCCTCGCCGGCTTCGCCTTCGCCGGCATCCTGACCGAGACCGGCTGCCTCGACGTCCTCATGCACCGGCTGCTCGCCCGGGTCCGCCGCACGGGCGGGATCATCCTGGCGACCTCGCTGTCCTCGCTGGGCACCGCGTTCGCGATGGGCGTCTCGTACCTGACGATCATCGTGCCGGGCCAGGCGTTCCGCGACATCTACCCGGAACGGGGCCTCGCCCCGAAGAACCTGTCCCGCACCCTGGAGGACTCCGGCACCGTCTTCGTCCCGCTGGTCCCCTGGACCGAGGCCGCGACCTACATGTCCACGACCCTGGGAGTCGCCACCATGGCGTACGCCCCCTACGCCTTCCTCAACTACTTCGGCGTGATCATCGCCGTGATCTGCGGCTACACCGGTATCGGCATAGCCCGCCAGGAACCGGTACGCAGGGCGGAGGCTGAGCGGGTGAAGGCCGCCGTGTGAGCGGTGGGGGGTTGCGTCGCCCGGGGGGCCGGGGGTGGAATCCGCCCATGGCACGCTCCTGCCGGCCGATGATCCCGCCGTCCCCGGAAGGCACCACCGCATGAAGCGCACGGCACCCGATCCCGCCGACACCGACGCGTGGAACGCGTACCTCGCCGAGGGCAACGCCACGCAGGCCCGCAAGCGCGTGGCGGCCGATGTGCTCCTGAGGGACCCGTCCGGCCGTGTGCTCCTGGTGAACCCCACCTACAAACCGGGATGGGACCTGCCCGGCGGGATGGCGGAGGCCAACGAGCCGCCGGAGGAAGCGGTACGCCGGGAGCTGATGGAGGAGCTCGGCGCGCGCGTCACGCCGCTCAGGCTGCTGGTGGTGGACTGGGTGGCCCCGCACGGCCCCTGGGACGACCAGCTCGCTTTCGTCTTCGACGGCGGCACCCTGGATCAGGAACAGGCGGACCGGCTACGGCCACGAGACGACGAACTGTCCGAAGCCGCCTTCGTCACGACCGCCGAAGCCACCGGCCGCCTCCGGGACCGGGTCCGGCGCCGGTTCGAGCACGCCTTGAGGGCTCTGGACGCAGGACAGCCGCAGTACCTCCACGACGGCGCGCCCCTCAGATGACCGACAGTTCCCCGCCTGTCTGTCGTACGCACCGGACGCCCAGCTCCGGCCTCACGAGGCATGGCTGCTCCGGTGGCCACCTACGTAGTCGCGGGATCCCGTGCACACCAGTGGGACTGGCGGGCCGGAGTCCGGCAAGGCCCTCCACCAGTACCCGAAAAATGGCCTCTGCCCAGCGCTTCAGCTGATCAGAAACCCTGAGCGGCAGACGAGTCGGGCTGTACGCCGGATTCTGTCGCCCGGGCGCCTCGCCCTTTCCGTCGGCCGCCCTGAGAACCCCTCACTGCCCTTTCGGGAGTCCGTTGGGATCCAGACGCCTGGACTGCACGGTCGCCGACCTCCTGCCGTGACGCTCCTCGCCCCGGCCGGGGTGATGCCGGCGGGGGCGAGGGTCCCGCCCCCGCAGACGGGGTGGCATGCGGGACGGGGCTGGTGGGGCTACTCGGTGGGCCTCGCGGCCAGGCGTGCGGTCGATATCTCGACAAAATCCCGGTGCCCGGTGGTGGACGCGTGCTCCAGCGCCCACTCGTCGCCCTCGGGCTGGCTCACCGGCCCGGAGTGCTCAGGGCAGTCGCGGCAGCCGGTCTGCCGCGTGGGCGCAGCCGGCTCGCCCATCTCGTCCACAGCGGCCGCGATGGTCCACGCGATGCGGCGGATCAGACGTCGAGCCATGACGTCCCCCGCTCCGGCAGGCTGCTCTTCGCGGCGGCGATCTCCTCGCGCGAGGCGAGGGCGAGGTCCTCGCACCGGCAGACGGCGCCGAGGCGGACGAACTGGACGTACACCTTGCCGTCGCCGAGGTCCTTCGTGACGATGCCCGTGCCCCAGGCCCATGCCAGGTGACGCACGTACCGGCCGACAGGCTCAGCGAGGGTGGCCCTCATGATGCCGACCCCGCGCACGGCCGGCAGGCCCGTGGGTACCAGACGGCGAAGTACGTCACGCGCGGCCGCTGCCGGACCCCGAGGTCGACCTCGGCACCGGGCTTCAGGGGGCTGGCGCACCAGACGCAGGCGGTACCGCGTACCTGCTGGGGCGTCAGGGTGTCGAGGGGCGGGAGCGCGGGGTGCTCACTCCGATCGCTCACTTGCTGGGCTCTGGTCATTCTCCGAGCTTCGGCGTGAGCAGCAGTTTGTGCGATGACCGGCGGGTGTTACCTAGGCGGTAATACGCTCGTTAAGCACGGTGGATGTCTCGCTAATCCGTCTGTTGAAGGTGATCTGTATGGCCGTCACGACCACCGGGCCGCTGCCTCCCGGGCTCCTCGACCGGGACGACATGCGTCGCGCCCTCAAGGAACACGACTTCGCGGCCGTCTTCGCTCTGGCGAAACAGCACGGCGGGCTTTCGCAGAACCGGATCGCCTCCGCGTGCGAGCTGACGCCGGGGAAGGTCTCCAATGTCATCAACGGTGCGCAGCAGATCACAAGCTTCGAGGTCGTATGCCGCATCGCGGACGGCCTCCGTGTACCTGGCCCCCTGCTCGGCCTTGCCACTCGCCCCTGGGAAGCTGTGTCCGAGGATGAGGCGGCACCGGTCGACGAGCGTACTGGCGACGAAGACGAGGCTGACCTACCGTGGCGCCGCGACGCCACGGTAGCAACGGCTGCCCGTTTGACCAGGAGCGACTTAGTGCTTGATCGCCGTGCAGCGTCGAAGGCGCTGGCCGTAGCAGCGGTGGGTGGCGCCGCTCTACTGGAGCCTCTGGAAGGGTGGCTGGTCGATTCCCCGCAGACTGCGCCGATCACCCTCGCCGGGCGGCTTGGGATACGCGAGTGTGCGGAGCTTGAGGCCGCGGCACGAACCTTCAGGCAGTGGGACCACAAGTACGGTGGCGGGCTGCGAAGGAAAGCTGTCGTCGGCCAGCTCGCGGAGGTGGCCGATGCCCTGCAAGAGCACCAGACGGCAGCGGTCGAGGAACGGCTGTTCCGGGTGATGGCTCAGCTTGCGGGGATGGCTGCCACCATGTCGTGGGATTCGGGGATGCAGCGCCGCGCGCAGGACTACTACAAGACGGCGCTGAGGGCCGCCCACGCTGGCGGTGATGTGGAGTTCGGGACGAACATCCTAGCCGGAATGGCCCGTCAGATGCTCTACCGAGGCCGCCCGAAGGATGCGGCGGAACTCGTGCGGCTCGCCCAGGACGGAGCCCGCGGGAAGGCCGGTCCGCGCGTTCTGGCGATGCTCCACACTCGCGAGGCATGGGCCTATGCCGCGATGGGCCGGGTAGCTGCCTTCCGCCGCGCGACAATGCAGGCCGCTGAAGCGCTGGCGGACGCCGGGCCGGCCGAAGAGGAGGGCGCTCCGTACTGGATCGCGTACTTCGACGAGGCGGAGCTGGCCGGCGTGACGGGTGGACGTCTGCTCGATCTCGCACGCCAGGACCCAGCAGACCAGCGCTGCGGTCGACGCGGCGGAGCTGACGCAGTCCGAGCGTGTGAGAGACCTTCTCAGCGGGCTCTATCCCTACACGGTGGGGCGTGACGCGAGCCGGGGGTTGCGTGAGGCGAGGGATAGGATTCGCGGCCTGTTGGCGGGCTGACGAAAGGGGACCTGGCCGTGACGACCTATGCCGTTACCGGGCACATGGACTTGACCGACGATACGGCGCGTCTCGTGCGGACAGCTCTGAAAAGTCTCTTCGAAGCGGACTCGGGAAATCTTGTCGGGGTCTCATGCATCGCGGCGGGAGCTGACTCGCTCTTCGCCGAGGAGCTGCTTGCTGCGGGTGGCCGACTGATCGTGGTGCTGCCTTCTCGGGACTACCGGGAGACGAAGGTGAAGCCCGGCCACGCCGCGACGTTCGACAGTCTGATCCGGGCGGCCTCCGAGGTGGTCGTCATGACGCATGCCACGGCGAATCGGACGGCTTACGAGGCGGCCAACGGCGAACTACTGAGGCGCGGGGACCGGCTGGTAGCCGTTTGGGACGGCGCTCCTCCCTCGGGCGAGGGCGGCGGCACAGCAGACACGGTCGCCCAGGCGCGAGCGGAAGGGCTTGAGGTAGTAGTCGTGTGGCCCGGGGGGGCTCGTCGGCAGGGCTGACCGGCGGCGCACAGCCCCCAGCGCGTCCAGGAGGCGCGGGAAGCCGGCGCTCGTGCGCGCAGGCGTTATCCCGCCGCCGGAGGTCGAGTACATCCAGGGGGTGGGGGGTGGGGAAGAAGCCGTGGGCGAGGAAGGCGTGGAACATGCCGCGAGAGAACGGCCTCCACGTCCTGCGCCACACGTTCGCTTCCTATGCCCTCGCCGAAGGTGAGGCAATTACACAGCTCGCCGCGGGGCTGGGTCACAGTGTCCCAGCCTTCACGCTCCGGACCCACGCGCACTTCATGCCACGGTCCGGCAGCCGGGGCATCGATGCCCTTGAGGCGATGTTCGCGCGCCGCCGCACGAGCGAGGCGACAGATAATCCCCTGGAAATTCCCAGGCCCATCCCGAAGCAAAGCGGGGAGGGTAAACTCGCTGGTCAGAGCGAGTAGCGGCAGACGAGTCGGGCTGTACGCCGGATTCTGTCGCCCGGGCGCCTCGCGGCGGCCGGGGAGACGGCCATCCATCTAGGGCCGGCGTTGCCGCCGGCCTCGTGCGGTCTACCCGCGGACTCGGGCGGGCAGCCCTCGTACGTCCGCGCAGGAGCACCGGGGTGCTCCCTTTTGACCTTGCTCCAGGTGGGGTTTACCTAGCTGCCCAGGTCACCCTGGGCACTGGTGGTCTCTTACACCACCGTTTCACCCTTACCGAGGACCGAGGTCCCCGGCGGTCTGTTTTCTGTGGCACTGTCCCGCGGGTCACCCCGGGTGGCCGTTAGCCACCACCTTGCCCTGTGGAGTCCGGACGTTCCTCGGGAACATCCCGGAGGATGTTCACGCGGCCGTCCGCCCGGCTCGTCTGCCGTGCCGCCATGATACGGGGTCCCCCGCGGCCCCCGCCCCGCGCGGCTCCCCTCCCTTTCGGCTCTCCGGGTCCCCGGCGCTCCCGTTGCCTATCCTGTGGGCGGACCGTTCACTCAAGTCCGCCTTCACACAGAGGAGTTCGTCATGCCCGGACCCGCGAACGACGGCACCGCGGCGGCGGTCGACTCCAGTAGGCCGCACCCCGCGCGGATGTACGACTGGTTCCTCGGCGGGAAGGACAACTTCGCGGCGGACCGGGCGCTGGGGCAGCAGATGGTGGCCGTCGAGCCCGGGGTGCCGGTGATGGCGCGGGTCAACCGTGCCTTCATGCACCGCGCGACCCGCTGGCTGGCCGGCCACGGCGTACGACAGTTCCTCGACATCGGCTCGGGGATACCCACCGAGCCCAACCTGCACCAGGTCGCGCAGGCGGCCGCGCCCGACGCCCGGATCGTCTACTGCGACCACGACCCGATCGTGCTGGCCCACGCGGAGGCCCTGCTGAAGGGAACCTCTCAGGGCGCCGTCGACTACGTGCAGGCCGACGCCTGGGACGTGGACCGCATCCTCGACCGCGCCACGAAGACCCTGGACTTCGGGCAGCCGGTCGCGCTGTCGCTGATCGCGCTGCTGCACTTCGTGAGTGACGAGGACGGCGCCTACGAGCTGGTCGACCGGCTCACCGGCATGCTGGCGCCGGGCAGCTACCTGGCGATCTCGCACCTGACCGCCGACTTCCACCCGGAGCAGGCGCAGCAGGTCGACGACCTCTACAAGGCGAACACCCTCACGCTGGTCCCGCGCACCCGGGACCAGTTCACCGCGTTCTTCACCGGCCTCGAAGTCGCCGGGCCCGGCATCGTGGCCGCCGAGAAGTGGCATCCCGAGCTGGGAGATCCGGTGCCCGGCCAGGAGGACATCGTCAGCCCGGGCTACGTGGCGGTGGGACGCAAGCCGTGACCGGCCGTTCACGCGATGGCTCGCGCCGTGGCCGGTCCGCCGGTTCGCTTACCCTGGCGCGGGGCCCGTCGAGTGACCGAGGAGAGAGAACACCGTGCTGGTACTGCTGCCGCCGTCCGAGGGCAAGGCCGCCGCTGGGCGGGGCGCCCCGGTGGATTTCGCGGGGCTCTCGCTGCCCGGGCTGAACGCGGCCCGCGCCGCCGTGCTCGACGAACTCGTGGAGCTGTGCTCCGGGGACGAGGCCAAGGCGCGCGAGGTGCTGGGCATCGGCGAGGGGCTGCGTGGCGAGGTCGCGAAGAACGCGGGGCTGCGCGAGGCGGGGACCCGTCCGGCGGGCCGGGTCTACACGGGTGTCCTGTACGACGCTCTCGGTCTGGCCTCGCTGGACGCGGCGGCCAAGCGGCGGGCCGCCCGTTCGCTCCTGGTGTTCTCCGGGCTGTGGGGCGCCGTCCGCACGGGCGACCGCATCCCCTCGTACCGCCTGTCGATGGGCGTGAAGCTGCCCGGGACCGGTCCGCTCGCCTCGTACTGGCGGCCTGTCATGGCCGAGGTGCTGCCCGAGGCGGCGGACGGCGGGCTCGTGCTCGACCTGCGCTCGGCCGCGTACGCCGCCGCGTGGAAGCCGAAGGGCGAACTGGCCGGGGCGACGGCGACGGTGCGGGTGCTGCACGCGCGCACGGTGGACGGCGTCGAGAGGCGCTCGGTGGTCAGCCACTTCAACAAGGCGACGAAGGGGCGGATCGTGCGGGACCTGCTCGCGGACGGCCGGCTGCCCGGCTCGCCCGCCGAACTCGTGACGGCGCTGCGCGACCTGGGCCATGTCGTGGAGGGCGGGGCGCCCGCCGACGGCGGCGGGCCGTGGGCGCTGGACGTCGTCGTGACCGACGTGCACTGAGCTGACCGCCGCGCGCTGGAGGAGACCGCCGCGTGCTGAGGGGGATCCCCAGCCTGTTGCATCCTCCGCAACGGGCTTTGCGCCCTGCGCACACAGCGAGGCAGGATGAGGTCATGACTTCTCCCTCGTCCCCCTCCGCCTCCTCCTCGGCCTCCGTCTCCGTGCTGGAACTCGCGCCCGTCGTGCCCGTCGTCGTCGTCCAGGATCTCGCGGACGCGGTCCCGCTGGCCCGCGCCCTGGTCGCGGGCGGGCTGCCCGCGATCGAGGTGACCCTGCGCACGCCGGTCGCGCTGGACGCGATACGGGAGATCGCGCAGCGGGTGCCGGAGGCGGTCGTGGGCGCGGGGACGGTCATCTCCCCCGAGAACGTGGACGCCTCGGTGCGGGCGGGCGCGCGCTTCCTGGTGAGCCCGGGGTGGACGGACACGCTGCTGGAGGCGATGAAGGCGTCCGGCGTGCCCTTCCTCCCGGGGGTCTCGACGACCTCCGAGGTGGTCGCGCTGCTGGAGCGCGGGGTGACGGAGATGAAGTTCTTCCCGGCGCGGGCGGCGGGCGGCGCCCCGTACCTCAAGGCGCTCGCGAGCCCGCTGCCGCAGGCGCGGTTCTGCCCGACCGGCGGGGTGGACCTGGCCTCGGCGCCCGAGTACCTCGCGCTGGACAACGTGGGCTGCGTGGGCGGTTCCTGGATGCTGCCGGCCGACGCGATCGCGGCGAAGGACTGGGGCCGCGTCGAGGCCCTGGCGCGCGAGGCCGCGGCGCTGGGCGCGGTCTGACCGGTCACCCCGGCCCGTCGCGCTCACACCGGCCGCAGCTCACACCGGCCGCCGCTCACCCCGTCCGCGGGGCGGCGGCGGCCGGTTGCAGGTGGTGCGTGTCGTTGAACCCGCGCAGGCTCGCGTTGCCGTCGGCCCAGTAGGCGAGCCGGGACAGTGAGGCCGGGGCCAGCTCCATGCGGTACAGGGACTGGGGCGGGGCGCCGAGCGCGAGCCGTACGAGTGTCTTGACCGGGGTCACGTGCGTCACGAGGAGCACGGTGCGGCCCGCGTACCGGGCGCGCAGCCGTTCGCGGGTCTCCTCGACGCGGGCGGTGACGGCGGTGAAGCTCTCGCCGCCGGGCGGTGGGGTGCCGGGGTCGGCGAGCCACGCGCGGAAGGCCTCCGGGTCGCCGTCCCGGGCCTCGGCGAAGGTGAGCCCCTCCCACTGCCCGAAGTCGGTCTCGCGCAGCCCGTCCTCGGTCTCCACGGGCAGGTGGAGCAGGTCGGCGGCGGCCTGCGCGGTCTGGAGGCAGCGGGTCAGCGGGGAGCTGACGATCGCCTCGACCGCGTCTTCGGTGCCGTGGAGACGGGCCAGTGCCCTGGCGGTGCGGGCCGCCTGTTCCTGACCTGCCGGGGAGAGCGCGGGCCCGGTGGTGCCGGGGCGGCCGCCCGAGAAACGGCGCTCCGGGGTGAGGGCGGTCTCGCCGTGCCGCAGCAGGACGAAGGTGGTGGGTGTGCCCAGGTCGGCGGGCGCGCGGCGCCCGCCGACGGTGCGGGGGTGAGCCCCGCTCACAGCCCCGACTCGGAGGTGCGGACGAGGATGCGGCGGCAGTTCTCGCAGCGCACGACCTCGTCCGGCCTCGCGGCCTTCACCTCGTTGACCTCGGTGATGTTCAGCTCCAGCTGGCAGCCCTCGCAGCGGCGCTGGTACAGGCGGGCGGCGCCCACACCGCCGCTCTGGGTGCGCAGCTTCTCGTAGAGCTTGAGCAGGTCGGCGGGGACCGAGCCGGCGACGACCTCGCGCTCCTTGCCGACGGTCGCGGCCTCGGCGTCGATCTCCTGGACGACGGCCTCGCGGCGCGCGGTGGCGTCCTGGATCCTGGCCTCGACGGAGGCGACCCGGTCGGTGAGTTCGGCGACCCGCTCCTGGGCGGCCTCGCGGCGCTCCATCACTTCGAGGACGACGTCCTCCAGGTCGCCCTGGCGCTTGGCGAGGGACACGATCTCGCGCTGGATGTTCTCCAGGTCGCGTGGGGAGGTGACGGTGCCGGAGTCCAGGCGCTGCTGGTCGCGGGTGGCGCGCTTGCGCACCTGGTCCACGTCCTGCTCGGCCTTGGTCTGCTCGCGGGCGGTGTCGCCCTCCTCGGTGCGGGCGGCGACCAGCAGGTCGCGCAGCTGGGTGGCGTCCTTGGTGAGGGCGGCGATCTCGGCGTGCTCGGGCAGCGACTCGGCGCGGTGGCCGAGCTGGGCGAGCCGGGTGTCGAGGGCCTGGACGTCGAGAAGGCGGATCTGGTCGGCGGGCGCGGCGTTCAGTTGGGGGCTCCTGTGGAATCGAAGTGGGTGGACCAGGGATCGGTGACCGTCTTCGAGACGTGCACGCGCAGCTCCCAGCCGTGGCGGTCGGAGATCTCGTCGAGCTGGGCGGCGGCCTGCTCGCACCAGGGCCACTCGGTGGCCCAGTGAGCGGCGTCGACCAGCCCGAGCGAACTGTGCTGGGTGGCTTCCGAGGCCGGGTGGTGACGCAGGTCGGCGGTGAGGAAGGCGTCGACGCCGCTCGCCCGCACCGCGTCGAACAGGCTGTCGCCCGAGCCGCCGCTGACGGCGACGGTACGGACGGGTGCGGCGGGGTCGCCGGCCAGCCGGACGCCCTGCGCGGTGGCGGGGAGGCTGCGGGCGGCGAGCCGCGCGAACTCCCCGAGGGTCATGGGCTGCCGGGGCTCGCAGATCCTGCCGAGTCCGCGCCGGCCCCCGGGGTCGCCCGGGTCGGGCACGAGGGGGCGCAGCACGCGCAGGTCGAGCGCCCCGGCGAGCGCGTCACTGACTCCGGGGTCGGCGGTGTCGGCGTTGGTGTGCGCGACGTGCAGGGCGACGTCGTGCTTGATGAGGTCGTGGACGACGCGGCCCTTGAAGGTCCCGGCCGCGACGGTCGTCGTCCCGCGCAGGTACAGCGGGTGGTGGGTGACGAGCAGCCCGGCCCCGAGCCGTACGGCCTCCTCGGCGACGGCCCGTACCGGGTCGACGGCGAACAGCACCCGGTCCACCTCGGCGTCCGGGTCCCCGCACACCGTACCGACGGCGTCCCAGGACTCGGCGCGGTCCGGCGGCCAGAGGGCGTCGAGCGCGGCGATGACTTCAGACAGACGTGGCACGGGGAAAGGCTACCTGCAAGCGGACCCGCCGACGCAGTCGCGCACAGGGGGTGAGGGGCGGGCGACCCACGGCGACGGGCGGGCGCGGGAGCCGAACGCCCGCGCGCCCGGGGACGCGCACCTCCCGGCAGGCCGAACGCCCGCGCGCCCGGGGGAACCTGGTCCACGCCGGGCCGCGGGGTCCGGCCCCGCTCGCCGCTACTTCGCCAGGTAGCCCTGGAGGTCGTCGAGGACGAGGTTGGCGGCGGTCACGCCGAGGCCGAGGTACCAGGTCTCGTCCGGGACGTTCTTCGCCTGTCCGTCCTTGACGGCGGGCAGCTTCTTCCAGAGCGGGTTGTCCTCGGCCTTGGCCCGGTCGGTCTTGCTCGCGTCGCCGTAGACGCCGGTGAAGATCCAGTCGGCGTCGGCGGAGTCGATCTTCTCGGGGCTGATCTCGGTGGCCAGCTCGTCGATCCGCTGGTTCTTGGGGCGGGGCACCCCGACGTCCTTGAGGATCGTCCCGATGAACGAGGCCTGTCCGTAGAGGCGTACGCGGTCGGGCATGTAGCGCAGCATCGTGACGGTCGGCTTGTCGGGACCGATCGCCTTGCCGACCTTCGCGGCGTGCTCGTCGTACGCGGCGAGTTCGGCCCTGGCCTCGGCGGTCTTGTCCAGCGCCGAGGCGTTGAGCAGGTAGTTCTCCTTCCAGGTGAAGCCCGGGCGGATGGAGAACACGGTGGGCGCGATCTTCGAGAGCTGCGGGTAGAGCTTGGCGGCGCGCAGCTGGCTGCCCAGGATGAGGTCGGGGTGGAGGTTGGCGATGGCCTCCAGGTTCAGGCTGTTGAGCTGCCCGACGCTCTTGGGGCTGCCCGCGTCCTTCTTGAGGTAGGACGGGATCGCGGACCCGTCGGTCTGCGCGTAGCCGACCGGCTTGACGCCGAGCGAGACGACGTTGTCGAACTCGCCGACGTCGAGCACCACGACCCGCTTGGGCGCGGACTTCAGCGTGGTCTCCCCCATCGCGTGCTCGACGGTACGGGGGAACTCGCCGGCCTTCGCGGTGGTCCCCATCTTCGCGGTCTTCGCGGCGGCGGTGGCGAACTCGTCGCCACCGGTGGCGACCGACTTCGAGCCGCTGTCGTCCGCCTTCGCGGCGCCGCCCTGCTTCGCGGAGGACGAGGAGGAGCCGTCGCCCCCTTCGTCGCTGGAGCAGGCGGCGAGGGACAGCGCGGCGGCCACCGCGAGGGAGACGGCGGCGGTGCCGCGACGGCGTGGGGACATGGGAAGGGACTCCAGGGGGCTCGCACAGCCGCCACCGAGCGGCGACTTAGGTTTGCCTTACTTTACGCAGCCGATCATCGCGCGGCACACCGGCCCCCCGACGCAGCACACCCGGCCCCCTCCCCTCAGCCGAATTCGGACATTGCCACCCGTTGGGGTGAAGTCGCGGGTGCCGTACCACCGAAAGGGCCCGCGGTAATTAGCTTCGTCGCCGGAGGTGACAGAGCGATGACGGTCAGTGAGACCGCACGACGGGGCACGGGGTTCGTGATCGCTGCGGACGGTTCGTACGCGGCCCGGCTGGTGACGTCCCCGCACGCCCGGCAGGAGGCAGCCGCTCCGGACCGGGCCGGCGGGCCGCCCGGGCCGGGTGCGAACGCGCCGGTTTCCGGCGGGGCGGCCGAGAGCGGTGCCGGGCCCGGCGCGGGCGGGCGCGGCGCATCCCGGTACGCGGAGCGGTGGACGCTCGGCGGCCCCGAGCCGTACGCCGTCGTGCTGCCCACGGCCCGCCCCGAGGAGCCCGGGGCGGAGGTCCTGCCGATGCCGGACGGGCGGGTGCTGATCCACCGTTCCTCGGACGCGACGCACTTCTTCTCGCTGCTCTACCCCACCGGCCCCGAGACCGGCGAACTGCCGCTCGGGGCCGTCGAGTGCCTGCGGGCGGACGGCTCGCCGGGACAGCTGTCCCTGTTGCCGCCGCCCCCGGTCGCGCAGCGCGCCTACGCGCTCGCGCCCGGACTCCACTCGACCTCGGTGTGGCTCGTGGCGGGGGGCGCCTTCGGGCCCGAGCACCTCGCGGAGATCCCCGGTCACTGCACGGGCGGGGTGTGGCTGGACCGGGCGGGCCGCATGCTGGCGGTGGACCGGGCCGGGGAGGACGGCGTGGTCAAGGCGGTGGCCGTGGACCTGGAGCGCGGC
This sequence comes from Streptomyces sp. NPDC049954, assembly GCF_040656295.1. Lineage (NCBI taxonomy): Bacteria > Bacillati > Actinomycetota > Actinomycetes > Kitasatosporales > Streptomycetaceae > Streptomyces > Streptomyces sp. NPDC049954. The sequence goes on from NZ_JBFALS010000005.1 coordinate 545,585, forward strand.
GGGGAGGTGTCGCCGCTGCTCCAGATCGCGCAGTCGAGCAACGACCGGCTGCTGCTCGCCGACATCGACAGCGGGCTGCTGCTGATCCGCTCGGACGCTCCGGGCCAGGACCGGCTGGCCTGGGGCGTGCTGGGCAGTTCCCTGCCGGTCAGGTTCCCCGAGTGCCTCGCGGGCGGGGACCGGGCGCTCACCCCCTTCGCGATCCAGCCGGGCCAGGACCTGCTGCCCGAGCACAGCGCGGTGGCCTTCCGCGTCGACGGCGTCACCGGCGGCAGCTGGATCGGCGTGTGGCGCCCCGCGGGCCGCAAGCTGCATCAACTGCCCTCGCCGCGTGGCTGGCTGACCGGCTCGGGGCTGTGGACCAGGGAAGGCGTGCTGCGGCTGCCGCAGGTCACGGAGGACGGCTCCTGCGGACTCGCCCGGGTCACCTGGCCCGCTGGTTCGGAGACCGGCGAGGTGGCGCTGGGCGAGGCGGCGCACGAGGACACCGCCCACGAGGCGACCGCCCCGGCGCGGTCGCCGGAGCACCGCGCACAGCCGCGGGGCGAGCGGGACCGGGAAGAGGCCGAGGGTGCGTCGACCGGGCCCACGGCACCGCCATCGGCATCCGCGCCGCCCCCGGCACCGGCACCGGCCTCCGCGCGACCACCAGCACAGGCACAGGCATCCGTACCGCCACCGGCGTCAGCCCCCTCGCGTCCGGAGACTCCTCCCCAGGCTCAGGGCGCCGCCCCCCACCCGCACACCCACGAACGGACCAGCGACGTACCGGACTCGGCCACCCGCCCTCTGCCGCGGGTGAACCCCGGGGTCCCCCTCGCCCGCGCGGAGGCCGGGGCGGACGTCACGGCGGACGTCACCGGCGGCGTCACCGGGGACGCCACAGCGGCGGCGACGCAGGAGGCACCGGCGCGTCCGCCCGCCGAGGCGCGCCGGCCTCCACAGGAGCCGATGCCGCCGACCGCACCCCCGCCGGCCCCCTCGGCCGCGCCCCTGCCGACGCGGCAGGGGCACCGGGCGCCGCCCCCGGCCGCGGACTCCGAAGTGCAACTCCCCGAGCAGCCCACGTCCTTCGCCCTGTCGGTGACGGCGGTCTCCGGTTTCGCCGGGGTCGCGGGCCCGTCCACGCTGGCGTCCGGGGTCCGGTTCGCGGGAGCGGCCATGCGGACCGGGCTGATCACGACGGGCAGGGCGGCCCGGGAGAACGCCACCCCGCCGGACTCCCGGTCCGCCACCGGCGGCCGCCCCGCGCAGGAGCACCCCTCCGGCATCACCTGGACCACCGCCCCGCCCGCGGGCCCGTCCGGGGCGGATGATGGCGGGCCCGTTCCCGCACAGGAGGCCCCCCTCACCAGATGACTGACGGGGCGTGAGAAAATCCCGGGGCTGTTGTGCATGTGAACGAGTACTACGGGGTGACGTTCCTATGACCGAAGCCAGCATCGAGCACGCCACGGAGCCGTTGACCACGGCGGGCGGAACCGGGGGACCGGGCCGTCATCGTGGCCCCGCCTCCTCCCAGCCGGGAGAGGGCGCGGCGCGCCACTCGCAGGGCCGCCACCGCAAACCGGTGGAGGCGGCGGGGCGCGAGCAGAGTGCCACGCGGGAGCAGGCGGCCGCCTGACGGACCGCCGTCCGGGTCCGCTCCACGGGGCCCGGTTCCTGCGGGAGGGGCCTCGCGACGCAACTGTCGCGGGGCCCCTCCCGTGCGTACGGCGGCGGTCAGCGCCCCGCCCCGTGCTCCAGCAGCACCTCCCCCAGGACGGGACGGACCGCGTCACCTGCCGCCTCGGGCCCCGCCGGGCCGGCCGACACCTCGGCGACGATCCGGCCGGTCGCCCCGGTGTCCGCTCCCGTCCCCGGCTCCGTACGGGGCCCGGTTTCCGGCCCCGGCCCGGTGACCCGCCACATCCGCACGTGCAGGTGCTCCCCCGGGTACACGACGCCGGTGAAGCGTGCCGCGTAGCGCCGTACCCCTTCGGGCCGCCCCGCGAGCAGGGTGTCGACGAGGCAGCGCAGGGTCATGCCGTAGGTGCACAGGCCCTGGAGGACGGGGCGGCCGAAACCGGCGCGGGCGGCGTACGCGGGATCGGCGTGCAGAGGGTTCCAGTCGCCGCTGAGCCGGTACAGGAGCGCCGCGTCCTCCCGTACGGCGAGTGACCGTACGGCGTCGGGTGCGCGCCGAGGGGGCGGGCAGGCGCGGTGGGCGGGGCCGCGGTCGCCGCCGAAGCCGCCGGCCCCGCGGGCGAAGAGCCGGGAGCGGGCCGTCCACAGCGGCCCGGTGGCGTCGGTGGCCTCGGTGCGCACGCCGAACACGGCGGCCGTCCCCTTGTCGTGGACCCCGGTGATCCGGGTGCGGGTGCGGGCCGTCCCGGCGGCGGGCAGTGGCCGGTGGAGCTCGACGTCCTGGGAACCGTGCAGGACCCGGGCGAGGTCGAGGTCGAGGCCGGGTACGTCGAGCGCGCCCAGGACGTCGACGCCGCCGGCGACGGTCGCGAAGGAGGGCAGGACCCGCAGCCGGTCCTCCAGGGTCCAGTGCGGCTGCCCGGGACCGGCGCCGAGGCCGAGGTGGTAGAGCAGGACGTCCTTGTGTCCCCAGCGGACGGTGCGCTCGCGGGGCGCGGCGGCGAGGACGCGGCCGGGGTCGACGGGGGAAGGCATGGGCGGGCGGCTCCTCGGCGTTGACCGTCACGGGGCGCCGGGGCGGCCGGTGCGCCGCCCCCGGGCACCCATGACATTTGTCCTGCCGCAGACCGTACAAGCGCCTCTACTGGCGGGACGCTCCCAGTCCTTAGGGTCGGGGCATGACGAAGACACGAGGCGGCGCCACGGCGGTCGCCTTCACGGGGGCGGTCAAGAAGTTCGGTGCGGTACGGGCCGTGGACGGGATGGATCTGGAGATCGGGCGCGGGGAGACGGTCGCGCTGCTCGGCCGCAACGGCGCGGGCAAGTCGACGACGATCTCGCTGCTGCTGGGCCTGAACGAGCCCGACGCGGGGACGGTGTCGCTGTTCGGGCGCACCCCGGCGGCGGCGGTCGGCGCGGGCCTGGTCGGGGCCATGCTCCAGGAGGGGCGGCCGGTGCCGCGGGTGACGGTCGGCGAACTGCTGGACTTCGTCGCGGGCACGTACCCGGCGCCGATGGAGCCGGCCGAGGCCCTGCGGCTGGCGGGCATAGCCGAGCTCGCGCGGCGGCGGGTCGACAAGCTGTCGGGCGGGCAGTCGCAGCGGGTGCGGTTCGCGGTGGCGCTCGTGGGGGACCCGGCGCTGCTCGTGCTGGACGAGCCGACGGCCGCGCTCGACGTCGACGCGCGGCGCGCGTTCTGGACCTCGATGCGGGCCTACGCGCGGCGCGGGCACACCGTGCTGTTCTCGACGCACTACCTGGAGGAGGCCGACGCGTACGCGGACCGCATCGTGGTCGTGGACCGGGGCCGGGTCGTCGCGGACGGCAGCGGCGACACCCTGCGGGCCGCGGCGGGCGGGGCGCTGGTCGCCTTCGATCTCGCGGGACGCGGCAGCGAGGGGCTCGCGGAGCTGCCGGGCGTGACGTCGGTGGAGATCCGCGGGGACCGGGCGCGGCTGCGGTCGGCGGACCCGGACGCGACGGTCGTGGCGCTCGCCGGTCTCGGTGCGGTGCGGCGGCTCGAAGTCCACCCGGCCTCGCTGGAGGACGCGTTCCTCGCGCTCACCACGCCGCCCGGCGCCACCGCCCCCGCCGCCCGCCTCGCCGGGAACCTGCCCGCGCACCCGTCCGAGAAGGAGACCGTCTGATGTTCGGCTACGTACGTCTTGAGGTGCGCCGCGCCCTGCGGGACAAGGGCTTCGTGATCTTCGGGGTGGGGATGCCGGTGCTGATGTACCTGCTGTTCACCAACCTCGGGGAGGGCAGTGACGGGGAGTGGAAGACGGCCTCCATGGTGGGGATGGCGGCCTACGGGGCGCTGGGCGCCGCCCTCGGTACCGGGACGGGCGTCTCGGAGGACAAGTCCATCGGCTGGCTGCACCAGTTGCGGGTGACCCCGCTCTCGCCGCGCGCGGTGGTGCTGGGGAGGGCCCTGACCGGTTCGGTGACGGTGCTCCCGGCGATCCTCGCGGTGCTCGCGGCGGGCGGTCTGGTCAACGGGGTGCGGATGGCGCTGTGGCAGTGGCCGGTGCTCGGGCTGCTGCTGTGGCTGGGCGCGCTGCCCTTCACCCTGCTCGGCATCGGCAACGGCTACCGGCTGTCGGCGCAGACGACAGGGGTCGTGAACGTCGCGTGCAACCTGGGGCTCGCGGTGGTCGGCGGGCTGTGGTTCCCGGCGGACGCCTTCCCGGGCTGGCTGCGTTCGGTCTCCCAGTACACGCCGGCGAGCCGCTTCGCGGATCTCGGCTGGTCGACGACGACCGGTTCGGCGCCGGGCATGCTGACGGTGACGGTGCTGCTGGCCTGGCTGCTCGTGTTCGCCCTGTACGCGACGTACGCGTACCGCAGGTCGGCGCGCACGCTGTGAGGGCGCCGGGCGTGCCGCGGCGGCGGGAGGGGGCGGACTGCGGACGGGCGAAGGCGGAGGAGCGGCCCGGTCCGCGCAGCCCGTACGCCTTCCTGCCCTGGCTGATCCTGGGCGCGGGGGCCTTCTCCAACCTGGTGCAGGGCGACTCGCCGAACCCGTGGCTGGGCGGGGCTCTGCTGCTGGCCTTCAACTCCCTGTACGTCGCGGTGGTGTTCCGCGCCTTCGACGAGCGGGCGCGGACGAGCCGGACGACGCTGTACCTGATCTGCGCGCTGACGGTGGTCACGGCGATCGTGTCGGTGGGCTTCGGGAGCAGCTGGCTGGTGTTCGTCCCGTTGCTCGCGCTCGCGCTGGGGACGGTGCTGCGGGGCCGCGGGCTCGGGATCACGCTGCTCGTGCTGAGCATCGCCGGTTCGGCGCTCGCGGCGGTGCACGGCGACGCGTGGGAGGCGGTGAGCATCGGCTACGGGACCTTCCTGTCGGGCCTGGTGACCTCGACGATCCTGTCGCTGTCGGAGACGGTGACGGAGTTGCGGTCCACGCGTCAGGAGCTGGCGCGTGCGGCGGTGGAGCGGGAGCGGCTGCGCTTCTCGCGGGATCTGCACGATCTGCTCGGGCACACGCTGTCGGTGATCGTCGTGAAGTCGGAGGCGGCCCGCCGGCTCGCGCCGCGCGACTTGGACGCGGCGCTCGCGCAGGTCGGGGACATCGAGTCGGTGGGCCGGCAGGCGCTCACCGAGATCAGGGAGGCCGTCACCGGCTACCGGGAGAGCAGTCTGGTGACGGAGCTGGACCGGGCCAGGGACGCGCTCGCCTCGGCGGGCGTGGAGCCCGTCGTACGGCAGTCGGGGCCGCCGCTGCCCGCGCAGACGGCGGTCCTGCTGGGCTGGGTGGTGCGGGAGTCGGCGACGAACGTGGTGCGGCACGCGGGCGCCTCGGAGTGCGTGTTCGAGGTGACGGTGGCCGGGGGCCGCGCGGTGCTGGAGGTGAGCGACGACGGGCGGGGCTGTGCGCAGGGGCCGGCGGGCAGTGGTCTGAAGGGCCTCGGGGAACGGCTCGCGGCGGCGGGCGGCGCGCTCACGGCGGGCCCGGGACCGCGCCGGGGCTTCCGGGTGCGCGCGGAACTCCCGTACGAGGAGCCGGAACCCGCGCGGGAGAAGACGTGAGCGGGAGCGTGACGCGCCGGGGGCCGGTCCGCCTACGCTGACGCGGTGACGACGACGGAGGAACCCACGGCGGGCGGCGCCCCGGGCGCGCGCCCCATCCGGGTGCTGCTCGCTGAGGACCAGGGCATGATGCGGGGCGCGCTGGCCCTGCTGCTCGGCATGGAGGAGGACATCGAGGTCGTGGCGCAGGTCGCCTCCGGGGACGAGATCGTGCCGGCCGCCCGCGAGTCGGCCGCCGAAGTGGCGCTGCTGGACATCGAGTTGCCGGGCCGCAGCGGTCTGGACGCGGCGGCGCAGCTGCGTACGGCCGCTCCGGACTGCCGGGTGGTGATCCTCACGACCTTCGGGCGGCCCGGGTACCTGCGGCGTGCGATGGAGGCGGGCGCGGCCGGTTTCCTCGTGAAGGACGGGCCGGTGGAGGAACTGGCGGGCGTGGTGCGGCGGGTGCTGGCCGGGGAGACGGTGATCGACCCGGCGCTCGCGGCGGCCGCGCTGAGCGCGGGCCCCAGTCCGCTGACCCCGCGCGAGGCGCAGGCGCTGAACGCCGCCACCGACGGTGCGACGGTCGCGGACATCGCCCTGCGGCTGCGGCTGTCGGAGTCGACGGTGCGCAACTACCTGTCCTCGGCGATCGGCAAGACCGGCACCCGCAACCGGATGGAGGCGGTGCGCGAGGCGCGCCGGCGCGGCTGGCTGTGACGCGGGTCGTACGGCGCCCGGGCGGGCGCGGTGGCAGTCCCCTGTCGCCGGTGACGCGACGGCGGCCTCGGGCACGGGCGCCGGGCGGCGCCGGCCAGGACACAGCCGCTGACCCGGAAGGCCGGCGCGTAGCCGGAATTGAGCGCCTGCGGGCCCCTTCCTCCGGCGGTGCGGGAGGCTGCGACGGTGGAGAGGACGGCGGGGCCGAGGGCGGCGCCCATGGTGCGGGAGGTGGTGACGAGCCCGGAGACGAGTCCGGCGGCACCGGGGACTCGGCGCCGGGGACGCGGCACCGGTGCCGGCGTGCCGGGCTCCGCCCCGCGCCCTTCGAGGCGCCCCGCGCCCACCGCGCCCGCCGCGCCCCGCCCGCCGCATCCGGCGCACCCACCCCACCCGCACCGCGCACCTCGCACCGCCCCGGCCGCCGTGAGCCGTCCACCCCGCCGGCCTCCTCCGCGCGCCCCCTTCGCGCCGCACAACCCGTCTCAGGGAGCGGCGGCCCGCCTCCGGGGGCGACAACCCGTCTCAGGGGGCGCACAGCCGTCCCCGCTGAACGCCCCTCCCGCTTCCGTGCGACCAAGATCGCCCCCCGCCACCGCGACCACGGGGCCCTACGCTCCGTACCGAACCACTTTCACTCCGCATCTATCGCCGCCCTCCGGCGCGACCGGCCGAGGGCGGCGTGCCGTGGCCGTTCACCCCCGGGAGGCCCTCTCAGATGTCGCAGCCCTCGCCCTCGCACGACGGGTCCCGCCGGGGCCTGCCCCGGATATCCGGACGGACCGCCGCACCGCCGCGTCCCCGCCCCCGCGCCACCGTCGCGGCCCTCGCCTTCGCCGGTATCGCGGTGGCCGTCATGCAGACCCTGCTCGTGCCCGTCATCAAGGACCTGCCCGTCCTCCTCGGCGCGGCCCCCGCCGACGCCACCTGGGTCATGACCTCGACGCTGCTCGCGGGCGCGGTCGCCACCCCCGTCATGGGGCGGCTCGGCGACCTGTACGGGAAGCGGCGGATGCTGCTGGTGAGCCTCGCCGTGATGGTGTGCGGCTCCTTGGTGTGCGCGTTCACCGACTCGCTGGTCGTGATGATCACGGGCCGGGCCCTCCAGGGGTTCGCGATGGGCGCGATCCCGCTCGGCATCGGGATCATGCGGGACGAACTGCCGCGCGAACGGCTCGGTTCGGCGATGGCGCTGATGAGTTCCTCGATCGGGGTCGGCGGTGGTCTCGCGCTGCCGGGTGCGGCGCTCGTCGCCCAGCACGCCGACTGGCACGCCCTGTTCCTGTGCGCCGCCGGTCTCGGCCTCCTCTCGATCGTGCTGACGCTGCTGTGCGTCCCGGAGCCCGCGCTGCGCGCCGAGGGCCGTTTCGACCTGCCGGGCGCGCTCGGGCTGACGCTGGGGCTGGTGTGTCTGCTGCTGCCGGTCACCAAGGGGAGCGAGTGGGGCTGGGGTTCGGGCCGCACGCTCGGGCTGTTCGCCGCCGCCGTGCTGATCCTGCTGGGCTGGGGCTGGGCGGAACTGCGCCTGAGCGCCCCGCTGGTGGACCTGCGGACCTCGGCCCGCCGGGAGGTGCTGCTGACGAACCTGGCCTCGGTCATGGTCGGGGTCGCCTTCTACGCGATCTCGCTCGTACTGCCGCAGCTCCTCCAGTTGCCCGAGTCGACCGGTTACGGGCTCGGCCGTTCCATGGTCGTGGCGGGGCTGTGCGTGGCTCCGCTGGGGCTGACGATGATGCTGACGGCCCCGCTGTACGCGCGGATCGCCGCGAGACGCGGGCCGAAGGTCTCGCTGCTGCTGGGCCTCGGCGTCATCGCCGTCGGGTACGGCGCGGGGCTCGGCCTGCTGGACACCCCGTGGCAGACCGTGCTGATCTCGGTCCTCGTCGGCGCCGGTATCGGCCTCGCCTACTCCTCGCTGCCCGCCCTGATCATCGCGGCCGTGCCGCCCGAGGACACGGGCGCGGCGAACGGCCTCAACAGCCTCATGCGGTCCATCGGCACCTCGGTCTCCAGCGCGGTGATCGGCATGGTGCTCGCGCACATGACGGTGGTCTCGGACGGGACGACGGTGCCCTCGCTCGGCGGTATCCGCACCTCCTTCGTGATCGCGGCGTGCGCGGTGCTCGGCGGGATGGTCCTCGCCGCGTTCCTGCCCGGCGCGGCGAAGTCGGCCCGGCTCACGCTGGTCACGGCGTCCGCGGAGCGGGCGGACGAGGCGCTGATCCCGGACGGCTTCAGCGGCTTCCGCGGCCGGGTGCGCAGCGCGCGGGGCGCTCCGATGGCGCGGGCCACCGTGACGCTCATCGACCGGCACGGCCGGCAGGCGGGGCTGACCACGACCGACGCGGAGGGCCGCTACGCGCTGCCGGCCTTCACCCCGGGCCCGTACGTCGTGGCCTGCCGGGCCGGCGGCCACACCCCGCGCGCCGCCGCCGTGTCGTACGAGGGCGGCGGGGCGACCTGCGTCGTACCGCTCGTCCTCGCGCCGCTGCGGGACCGGCGCGAGGACGCGGAGCCGGTCGGCCACGGCTGAGGCGGGGCGGGGCGGGGCGGGCCGGCGGGACCCGGCGCGCGGGCCGGGGACGCCGTACGACACGATGCGGCGTACCGACCGTGCACACCGGCACGCCGCCCCGCGCGGCGTGGAGAAGAGAGACCGCATGCCCGAGATGCCCGAGCCCCAGTCCTCCCCCTCCCCCGAGCCCCCCGGGCCCGCCCCCGAGGTGCTCGCCGCCTTCGAGGCCGCGAAGGGGTTCATGCCGCGCCACGAGGGGCTCGCGCTGTACGCGGCGGCCGTCGAGGCGGGGGCGCTCGGGCTGCCGCTCCTGGAGGTCGGCACGTACTGCGGGCGCTCCACCCTGCTGCTCGCGGACGCGGCGCGGGCCGCCGGGGTCAGCGTGGTGACGGTGGACCACCACCGGGGCAGCGAGGAGCAGCAGCCCGGCTGGGAGTACCACGACCCGCACACGGTGGACGAGGAACTGGGCGTCATGGACACCCTCCCGCAGTTCCGCCGCACGCTGTACCGCGCGGGCCTGGAGGAGCACGTCGTGGCGGTCGTCGGCCGCTCCCCGCAGGTCGCGGCCGTGTGGGGGCAGCCGCTCGGGCTGGTCTTCGTCGACGGTGGCCACACCGACGCGCACGCGAACGCCGACTACGAGGGCTGGTCCCCGAAGCTCGCCGGGGGCGGTCTGCTCGTGATCCACGACGTGTTCCCCGATCCGGCGGACGGCGGCCAGGCCCCGTACCGGATCTGGCGGCGCGCGGTGGAGTCCGGGGAGTTCGACGAGGTGCGCACGGTCGACTCGCTGCGCGTCCTGCGCCGCCGCACGCCGGCCCCGGCCGCCTGACCCGAGGGGCCGGCTGCGTCCGGGGCAGGCCCTGGTGTCCCGCGCCCGGGGGACGTTCGCCGGCCCCCGGCCATGGCCGGTGTCACCGTCAACGGCTGGCCGAGGGTACGTCGTTCGACGTCGTGACCGCATCTGGAGCGGTGGAACGTCGCGGTACTGCGGAGCCCTCCGCAGGCTTGGGCCTTGCCAGCCACAGTCCGGTGAACACGGCGGTGGCCGAGGTGATGACGCCCGCGGCGAGGAAGGCGCTGTTGATGCCGGCCTCGAAGGAGGCACCGCCCGATTGCCGGGTGCGGACGATCGCTCCGAGTAGCGCTACGCCGAGCACCGCGCCGATCTGCCGGGTGGTGCTGCTGACGCCGGACGCCAGGCCGCCTTCCTGCGGGCTGACCGCTTGGATGGCGGCTCCCGTGAGGGGGGACATGGCCAGGGCGAATCCGGCGCCGGCGACTGCCAGGCGCCACCACACGTTCACGTAGCCGGTGCCGGCGTGGACGGTGCCGAGCGCCAGCAGCCCCAGGCCGGCCAGGGCGAGGCCGGTGGTGACCACGCGGCGGAAGCCGTATCGGGCGGCGAGTCGTCCCGCGTACGGGCTGACGACCACCATGGCGAGGGACAGGGGCAGGGTCTGCAGGCCGGCACGCAGGATCGAGCTGCCTTGGACGTAGACGAAGAACTGGGAGAAGAAGAACGAGGAGCCCATGAGGGCGAACCCGACCACGACCATGGCGGTGTTGGACACGGTGAACAGGCGCTGCCTGAACAGCCGCAGGGACAGCATGGGCGCGGCGCGGCGGCCCTCGACGGCGATGAAGGCGGCGAGGAGGATCACCGCGGCGGCGAAGCAGCCCAGGATCTCCGGTGACGCCCAGCCGCGGGCGCCGCCCTCGATCAGGCCGTAGGTCAGCACGCCCACGGTCAGGATGGACAGTGCCGTTCCGGGGATGTCGATCGCGGGGGCGTCCGGGTTGCGGGACTCGCCGAGGTGGCGCAGGCCGACCAGCAGAAGGCCCACACCGAAGGGCAGATTGACGAGGAAGATGGCGGGCCAGCCGAAGGCCTGGGTCAGCACGCCGCCGGCCACGGGCCCTGCGGCGAGGCCGATTCCACTGAGTCCGGCCCACAGTCCGATCGCCTTGACGCGTTCTTGCGGCAGGGGATGCGCGGCGGCGAGGAGGGCGAGCGAGGCGGGGGCGAGTGCCGCGGCTCCGACGCCCTGCAGGACCCGGCCGGTGATCAGCCAGCTGACCGAGGGCGCGAGAGCACAGACCAGTGACGCGGCGGTGAACACCGCCACACCGGTCAGATACACCCGCTTGCGGCCGAACCGGTCGGCGAAGACGCCACCGGACAGGAGCAGCATGGCGACCAGGAGCACGTAGGCGTCGACGATCCATTGCAGGCCGGTCAGTTGCGTGTGGAGTCGGTGCTGCATGTCCGGCAGCGCCGCTCCGACGATCGTGTTGTCGAGCAGGACCATGAACTGGCCCAGGCAGGTCACCGTGAGCAGCACGGCCCGGTTCGGCCGGCTGCCCACTGTCGCAGGCGATGCAGCCATGGAGATTCCTCTCGATCGTCGATTGCGCCCGGCCACGACGGGCGTGGTGAGCCCCGGACGCATTAAGGCAGTCAGTGGCTGCGTTAGTGGACTATACGAAGGGTCACCCGTAAACGCAAGTACTGACTGCGTTAAGGTGGGGGCATGAACGAACAACAGCGAGCCCGGCGGCCCGGCGGGCGCAGCGCCCGCGTCGGCGCACAGGTGCATCAGGCGGTGACCGCTCTGATCAGTGAGCGGGGTTACGGCCACTTCACCGTCGGAGAGGTCGCCGCCCGCGCAGGTGTGGCCGACAGCAGCATCTACCGCCGGTGGGGCAGCCTGGAGGACCTTCTCTCCGAGGTGACGCTCACCCGCCTCAACGCGCGTTCACCCATGCCCGACACCGGAAGCCTCGCCGGCGACCTGCACGCCTACGCGGCCAACGTCGCGCGCGAGATCACCGGACCCGACGGCCTGGCACTCGTGCACCTCGCCGTCGCCCTCGCCGGCACCGGTCAGCAAGGCCGGCCGGGCCGGCAGGCACGTGACGGCCTCCGCGACGAACGCGTCCGGCAGTTGCAGTCCATGCTCGACCGCGCCGTCGAACGCGGCGAGCGGCCCCCCGACGCCCTCGACGTGCTGGACCACGTCCTCGCCCCGATGTACATCCGCGTCCTGTTCGGCATGGAGCTCACTTCGGACTATGTCGACGGGCTCGTCGACCGGCTGCTGTGAGCGCCGGACGCGCCCTCGGCGTCAACGCGGGCGTGGAGGCGCCGGGCGGGCTCAGCGGTGACGGAGCAGAGGCGTTTGGTGGCCCGGGTCAGGGCCACGTACAGGTCCCTCTCCCCACCGGGGCGGGCCGTGACGATTTCCTCGGGGTTCATGACGACGACCCCGTCGAACTCCAGGCCGCGCGCTTCGGACGCCGGCACGATGCGTGCGAGGTGCCCGACGCCCCGGGCCGTCAGCTCGCCCACCCTGGTGTCCGCGCAGATCACCCCCAGAAGCTCGTCCGGGTGCGCGGCGCTCTGCGCGCGGAGTTCCTGGACGACGGCGCTGACCGCCCCGTCCGCAGAGGTGGTCACGGAGCGCGGGCTCTCACCGCTTCGCAGTGACCGGGTGGGCTTCTGGTCCGGAGCGATCCGCGTGAGCAGGTCCCGGACGCTCTCCAGGATCTCCTGGGTGGTGCGGTAACTGACCGTCAGGTTGTGCAGGGTGAACCGCGGTCCGACGTGGGGACTCAGCGCTTCCGTCCAGTCGCGCGCTGTCGCGAGGGGGCCTGCCTGGGCGAAGTCGCCCACCAGGGTCATCGCTCGTGCCGGGCAACGGCGGACGATCATCCGCCACTGCATGGCGGTCAGTTCCTGCGCCTCGTCGACGACGACGTGCCCGTACGTCCGCTCGGGGGGACCCTCGACCAGGCTCGCCGCCTCGTCCAGCAGCGGGACATCGGCGGCGGTCCACGGGTCGTCCGGACCTCGCAACAGCAGGGACCGCTCCTGCACCGTCATGCCGGGCAGGTGCTCGGCGAGGGCGCCGGCGTCCGTCAGGAGCTCTTTCACGAGACCGCCCGGCAGGAGCCGCGGCCACAGCGCCTCGACCGCCCGGTCGACGCCGGCGTCGTCGAGGAGGTCGGCCCGGATGGCGTCCAGGTCCAGTTCGTGGGCCGGTTCCGGGGTGGCCGCGCCTTCGGCACGGCGCTGGGCGGCCCCCGTGAACCGGTCGAGGTTCAGGCCCGTCATCTTCTCGGTGTCGGCGTCGATCCGCTCCAGGACGTCGCCCATGTCCCGCTGCATCGCATCGGCGACGGCATCGGCCAGGAGCTCCTTGAACACCTGGCGCGCGGGGTTGTGCCCCGGTGCGGCCGCCACGGCGGCGACGCGTGCCGCGGCCACTTCGGACTCGGGCAGGTGGACCATTTCCTGACCGACCCGCACGGTGAAGTCCCCGGCGGGGGCCTGGTGGACGCGCACCAGGCCGGCCAGGGCGTCGGCGAGACCGCAGCCGCCCTTGAGACGTGCCGTGCCGAAGGGGTCCGCCGCCTGCGTGGACACTCCGGCCAGCTCCTGGCAGGTCGCCAGAACCACGTCGTTCTCTCCCAGCGAGGGAAGGACCTGGGAGATGTAGTCGAGGAACCGGGCGTTCGGCCCCACTACCAGGACCCCCTCTTCCGCGGCGCGCGGAAAGGCGTACAGGACGTAGGCCGCCCGGTGCAGGGCGACGACCGTCTTGCCGGTGCCGGGCCCGCCCTGCACCACGGTCACCCCCCGGTGGGGGGAACGGACGATCTCGTCCTGCTCGGCCTGCAGCGTCGCGACGGCGGCGTGCATCCTGCCCGTGCGCCCGGCCGACAGGGCCTCGGTCAGCGGGCCGTCCCCCACGACGTCCTCGTGGGTCGGGGCGGTCCCGTCCAGCAGTTCGTCGCTCACCGAGACGACGGTGCGGTCCTCGATGCGCAGGTGCCTGCGGCGCCGCAGGTCCATCGGGTGGACCGGTGTCGCCTCGTAGAAGGGCCGCGCCGCGTTCGCGCGCCAGTCCACGAGCAGCGGCAGGTCGTCGTCCTCCGTGTGCAGCCCGATCCGTCCGATGCGCAGGGCGGTGCCGTCCGTCCAGTCGACGCGTCCGAAGACCAGCCCTTTTTCGGCGCCCTCCAGCCGGCCGATTTCCTTGGCCAGACGTTCGGCGGCGATTTCCCTCTCGTATGTCTCACCGGCGCCGCCGGCCGGGGCCCTCAGCACACTCGCTCTCTGCGCTCGTGCCTCGGAAATCCGCTCGGTGAGCACCGCGTACAACGAGGACACATAATCCTGCTCCGATGCAACCGCACGCACAGCAGAATCATTTTTCTTCGACAACAAGAAGCTCCTTCGATTCGACCCACACCATACGAGCGGAGCTCCCCAAAGGTAAGTCTTGACTTACTTGTCGGGACTATGCCCCGCTGGCCGGCACCATGACGGCCGACCCCATTTACGTGTCGCGCATTCGGCTGCTCCCTATATCGGAATGCTGGACGGAATGACCCTTGAGCGAATCGGGCCGAAGCCGGAGGCGCGCGGCGGTCTGTGCCGCCTGATCCTCGACGGCCGGGAAGTGATCTGCCTCGATGTACCCGGCCGGCCGGGACAGGATCCGGCTGGACGTGGGGCCGAGAGACGTCGGTTCGTCGGCGCCGTCCGCGGCCGGATGCCGGGCGACGGTCGCACCGATGCACCGATGCCGCCGGTGACCTGTGGACTTCAGCCCGCTGCGGTCTCCTGGAACGGTGCGACGTGGCCGGCGTTCAGTTCCACGTGCCTGCCGGTGAAGCGGGTTCGCATCCGGCGGTCGTGGGTGACGACGACGACCGCGCCTCGGTAACAGGCCAGGGCTCCTTCCAGTTCTTCGACCAGGACGGGGGAGAGATGGTTGGTGGGCTCGTCCAGCAGCAACAGGTCGACGGGCTCGCTGACGAGGCGGGCCAGTTCGATCCGGCGCCTTTGCCCGTAGGACAGTTCGCCCACTTTCAGGCGCAGGTCGGCAGGGCTGAACAGGCCGAGGGACAGCAGCTGGTCGATGTGCTCGTCCAGTTCGCCCCCGCGGCCGTGAGCGAACGCCTGTGGGACTGTCAGGCCGGGCGGCCAGGGTGTCTCCTCCTGTCTCAGGTGCCCGACCCGGCCCCGCGTGCGCACCGCCCCCTCATCGGGCCGCAGCTCACCCGCCAGCACCCGCATGAGCGTGGTCTTGCCGGCCCCGTTGGGCCCGGTGACCAACAGCCGCTCCTCGCCGCCGATCCGCAGCGACGGCACGTGCAGCCGGTCCCCGACACGGATGCCGGTGAGTTCCGCCGCGGCCTGCGAGGTCCGGCCGTCGGCGGTGGTCATCCGGGCGGCGAACACCAGCGGTTCGGGCGGCGGTGCGACCGGATCGCCCGTCAGCCGTTCGACACGCTCCTTCGCGTTGCGGATACGGACCATCGCCCCGTGACCACGGCCACGGGCCCGGAAGCCGCCGTGGCCGAACACGGAAAGCGGCACCTTGCGCGGGATCGCCTCCAGCCGTGCCACGTTCGTCGCGGCCAGCTCCTGGTTGCGGGCCAGCTCCGCGCACCACTCCGCGTACTCCTGCAGGCGGCGCCGTCGCTCGGCGGCCTTGGCGGCGAGGTAGCCGTGGTAACCGTCGCCGTGACGCGTCACCTTGCCCTCGCCCACCTCCAGGATCGTGGTGGTGACCCGTTCCAGGAACACCCGGTCATGGGTGACCGCGAGCACCGTGCCGCGATGCGCCCGCAGGTGTGCCTCCAGCCAGCCCACCGCCTGGTCGTCCAGGTCGTTGGTCGGCTCGTCCAGCAGCAACAGCTCCGGCTGGGACGCCAAGGTCGCGGCCAGCGCCAGCCGTGCTCGCTCACCGCCCGACAGGGTGCCCAGGGTCCGGTCCCGGGCCAGACCCGGCAGGCCGAGCCCGTGCAGGGCGATGTCCACCCGGGCATCGGCCTCGTAGCCGGCGCGCGCCTCGTACTGGGCGACCAGGTGGGCGTAGGCAGCCAGCGCGGTGGTGAGCTCCGCCCCCGCCAGGCCCGTGAGTCCGGCTTCGGCGTGGTGCATCGCCGCTTCGAGTTCACGCAGGTCGGCGAGGGCCATGTCCACCGCGGCCTGGACGGTGGCCTCGGGGGGCAGGGCCAACGACTGGGCCAGATAGCCCGAGCCGCCCGGTGCGATCACGGTCAGTTCACCGTCGTCGGGCCCGTCCTGCCCGGCGATCAGTCGCAGCAGGGTGGATTTCCCGGCTCCGTTGTCGCCGATCACACCGACCCTCTCACCCGGCTTGACGCTGAAGGACACGTCGTCCAGCACGATGTGGTCGTCGTAGCGGCGGGTGACGTTCTGAAGAGATAGCTGTGCGGTAAGCATCGAGTCCCCTGTTCTCGGCCAGGCCGATCGGCACGGGTGAATGGACGCATCCGCGCACGCCGGAAACACTCCGTGGCACGCCGGACAGACGGCATCACAGGAGAGCGGAAGCACGGATGAGAACGCGCGACGACGGAGCCGAGCTCAACGCGGCCGCACGGGGAATATCACAGAGAACCCATGCGCAGCACCATAGACGGGGAATCCGTGGGGCGGCAAGCCGTTTCTTCGACGAGGTGGCAGAAAGGCGCGGTGGAGGCGGGCCATTCCCCGCGGCCGACCCCGGGGGCCCTCGGCCGGAGGCTGGGGGAAGTGCCGGGCCGGAAGCTCCAGCACTGGACGCGCCCGGGTTTTCGGCCGGTGCGGCGCGCGTGCGTACCGGGGCGCCCGCGACGAGGCGAACATCGCCCGCCGAGGCACTAGCATCGCGGTCGTGTCGTACGACTATCCGGGCTTCCCTCAGGACCCCGCACCCCGGCAGCGCTCCTCCACGGCCCGGCGCCTCGCGACGGTGGCGGCCGTCGTGGTGCCCGCCGCGCTCGCCGGATGGATCGTCTACGGGGTGGTCGGCCCCGGCGGCGAGGACGACGGGGCGACCGCGCCGGGGCCCTCCGGCAGCTCCAGCGCCCGCCCCTCTCCCGGGACCGACGGGACCGACGGGAAGGACGCGTCACCGGAGGCCAGGAGCGGGGCGGGGGCCTCCGCCACGGGGGCCGCGCGGCCCGCGCTCACCGGCCCGCTCAGCGGGAAGGTCGTGGTCCTGGACCCCGGCCACAACAACGGCAACCGGCTGCACACCACCGAGATCGGCCGCCAGGTGGACGTGGGCAACGGCCGCAAGGAGTGCGACACGACGGGGACCTCGACCAACGCCGGTTACGCCGAGGGGAGTTTCACCCTCGACGTGGCCCGCCGGGCCCGCGAGCTGCTGGAGCAGCAGGGCGCGAAGGTCACGCTGACCCAGGACGGGGACCGGCCGTGGGGCCCGTGCGTGGACGAGCGCGCCCGGATCGGGAACGCGGCGGAGGCGGACGCCGTCGTGTCGGTGCACGCCGACGGGGCGGGCCCCGGGCAGCGCGGTTTCCACGTGATCCTCCCGGCCCCGGTGCACGCGGGGAAGGCCGACACCCGCGAGATCACCGGCCCGTCGAAGGAGTTGGGCGAACGCCTGGCCGGGGCCTTCGTCAAGGAGACCGGCAGCGCGCCCTCCAACTACATCGGCGGCGGTACGGGCCTGGACGTGCGCGAGGACCTCGGCGGGCTCAACCTGTCGCGGGTGCCGAAGGTGTTCATCGAGTGCGGGAACATGCGGGACGCGCAGGACGCGGCCCTGGTGACGAGCGCGGCGTGGCGGCAGAAGGCCGCCTCCGGCATCGCGGGCGGCATCGCCGCGTTCCTGGAGAAGTCCTGAGAGGACCCGGGAGCGGGGGCCGGGAACGGGGACCGGAGCGGGGCCGCCCCGCCGCGCCGTGCGGTGCCCCGCTGACGGCCGGCGGACGTACGGGCCCGCGAACCGGGCGGACGGGCACGGGTACCCCACGGTAGGGTCCTCGGTGAGATCGGGGGACCTCCCGTACCGGACGCCGCTTTCGGACCGCAGCCGGCGGTGAGCCTCCCCGCCCCCTCACCGACGACATGCCAACGAAGGACCTGAAGTGAATATCCGCTCATCGACAAGAGGCGACGGCGTGGTGATCGGAGCAGCGGTGTTGCTGTTCATCGCTTCGTTCCTCGACACCTATGGCTGCGACGGTCCCAACTGCAGTGACGTGCCCACCGCCTGGGACAACCTCGGGCTGCTGATGGGCGTGTACGTGGCGGGGATCGCCGGTGCCGTCCTCGTCGTCCTCACGCGGGCGCTGCCGCAGTCGCAGCCGCGCCGGGTGGCGGGGATCGAGCTGCGCCAGTTCGGCGTCGCCCTCACGGTCTTCAGCGCGTGGACCGCGCTGTGGACGCTCTTCGACCCGATGGGCGCCTTCAACGGCCTGGCCGGCCTGCCGGACGTCGACGCGGGCGCGGGCCTCATTCTGGGCCTGATCGCCGCCCTGCTGCTGGCGGCGGCCGCCGTCGCGACCCCGCTGGTCCCCGCCCTCAAGGCCCCGCTGCTGGGTGCGCCGCGTCCGGCGACGCCGCAGCCGTACGGCGGTCAGCCGCAGAGCGGGTACGGCTACCCGGGGCAGCCGCAGCCCGGTGGCCAGCCGCAGGCCGGTGGTTACGGCTACCCCGGTCAGCACGGCCCCGCGTCCGGCACCGGGGCGCAGCAGCCCTTCGGCCAGCAGGGCGGCCCCGCGCCGTACGGCCAGCAGCCCGGCGGACAGCAGCCGCTGGGACAGCAGGGCGGTCAGCAGCACTCCGGTCAGCAGCCGGCCGGGGCGACGGCCGCTCCGGCTCCGGCGCCCGCGCCCGGACCGCAGGACGCACCGGCTCCGGCGGCCGAGTTCGCCCCGTTCTGGTTCGCGGTCCCGGCCCCCCGTCAGCTCTACGGCGAGGACGGCTCCCCCACCCCGATCGCCGAACTGGCCCCCGGTACCTGGTACTTGGCGGTCGACCAGCATGGCAGCGGTCTCGTCGCCCAGACCCAGGACGGGCGGCGCGGCGTCCTCCAGGACACGAGCGGCATCCAGCGCGGCTGAGCCCGCGCCACCCGGGCGACCCGAACGGGGGTGCCTGGCCGACCACGGCCGGGCACCCCCGTTTCGCCTACCTGCCGCACGGCCCCCCCGACTGGTTTCACGCACGCACAAGCGGCAAGACGGGGTGCATGTCCAGTCGAAACGGAAACGCAGCGGGCCGGCTCATCGCGCTCATAGCCGATGTCCTGGCCGTCATCCTGGTCGTGTGGATCGTCATGTACCTGTTGGACGCGAACCGCGCCAACGACCTGGTGCAGTGGGTCCACGACGCGGCGAACTTCCTCGCCGGTTGGTCCCGTGACCTCTTCACCTTCGACGAGCAGTGGGCACGGGTGGTGTGCGGCTACGGCCTCGCCGCCGTCGTCTACCTGTTCGTCGGACACGCCGTCGCCGGCCGGATCAGCCGCTGACCGCGCGGGCGGCCGGCGTCCCGCGTACGGGAGTCCGGGAGTTCAGTGGATGCGGCAGCAGTCGGCCGTGGTGTCGGCGTCGTCGAGTCCGCGCGGCAGTTCCGCCCCGCTGAACACGGCGCAGGTCGCCTGGTCGCCGCCGAGCGCGGCGACCGCGAGGAGCAGCGCGCCCGCGGTCCAGGTGGTCTGCTCGCGGGGCCACACGGCCTTGTCCTCGAAGACGTACCCGGTCCAGTAGAGGCCGGTCCCGGGGTCGCGCAGCCGGCCGAGGCTCTGGAGGATCTCCAGCGCCCGGTCGGACTCGCCGACGGCCCACAGCGCGAGGGCGAGTTCGGCGCTCTCGCCTCCGGTGACCCACGGGTTGGGCACGACGCACCGCACGCCGAGCCCGGGGACCACGAACTCGGCCCAGCGTTCCGCGATCCGCCGCTCGGCCTCCCCGCCGGTGACGGCGCCCGCGAGGACCGGGTAGTACCAGTCCATCGAGTAGCGGGACTTGTCGAGGAAGCGTTCGGGGTGCCTGCGGACGGCGTGGCGCAGTGTGCCGGTGGCGAGTTCCCAGTCGGGCTGCGGTTCCTCGCGCTCCTCGGCGATGGCCAGCGCGCAGCGCAGCGCCTGGTGCACGGAGGAGGAGCCGGTGAGCAGCGCGTCCGGCACGGCCGTGCCGTCCGCCTCGCGCTTCCAGCCGATCTCCCCGCCGGGCTGCTGCAGGCGCAGCACGAACTCGACGGCCGCGTACACGACGGGCCACATCGTGTCGAGGAAGGTGTCGTCGCCGGTGGCGAGGTAGTGGTGCCACACGCCGACGGCGACGTACGCGCAGAAGTTGGACTCCTTCGCGCGGTCGCAGGGCCGCTCGTGGTCCCCGTCCTGGTAGGCCGCGTACCAGGAGCCGTCCGGGTTCTGGTGCCGGGCGAGCCAGGCGTAGGCGCGGGCGGCGGCCTCGTGCTCACCGGCCGCGTCGAGGGCCATCGCGGTCTCGGTGTGGTCCCAGGGATCGAGGTGGTGGCCGCGGAACCAGGGGATCGCCCCGTCGGCCCGCTGCTGTCCGAGCAGGCCCCTCACGGTCGCGGCGGCCTCCTGAGCGGTGAGGACCCCGGGCAGCACGAGGTGTTCTGTCCGGGGGGTGCTCACGCGGGGTCCGTGGCGTCGGCCCGCGGCGCGGCGTCCGCGGTCGGCAGGTGCGGTTTGGTCGCGTACGCCACGAAGCTCTTGCCGAGCACCGGGTTGAGCGCCTGCTCGGCGAAGCGGGTCGCGAAGGGCTTCTTCATGATGTCCCACACCAGCAGCTTGTGGTACGCCCGTACCGGCAGCGCCTTGTCGTTGTCGACGCCGAAGGCGCACTTGAGCCACCAGTAGGGGCTGTGCAGGGCGTGGGCGTGGTGGCTGCCGTAGGGGCGCAGTCCGGCCTCGCGCATCTTGCGGACGAGTTCGTCGGCGCGGTAGATGCGGATGTGGCCGCCCTCGACCTCGTGGTAGGCGTCGGACAGTGCCCAGCACACCTTCTCGGGGCCGTAGCGCGGGACGGTCACCGCTATGCGTCCGCCGGGCTTGAGGACGCGCACCATCTCGGCGAGCACGCCCTTGTCGTCGGGGATGTGCTCCATGACCTCGGAGATGATCACGACGTCGAAGGAGGCGTCGGGGAAGGGCAGCGCGAGCGCGTCGCCCTCCATGGCGGTGGCGCTCGCTCCGGCGGGGGCCTCCTTGGCCTCCTTCATCGCGGCGAACCACGTGGCGACCTCGCGGATCTCCTCGGCGTTCCGGTCGAGGGCGACCACCTGCGCGCCGCGCCGGTAGCACTCGAAGGCGTGCCGGCCCGCGCCGCAGCCCAGGTCGAGCACGCGATCGCCCGGGGCGAGCGGGAAGCGGGTGAAGTCGACGGTCAGCACGTGGACCTGCTTTCGCGGTCAGGGGTTGCGGTGGTGACGGCCACGGGCGTCGCACGGCTCGCGGGGGCCGGGGCGACGGTCCGGGCGGGGGCGCCGGTGAGGGACCGGGCGGCGGGGCGCCGGGCGTCGAGCGCGGCCCGGTACTGCTCGGCGGTGCCCTGCGCGGCGCGGGCCCAGGTGAAGCGGTCCAGCACCCGGGCGCGTCCGGCCGCGCCGAGCCGGGCCCGCAGGCCGGGGTCCTTCAGCAGCCGGCCGAGCGCGTGCGCGAGGGCGCCCGCGTCCCCGGGCGGGACCGCGAGGGAGGTCTCCCCGTCGGGCCCGGCGACCTCGGGGATGGCTCCTCCGGTGGTGGCGACGAGCGGGGTGCCGGTGGCCATGGCCTCGGCGGCGGGCAGCGAGAAGCCCTCGTAGAGGGAGGGGACGCAGGCGATCTGCGCGCCGCGCACGAGGTGCACGAGTTCCTCGTCGGAGATGCCCTTGACGAACTCGACGGCGCCGCCGAGCCCGTACCGCTCGATGGCCTGCGCGACCGGCCCGTCCTCGGCCCGCTTGCCGACGACGACGAGGTGCGCCGCGGGATGTTCGGCGCGCAGCGCGGCGAGCGCCTCCACGAGGTGGACGAGGCCCTTGAGCGGGACGTCGGCGCTGGAGGTGGTGACGATGCGTCCGGGGATCTCGGGCACGGCCGGGTCGGGCGAGAACAGGTCGGTGTCGGCGCCGATGTGGACGACGTGGACCCGGTCGCGGCGCACCCCGAGGTGCTGGACGATCTCCTGCCGGGAGGAGCCGGACACGGTGAGCACCGAGGGCAGCCGGCGCGCGACGCGCTTCTGCATCCGCGTGAAGCCGTACCAACGGCGCACCGACAGGCGGCGTTTGAGGTTCTCGGCGGCGGCCAGGTCGAGGGCACGGTCCACGGTGATGGGGTGGTGGATCGTGGTGACGAGCGGGGCGCCGAGGGCGCCGGGCCCGCCGAGCAGCCCGTAGCCGAGCGTCTGGTTGTCGTGGACGATGTCGAACGCGCCGCGCCGGGCGGCGAGATGGCGGCGGACCCGCAGGCTGAAGGTGAGCGGCTCGGGGAAGCCGCCGGTCCACATGGCGCCGACCTCCAGGGCGTCGACCCAGTCCCGGTACTCGGCCCGCTTCGGGGTGCGGAAGGGGTCGGGCTGCCGGTAGAGGTCGAGGCTCGGCAGTTCGGTCAGGCGTACGCCCTCGTCGAGCACCGGGTAGGGCTGGGCGCCGATGACCTCGACCTCGTGACCGAGGCGGGCCAGTTCGCGGGAGAGGTGGCGTACGTACACGCCCTGTCCGCCGCAGAAGGGGTTGCCCTTGTAGGTGAGCAGGGCGACGCGCAAGGGCCGTTCTCCGGCGGCTCGGGCACCCAGGGCCTCAGCGGTCACTCCAGGCACCCTCTCTTTTCCTGCACGTCCGGGCGAGATTACGCCGCCCGACAACCTAGAACAAGTTGCGGACGCGGCCGTCCGGCCCGACCGTCGTTGATCGTCAGGACACCGAATCTACCGGCTGGTAGCCACGCTGTGCGGGGCGGTAGCGGTGATTCGCACCACGGTCGCGGACCGGTGCGGACGGGTACGGGGAGCGCCCGCCGGCCGCTCGCTCCGGCCGCGTCCGGCCCCTCGCGCCCCGTCCTGGCGCCCCGGACGGCCGCGGGCGGTCCCGCGGCCGGGGAGGGCCGCCACCCGCACCGCCCCGTCCGGCCGGGGGCCCCGCTAAAATGGCCCGGTCGTGACCACCCCCACCCAGGGCAAGCCGGCGCAGTTCCGGCGCTGACCCGCACCCGTGAGCCGCCCCGGCGGCGAGCCGGAACCGCCGGCCCGGCCCCGCCAGGAGAGGCATCCCTCCCGCTATGAACGTCCGTCGCAGCGCCGCCCTCGCCGCAGCAGCCGTCGCTCTGGGCGCGGCCGCGTCCCCCGCCGTCGCCGCCCCGTCCCCCTCCCCGTCCGCGATACCGGCCAAGGCCGAGGGCCTGTTCGGCAAACAGGACCCGACGTACGACGGTGTGTGGCGTCAGTCCCTCGCGCTGACCGCCCTCGCCACCGCGAAGGCCGAGGTGCCGCGTCCGGCCGTCGACTGGCTCGTGGGGCAGCAGTGCGCGGACGGCGCCTACGCCGCGTTCCGTGCGAAGCCCGGCGCCGACTGCGGCGCGAAGGACAAGGTCGACTCCAACTCCACGGCCGCCGCCGTGCAGGCCTTCGTCGCCGTCGGCGGCCACCGCGCCGAGGCCGAGAAGTCCCTGGACTGGCTGAAGTCCACGCAGAACGCGGACGGCGGCTGGAGCTACAACCCGGGCGGCGCCTCCGACGCGAACTCCACGTCCGTGGTGGCCGGGGCGCTGGCCGCGATGGGCGAGGAGCCCGGCTCGGTCACGTCGGAGAAGGGCCAGTCGCCGTTCGACGCGCTGCGCGCCCTCGCGCTGAAGTGCGGCGCCAAGCCCGCCGAGGGCGCCGCCTTCGCCTACCAGCCGGACCCGAAGTCGAAGAAGCTCGTGGCCAACGACGACGCCACGGCCGCCGCCGTCACGGCCGCGCTCGGTCACGGCTTCGTCGTGTCCGGTCCGGGCGAGGACGGCGAGGGCGGGAAGTACGCCTGCCACGCCCCGAAGGACGTGGGGGACGCGGCGCGCAACGGCGCGGCCCACCTGGCCTCCGCCGTCGCGAAGACCGGTCACCTCATGTCGGCGATGCCCGGCGCGAAGGACCAGCCCGACGTCGGCAACACCGCCGACACGGTGGTCGCCCTGACCGCCGCCGGCCTGACCGGTCAGGCGCGCAAGCCCCTCGCGTGGCTGGAGGAGAACGGCGCGCGGTGGGCCGGGCAGACGGGGCCGGCCGCGTGGGCGCAGCTCGTCCTGACCGCCGAGGCGACCGGCACCGACGCGCACGACTTCGGCGGCACCGACCTCGTCGCGAAGCTCGCGGCCGAGGGCCCCGCCGACGCCTCGGCCGCCCCCACGCCGAGCGCCGAGGGCGAGCAGAAGAACGCCGACGACGGAGCCGACGGCGACGGGATCAGCCCCTGGTGGATGGTCGGCGTCGGCGCGTTCGTCGGCATCGGTATCGGCTTCCTGGTCAGCGGCCGCAACAAGAAGCGGTCGCAGCTGTGAGTCGCGCGGTGGCGGTGCGGCGCGCTCCCGCCGGGTCCCGGTCGCGGGGCGGCGGGGCGCGCCGCGTGCCGCGTGCGGCGCTCGCCGTGCTCACCACCGCGCTGGCCCTGTGCGCCGTTCTTACCGGGGCGGCCTCCCCCGCGAACGCCGCCACCGGCTACCGGTACTGGTCGTTCTGGGAGCGTTCGGGCGCCGCGTGGACGTACGCGACGCAGGGGCCCGCGATCTCCCGGCCCGGGGACGGCTCGGTCGAGGGCTTCCGCTTCTCGGTGAGCGAGGACTCGCGGGACTCGGCGCGACCGCGCGGTGCCGCGTCCTTCGAGCGGATCTGCGCGGACACCCCGCAGCGCGCGGACCGCAAGCGGATCGCCCTCGTCCTCGACTTCGGGACGGCGGCCGACGCCCCGTCCGGCGAGACACCGCCCGCGCCCCGTACGGCGTGCGCGCGGATCGCCCGGGACGGCAGCGCGGCCGACGCGCTCGCGGCGGTCGCGAAGCCGCTGCGCTACGACGCCTCCGCGCTGCTGTGCGCGATCTCCGGCTATCCGCGCACCGGTTGCGGCGAGCAGGTCGACGCCGCCCCCGGGCACCGGGACGCCACGCGCTCCCCGGCCCCGCACGACAGCGCCGCGCCCGCGAAGGACGACGGGGGCGGTCCGTCTCTCGGCCTGTTCGCGGGGATCGGGGTGCTCGTCGTCCTCGCCGCCGGGACGGTGTGGCAGACCCGCCGCCGGCGCCGGGCATGACCCGCCCCGGCACGGGGGCACGCACACCGGACGGGGGGACCGGGGCCTCCCCGGCGCCCCCGCCCTCCGCCGCCCGCGCCTACGGGACGCTGCACGCCGGTGCGTGGTGGGTGTGGGCGCTGGGCCTGGCCGCCGCCGCGACCCGCACCACCAATCCGCTGCTGCTCGCGCTGATCGTCGTGGTCGCCGGGTACGTCGTGGCGGCCCGCAGGACCGACGCGCCCTGGTCGCGTTCGTACGGGGCCTTCGTGCGGCTCGGCCTCGTGGTGCTGCTGATCCGGCTGGTCTTCGCGGTGTTCCTCGGTTCGCCCATCCCGGGCAGCCACACGCTCTTCACGCTGCCCGAGATCCCGCTGCCCGAGTGGGCGCGCGGGGTACGGCTGGGCGGCCGGGTCACCGCCGAGGGCCTGCTGTTCGCGCTGTACGACGCGCTGCGGCTCGCGGCCCTGCTGATCTGCGTGGGCGCGGCGAACTCCCTCGCCAGCCCGGTGCGGCTGCTGAAGTCGCTGCCGGGCGCGCTGTACGAGGTGGGGGTCGCGGTCGTGGTCGCGATGACCTTCGCACCGAACCTCGTGGCCGACGTGCGGCGGCTGCGCGCGGCCCGGCGGCTGCGCGGCCGCCCCGACCGGGGGCTGCGCGGACTGCTCCAGGTGGGGCTGCCGGTCCTGGAGGGCGCGCTGGAACGCTCGGTGGCGCTCGCGGCGGCGATGGACGCGCGCGGGTACGGGCGGACCGCCTCGGTGCCCGTCGCGGTGCGCCGTACGACGGCCGCGCTGACGCTCGGCGGACTGCTCGGCGTGTGCGCGGGCACGTACGGGCTGCTCGCCTCGGCCGGGGCCTCCTACGCGCTTCCGGTGCTGGGCGCGGGGCTCGCGGCGGCGCTGGGCGGTCTGTGGCTCGGCGGCCGGCGCAGCGTCCGCAGCCGTTACCGTCCCGATCCGTGGGGGGTGCGGGCCTGGCTCGTGTCGGGTTCCGGCGTGGCCGTCGGCCTGCTCCTGGTGCTGGCCGGCCGGTACGCGCCCGGGGCGCTGCACCCGGGCGTCGTCCCGCTGACCGCGCCGACGCTGCCGGTGTGGCCGGCCCTCGCGGTGCTGGTGGGGCTGGTGCCCGCCGTGGCCGCCCCCGCCGCGCCGCCGCCGCGCCCTTCGAGACCGGCGAAACCACCGAAAGCGACAACACCGGAGAACCCGGCGACCGGTCGACGTGCCCCCAGGGAGGCGAGGACCCCGTGATCCACTTCGAGAACGTCTCCGTGACGTACGACGGGGCGCCGGAGCCCACGCTGAGCGGGATCGAGCTGACCGTTCCGGAGGGCGAACTGGTCCTGCTCGTGGGCCCCTCGGGAGTCGGTAAGTCGACTTTGCTGGGTACGGTGTCGGGGCTCGTGCCGCACTTCACCGGCGGGACGCTGCGCGGCCGCGTGACGGTCGCGGGCCGCGACACCCGCACCCACAAGCCCCGGGAACTGGCCGACGTGGTCGGCACGGTCGGGCAGGACCCGCTCGCGCACTTCGTGACCGACACCGTCGAGGACGAACTCGCCTACGGCATGGAGTCGCTGGGGCTGCCCGCCGACGTGATGCGCCGCCGGGTCGAGGAGACCCTCGACCTGCTGGGCCTGCACGAGCTGCGCGACCGGCCCATCGCGACGCTGTCGGGCGGTCAGCGCCAGCGCCTCGCGATCGGCTCGGTACTGACCCCGCACCCGAAGGTCCTGGTCCTCGACGAGCCGACCTCGGCGCTCGACCCGGCCGCCGCCGAGGAGGTGCTCGCCGTGCTGACCCGGCTCGTCGACGACCTCGGTACGACGGTCCTGATGGCCGAACACCGGCTGGAGCGGGTCGTGCAGTACGCGGACCGGGTCGTGCTGCTGCCGGGCCCGGGCCGTGCGCCGGTCGTGGGGCCGCCCGCCGAGGTGATGGCGCAGTCGCCGGTCCGCCCGCCCGTCGTGGCCCTGGGCCGCCTGGCCGGCTGGGACCCGCTGCCGCTCTCCGTCCGCGACGCCCGCCGCGCGGCGGGCCCGCTACGCGCCCGGCTGACCGGCCACGTACCGCCGGAAGCCGTCGCCGTGGCGGCGGAGCCGGATGCCGGACTGTCGGCCCCCGGCGGCGGGCCGACGGCTCCCGGGCCGGGCCCGGCGCCGGTGGACGTACGGCGGCGCCCGCTGTTGCCGTGGCGGCGGCGCGGCACGCGGACGCGTCCCCCTTCCGGGGCCGGGGAGAGTCGGGCCACCGCTCGCGGGGACGTGTTCGCGGCGCGTACGCGGGGTCTGGGTGTCACGCGCGGCGCGGTCCGCGCGCTGCACGGGGTCGATCTGAGCGTGCGGCCCGGCGAGACCGTCGCCCTCATGGGGCGCAACGGCGCGGGCAAGTCGACGCTGCTCTCGGCGCTCGTGGGCCTGCTCGCCCCTGACTCGGGCACGGTCCTGGTGGGGGGCTCGGCACCCCGCGCGGCCTCCCCCGCCGAACTCGTCCGCCGGGTGGGCCTCGTCCCGCAGGAACCGCGCGACCTGCTGTACACCGACACCGTCTCCGGCGAGTGCGCGGCGGCCGACGCCGACGCCGGGGCGGCCCCCGGCACCTGTCGCGCGCTGGTCACCCGGCTGCTGCCCGAGGTGCCCGACCGGGCGCACCCGCGTGACCTGTCCGAGGGGCAGCGGCTCGCGCTGGCCCTCGCCGTCGTCCTGACCGCCGCGCCGCCCCTGCTGCTGCTCGACGAGCCGACCCGGGGCCTCGACTACGCGGCCAAGGCCCGGCTCGTGAGGATCCTGACGGGCCTCGCGGCGCGCGGCCACGCCATCGTCCTCGCGACGCACGACGTGGAACTCGCGGCGGAACTGGCGCACCGGGTGGTGATCCTCGCGGAGGGCGAGATCGTCGCGGACGGCCCGACCACCGAGGTCGTGGTGTCCTCCCCGCAGTTCGCCCCGCAGACCGCGAAGATCCTCGCCCCGCAGCACTGGCTCACCGTGGGCCAGGTCGCCCGCGCCCTGGAGGACGGCTCGTGACCGCCCCCGCCGCCCCCAGGCCGCCCGAGGACCGCGCGCAGCGCCGGGTGCGCGCCGTACGCCTGGGGCCCCGGGCCCTGGCCGCGCTCGCGCTGATCAGCCTCGTCGGGGTGATGGCCTTCGGCTGGCCCCTGCTGGCCGACGGCGCCTCGGGCGTGGCGCACTCCGGGGACGCCCCGTGGCTGTTCGCGGCGCTGCTGCCGCTCCTGCTCGCGGTGGTGGTCGCGGCGATCGCGGACGGCGGTCTCGACGCGAAGGCCGTCGCGATGCTCGGCGTCCTCGCGGCGGCCGGGGCGGCTCTGCGCCCGCTGGGCGCGGGCACCGCGGGCATCGAGCCGATGTTCTTCCTGATGGTGCTCTCGGGCCGGGTCCTCGGCCCCGGTTTCGGCTTCGTGCTGGGCGCCGTCTCGATGTTCGCCTCCGCGCTGCTCACGGGCGGGGTGGGCCCGTGGATGCCGTTCCAGATGCTGTCGATGGGCTGGGTCGGCATGGGCGCGGGCCTGCTGCCGGGCGCCCGCACGCTGCGCGGCCTCCGCGAACTGCTGCTGCTCGCCGCGTACGGGGCGGTGTCGGCGGTGCTCTACGGCACGGTCATGAACCTCCAGGGCTGGCCCTACATCGGCGGCATGTCGACCGGGGTGTCCTTCGTGCCGGGGGACCCGCTCGGCGAGAACCTGAGCCGTTTCCTCGCGTACTGCCTCGCGACCTCCCTGGGCTGGGACCTGCCGCGCGCCGTCCTGACGGTCGTCCTGAGCCTGACCCTGGGCCCCGCCGTCCTGAAGGCGCTGCGCCGGGCGACCCGCAGGGCCTCCTTCGAGCCGCCGGTCACCTTCGAACCGTGAGCGGTCGCGTCCGTCCGGGCCGTGAACGGCCGCGTCCGGCGGCGGACGACGGGCATCAGCTTCCGGCGGCAGCGTCCCGGCGTCCGGAAGTGCCGCGCTGGTGCCGCGACAGGCAACGTTCGCCCGTCAAGGAGCGGCGTCCGGTGCGTGCTCTCTGGGGGTCCCCCGGCCGGAAGCCCTCGTACTGGACGTACTTGGGCTTTCGGCCGGTGCGGCGAGAGGGCGTGCCGGGCGTCGCGACGGGGCGAACGTTGCCTCCGTGGCACTAGATCCGCTGGAGGACGGTCGCGCTCGCCTGCGCTCCCCCGGCCGCCGTCGCCACGAGGGCGAACTCGTGGTCCTCGTCCGCCAGGCGACCGAGCGCGGTGGTCAGCAGCCGGGCTCCGGACGCACCTGCGGGACGGCCCAGGGCGAGGGCCCCGCCCCTCGCGTTGACGCCGTCCAGCCCGTCGTCGAGACCGAAGGACCGGGCCCAGCCGAGCACGACGGCGGCGAAGGGCTCGTCGATCTCGGCCACGCGCACGTCCCGCGCCTTCAGACCCGCGCGGCCCAGAGCGATCCGGGTCGCCTCCACGGCCCCGTCGACGTACCGGTCCGGGTCCACCCCGACGGTCACCTGCGCGACCACCCGGGCCCGTGGCCGCAGCCCCAGTTCGCGGGCGGCCCCCGGGCTCGTCCAGAGCAGTCCGGCGGCGCCGTCCCCGGCGGGGGCCGTGCTCGCCGCCGTGTGCACCCCGCCCGGCACGACCGGCCGCTCCCCGGCGACGCGCGTACGGTCCGGCCGCTCCCGCGCCCCCTCGTCGGCGGTCACGAGCGGGCCGGCCCCGGTGACCGGAACGGCGCAGATCTCCCGGGCGCTGCTCCCGTCGGCGCGGGCGGCGAAGGCCCGCTCGCGGGACAGCAGCGCCACCGCCCGCGCGTCGGCCGGCCCTATCCCGTACGCCTGGGCCGTGCGCTCCGCCGAGTCGAACTCCCCGGGCAGCCCGGCGGTCCACTCCGGGGGCCTGGGCAGACCGGGGCCGCGCTGCGTGGCGGCGGACGGCGGTATCCGGGACATGACCTCGACCCCGCAGCTCAGGGCGAGCCGCGCCGTGCCCGACATGACGAGCGCCGCCGAGAGCAGCGCCGCCTGCTGGGCGGACGCCTCCCGGCAGTCCACGGTCGTCGCGGCCGTGGCCGTGGGCAGACCCGCGGCCAGCCAGGCCGTACGGGCCACGTTGCCGGACTGCTCCCCCGCCTGCGTCTGCGTCCCGCACACCACGTGGTCCACCCGCCCGGCACCCGGCCCGGCGCGCTCCAGCAACTCCCGGTAGACGAGACCCAGCAGCCGGGCCGGATGCGCCCCGGCCAGGTCACCGCCGCTCAGCCCGAGCGGCGTACGCACCGCCTCGACCACCACGGCTTCCCCGGCCACACCCGCCCGCCTCCTCGCACCGGTGCACCGGACCTCCCGCCCGCACCACCCGGGCAGTCTCCAGACCCCCGCCACCGCACCGCAAGGTGCGTGCACGCACCAACACGGGGAACCCGTGCGGGCTCGGAACGCCAAAGGACTGCGACGCGCCTGGAGCGGGACCGGCTCGTCGGCGGCCGGGTCCTGTCCCTGACGGACAGCCGCCGAGCGGTGACCGAGCACACGACGTCTCCCGCTCGGGCGCCTGACGCCTTCCGGCCACGGCCCGCCCGGCGACGCCCTTCCGGCACACCCGGTCGCCTCCTACTGTGCGGAGGCATGCCGTGGACAACCTTGCTGAGCGCCGTGGCCGGTGCCCTGATCGCGACCGTCTCCACCGCTCTGCTCGATCGCGGCCGCCTGCGGCGCGAGCGGGACGACCGCCTCACCGGCGTGCGGCGCGTCCTGTACGGCGACTACCTCGCCTGCCTGTCCCGGGCCCGCAACGCCTTTCGCGGCCTGGCCCGCGACCTGGACCTGCCGCCCGCCGAGCGGGAACGCGCGGCCCGTGAGGGCTTCGCCCCGTGCTACGGCATGCGCTACCAGATCTCGATCACGGCCACGCCGGAGGTGTACGCCGCCTCCGAGGACGCCTTCCGCCGCCTGCGGGACGTGCGCGACCTCGCCGCCGCCGGGACGCTCGCCGGGGACGAGGCGTACTCCGGGGGACGGACCGCGTACGAGGCCGCGCTCACCCGGCTGCGCGCGGCCATGCGCCGCGACCTGGGAGCCGGCCCCCCGCGCCGGGCCGCCCGGCCATGACTCTCCGGACGCCGCCACCGAAGCCACCGCCCCGCCCCGCCGCACCTGGTCCCGGCCCCGTGACGGCCGTCGCTCCTGACTAGTAGGGCTTGGTCAGGTCGGAGTGAGTGTGGGTATGTCGCGGTGGCAGGTGGGGCAGGCGCCGGTCCATGTCGCGAGGAGGAGCTGTAGCTCGCGGACGACTTGGTAGAGGCTCAGGCCGGCGCCTCGTCTTTTGGGGCTCTGGCCAGTCGTTGCAGGGTGCAGAAGGCGTGGGCGACGGAGACGAGGGTGACGTGGTGGTGCCAGCCGAGGTAGGTGCGGCCTTCGAAGTGGGCCAGGCCCAGGGCCTGTTTCATCTCGCGGTAGTCGTGTTCGATGCGCCAGCGGAGCTTGGCGAGGCGGACCAGGGTGGTCAGCGGGGTGTCGGCGGGCAGGTCGGAGAGCCAGAACTGAACGGGTTCGCCCTGGTCGGCCGGCCACTCGGCCAGGAGCCAGCACGCGGGCAGTTGCGGGCCGTCGGCGGCCTGGCGGACCTCGCGTCCGGCGGGCCGGATCCGCAGGGCCACGAACCGCGAGTACATCCGTCTGAAGCCGCTGCGACTTCTGCCGGGCCGGGAGCCCTCACGCCACTGCACCGGCTTTGCCGCCCTGCGGCCCGCCGCGATGACCAGCTGTTTCACCGGCTGTGGCTTGTCCGGGTACTTCGCGACCGGTGGGCGCCCGGTCCCGGAGTACGGCTCGGTCACCGGCACGGCTTGTCCGGGGTGGGCCGTCAGGGTGGTGGAGATGCCCACCACATAGTTGAGGCCGCGGGCCTGCACGCCGTGCCGGAAGGCCGTGACATCGCCGTATCCGGCGTCCGCGATGGCCAGTGGCACCTCGATGCCCCACGAGCGGGTCTCGTCGAGCATGTCGAGTGCGAGCTGCCACTTCTCC
>NZ_JBFALS010000006.1:0-263646 GCF_040656295.1 Streptomyces sp. NPDC049954
GCCCGGTTACATTCCGAACCCGGAAGCTAAGCCTCGTAGCGCCGATGGTACTGCAGGGGGGACCCTGTGGGAGAGTAGGACGCCGCCGAACAATTATTCAAAAGGGTGGTCCCTGAGCTTCGGCTCGGGGACCACCCTTTTTCTTTTGTGCGTCATCTTCCGTTCACGCGGCCCGGCCACCATGCAGGCATGAAGACAGCACTCATGCTGCGCGCCGCAGGAATCGGCGTCGGCGACGAAGTGGTCGTCCCCGCTTTCGGAAACGTCGAAGTGGCCCAGGCCGTCGCCGAACTCGGAGCCCGGCCTGTGTTCGCCGACATCGACCCCGCCACGTACTGTCTCGACCCGGCGTCCGTCGAATCCGTCCTGACCCCCGATTCGGCCGCTGTTGTCGTCGTCCACCGGTTCGGGCGGACACCCCAGCTCGCCCCGCTGACGGAACTCGGCGCGCGCCGAGGGCTCCTCGTGCTCCAACATCAGGAGAGCGAGGCCCCGTCCGAAGCGGAGCGCCAACGCCTCCAGTGCGCCAAGTACCTCGACAGCCGGCTCAAGGGAGTGGGCACGCCGGACGCCGGGGCACGGCACACCTACCAGCAGTACGTCGTCCGCGTACGAGGGAACGGCCGGCCCGACCGGGACGCGTTCGCCCGCGCCGCCCGCAGCAAGGGCATCGACTGCAGAGTGCCGGTACCGACCCCCGTGCACCGGCTGCCCCGGTTCCGCCGTGACGTCCACTTGCCGGCGACCGAACAGGCCGCGGAAGAGACGCTCTCCCTGCCGATAGGTGAGCGGCTGACCAAACGAGAACTGCAGCGCACCGTAGCGGCGTGCAACGCGCTCGGCGGCATCCTGCACGCCGCGGTTCTCTGAGAGTTCGGAACAGGCCGGCTGATGGTGCGGAGCGGTCCTCAGTTCGGGGTATGATTTCTTTCGTCGCAACGCGGGAAACCGCGTGAAGGACAGGCCCCAATAGCTCAGTCGGCAGAGCGTCTCCATGGTAAGGAGAAGGTCAACGGTTCGATTCCGTTTTGGGGCTCAGCGAAATTCAGTTGAGTCATGCATGGGAAAGGCCCCCGCCGTATCGGCGGGGGCCTTTCCCATGCATGGGTCCGGGAGCGGTCACCGGGGCTCAGTCGGTCTGCGGGCCCGGGAGGCGCATCGACAGGATTGCCATGTCGTCGGACGGGGCGTCCGCGGCGAAGCGCTCCACGGCACGCATGATGCGGGCCGCCACGGCGCCCGCCGTCAGCCCCGTGCACGTCTTTAGGACATCGGCGAGGCCGTCGTCCCCGAGCATGCGCGTGCCCTCACGCCGCTCCGTGACGCCGTCCGTCACACACAGCAGGACATCGCCCGGGTCGAGCGTCACGGACTGCTCGTACAACTCCAGGTCGTCCATGACCCCGAGCAGCGGCTGCGGGTCCGCCGCCGGCTCCACCGTGCCGTCCTGGCGCAGCCGCAAGGGCAGGGGGTGTCCCGCGCACACGACCTTCAGGGCGGCGCTCCCGTCCTCCTGCGGCACCATCTCCCCGTACAGGAGGGTCAGGAAGCGGCTGCGGGCGCCCTCGTCGAGGATGGCCGCGTTCAGGCGTTCCAGGACCGCCGGGCCCGTGAAGCCCTCCCTGGCGAGCAGACGCAGCGCGTGCCGGGCCAGTCCCGTCACGGCCGCCGCCTCCGGACCCGTACCGCACACGTCGCCGATGGCGAAGCCGTAGACGCCCTCGCGGATGGGGAAGAGGTCGTAGAAGTCGCCGCCCACCTCGTTGCCCTCGCCGGCCGCGCGGTAGATGACCTCCACCTCGACACCGGGCACCTTCGGCAGCTCCGGGGGCAGCAGACTGCGCTGCAGGGACTGGCTGTTGGAGACGCGCTCCGAGTACAGGCGAGCGTTGTCCAGGGCGAGCGCGGCACGACGCGAGAGGTCCTCGGCCAGCTCCAGGTTCTCCTGGCGGAAGTGCTCGTCGGAGGGCTTGCCGAGGACGAGCATGCCGATGACACGGTTGCGGGCCACGAGCGGCAGGACGACGGTGTCGCCGCCGACCGCCGCGGCCGTCGCCAGCGTCGTACCGATACCGGAGCCCACCACGGTCGGCTCGCCGAGACCCAGGTTGCGCATGGACGTGCGCAGCGCCGCCTGGTGCGCGGACTCGGACGGGGCGGTCCACGCGCGTGCGCCCGGCGTCGTCACCGGCTCCGGCGGAGCGAGGCGGGACAGCAGGGCCTTGAGACCGTCGATGCGGTCCTCGTCCTCGTGCAGCACGTAGGAGAGGTAGGGGTCGGAAGCCTGGTCGCCGGTCGTGTAGACCGCGCACCAGGTCGCGAGGGTCGGCACCGTCATCTGCGCCATCAGGGCGAGCGTCTGGTCCCGGTCGAGCGTCCCGGCCAACAGGTCCGAGGCCTCCACGAGGAAGGACAGGGAGCCGCGGCGCAGCTTCTCCAGCTCGCCCAGGCGCGCCGACTCCACGGCCAGCGCGATACGGTCCGCGGCGAACTGGAGACGCAGCGCCTCCTCGTTCGAGTAGCGCTCCGGTGCCTCCGCGGCGACGCCGAGCGAACCGGTCAGCCGGCCCTCGACCTTCAGGGGCACCGTCACCACCGAACGCATCCCCGTGCCCGAGAGGAGCGGGACGGCGCCCGGCACGTCGGTGAGGTCCTCGTGCACGGCGGGCATCCGGGCCGAACCGTAGCGGCCCGGGCCGGCCTCGACCTGGACACGGGCGAAACGCTGCCGCGCCGAGGGGAGCCCGGTGGAAGCGCGTACTTCGAGTTCCGTCTCGTCGTCGGTGGCCAGCAGCAGGAAGGCGGCGTCCCCGTCGAGCATGTCCCTGGCACGTTCCACGGTGCGCTGCAGGAGACCGTCGAGGTCCTCGGGAGCCGGGGTGCCGATGAAAGTCTCGAAGGCGTCGGCGGGAGGCGCGTCGCCGCCCAGGGAACCCGGCTCGGGGCCGGGACCGCGCAGCGGCGTCTGCAGGACGGCGCGCTCGTCGTCGCGGACCAGGAGGCAGACGGTGGACGCCGCCCCGTCGCTGTCCCGTACGCGCAGGTGCGAGGCGTAGACGGGGACGACGTGGCCGTCGGCGGCGCGCAGTCCGTAGCTGCCCTCCCAGCGCGACAGACGCAGCGCCTCAGCGACGCCGGTGCTCGTCCCCGGCGTGTGCGGCCAGGCCGCGAGGTCGGTGAGCAGCTTGCCCGTGACCTGGGACGCGGTGTAGCCGAAAACGGACTCCGCGTCCTCGTTCCACGCGCTGATGGTGCCGCCCTCGTCGATCTGGACGACGGCGACCCGCACCCGGCCGTCGGTCAGCGGAAGCAGCGCGTCCGGTAGCAGCGGGCCGGCGCTGCGGGTGCCGACGGCACGGTCGGGCAGGTCGAGCTGGAACCAGACCTGCTTCTGCCTCGGGGTGTACTCGACGCCCCAGCGAGAGGCGAGCGCCCCGCACAGCTGGAGGCCGCGACCGCCCTCCCGTTCCAGGTTCCCGAAGGTGGGTTCGCCGTGCTGGAGCGGCACCTCGCGCTCGGGGTACTGGTCGGCGACCTCGATGCGGACACCGGACTCCGTGCGCAGGCAGTGGACTTCGGCGGCGGTGCCGGCGTGGACGACGGCGTTGGTGACGAGTTCACTGGTCAGCACGGTGGCGTCGTCGATGATGTCCGAGAAGCCCCAGCCCTGGAGGGTGTCGCGGACGAAGGAACGGGCCGTCGCGACGGAACGTCCGACGGGCTCGAAGATGGCGGACGCCCGCGCGGTGATCACAGCACTCCCTGTCACGGTCTCGGCGGCCCGGGGCACGACGGGCGGGTTCGGCCGGTCCTGATGGTTCCCGGGCCCGGATTCCGGGGAGGTGTCCCCGGCGAAACGCAGTCCCATATGTCGGCCGCCCCTTTGCCGCCCGCTCGATTCGTGCCACCGCCCGGGTCGGGCGGACCTGGACGGTGGGACAGCCGTAGGCCAGGTTACTTACCTTCGGGGACCCCATGGAGGCCGGTTGCGGGTGATTCCGCCCTTGCGGGGGTCATGGAGTGCCCGTGAGGGGTGCGGAGCGTGTACGAAGCTGCCGAACTGTTCTGACTGGTTCGGCCAGGGTGAAACACTGGGCAGGCTGTCAGAAGACAGTCGGGTGTCCGTATGTGATGTCCGGCACGAGGTCGAATCCCCGCGGGAGGGACACGGTGGAGTCTGGCGCAGCGACGCGAAGCACCGGCACGCGCGCGAAAGGCGGACAGCCGTCTCGGAACAGGTCCCGGGGCGGTGGTACGACCGAAGTGGACACAGCGGCCCTGAACCGGCTGCTGGGGGCCCTGGAGTCGATGCGGGACGGCAACTTCCGTAAACGGCTCACGGTCTCCGGCGACGGGGTCATGGCGGAGATCGCGGCCGTCTTCAACGAGGTCGCCGACCGCAATCTGCATCTCACCGGCGAACTCTCGCGGGTGCGGCGCGTGGTGGGACGTGAGGGAAAACTCACGGAACGGCTGGAGACCGGCGTACTGGAGGGCTCGTGGGCCTCGGCCGTCACCGCCTCCAACGCGCTGGTCGACGATCTCGTACGCCCCGTCTCGGAAGTCGGGCGGGTGCTGTCGGCGGTGTCCGACGGGGATCTGGAACAGCGTATGGAGGTGCGGTCGCAGACCCCTGAGGGGGCCTGGTATCCGCTGCGCGGGGAGTTCCTCAAGGTCGGCCGGACCGTCAACAACCTGGTCGACATGCTCTCGACGTTCACCGACGAGGTGACGCGGGTGGCCAGCGAGGTCGGTACCGAGGGCAAGCTCGGCGGGCAGGCCAAGGTGCGCGGCATGTCGGGTTCGTGGAAGGACCTCACGGACTCCGTCAACACGATGGCGTACCGGCTGACCGCGCAGGTCAGGGACATCGCGCTGGTGACGACGGCGGTCGCCAAGGGCGACCTGTCGCGCAAGGTGACGGTGCACGTCGCCGGTGAGATGGCGGAGCTGAAGAACACCGTCAACACCATGGTCGACCAACTGTCCTCGTTCTCCTCGGAGGTCACCCGGGTCGCCCGGGAGGTCGGTACCGAGGGCGAGCTGGGGGGCCAGGCCCAGGTGCCCGGCGTCGCGGGGGTCTGGAAGGACCTCACGGACTCCGTGAACCTCATGGCGGGCAACCTCACGGCCCAGGTACGCGGGATCGCGACGGTCACGACGGCGGTGGCCAACGGTGACCTGTCGCAGAAGGTCCAGGTGAGCGCGCGCGGCGAGGTCGCTCAGCTCGCCGAGACGATCAACCAGATGACCGAGACGCTGCGCACCTTCGCGGACGAGGTCACGCGGGTGGCGCGCGAGGTCGGCTTCGAGGGGCAACTCGGCGGTCAGGCCAACGTGCCGGGCGCGGCCGGCACCTGGAAGGACCTGACGGACTCGGTCAACACCGTGTTCCGCAACCTGACGACGCAGGTGCGCGACATCGCGACCGTGACGACGGCGGTGGCCAGTGGCGACCTGTCGCAGAAGGTCACGGTGGACGTCGCGGGCGAGATGCTCGAACTGAAGAACACCGTCAACACGATGGTGGACCAGCTCCAGGCCTTCGGCTCCGAGGTCACGCGCGTGGCCCGGGAGGTCGGGGTCGAGGGCGAACTCGGCGGACAGGCGGCCGTGCCCGGGGCGGCGGGAACGTGGAAGGACCTCACGGACTCCGTGAACACCGCCTTCCGCAACCTCACCGGCCAGGTGCGCAACATCGCGCAGGTGACGACGGCGGTGGCCAACGGTGACCTCTCGCAGAAGGTCACCGTCGACGTCTCCGGCGAGATGCTCGAACTGAAGAACACCGTCAACACCATGGTCGACCAGCTCTCCTCGTTCGCCGATCAGGTGACGCGGATGGCGCGCGACGTGGGGACCGAGGGCCGCCTCGGCGGTCAGGCGAAGGTGGACGGGGTCTCCGGTACCTGGCGGGAGCTGACCGACTCGGTCAACTTCATGGCCGGCAACCTGACCTCGCAGGTACGGCAGATCGCCCAGGTCACGACCGCGGTCGCCCGCGGTGACCTGTCGCAGAAGATCGACGTGGACGCGCGCGGCGAGATCCTGGAGCTCAAGAACACCATCAACACGATGGTCGACCAGCTCTCGGCCTTCGCCGACCAGGTCACCCGGGTGGCGCGCGAGGTCGGGACCGACGGACGGCTCGGCGGACAGGCCCAGGTGCCGGGTGTCGCCGGGGTGTGGCGGGATCTGACCGACTCGGTGAACGGCATGGCCGGGAACCTGACGGCGCAGGTGCGCAATATCGCTCAGGTCGCCACGGCGGTCGCCCGGGGCGACCTGTCGCAGAAGATCGACGTGGACGCCCGGGGCGAGATCCTGGAGCTGAAGGACGTCCTGAACACGATGGTCGACCAGCTCTCCAGTTTCGCGGAGCAGGTCACCCGGGTCGCCCAGGAGGTCGGCACCGACGGGATGCTCGGCGGTCAGGCCGAGGTCCAGGGGGTGTCGGGCACCTGGAAGGACCTGACGCAGTCCGTCAACGGCATGGCCAACAACCTGACGCTTCAGGTGCGCAACATCGCCGAGGTCACGACGGCCGTCGCGCGTGGCGACCTGTCGAAGAAGATCACGGTCGACGCGAAGGGCGAGATCCTCGAACTCGTCACGACCGTCAACACGATGGTGGACCAGCTGTCCGCGTTCGCCGACGAGGTGACGCGGGTGGCGCGTGAGGTGGGCACCGAGGGCAACCTCGGCGGGCAGGCACGGGTGCCGGGTGTGACGGGCATCTGGAAGGACCTCAGCGACAACGTCAACCTGATGGCCAACAACCTGACCTCGCAGGTGCGCAACATCTCGCAGGTCTCGGCGGCCGTCGCCAACGGCGACCTCACCAAGAAGGTCACCGTCGAGGCGCGCGGCGAGGTCGCGCAACTCGCGGACACCGTCAACACCATGGTCACGACGCTGTCCGCCTTCGCCGAGCAGGTGACGCGGGTGGCGCGTGAGGTGGGCACTGACGGCATCCTCGGGGGCCAGGCGCGGGTGCCAGGCGTCTCGGGGACCTGGAAGGACCTCACCGAGTCGGTGAACTCGATGGCCTCGAATCTGACGGGCCAGGTCCGCAACATCGCGATGGTCACGACCGCCATCGCCAAGGGCGATCTGACCAAGAAGATCGACATCGACGCGCGTGGCGAGATCCTGGAGCTCAAGACGACCATCAACACGATGGTCGACCAGCTCTCCAGCTTCGCCGAGCAGGTCACCCGGGTCGCGCGCGAGGTCGGCACGGACGGCATCCTGGGCGGTCTGGCGCGGGTGCGCGACGTGGACGGCACCTGGCGCGAACTGACCGAATCCGTCAACGAGATGGGACAGAACCTCACCCGGCAGGTACGCGCGATGTCCTCCGTGGCCACCGCGGTCACCGCGGGGGACCTCAACGTCAAGGTCGACGTGGACGCGGCGGGCGAGATCCTCGCGCTCCAGGACAACATCAACACGATGATCGTCAACCTGCGCGACACCACCCTCGCCAACGAGGAGCAGGACTGGCTCAAGGGCAACCTCGCGCGTATCTCCGGTCTCATGCAGGGCCGCCGTGACCTCGCCGACGTCGCCTCGCTCATCATGAGCGAGCTGACCCCGGTCGTCGCGGCGCAGCACGGGGCCTTCTTCCTCGCCCAGCCGCTGGAGGACGGGGCCGAGGAGGGGCTGGAGCCGCAGGAGGCGTACGAACTGCGGATGACGGGGGGGTACGGCTATACGCGCGGCTCGATGCCGACCTCCTTCCGACCCGGGGAGACCCTGGTGGGCACCGCGGCGAAGGAGAAACGCACGATCCTCGTCGAGCAGGTCCCCGAGGGCTACCTCAAGATCTCCTCGGGACTCGGGGAGGCGCGGCCGGCCCATGTGATCGTGCTGCCGCTGCTGTTCGAGGACACGGTCCTCGGCGTGATCGAACTCGCCTCCTTCCAGAAGTTCACGCAGATCCAGAAGGACTTCCTCGGGCAGATCGCGGAGATGATCGCGACGAGCGTCAACACGATCAGCGTGAACACCAAGACCGAGGTGCTGCTGGCCCAGTCGCAGGAGCTGACCGAGCAGTTGCGGGAGCGCTCGGCCGAACTGGAGCAGCGGCAGAAGGCACTTCAGGAGTCCAACGCCGAACTGGAGGACAAGGCCGCCCTGCTGGCCCGGCAGAACCGCGACATCGAGGTCAAGAACACCGAGATCGAGGAGGCGCGGCAGGTCCTGGAGGAGAGGGCCGAGCAGCTCGCCGTCTCGATGCGCTACAAGTCGGAGTTCCTGGCGAACATGTCGCACGAGTTGCGCACCCCGCTCAACTCGCTGCTGATCCTCGCGAAGCTGCTCGCGGACAACGCGGAGAGCAACCTGTCGCCCAAGCAGGTCGAGTTCGCCGAGACCATCCACGGGGCGGGTTCCGACCTGCTCCAGCTCATCAACGACATCCTCGATCTGTCCAAGGTCGAGGCGGGCAAGATGGACGTCTCGCCGACCAGGATCGCCCTGGTCCAGCTCGTCGACTACGTGGAGGCGACGTTCCGCCCGCTGACGGCGGAGAAGGGCCTGGACTTCTCGGTACGGGTCTCGCCCGAACTGCCCGCGACCCTGCACACCGACGAGCAGCGGCTGCTCCAGGTGCTGCGCAATCTCCTGTCGAACGCGGTGAAGTTCACCGACAGCGGCGCCGTGGAGCTGGTCATCCGGCCGGCCGGTGCCGACGTCCCGGACGCGATCCGCGAACAGCTCCTGGAAGTGGGCTCTCTGCGCGAGGCGGACGGCGAGATGATCGCCTTCTCCGTCACTGACACCGGCATCGGGATCGCCGCCGGGAAGATGCGCGTCATCTTCGAGGCGTTCAAGCAGGCGGACGGGACGACGAGCCGCAAGTACGGCGGTACGGGCCTGGGCCTGTCCATCAGCCGTGAGATCGCCCGGCTGCTCGGCGGGGAGATCCACGCCGCGAGCGAGCCGGGGCGCGGGTCGACGTTCACGCTGTACCTGCCGGTGCGCCCGCACGACGTCCCGCCGCAGGAGTACGCCGAACTGGCGCCGAGCATCGAGCCGGGGGACGGGCTGGCCGAACTGCAGCAGCCGCTGCAACTGCCGCCCCTGGAGACGACCGCCACGCCGCTGCGCGACACGCACAACGGTCCGGCCGAACTGTTCCGTCGGCGGCGCAAGGACCAGCAGGCCGCCCAGCGGCGCACCGAGACCGTGCCGGCCCCGCAGAGGGAGCGGACGGAGCCCGGGGGCACGGAAGGGCAGGAGCAGGAGGCGCCCCGGCAGCGGCGCACCTTCTCCTTCCGCGACGAGAAGGTGCTGATCGTCGACGACGACGTGCGCAACGTGTTCGCCCTCACCAGTGTGCTGGAGCAGAACGGCCTGGCGGTGCTGTACGCGGAGAACGGCCGGGAGGGCATCGAGGTGCTCGAACAGCACGACGACGTCCGGGTCGTGCTGATGGACATCATGATGCCCGAGATGGATGGCTACGCCACGACCACGGCGATCCGGCGGATGCCGCAGTTCGCGGGGCTGCCGATCGTCGCGCTGACCGCCAAGGCGATGAAGGGCGACCGGGAGAAGGCCATCGAGTCGGGCGCCTCCGACTACGTGACCAAACCGGTCGACCCCGACCATCTGCTCTCGGTGATGGAGGAGTGGATGCGGGGCGACAAGTGATGCGGGTGTTTTAGCCCTCGGTGCTCCTTCGGCTTCGGTTGGCGCGTCGTCGTGTCTCTGTGGCTGTGTCCCTGTCGTCGTGCCCCTGTCGTCGTGCTCCGGCCCGGCGCCAGGGGCACGCGCATATTGCATTGGCATATTCGACGGGGCGGTGGGGGCGGGGCGGTGACGGGGCGAGGGCGGGGCTGCCGCCGAACCAGTACGGGGCGGATGCGGGTGCGGCGGGCGACGGGGCGATGGGCGACGGGGCGGCCGCGGAGGGGCCGGGGCGGGTCTGCGGTGCGGTGGTGGCGCAGGGGGAGCGGGCGGCGGTGCGCCGTGGGACGTGCTGCCGTGCGCCCCCGGACGCGCCCCGTCGTACGCCGGGCGACGCCTGCGGGGGCGACGGGGACGGGGCCGCTGGTCGACGGGGGCGGTCCGGTCGGGAAAGCGGTTCCACCCACTGGCGGCCAGGGGTGTACGGGGCGGGATTCGGGGAACTTTCCGCTCTGCCCCTCCGTTTCCGCTGTGTGCACCGTGACATGGCGGTGACTGGGTGTGGCGACAGGTGGGGTGCGGCTACCATGACCGGCACAAGGACGGGCGGCGAGACAGGGCCCCCGTCCGGGGCGGCGCCCCGTGCAATGCCGGGGCGAGGAGGGCGGGCCATGGTGCAGAAGGCCAAGATCCTCCTGGTCGATGACCGGCCGGAGAATCTGCTCGCGCTGGAGGCCATCCTCTCTGCGCTCGATCAGACGCTGGTCAGGGCATCGTCAGGGGAGGAAGCGCTCAAAGCGCTGTTGACGGACGATTTCGCGGTCATCCTGCTGGATGTGCAGATGCCGGGGATGGACGGGTTCGAGACCGCCGCGCACATCAAGCGGCGCGAGCGGACCCGTGACATCCCGATCATCTTCCTGACCGCGATCAATCACGGACCGCACCACACCTTCCGCGGATACGCGGCGGGCGCGGTGGACTACATCTCGAAACCCTTCGACCCGTGGGTGCTGCGGGCGAAGGTGTCCGTGTTCGTCGAGCTGTACATGAAGAACTGCCAGCTGAAGGAGCAGGCGGCGCTCCTGCGGCTCCAGTTGGAGGGCGACAGCGGACCCGACGGCCAGAAGGGCTCGGAGTCCACGGGCGTGGTGGCGGAGCTGTCCGCACGGCTCGCGGCCGTCGAGGAACAGGCCGAGGCACTGTCCAAGCAACTCGACGACGACGCTGCCGACGCCGCCGCCGTGGCGACCGCCGCACACCTGGAGCGGAAACTCACCGGGCTGCGGCGGGCGCTGGACGCCCTGGAACCCGGCACCGGCGCCGGTACCGCGGCGAGCACCCTTCCCGCCCAGGGCTGAGCGGCGGGACCGCCGCCCGGCCGTTGCACGGCGCGCCCGCCGGACCAAGGGGCTGGGCGGTGGACTCCGTTCGGCCCCGTGCAACGCCTGACGGTGCGCCGCCCGGCTGGGACGGGGCGGCCGCTCAGGTGGTGGTCCACGTGCCTTTCCTGACTTCAGGGGCTTCGCCGCCTTTAAAGGCCTCGCGGCCTTCGCGGCTTCCGTAAGCGAGGGTTCGGGGGGCGG
Organism: Streptomyces sp. NPDC049954; assembly: GCF_040656295.1. Classification (NCBI taxonomy): domain Bacteria; kingdom Bacillati; phylum Actinomycetota; class Actinomycetes; order Kitasatosporales; family Streptomycetaceae; genus Streptomyces; species Streptomyces sp. NPDC049954. The sequence goes on from NZ_JBFALS010000006.1 coordinate 11,223, forward strand.
CTGAGGTCGGCCGGCAGGCGGTGCTTGCGGACCGTCGGCGTACCGGATCTGCCTCGATGCTGACGGGGAATCGGCCGGAGCGGGTGTGGTTCCCGTGGCCGATGAGGGCGCGTCAATTTCGCTTGACCGCAGGGCCGACACGAACGGGTGAAGCGATGGTCACGCGTGTCCTCCGTGGCCAACCCCGGTAACCTCAAGCCCATGGCCTCTCGTACGTCCGGCAAGGGTTCCCCGAGCACACCGGGTCCCGCGCGACCGCGCGCCGGGGGCCAGGCCAAGAAGGCTCCCGTCAAGAAAGCCGCCGCGAAGCCGCCCGCCAAGAAGGGCCCGGCACCGAAGAAGGCCGGCGCCAAGGCGCCCGCCAAAAAAGCGGCCGCGAAGAAGGCGCCGCCCAGAACCGCTCCCAGCCCCACGGCCGGCGTCTACCGGCTCGTGCGCGCCGTGTGGCTCGGCGTCGCGCACAGCGTCGGCGCCATACTGCGCGGCGTGGGGCGCGGGGCCAGGGGACTCGATCCGGCCCACCGCAAGGACGGCCTCGCGCTGCTCCTGCTCGGCGTCGCGCTCGTCGTGGCGGCCGGTACCTGGTCGAACCTGAAGGGCCCGGTCGGCGACCTCGTCGAGATGCTCGTGACGGGCGCCTTCGGCCGGCTCGACCTGCTGGTGCCGATACTGCTCGCGGTCATCGCCGTACGGCTCATCCGGCACCCCGAGCAGCCCGAGGCCAACGGGCGCATCGTGATCGGGCTGTCAGCCCTCGCCGTCGGGGTGCTCGGACAGGTGCACATCGCGTGCGGCGCCCCGCGCCGCAGCGCCGGGATGGGGCCCTTGCAGGACGCGGGCGGCCTCATCGGCTGGAGTGCCGCGAGCCCGCTGATCTTCACCATGGGTGAGGTGCTCGCCGTACCTCTGCTGCTCCTGCTCACCGTGTTCGGCCTGCTCGTGGTCACGGCGACGCCGGTCAACGCCATTCCGGAGCGGTTGCGGCAACTCGGCGTACGTCTCGGTGTCTTCCGTCCGCACGACGCGGAGGAGTACGCCGCGCCCCTGCCCGGCGACCTGGACGAGGACGAGGCGCCCGCCAGGCCCGTACGCCGCGGTCCCGGCGCACGGAGACGCGGGCAGGCACCGTACGACGTGGACGCGGAGGAGGCGGCACTCGCCCGAAGGCGCGAGGGCGCCCGCGCCTTCGAGGACCGCGATCTCGACCCCGTGGACGTGGCCGCCGCCGCGGCCGCGGCCCTGGACGGCGCCGTACTGCACGGACTGCCGCCCTCCTCCCTCGTCGCCGACCTCTCACAAGGGGTCGGCTCGAAGCGGCAGGGCGCCGAGTCGACGACGCCGGTGCCGACGCCGCGACCGGAGAACGGGGCCGACGCGGACCGCGAGGGGGCGCAGGAGGAGACGGCCGCGCCGCGGATGGGCCCGCCGCCCGGGGTGCGGCGCGACACGGCGACCGGCGGGGTGCCCGACCTGACGAAGAAGGCGCCCGAGAAGCCGCGCGAACTACCGCCCCGTGCCGAACAGCTCCAGCTCGCCGGCGACATCACGTACTCCCTGCCGCGGCTCGACCTCCTGGAGCGCGGCGGACCCGGCAAGGCCCGCAGCGCGGCCAACGACGCGGTGGTCGCCTCGCTCACGACCGTGTTCAGCGAGTTCAAGGTGGACGCCCGGGTCACCGGGTTCACGCGCGGGCCCACGGTCACGCGCTACGAGGTGGAACTCGGCCCCGCCGTGAAGGTCGAGCGCATCACCGCGCTGACCAAGAACATCGCCTACGCCGTCGCCAGCCCCGACGTGCGCATCATCAGCCCCATCCCGGGCAAGTCGGCCGTGGGCATCGAGATCCCCAACACCGACCGCGAGATGGTCAACCTCGGCGACGTCCTGCGCCTCGCGGAGGCCGCCGAGGACGACGACCCGATGCTGGTCGCCTTCGGCAAGGACGTCGAGGGCGGCTACGTGATGCACAGCCTCGCCAAGATGCCGCACGTCCTGGTCGCCGGAGCCACCGGTTCCGGCAAGTCCTCGTGCATCAACTGCCTCATCACCTCGATCATGATGCGGGCCACGCCGGAGGACGTGCGGCTCGTCCTGGTCGACCCCAAGCGCGTCGAGCTGACCGCCTACGAGGGCATCCCGCACCTCATCACGCCCATCATCACCAATCCGAAGAAGGCCGCCGAGGCGCTCCAGTGGGTGGTCCGCGAGATGGACCTGCGCTACGACGACCTGGCCGCGTACGGCTACCGCCACATCGACGACTTCAACAAGGCGGTGCGCGCCGGAGAGGTCACCGCGCCGGAGGGCAGCGAACGGGACATCCAGCCGTACCCGTACCTCCTGGTCATCGTCGACGAGCTGGCCGACCTGATGATGGTCGCCCCACGCGACGTCGAGGACGCCATCGTGCGCATCACCCAGCTCGCGCGGGCCGCCGGTATCCACCTCGTGCTCGCCACCCAGCGGCCCTCGGTGGACGTCGTGACCGGGCTGATCAAGGCGAACGTGCCCTCCCGGCTCGCCTTCGCCACCTCCTCGCTCGCCGACAGCCGCGTCATCCTCGACCAGGCCGGGGCGGAGAAGCTGATCGGCAAGGGCGACGGCCTGTTCCTGCCCATGGGCGACAACAAGCCCACCCGCATACAGGGAGCCTTCGTCACCGAGGCGGAGATCTCCGCCGTCGTACGGCACTGCAAGGAGCAGATGACGCCGGTCTTCCGCGACGACGTCGTGGTCGGCACCAAGCAGAAGAAGGAGATCGACGAGGAGATCGGCGACGATCTCGACCTGCTGTGCCAGGCCGTCGAACTGGTCGTCTCGACACAGTTCGGCTCCACGTCCATGCTCCAGCGCAAGCTGCGCGTCGGCTTCGCCAAAGCCGGCCGGCTCATGGACCTGATGGAGTCCCGCAGCATCGTCGGCCCCAGCGAGGGGTCCAAGGCTCGCGACGTCCTCGTGAAACCGGACGAGCTGGACGGGGTGCTGGACATCATCCGGGGCGGCGAGCCGGACCAGTCCTGACCGGACCGGCGCCGGGCGGGTCCCCGAAGTGGAGCAACCCTTTTTCTTTCTCTTACGTCAAGAGGGGTAGAAGGAGGCACACGGGTCGTGTGCGGAGCGCCGCGGCGCCCGCGGACCCCCGTAAGCACTCCGCTGTGCGCGGCGTCGCCGCCAGGTGGGCGAGAGGCCATTCCGATGGCGTAAATCCTCGTCCGCCAGGTTGCCCGACCCTTTCGCAGCCCCCCTAGACTGAACCTCCAGCAGGTGGCTACACGCTCGAAAGGCACCCTCGTGTCCATCGGCAACTCCCCTGAAGACGAACGCCCCTCCATCGGCCGGACTCTCCAGCAGGCCCGTACGCGGGCCGGGCTGAGCATCGACGACGTCAGTACCTCGACCCGGGTGCGCAGTCCCATCGTCCAGGCGATCGAACAGGACGACTTCTCGCGCTGCGGCGGCACCGTCTACGCGCGGGGCCACATCCGCGCCCTGGCGCGCGCGGCCGGAGTCGACCCCGCCCCGCTGCTCGAACAGTTCGACGCGGAGCACGGAGGGGCGCCAGCCCCCACCCCCGCCGCCCCGCTGTTCGAGGCCGAACGCATCAGACCCGAACGGCGCCGTCCGAACTGGACCGCGGCCATGGTCGCGGCCATCGTCGCCGTGGTCGGATTCGTCGGCTTCACACTGTTCACCGGCGGGGAACAGGAGGCGAGCGGAAAGCACCTCGCCGGGGGAGCACCGGGCGAGCGCACACCGAGCCCGGGCCCCAGTACCGGCAAGCCGACTCCGTCGGGCAAGTCCGATTCCTCCGAGAGCGCCGTCGCCGCGGCGCCCGCCGACAAGGTCACCGTGAAGATCAGCGCCCCGCAGGGCCGGTCCTGGATCTCGGTCAAGGACCACAGCGGGCGCAGCCTCTTCGACGGCGTGCTGGAGCGCGGTCAGGACAAGACGTTCACCGACAAGAAGCAGGTCGACCTCGTCCTCGGTGACGCGGGAGCCGTCCAGCTCTTCGTCAACGGCAAGGAGATCGAGGACCGCTTCAGGGCCGGACAGGTCGAGCGGCTCTCGTACACCAAGGGCGATCCCGAGGCAGGCTGAGACGGCCCGCGCACCTGGGCGGAAGGTGGCGGGCAGGGACGAAGTAGTCTTGAGCCCATGCCCGAACGCCGCACCGTCGCCCTTGTCACTCTTGGCTGCGCCCGTAACGAGGTGGACTCGGAGGAGCTCGCAGGCCGCTTGGAGGCGGACGGCTGGCAGCTCGTCGAGAACGCCGAGAACGCGGACGTCGCCGTGGTCAACACCTGTGGATTCGTCGAAGCCGCCAAGAAGGACTCCGTCGACGCCCTCCTTGAGGCCAACGACCTGAAGGACCACGGCCGGACCCAGGCGGTGGTCGCCGTCGGCTGCATGGCCGAGCGGTACGGCAAGGAGCTTGCCGAGGCGCTGCCCGAGGCGGACGGAGTCCTCGGCTTCGACGACTACGCCGACATCTCCGACCGGCTCCAGACCATCCTGAGCGGCGGCATCCACGCCTCGCACACGCCGCGCGACCGGCGCAAGCTGCTCCCGGTCAGCCCGGCGCAGCGTCAGGCCGCCGACGTCGCACTGCCGGGCCACGCCCAGGTGGCCGAGCCGACCGCGCCTTCGGCGTCTGCCGGTGACGAGGAGGCCGCCGAGAGCGCCCCCGCCGATCTTCCGGAGGGCCTTGCGCCCGCCTCCGGGCCGCGCGCCCCGCTGCGCCGCAGACTGGGCAGCAGCCCCGTCGCCTCCGTCAAGCTGGCCTCCGGCTGCGACCGCCGCTGCTCCTTCTGCGCGATCCCCTCCTTCCGCGGCTCCTTCGTCTCGCGCCGCCCCTCCGACGTCCTGGGCGAGGCGCGCTGGCTCGCCGACCAGGGCGTCAGCGAGGTGATGCTGGTCTCGGAGAACAACACCTCCTACGGCAAGGACCTCGGCGACATCCGGCTGCTGGAGACGCTGCTCCCGGAGATCGCGGCGCTCGACGGCATCCGCCGCGTGCGGGTGAGCTACCTGCAGCCCGCGGAGATGCGCCCGGGGCTGATCGACGTCCTGACGTCGACGCCGGACGTCGCCCCGTACTTCGACCTGTCCTTCCAGCACTCCGCCCCGGCCGTGCTGCGGGCCATGCGCCGTTTCGGCGACACCGACCGGTTCCTCGGGCTGCTGGAGCAGATCCGCGCCAAGGCGCCGCAGGCGGGCGTGCGCTCAAACTTCATCGTCGGCTTCCCCGGGGAGACCGAGGAGGACGTCGCGGAGCTGGAGCGCTTCCTCACGCATGCCCGGCTCGACGCGATCGGCGTCTTCGGCTACTCGGACGAGGACGGCACCGAGGCCGCGACGTACGACGCCAAGGTGGACGAGGAGGTCGTCGCCGAACGCCTCGCCCGGATCTCCCGGCTCGCCGAGGAACTGACCGCCCAACGTGCGGAAGAGCGGATCGGCGAGACCCTGGAGGTGCTGGTCGAATCGGCCGGCACCGCCGACGAACCGGCCACCGGCCGCGCCGCCCACCAGGCTCCCGAGACCGACGGCCAGATCATCTTCACCCGCGACGCCTCGTTCCCGGACGGTGCGGCGCTCGCCGTCGGCCGTATGGTCGTGGCCAAGGTGGTCGGCACCGAAGGCGTCGACCTGGTGGCGGAGTGTCTTGAGGAGGCAGGCAGATGACGGGAGCCCCGGCACCCGCGGCGAGCGGCACCGGCGCCTCCGGCCCGCGTCCGCCCCGTGCGGGAGAGCAGGGATCGGCCCCCGGAAAGCCCCGTATCTGGAACATCGCGAACATTCTCACGATGATCCGCCTCGTCCTGGTGCCGGGCTTCGTCGCCCTCATGTTCGCGGACGGGGGCTACGACCCGGCCTGGCGCTCCTTCGCGTGGGCGGCTTTCTCCGTCGCGATGATCACCGACCTCTTCGACGGTCACCTCGCGCGCGCCTACGACCTGGTCACCGACTTCGGGAAGATCGCCGACCCGATCGCCGACAAGGCGATCATGGGCGCCGCCCTCGTCTGCCTCTCGGTCCTCGGCGACCTGCCCTGGTGGGTCACGGGCGTCATCCTCGGCCGGGAGCTGGGCATCACCCTGCTGCGCTTCGTGGTGATCCGCTACGGCGTGATCCCGGCGAGCCGGGGCGGCAAGCTCAAGACCCTCACCCAGGGGGTCGCGGTCGGCATGTACGTCCTGGCGCTGACGGGGCCGCTCGCCTCGCTGCGGTTCTGGGTCATGGCGGCGGCGGTGGCGCTCACCGTCGTGACCGGGCTCGACTACATCAAGCAGGCCGTCGTCCTGCGGCGTCAGGGCATCGCCGCGCGCCGCGCCGTCGTCCTGGACGGGGCGGAGCACCTGGAGCCCGGCGACCGGGTGCAGGCCGCCGTACGGGGCACCGCGCCGCAGTCGGTCGACACCGGCACGGGACGAACGGGGACGCAGGAGCCGGCCGCCGCGGCCGGGCAGCCGGCCTCCGCACGGCAGGATCGCGTCGGCGGGGACGGGGCGCAGATGTCTCAGGACTCCTGCGGGGCCGGCAGCGCGCCGGGTTCCGGGGGCGACGGGGCGGTGGGGCGATACGGCGACGGTGCGGACGGGGCGGCGGGTCCCGGTGCGGACGGGGCGCGTGCGAAACGTTCCTCCGCGGCGCGGGCCGGCGGACGGGGTGAGGTCGAGCGCCCTGTGACGGAGCAGGAGCGCGGAACGTGACGTCCGGTACCGACCGGCCGAACGAGCCCGGGGCCCAGGCGGAGGAGGCACTGCGCCTGCTGCGTGCCACCGGCCGGACGCTGGCCGTCGCCGAATCGCTGACCGGTGGACTCGTCGCCGCCGAGATCACCGCCGTCTCCGGCGCCTCGCGTGCCTTCCGGGGCTCGGTCACGGCGTACGCCACAGATCTCAAGCACCGGGTCCTCGGGGTCGACGCGGCGCTCCTGGAGCGCAACGGGGCGGTGGACGCGGAGGTCGCCGCGCAGATGGCCGAAGGCGTGCGTCGCATTCTCGGGGCGGACTGGGGACTCGCCACGACCGGAGTGGCCGGCCCCGAGCCCCAGGACGGTAAGGCTGTCGGTACGGTCTTCGTCGCGGTCGCCGGGCCCGCCGCCCCGGTGCGTCCCGGTTCCGATCCGGCCGATCTTCCGGGCGGGGGTTTGTCCGGTCGCGGTGCGGAGAGAACCCTCGCACTGAGGTTGAACGGTGGCCGTGAGGAAATCCGTAAAGAGAGCGTGCGGAGCGCCCTCGCACTGCTCCGCGAAGAACTGATCAGAAACGCGCGCGCACAGGATACGGAACAAAACGGGGGGACTTGATGTTTGCAGCCCTGAGTGAACACGTCTTCGCTCCCCGCACGGCCACGGCCCCAGGCGGTACGGTGGGGCGAGAAGGATGCGGCTACGCGGTCCGAGGAGGGAGCCACCGATGATTCTGCTCCGTCGCCTGCTGGGTGACGTGCTGCGTCGGCAGCGCCAGCGCCAGGGCCGTACTCTGCGCGAAGTCTCCTCGTCCGCCCGGGTCTCGCTCGGCTATCTCTCCGAGGTGGAGCGGGGGCAGAAGGAGGCATCATCCGAACTGCTCTCCGCTATCTGCGACGCGCTAGACGTACGGATGTCCGAGCTGATGCATGAAGTCAGCGACGAACTGGCCCTTGCGGAACTGGCGGTGTCGGCGGCCGCGGACCCGGTGCCCGCACCGGTCCGGCGCCCCGTGCTCAATTCGGTCTCTGTCACCGGTGTCCCGCCCGAACGGGTCACCATCAAGGCACCTGCCGAGGCAGTCGACGTCGTCGCTGCTTGACCAGTACGTATGCCTGAGCCCCCTCCGGGTACCCGGAGGGGGCTCAGGTGTTTCCGTGCCCGCGCGCCGACCCGCGTCGCGGGGGCGGACGGGCGCCGGCGTTCCGCTCCGGCAGTTTTGCTCGGGAGGAGCGGCCGTGCAGGGGTCGTGCCTGCCTCGCACGGGCGGAGGAGTCGATGCGACGAAAGCCTGTGTGACCCGATTCACTCGCATATGTCATGGTTGGAAGAGTGGATCGGGGGCACCTGAGTCATGAGTGAGATGGAGGAATTCGGATGTACGTGGTGAAGAGCCCCTTGGCTGAAGCTGACCTCAAGATCGTTTCCGACGCTCTGCAGGGCACTCTGGTGGACTTGGTTGACCTTTCCCTGGTGGCCAAGCAGATCCACTGGAACGTGATCGGCCCGCGGTTCCGGTCGGTGCACCTCCAGCTGGACGAGGTCGTGGATTCCGCCCGTACCCACATGGACACGGTGGCGGAGCGCCTCTCGACGCTGGGAGTCTCGCCGGACGGCCGCGCCGGGACAGTGGCCCAGTCCAGCGGAATCGGCAAGCTGAACGACGGCTGGATCAAGGACAACGACGCGGTGGGCTCCATGGTGGACGCGCTCGCCGCGGCGATCGGGCGGCTGCGCGAGCGAGTCTCCGCGACCGAGACCCCGGACCCGGTCACGCAGGACCTGCTCATCGCCATCACGGCCGACCTGGAGAAGCACCACTGGATGTTCCAGGCCTCGAACAACGAGTGACGGCTCCCGCGCCGCCCGTTCGGGCCCCCGCCGCCTGACGACTCTGCCCTCATGCCCGCGAAGGTATGGGGGCACCGTTGTGTCCGGGACGGCTCTGGTGGCGGGTGATGGTGGTGGTGAAGCGCCCCTGGGCTCTGGTGGTGAAGCGCCCGCGGCCCGCGTTCGCTCCGTCCGGCGGAAGGACGTCGGCGGACTCGGTTCTCGCCTGGGGACGGGGCTGTGAGCAGCCTCCTGCCGGTGCGCTGCCTGCGCTGGGCCCGTGGCCACGGCGCATATGCGACGGGGCGGTCTTTTCCGGGGCGGGAGCCTTAGCCGAGACGTCTGGGCACGCCGAGACGTCCTGGTACGCCGAGACGTCCTGGTACGCCGAGATGTCCTGGCACGGTGGGTGGACGCAGCGGAGGCGGCGTGCGGCTGCTGTGTGGTCGCCGTTGCGGCAACTGGCTGCCGCGTCGCCTACGCGTCAGGCGGGTGTGGGGCCGCTCTGGCACCGGGGGCACCAGTAGGTGGGCCGCGCCCTGGTGCTGTCGCCCTGGTCGGCCACCCGGACGGACGTACCGCACCGCAGGCACGGGCGGGGCGCGCGGCCGTAGACGTACAGATCATGGTCGCGACGGCCCGTCGTGTTGCGGCGGAACCGGTCACGGTTGGCGTTCAGCAGACGGTGCGCGAGCAGCGTGACCCGTTCCGGGTCCGGCGTCTCGCCGACGGCCGTCCAGGGGGTGACGCGCAGGAGAAAGCAGATCTCGCTCTTGTAGACATTGCCGACGCCCGCCATAACGCGCTGGTCGAGGAGCGCCTCCCCGAGGGGGCGGGCGGGGTCCGCGAGCAGACGTCGCAGGGCGGTGGCATCGTCCCAGTCGGGGCCCAGGAGATCGGGGCCCAGGTGGCCGACTACGCGGTCCTCTTCACTGGACCGCAGCAGCTCCAGGACCGGAAGCCGGTACCCGACCGCCGTGTGGTCCGTCGTACCGAGCACCGCCCGGATCTGGTGGCCGGGGCCACCCCGCCAGCGCTCCCCCGTGCGGTACACCCGCCAGGCCCCGTCCATCCGCAGATGGGAGTGGAGGGTCAGACCTCCCGCGATCCTCGTCATCAGATGTTTGCCACGAGGCGTGACGTTCAGGATCTCGCGGCCGGTGAGGTCGGCCGTCGCGAACCTCGGCACCCGCAGGTCGGCCACGGTGAGCCGACGTCCGGCGAGCACGTCGTCGAGGCGGTGCGCGGCGTGATAGACCGTGTCGCCCTCGGGCACGGGGCCTCCTCATGGTGCCGTGGCCGGGGCGGTGGAGTATCCGTGCTCCCGGCGGTGTGACTGAATGATGGGCGAGATGGGCGGGGGTGGGTGCGATAGCCGCGGTGAACGTGGCGGACGGACGTGAGGGAGACGGGGGGCGGACCGCCCGGTCGGTTCTCAGGGTCAGGGGCGCAGACGTAGCCCCTTCGGCGTGGCGTGGAAGCCCGCAGTCTCCAGCAGCGGGCCCAGCGGGGACGTGAGCGCGGAGCCGCCGTTGACGCGCTCGACGGTGACGGTGCCCAGGGCCCCGGCAGTAGCCGCGTTCGCCAGGGCCCCGGTGGCGGCGGCGATCCGCTCATCGTCCGGACTCAGCTCGTCCTCCGGGCGGGTCGGCCACACCAGCAGCGTCTTGCCACCACGCTCCATGTAGAGCACCAGTGTCCCGTCCACGAGGACGACCAGCGAGCCGGCCTTGCGCCCCGCCTTGTGCTGCGACCCGGCGGGCGGCTCCGGCCACGGGAGCGCGGCGCCGTACGCGTTGGCCGGGTCGGCCGCCGCGAGGACCACCGCGCGGGGGGAGGACTCACCCTCCGCGCGCTCCGCCGCGTTCGCCGTCGCACGGAGCCGGTCCACCGCCCCGTCCATGGCGAACTGGGCCGCGCCGAGCCCCTCGACGACGTAGCCCCTGCGCGCCTGGCCGTTGTCCTCGAAGGCCGACAGGACGCGGTACACGGCGGAGAATCCGCCTTCCACGCCCTCTGCGGACACCGCGCCGCGGGTGACCACCCCGTAGCGGTCGAGGAGAGTGCGTGCCAGGGCGTGTGCCCGCACGGTCTCGTCCGCCTCCTGGTGCGGCAGCAGGGACCAGCGGCCCGCGACCGTCGGAGGCCCGGACCGGGAGGCGGTGCGCGCCGCCGCCGTCAGGGAGCCGTATCTGCCCCGTGGCACGGTGCGCCGCGCACGGTGCGCCGTGGAGCCCGCCGTGCGACCGGACCCGAGCAGCGCCCGCAGGGGCGCCAGCGTGTCGTTGGTGAGCCGCCCCGACCACGCGAGGTCCCACAGGGCGTCGGCGAGCTGGGGGTCGGCGGCCTCCGGATGCGTCGTGGCGCGCACCTGCTCGGCGATCTGCCGGAAGAACAGGCCGTAACCGCCGGACAGCGCCGTCAGGATCGACTGGTGCAGCGGCGACAGCTCCAGCGGATGCGGTGCCGGGAGCAGCAAGGGGGCGGAGTCGGCCGGATAGAGGCTGATCCAGCCGTCCTTGCCGGGCAGCGCTCCCGCGCCCGCCCACAGGACCTCGCCGGCCGACGTCAGCTCGTCCAGCACGGCCGGTGAGTACCCGGTCATCCGGGACGGCAGGACGAGACGTTCCAGCGCGGAGGCCGGCACGGAGGCCCCCTGGAGCTGTTCGACGGCGCGCAGCAACCCGTCGACGCCGCGCAGACCGTGCCCGTCCAGGTGCTGCCACTGCGGCAGGAAAGCGGCGAACGCCGCCGGAGGGACCGGTTCCAGCTCCTCGCGCAGAGCGGCCAGCGAACGACGCCGCAGTCTGCGCAGCACCGTGGCGTCGCACCACTCCTGGCCCCGGCCCGCCGGATGGAACTCCCCCTGCACGACGCGGCCGCTCGCACCCAGTCTCTGCAGCGCGCCCTCCGTCACCGCCGTACCCAGGCCGAAGCGCGCCGCCGCCGACTGCGTCGTGAACGGGCCGTGGGTGCGGGCGTAGCGCGCGAGGAGATCGCCCAGGGGGTCCTTGACCGGCTCGGTGAACGCCTCGGGCACGCCCACCGGCAGAGCGGTGCCCAGAGCGTCGCGCAGCCGCCCGGAGTCCTCCACGGCCGCCCAGTGCTCGACGCCGGCGATACGTACCCGTACGGCACGGCGCGCGGACTCCAGTTCTCGCGCCCACTCGGGCTGCGCGCCCCGTTCTTCGAGTTCCGGGCCGGTCAGCGGACCGAGGAGACGCAGCCGGTCCGCGACGCCCTCGACATCCTTGATGCGGCGGTCCTCGGTGAGCCACCGCACTTCGCGTTCCAGCTCGGTGAGGACTTCGGGATCGAGCAGTTCCCGCAGCTCCGCGCGGCCCAGCAACTCGGCCAGGAGCCGCGAGTCGAGCGAGAGAGCGGCGGCCCGCCGCTCCGCCAGCGGTGAGTCCCCCTCGTACAGGAACTGCGCGACGTAGCCGAACAGGAGGGAGCGCGCGAAGGGAGACGCCTCCGGCGTGGTGACCTCCACGAGCCGCACCTTGCGCGACCCGATGTCTCCCATCAACTCCTGGAGACCGGGTACGTCGAACACGTCCTGCAGACACTCGCGGACCGCCTCGAGGACGATCGGGAAGGAGCCGAACTCGCTCGCCACCTGGAGCAACTGCGCCGCGCGCTGGCGCTGCTGCCACAGCGGGGTGCGCTTGCCCGGACTGCGGCGCGGGAGCAGCAGGGCACGGGCCGCGCACTCCCGGAAGCGTGAGGCGAAGAGCGCGGAACCGCCGACCTCGTCGGTGACGACGCGCTCGATCTCCCCCGCCTCGAAGACCGTGTCGGCTGCCCCGACCGGGGCCTGCTCACTGTCGTACTCGGTGCCCCGGTCCTTCGGTGGCGCGTCCATGTCGAGGAGGTCCAGGCCCATGAGGTCCGCGTCGGGCAGCCGCAGCACGATCCCGTCGTCCGCGTGCATGACCTGGGCGTCCATGCCGTACCGCTCCGTCAGCCGCGCGCCGAGCGCCAGGGCCCACGGGGCGTGCACCTGCGCCCCGAACGGCGAGTGGATCACGACACGCCAGTCGCCCAGTTCGTCGCGGAAGCGCTCCACCACGATGGTCCGGTCGTCGGGAACGTGGCCGCAGGCACGGCGCTGCTCGTCCAGGTACGTCAGAAGATTGTCGGTGGCCCAGGCGTCCAGGCCGGCGGAGGAAAGCCGCAGCCGCGCGTCGTCCTCCGGCAGGGAGCCGACCTCCCGCAGGAACGCACCGAGCGCCCGCCCCAGTTCCAGGGGGCGGCCCAACTGGTCGCCCTTCCAGAAAGGCAGCCGCCCCGGTACGCCGGGGGCGGGGGAGACCAGGACCCGGTCCCGGGTGATGTCCTCGATCCGCCAGGAACTCGTGCCCAGGGTGAAGACGTCGCCCACCCGTGACTCGTAGACCATCTCCTCGTCCAGCTCACCGACCCGGCCGCCGCCCTTCTTGGGATCGGCACCCGCGAGGAACACCCCGAACAGGCCACGGTCCGGGATCGTGCCGCCCGACGTGACCGCCAGACGCTGCGCCCCGGGTCGCCCCGTGATCGTCCCCGCCACGCGGTCCCACACCACTCGGGGCCGCAGCTCCGCGAAGGCGTCCGAGGGGTAGCGGCCCGCCAGCATGTCCAGTACCGCGGTGAACGCCGACTCGGGCAACGAGGCGAACGGGGCGGCCCGCCGCACGAGGGTCAGCAGCTCGTCGAACTGCCACGTGTCCATCGACGTCATGGCGACGAGCTGCTGGGCGAGTACGTCGAGCGGATTCGCCGGCACCCGAAGCGCCTCGATCCGCCCCGAGCGCATGCGCTCCGTGACCACGGCGGCCTGGACCAGGTCGCCACGGTACTTCGGGAAGACCACGCCGGTGGACACCGCGCCGACCTGGTGTCCGGCCCGGCCGACCCGCTGGAGACCGGACGCGACGGACGGCGGGGACTCGACCTGGATGACGAGGTCGACCGCGCCCATGTCGATCCCCAGCTCCAGACTGGACGTCGCCACGACGGCGGGCAGCCGCCCCGCCTTCAGGTCCTCCTCGACCTGCGCGCGCTGCTCCTTCGACACCGAACCGTGGTGGGCACGGGCCAGCACGGGCGGCGCGCCCTTGGCCGGCCCCGCCCCGCCCATCAGCTCGGCCGCGGCGTGGTCCTCGGGAAGCTCCTCCCCGGTCGCCCGCTCGTACGCGATCTCGTTGAGCCGGTTGCACAGCCGCTCGGCCAGCCGCCGCGAGTTCGCGAAGACGATCGTCGAGCGGTGGGACTGGACGAGATCGGTGATCCGCTCCTCGACCTGCGGCCACACGGAGGGCTTGTCCTGGGCGGCGCCGTCCCCGTCGGTCACCGGGGAGCCGCCCAGCTCACCGAGGTCGGGCACCGGAACAACGACCGACAGGTCGAACTCCTTGCCCGACTCGGGCTGCACGACCTGCGCCTTGCCGCGCGGCGACAGGAAGCGCGCGACCTCGTCCACCGGCCGCACCGTCGCCGACAGGCCGATGCGGCGGGCCGGACGGGGCAGGAGTTCGTCCAGCCGCTCCAAGGACAGCGCCAGGTGCGCTCCGCGCTTGGTTCCGGCGACCGCGTGCACCTCGTCCAGAATCACCGTCTCCACCCCGGCCAGTGCCTCCCGGGCGGCCGAGGTCAGCATCAGGAACAGCGACTCGGGAGTCGTGATGAGGATGTCGGGGGGCCGGGCGACCAGTGAGCGTCGCTCCGCGGCGGGGGTGTCCCCGGAGCGGATGCCGACCTTGATCTCCGGTTCCGGCAAGCCGCGTCGCACCGACTCCTGGCGAATGCCGGTGAGCGGACTGCGCAGGTTGCGTTCGACGTCGACCGCGAGGGCCTTGAGCGGCGACACGTACAGCACCCGGCAGCGCTTCTCGGCCTCGGCCGGAGGCGGCGAGGAGGCCAGACCGTCGAGTGCGGCGAGGAAGGCGGCCAGCGTCTTGCCCGAACCGGTCGGCGCCACGACCAGGACGTCCGAGTCCTCCTGGATGGCACGCCAGGCGCCCTCCTGTGCCGCGGTGGGCGCGGAGAAGGCCCCCGTGAACCAACCTCGGGTCGCGGAGGAGAAGCCGTCCAGGGCAGAGCTGCTGACCATGTCCCCATCGTGCACCTCGGCACTGACAACGGCCGGTTTCCGCTCCCCGGATTGTCTTGGGGGCAGAGGTCGCCTCCGGGCGAGGACGGGGCGCGGTGCGTCTGCGAGGGCCGGGGAGGAGGGGACTGAAGGGGGGGCGGGGCGGCAGAGGCAGCGGTGCATGAGACGTGGCCTACGGGGCGTACGCGCCGCGAGTGGCGAGTGGCGAGTGGCGAGTGGCGAGTGGCGAGTGGTGCGGGGGCGACGAGGTGGCGGGCAGCGTCGTGCGGAACCGGCGATGTCCCACAATGGCGGCATGGAGGGACCACGGAGCGAGCGAGCACGACACTGGCGGTACGCGGAACTGCCGGGGGTCGACCTGCTCCGAGCCCACTACGTACGTCAGAGCTTCGCCCGGCACACGCACGAGCACTACGTCATCGCCGCGGTCACGGACGGCGTGGAGGTCTTCCGCCACGGTGGCGCGGACCAGTACGCGGGACCGGGCTCCCTGGCGCTCGTGAATCCCGACACATCCCACACGGGGCGGGCGCTGGGGCCCGAGGGCTGGCGGTACGGGGCGGTCTACCCGGCGCCTGACCTCGTCGAGGAGATTGCGCGCGAGACCACCACCGTCCGAGGGACGCCCGGCTTCGCGACGCCGGTACTCGACGACGTCTACGCCACCCGCCTCGTCCACCACGTCCTGCGCGCCACGGAAGAGGGCAACGCCCTCGCCGCGGACACGCTGCTGCGGGCCACCGTCACCCGCCTGCTCCGACGCAACGGCGGGCCGCTCGCCCCGCGAACGGTGCGCAGCGCGGGCGGCGACGTCGCGGCACGCGCCCGCACCGTCCTGCAGGGGCGACTCGTCGCACCGCCCTCTCTGGAGCAACTCGCCCGGGAACTGCGGACTGGCCCCTACGCCCTGCTGCGTGCCTTCCGCGAGGCGTACGGCATGCCGCCGCACGCCTGGCTCACGGACGCCCGGGTCCGCGAGGCCCGAAGGCTTCTGGACTCCGGTGTCGCCCCGGCGGACGCGGCATTGTCCGTCGGCTTCACCGATCAGCCGCACCTGAACCGGCACTTCACCCGGATCGTCGGCGTTCCGCCCGGCGCCTACCAACGGGAGCGCACCCCGCCGAGGTCGCGGACGGGGCGGACACGGGGCGGGTGACAAGCACCCTCGCGAGCGCAAGAACGTACAAGACGGCGCGGCGCCCTTCCGTCTAACGTCGCCAGCGTGGGAGAACGATCAACAAACCAGACGGGGCGGACAGAGTCACCGCCCGCGCCGGAAGCCGGAGCCGGGGCACACAGGGCCGCGCCGTCCCCTGGGGCGACTCGGACGGGGCCGCCGGACACGCACGCCGCGCACCCGCCGCACGGCGCGACGTCCGATGCCCTTGGAGGAGACGGGGCATCTGAAGGAGACGGAGCGCCGGAGCGAGGTGGGCCGGAAGCGGTGGCAGCGGCGGACGGGGCAACGGGGCCCGGCGCGCCGGACGGGGCGACGGGGCTGGGGACGCCGGGCCTGACCGGTCGCTCGGGCCCGGCGTCCCCACTGGACGGGGCGGAACGACACACGGCGGAAGCGGCGGGGCTGCCTGCGACGGACACGACGCGGGCCGCCGATGCCGCTGTCGTGCGTGACGCCCTGGGCGTTGGCGTGGCGGTGGGTCTTTCCGGCTTCGCTTTCGGAGTCACCTCGGCGGGTTCGGGGCTGGGCATCCTACAGACCTGCGCGCTCAGCCTCCTGGTGTTCACCGGGGCCTCGCAGTTCGCGCTCGTCGGTGCGCTGGCGGGTGGCGGGAACCCGTACACGGCCGCGGCCGGAGCGTTCTTCCTGGGGGTGCGCAACGCCTTCTACGGGCTGCGGCTGTCGCAGCTGCTCGATCTGCCGCGCGGGATACGCCCGTTCGCGGCGCACTGGGTCATCGACGAGACCTCGGCGGTGTCCTTCGCACAGTCGACGAGACGCGGTGTACGGATCGGCTTCACCGTCACCGGGGCCACGCTCTACCTCCTGTGGAACCTGACCACGCTCGCCGGGGCACTGGGGGCGGAGGCGCTCGGGGACACGAACGCCTGGGGGCTGGACGCCGCCGGCCCCGCGGTCTTCCTGGCCCTGCTGGCCCCGATGCTGAAAGGCACGACGGAACGCGCCGTGGCGGGGCTGGCGGTGCTCCTGGGACTGGGGCTGCTGCCCGTCCTGCCCGCCGGGGTGCCGGTGCTCGTCGCGGCACTCGCCGCACCGGTGGTGCTGTGGGCGCGAGGTCGTGCCCCCGGTCGTGAACCGGGCGACGCCCCGGTCGGCCCGGGCAGTGATGTCCGGGTCGCCGACGTCGCGGACCGCGCCGAGGACACGGACGCCGTTGACGAGGCGGAACCCGAGAAGGGCGGGCACCGCCCCGACGACGGCAGCGACGGCCGGACGGCACGCGAAGAGCACCGAACGCACAGAGACCACCGAACACACAGAGAACGGCGAACGCACGAAGAGCAGCGGACGCCAGAAAAGCGAGCGGCGGCGCGCGGACGCCCCGGGACGTCGCAGAGGGACGGAGAGGGACGATGAACGTCTGGATCGCGGTCGGGCTCACCGCTGTCGGGTGCTACGCCGCCAAGCTGATCGGGCTGCTCGTACCCGCCGGTGCGCTGGAACGGCCCGCCGTACGCCGTCTGGCTGCCCTGTTGCCCGTGGCCCTGCTCGCGGCGCTCACCGCCCAGCAGACCTTCGCCGACGGGACCACCCTGGTCGTGGACGCCAGGGGGGCGGGCGTGGCCGCCGCCGCCGTGGCGCTGCTTCTTCGTGCCCCGTTCCTGGTGGTGATCGCGGCAGCGGTCGTCGTCACCGCTGGACTGCGGGCGGTGTCCGGCTGAGGATGTGACGCCGCCACTCGGCGGCGGTGTGCGGGGGCGGCTCGGGGCACCCGACGGTGCACGCAGCGCGGGTGCACCCCTCGGTCCCGTCCACCGCTCCGTTGCCGTTCCCTCTGTGTATCCGTTGCCGCTCCTCTGCCGAGGGCGCGCAGGCCCACGGCGCGAAAGCCCATGGGCGTGGGAGCCTCGGCCTATGCCCCGGTCCGGGGGCCTGAGCACGTCGTCCCCCCTTCGCTCGTCGCTGCTCACACGAGCGCGCGATACTGGAGGCATGCGGTTGACAGTCTTCTGGCAGAAGATGGCGGATCATTTCGGCCCCGGTTATGCCGGCTCCTTCGCCCACGACCACGTGATGTCCCAACTGGACGGCATGACGGTGGAGCAGGCGCTGGACGCGGGCTGGGAGGCCAGGGACGTGTGGCGGGCGGTCTGCGAGGCCGTGGACGTACCGGCGTCCCGGCGCTGATGTGTCACGGGTCTGACGCGTCACGGGGCAACACCTGACAGCTTCGCCCCACTCGCCCCGTCGCCCCGCGGTCGAGGTGTCCCGTGCGCCCCGTCCGGGCCCTGTCGACCGAGGGGTCCGAGGGCACGGGGCGGGGAGGGTTTCCGCAGCCGTGGAGCGGGTGCCCGGATGTCCGTGGCGTGGGCGAGACTGTCTCTGTGGCAGCGACAGACGAGACCGCGCAAGACGCCGTTCCGCCGGGGGCGGACACCCCGCGACCGGCCGGGCCCGGAGCCGGGGACGGGCGGAACAGCCGCATGCCCCGCTGGTTGCCGCGCGCCATGGTGTCCGCCCTGCTGCTGATCGCCGCCTTCCAACTGGCGACGTGGGCCTTTCACCAGCTGACCGGTCTGCTGATCAACGTCCTGATCGCCTTCTTCCTCGCTCTCGCCATCGAGCCGGCGGTGAGCTGGATGTCCGCACACGGCATGCGCCGGGGCGCGGCGACCGGAGTGGTCTTCCTGGGAGTGATCGTCGTCGCGGCCGGGTTCGTCACCTTGCTCGGCTCGATGCTCGCGGGGCAGATCCAGACGATGGTCGAGGACTTCCCGAAGTACCTCGACTCGGTGATCAACTGGGTCAACGGCACCTTCCGCACCGACCTGTCCCGGCTGGAGATCCAGGACAGCCTGGTGCATTCCGACTGGCTCCAGCGGTACGTGCAGAACAGCGCGACCGGTGTACTGAACATCTCGGCCCAGGTCCTGGGCGGCCTCTTCCAGTTGCTGACGCTGCTGCTGTTCTCGTTCTACTTCGCCGCGGACGGTCCCCGGCTGAGGCGGGCACTGTGCTCCGTGCTGCCTCCGACGAGGCAGGCCGAGGTGCTGCGCGCCTGGGAGATCGCGGTGGACAAGACGGGCGGCTACCTCTACTCGCGCGGGCTGATGGCGCTCATCTCGGGCGTCGCGCACTACATCCTGCTCCAGGCCCTCGGGGTGCCGTACGCTCCGGCTCTCGGCGTGTGGGTAGGGCTGGTGTCGCAGTTCATCCCCACCATCGGGACGTACCTGGCGGGGGCGCTGCCCATGCTGATCGCCTTCACCGTCGATCCCTGGTACGCGGTGTGGGTGCTGATCTTCGTGGTCGTCTACCAGCAGTTCGAGAACTACCTGCTGCAGCCGAAACTGACCGCGCGCACCGTCGACATCCACCCCGCCGTCGCCTTCGGCTCGGTCATCGCGGGGACGGCGCTGCTGGGTGCGGTGGGAGCCCTGATCGCGATTCCGGCCGTGGCCACGCTGCAGGCGTTCCTCTCCGCCTACGTGAAGCGCTACGACGTCACGGACGATCCGCGCGTCATGGGACGCAGATCCCACGAAGGCATGCCGGCGCTCGCCCGGATGCGTGGCGCGCTGCACGGCCCCAACGAGCCCCGTACCGCCCCGTCCGCCGACGCCCCCGGGGCCACCGCGACACCCGTGCAGGAAGCGGTGCGCCCTCCTGCCGCGCAGGACGGCGCGGCGGGAGACGCCACCGAGGGCGATGACGAATCCGGTGGGGACGGGGCGGAGACGCGGGGGAACCAGCGGGACGAGTGAGGCGACCGGGTTCCGTCCGCGGAACCGGGCGTCGCCCCAGGCGCGGCGTCGCCTCACGGTGGAACGTCGTCGCCACCCGCCCCCCCGACCCGTCCTGCTGCCCATACGGGGAGGGCTTCCCGGTTCCGGGCGTGCGCCGAGTCCCGTGAGCAGGCTTGGGCCGCAATGAGCAAGACGCGCTGAGACGGGACACCGCCCCGGTGGCTCGTGGGGTGTGGTGTGTCGCACTTGACACGAAAATCGAACATCTATTCTTATGGGGTATCCGGTGCGCGCGTTTCTTCTGGTGGACGAGGAGTTATCCACAGGTCGGGAGGGCGTCGGGGCGCATTGTCAGTGGCAGGCGTTAGCGTCTTTGACGTGAAGCGATCGACTCAAGCAAACCGGGTGGAACCCATGGCAGCAGGTACCGACCGCGAGAAGGCGCTGGACGCCGCACTCGCACAGATTGAACGGCAGTTCGGCAAAGGCGCGGTCATGCGCATGGGCGAGCGGCCGAACGAACCCATCGAGGTCATCCCGACCGGGTCGACCGCCCTCGACATCGCGCTCGGTGTCGGTGGTCTGCCACGTGGCCGTGTGGTGGAGGTCTACGGACCGGAGTCCTCCGGGAAGACGACCCTGACCCTGCACGCCGTGGCCAACGCGCAGAAGGCCGGCGGTTCGGTCGCGTTCATCGACGCGGAGCACGCACTCGACCCCGAGTACGCCAAGAAGCTCGGCGTCGACATCGACAACCTCATCCTGTCCCAGCCGGACAACGGCGAGCAGGCGCTGGAGATCGTGGACATGCTGATCCGCTCCGGTGCGCTCGACCTGATCGTCATCGACTCCGTGGCCGCCCTCGTGCCCCGTGCGGAGATCGAGGGCGAGATGGGCGACTCGCACGTGGGTCTCCAGGCCCGTCTGATGAGCCAGGCGCTGCGGAAGATCACGAGCGCGCTCAACCAGTCCAAGACGACGGCCATCTTCATCAACCAGCTCCGCGAGAAGATCGGCGTCATGTTCGGCTCCCCGGAGACCACGACCGGTGGCCGGGCGCTGAAGTTCTACGCCTCGGTGCGTATCGACATCCGTCGTATCGAGACCCTGAAGGACGGTACGGACGCGGTGGGCAACCGCACCCGCTGCAAGGTGGTGAAGAACAAGGTCGCGCCGCCGTTCAAGCAGGCCGAGTTCGACATCCTCTACGGCCACGGCATCAGCCGTGAGGGCGGCCTGATCGACATGGGCGTCGAGCATGGATTCGTGCGCAAGGCGGGTGCCTGGTACACGTACGAGGGCGACCAGCTCGGTCAGGGCAAGGAGAACGCGCGCAACTTCCTCAAGGACAACCCCGACCTCGCCGACGAGATCGAGCGGAAGATCAAGGAGAAGCTCGGCGTCGGAGTGAAGCCCGAGGCGGCCGCGGAGACCGCACCGGAGGCAGTGGCCGAGGTGGCGGCCGCGACCGCGGAGACCGGCGCGGCCACGAAGACGGTTCCCGCCCCCGCGGCGGCCAAGGCGCCCCGGGGAGCCAAGGCCGCGGCGGCCAAGAGCTAGCCCGTGACGCGGCGAACGGACTGGCACGAGACACCGCCCGCTGCTTCCGCCGGACCGGCGTCCGAGCAGATGCCGGGGGGAGGAGTTCCGGACCCCTCTCCCCGGCGAAGGCGGAACAAGGACAGCGAACCGCAGGACCCGGTGGAGCGGGCCAGAGCGATCTGCCTCCGTCTTCTCACCGGAACCCCGCGCACCCGCAAGCAACTTGCCGACGCGCTACGGAAGCGGGAGGTCCCGGACGAGGCCGCGGAAGAGGTGCTGTCCCGGTTCGAGGAGGTCGGACTGATCAACGACGGTGCCTTCGCCGAAGCCTGGGTGGAGTCACGGCATCACAGCAGGGGGCTGGCCCGTCGTGCTCTGGTGCAGGAACTCAGGACCAAGGGAGTCGACGCCGAACTCATCGACGAGGCGATGGGGCAACTGGACACGGAGCAGGAGGAGGCGACCGCACGGGAGTTGGTCGACCGAAAGCTCCGTAGTACCCGCGGTCTCGACCGGGACAAACGGCTGCGCCGCCTCGCCGGGATGCTCGCACGCAAGGGCTACTCCCAGGGCATGGCGCTCAAGGTGGTCAGGCAGGCGATGCAGGAGGAGGGGGAGTATCTGGAGGAGAACTTCGACTAGCACCAGCCGGAGACCGTCCGGGACGAACGCGGGACGCGGGAACGGGACGACAGATGTCGCGAGAGCGGCGACGGAAGTCGCTGGAATCGGCCGACGGAATCGCGAGAAGTGGATGCGGACCAGCGCGACAGGCCATGGAGTGAAAGTCGGTCAGCCGCTCGCGGAGCGGCAGCCGAAAGCCGCCACGACCAGAAGTGGACAGCAGCCGCGAACAGAAGCGGGAAGAGCGAAGGGGCCGCACGACGGAAGCCGTCGACGGCCCGTACTCCGGCCCGCCGTCGCCTTGTTGAGCACAGCGCGATGATCCCGGCCAGTCGGCCCGGTCTTGTCCGTCCCGCTCACGCCGCCGCCTCCGGCTGCCTCTCCTCTGCTCGCCGCCCTCCTCCAGCCACTACCGACAGCGGCTGCGTGCGCCGACCGGTCGGCGGCGGGGCGTCGTCACTGGGCGGCTGTCGATACGTCGTCCGTATGGGGCGCCTCCGTCCCGGTGACGGGGAGGCCCGCAGCTCGCCATGCCTGGAAGCCGCCTATGAGGTCGGTGGCCCTTCGCAGGCCCAGGCGGTGCAGGGACTCCGCCGCGAGGCTGGACGCGTAGCCCTCGTTGCAGATGACCACGACCCGCAGTTCGTGGCCGGTGGCCTGGGGGGCCCGGTGGCTGCCCCGTGGGTCGAGACGCCACTCCAGTTCATTGCGTTCGACCACGAGGGCGCCCGGTATCAGCCCGTCCCGGTCCCGCAGCGCGGCGTACCGGATGTCCACGAGGAGAGCGCCCTCGTCTGCGGCGGCACACGCCTGTTGCGGAGTGAGCCGGTCGAGGCCGGCGCGTACGCGGTCCAGCAGTTCGTCGATGCCGGTCGGGGCGGCGGGGGAGTCCGTGCTCACTGCCAGTCCTCGGGGCGCTCGACCTGCTCCAGCCGCAGCACGGGGCCGCTGCGGCTGTAGCGGCGCATGAGGGGGAGCGGCGGGTAGTAGGCGTGGACGGACACGGCGTGTTCCGTGGCGGACTCGTTGATCACCTGATGGACGTGGTGGGGACCGAAGGCCCTGCCCTGCCCGTCGGTCAGTTCGCGTCGTCGGTCGACGTCGGCGTTCAGTTCGAGGGTCCGCCATCCCTCGGTGGGCAGCCGGACGGCCAGGGAGTCCTCCCGTAGCGTGCCCTCGGCCGTCGCGAAGGCGCCCTGCGAGCCACCGTGGTCGTGCCAGCCGGTGCCGGCCCCGGGCGGCCAGCCGATGAGCCACGCCTCGCTTCCGCCGGGCCCCTCCAGGCGTACCCAGGTCCGCCCTTCGGGATCACGGGGCAGCGAGGCGATCAGCGCGGTGTCCGCCGCACTGGTGCGGACGAAGTCGAGCAGTTCGGTGGCTGTCGGAGGCCGCCGGGAGCTGGCGGAGGAGGAGCCCGGGAGGTCGGCAGACGCGGCGGCGGGCGGGGAGACAGGAGTGGAGGGCGGGGAGACAGACATGGAACCGTCCTGAGCATCGCTGAGTCGCGCGGGAGCCACGGCAGGCCCGCAGACGCGGGGGAGAGCCGGCGTACGAGCGCCGGAGAGGAGAGAGGTCAGCGAGAACGGCGACACACGCAGCCTGCGTAGCGGAGCAGGTCCATATGGACCCGTCGCCACAGGCGCACATCGGTGTCGGTCATGATCCGGAGTACACCATGTGGGCAGGGAGGCGTCAACAGGGGCTCCGCCGACGGACGGTGGGAGGGGGAGCGCGGCATTCGGCGAGCGCCGGAGGGCGCCGCTGGGGCGTGCTCGCGCTCACGGGCTCCCTCGGCCGTCGTCGTCGCGGCCGGCCGGACGGCGGCAGACGGCCGGACGAATGGGGAGGTGGGCGCGGGCCTCGACGGACTCCGCACCGGCCCCGTTCGGGAGGGGAAGTCGACGCAGCAGGCCGTACCGGCTGCTTCAGCGGGCTCTCCGTGTCCCGGGCCCGTACACATTCCCGGTACACATTCCCGGTTCCGGGCCCCTACAGGTTCCTGACGCGCGGCTTCGGCTTCCTCCGGCCCGACCGTCTGGCTCGCGACAGCCCTCAGGCGTCGGTTTCCCCGCCCGTGGCTCCTCCGGGTGGGACGGACCGCCGGGCGGCGCCGGTCGTGGCGTGTTCCGCGGGGGGCAGCGCCCGCCTCGGGGTGGCGGACGCCTGCTGCGGAGTGCGGGCGGCACCCGCGGCCGGTGCCGCCGTCGTCCCGGGGACGGTGGGGCGCGGGGGGCGGGGAGGTGTTCCCGGGTCGCCGCCGCGCGCCGTGTCCGCCGCACCGTACAACTCGGCGGGGCGCACCCCGCCGAGAGCCGTCACGAGGTGACCGTCGGGACGGATCAGCAGGACCGTGTGGGCGGGCGCTCCGGGGTAGCTCTCGGCCACGAGGAGTTCCGCGGGGCAGGGCAGAGCCTTCACCGCCGCTGCCAGACGCGGCATCAGGCCTGCGGTCATCCAGTGCCGCCGCTCCCACACTCCGGTGCCCGGGGCGACGAGCACGACGAGGAACGCGGTACGTCCGAGGCGCTCCGACAGGGGGACGGACGTACCGTCCTCGGCGGTGATCAGCCCGTCCGCCACCGGCTGTCCCGGAGGGGTGCCGACATCGAGCACGCAGTCGTCGGCCAGGGGGGAGAGGGGAGACCGGTGGTAGGACGGTGCGGCGCCCAGAGGCCCCGTCCCGAGATGGGCGTCGCTCAGCAGGACGTCGTGGCCGCGCGAGGTGCCGGGAACGAGTGAGCGCAGGCCACCGCCTCCGCGCAGTATCGGCAGGGACTGGTCGGCGGCGCGCAGCCGTCCCGTGACCGCCGCCCGGCGTTCCGCCTGGTAGCTGTCGAGGAGCGTCTCCGAAGCGCCGTGGTGCCAGGCGAGGGCGAGTTTCCAGGCGAGGTTGTCGGCGTCCCGCAGCCCCTCGTCGACCCCCTGGGTGCCGAGTGCGCCCATCACGTGGGCGGCGTCGCCCGCGAGGAAGGCCCGCCCCGCGCGCCAGCGCCTGGCCACCCTGTGGTGCACCGTGTACACGCCTGTGTCGAGCAGTTCGTAGGGCGGCGTGGCACCGTCGCACCAGCCGGCCAGGGTGTCGCGCACCCGGGTCACCAGGGCGTCCGGGGTGACCAGTTCGGTCGGTGAGGGCACGAGCCAGTCCAGCCGCCAGATGTTCCGCGGCAGGGGGCGGGCGATGATCTCGGCGCCCGCACCGTGCCACGGAGGGGCCCGGTGCAGCACGGCCTCCCCGGGCCACGGCAGTTCGGTGCGCAGAGCGGCGACGGCGTGCCGCTCCACGCCGGAACGCCCGGGGAAGCGGAGGTCGAGGAGCTTGCGCACGGTGGACCGGGGGCCGTCGCAGCCCACCAGGTAGCTGCCGCGCCACCACGTCGTACGTCCCTGTGTGTGCGCCCTGATCCCGGTGTCGTCCTGCTCCAGGTCGTCCAGCCGGCTGTTCGGGACGATCTTGACGAGGCGTTCCTCCGCCAGGGCGCGCCTCAGCGCCTCGTCCAGCGCGTGCTGCGGCAGGTGCAACGGGGCTTCCGGCGCCCCTGCCGGCTCCGGGGCCGTCGCGGGCTCGGCCTCGTCGCCGTACGGTGCGTCGCTCCCGTCCCGGGAGCCGCCGGGGCCGAAGGGTCCGGTGGACGCGAACAGAGCGTGACGCTGGGTCTGCTTGCGTCGCAGGTGGCGCCAGCCGACCAGGCGGACGCCGGGAGCTTCCCGCCGCGCGAGGCCGCTCTCGTCGCGCGTGGCGGTGGTCTCCGGGGCGGTCCGCAGGTCGTACTCCTGGCCGCTCTCGGGCCCCGACGTGGCGCAGGACAGGGACGTGCCGGTCAGGCGCTCCACCAGCGCGGCAGTGTCGGACCGCAGGAGGACGGTGCGGGCGAGACGTCGTTCCTCGGGTCCCGGCCCTTCGTCCAGGACCAGGCAGGGGACCCCGTGCCGGGCCAGTGCCAGTGCCAGAGTGAGCCCCACCGGGCCGGCGCCGACGACGATCACCGGGTCCACGGCGCTGCCCCCTTCGTGCCGACGGACCGGCCGGACTCGGCAGAACGTGCGAAACATACCCGGTGCGTGATCACAGAACGTATGCAACCCACTGCGGGTGCCCGCGTCAAGCGACACCGGGTCTCACGTGCGGTTCCTGGTCCGGCGCCGGGTTCCGGGACCGGCACGGGACGTAGACCCGGGGGGAGAAGGAAGCACGGAACGCGCCGACCGTGCGCTGGGACGCTCCCACGCGCGGCACACGCTCCCGGGCACGCCCCCGTCAGGCCGCACTTCCCGGCCCGGTGGCGAGCAGACACTCAGCCCCCGCCGGGGTCCCACCCCTCCCAGACCGCGGACCCGTTTCCGTACGCCGCGGCCCCGGGTGCCCCGTGCGGAGGTAAGCACGGGGCACCCGGGGCCGCGGTCGGGCCGTCAACAGCGGGAGGACGCCCGCCTAGGAGGCGGGAGCGCCGGCTACACCACCGGCGTTCACATCCTCGAGGTTCACGGTCGCGCCGGTCGACTTCTTGCCCCGGCGCAGCCGGCGTTCGAGCCACGAGGCGAAGGTCGTCAGCGAGAAGTTCACCGCGATGAACATGAGCGCGACGACAGTGAAGCTCGCGATGGTGTTGGCTCCGTACGCCGCGCTGAGCGGGCGGACGGCGGCGAGCAGCTCGGAGAAGCTCAGCAGAGCGCCACCGAGCGCGGTGTCCTTCACGATGACCACGAGCTGGCTCACGATCGCCGGGAGCATCGCGGTGACGGACTGCGGCAGCAGGATCGACCGCATCGTCTGCCCCTTGCGCAGACCGATGGCGTGTGCGGCCTCGGTCTGTCCCTTGGGCAGCGAGAGGATGCCGGCCCGCACCACCTCGGCGAGCACCGAGGCGTTGTAGAGCACGAGCCCGGTGACCACGGCGTACAGCGGCCGGTCGTCCGTGGAGATCGCCGTGGACTTCGAGTACAGCTCGTCCGCGATGAGCATCAGGATCAGCACGGGGATCGAGCGGAAGAACTCGACGACGACCGCGGACGGGACGCGCACCCAGCGGTGGTCCGAGAGCCTCGCGATGCCGAACACGGCGCCGAGCGGCAGCGCGATCACCATGGAGATGGCCGCCGCGATCAGCGTGTTCTGCAGACCCGGCAGAAGATACGTCGTCCAGGACTGGGAGTCCGTGAGGAACGGCTTCCACTTGATCCAGTCGAGCTGGTTCTTCTCGTTCAGCTTGTTGACGAACCACCAACCGGCCGCCACGACGACCACGAGGAAGGCGAAGGAATAGAGGATGTTGCGCCGCTTGGCCCGGGGGCCCGCGGCGTCGTACAGGACCGAGGTCATCGCTTCACCGCCACCTTTTTGCCGACCCAGCCGAGGATGAGGCCCATGGGGAGCGTCAGGCAGACGAAGCCGAACGCGAAGACCAGTCCGATCAGGAAGGTCGCCGCCTCGTTCTCGATCATCGTCTTCATCAGCGCGGCCGCCTCGGCGACCCCGATGGCCGCCGCGACGGTCGTGTTCTTGGTGAGAGCGATGAGAACGTTCGTCAGCGGGCCGATCACGGAACGGAAGGCCTGCGGCAGCACGATGAGGACGAGTACCTGGCCGAAGTTCAGGCCCAGAGCGCGGGCCGCCTCCGCCTGCCCCATCGGCACGGTGTTGATGCCGGAGCGGACCGCCTCACACACGAACGAGGCCGTGTACAGGGTCAGTCCGAGGACCGAGAGACGGAAGTTGATCGTCACGATCTGGTCCGAACCCAGAGTGACACCCAGTGTCTGGTAAAGGCCCAGCGAGGTGAAGATGATGATGACAGTGAGCGGGATGTTGCGCACCACGTTGACGTACGCGGTACCGAAACCGCGCAGCAGGGGCACGGGGCCGACGCGCATGCCGGCCAGCACGGTCCCCCATATCAGGGAGCCCACGGCGGAGAGTGCGGCGAGTTTCACCGTCACCCAGAACGCCCCGAGCAGGTCGTAACCTTCAAGAAAGTCGAACACGATCTCCCGTGCTTCCGCGTTGGGGAGGGTGCGGCACGCCGCCTCGGCGGCGTGCCGGTCAGACCCTGCCTTGCCTCTGGTGCCGTTGCCCCGCCTGTGCGGAGTGCGGCGCGAACCTGCCCGAGGGCACCGCGAGCGACTACTTGACGACGTCGCCGATCGCGGGGGCCGGCTCGTTCTTGTAGTTGGCCGGGCCGAAGTTGTCCTTCACGGCCTTCTCCCAGGAACCGTCGTCGACCATCTTCTTGAGGGCGTCGTTGATCTTCGCCTTCAGGTCGCTGCCCTTCTTGACGCCGATGCCGTAGTTCTCGTTCGTCATCTTGAAGCCGGCCAGCTTGAACTTGCCCTGGAACTCCTTCTGCGCGGCGTAACCGGCGAGGATGGAGTCATCGGTGGTCAGCGCGTCGACAGCCTTGTTCTCCAGGCCGGTGAGGCACTCCGAGTAGCCGCCGTACTCCTGCAGCTGCGCCTTGGGGGCGAGCTTGTCGTGGATGTTCTGCGCCGAGGTCGAACCCGTCACGGAACACAGCGTCTTGCTGTTGAGGTCCTTCGGGTCCTTGATCCCGGCCTCGTCCGCGCGGACCAGGATGTCCTGGTGGGCGAGCAGGTACGGGCCGGCGAAGTCGACCTTCTGCTCACGCTCGTCGGTGATGGAGTACGAGGCGGCGATGAACTGGACGTCGCCACGCTCCAGCATCGTCTCGCGGTCGGCGCTCTTCGCTTCCTTCCACTGGATCTGGTTCGTCTTGTAACCGAGAGCCTTGGCGACGTAGGTGGCGACGTCGACGTCGAAACCGGCGTACTTGCCGCTCGGCAGTTTCTGGCCCAGACCCGGCTGGTCGATCTTGATGCCGATGGTGATCTTCTTGCCGCCCCCGCTGCCGGAGTCGCCCTTGTCGCCGCTGTCGTCGTCGGAGCCACAGGCGGTGGCGGCCAGCGAGAGGGCCAGGACAGCGGCGGCGGCCGCGGAGACCTTGCGGAGCTTCATGGTGAATGTCCTTCGGTGTCAGGAGAGAACGGTGACGGAAAGGGCGGCGCGGGTGCCGGAACTGATGAGGGCCCGGGCTCTCAGTGGTGCAGGATCTTCGAGAGGAAGTCCTTGGCCCGGTCGCTGCGCGGATTGCTGAAGAACTTGTCCGGCACGGCCTCTTCGACGATCCGGCCGTCCGCCATGAAGACGACCCTGTTGGCCGCCGAGCGGGCGAAGCCCATCTCGTGCGTCACGACGATCATGGTCATACCGTCGCGGGCGAGCTGCTGCATGACCTCCAGCACCTCGTTGATCATTTCGGGGTCCAGCGCGGAGGTCGGCTCGTCGAAGAGCATGACCTTCGGGTCCATCGCGAGGGCCCGGGCGATCGCCACCCGCTGCTGCTGCCCGCCCGACAACTGCGCCGGGTACTTGTCGGCCTGGGAACTGACCCCGACGCGGTCCAGCAGGGAACGCGCCTTCTCCTCGGCCGCCTGCTTGTCCGCCTTGCGGACCTTGATCTGGCCGAGCATCACGTTCTGCAGCACCGTCTTGTGCGCGAAAAGATTGAACGACTGGAAGACCATGCCGACGTCGGCACGGAGCCGGGCCAGTTCCTTGCCCTCCTGGGGCAGCGGCTTCCCGTCGATCGTGATGGCGCCGGAATCGATCGTCTCCAGGCGGTTGATGGTGCGACAGAGCGTCGACTTGCCCGACCCGGAGGGGCCGATCACCACGACCACTTCGCCCCGGGCGATGGTCAGGTCGATGTCCTGAAGCACATGCAGCGCGCCGAAGTGCTTGTTGACGTTCTTCAGCACGACCAGGTCCTCGGCCGCGGATACGGCGTCCTTGGACACCGACACATCGGTCATCTGCTTGTTGCTCCGTCCTCCTCGGTTGAGGAGGACAGTAGTGACGCGTGGCGATCAGCGTCATTACATCTGAGCTGAAATTGAGCATAACGATCCGGCCTCGTCCGGACACGCCGCGTGAACAGGGCGTCCGCGCCGCGTACCGGGTGGGTAACGGAACAAGGCCGTGGCACGAACGGCCTTGACTCCCTGCCCGGCCATCGGCGTTCATGCGAGGGCGGCTTTTCACGTTCTCTCGCGCTCTCGCGCGCCTGCGCGCGCGATGCCCGGTGTTCTCCCCCTGGGCGGCACCCGACAGGAGACCGTACGGGGCCGACTGGGCCCATGCCAGGGCGCGGGGGCGCACGTGACCGGTATGCGAAGGAGGTGGCGGGGATGAGGCTGTTGCTCGTGGAGGACGATCAGCACGTGGCGGCGGCACTCTCCGCGGTGCTCGGCCGGCACGGACTGCGCGTCGTGCACGCGCGCAGTGGCGAGGAGGCCCTGCGCGCCCTGCTCCCCGACCACGTGGAGTCCGAACCCTTCGCCGTCGTCCTCCTCGACCTCGGACTGCCCGACCAGGACGGCTACGAGGTGTGCGGAAAGATCCGCAAGCGTTCCTCCGTGCCCGTCATCATGGTCACGGCGCGGGCCGACGTGCGCTCGCGCATCCACGGGCTCAACCTCGGCGCGGACGACTACGTCGTGAAGCCGTACGACACCGGGGAACTCCTCGCCCGCATCCACGCCGTCGCCCGGCGCACCCCGCACGCCGAACCCGCCGCCGAGGAGTCCCGCACCGCACTCGGCCCCGTCTCCATCGCCCCGGCGACCCGGGAGGTCTGCGTCGAGGGCCGGCCCGTACAGCTCACCCGCAAGGAGTTCGACCTGCTCGCGCTGCTCGCCCAGCGGCCGGGAGTGGTCTACCGCCGCGAACAGATCATCAGCGAGGTCTGGCGCACCAGTTGGGAAGGCACCGGGCGGACCCTGGAGGTCCACGTGGCCTCGCTGCGCGCCAAGCTCGGGGTGCCCGCACTCATCGAGACCGTTCGCGGCGTCGGCTACAAGCTCGTCGTCCCGACCGCCTAGCGAGGACAGGTGCGCGGCCGGCTTCTTCCTCTTCTCATCATCCTGCTCGCGGGGGTGCTGCTCGCCCTCGGCTTCCCACTCGCGGTCAGTGAGGCGGCGGCCGAGCAGCAGAAGGTCATCGTCGACCGCATCGACGACTCCGCGCGCTTCGCCTCCCTCGCCCAGTTCATCACCGAGGACGACGGGTGGCCCGGCGCCGACGACGGCGGCGAGCGCCTGAGCACCCTGAAGACCGAACTGCGCCGCTACCACAGCCTGTACGACATCCGGGCCGGTGTCTTCAACCCCCTCGGAAGCTCCATGGCGGCCGCTCCCGAAGGCTGGCGGCTGCCCCCGGATCCGCAGGCCGCCGACGGAGCCGAAGACGCCTCGGCCCCTCAGGGGACGAGCAGTCTCCGGGGGACGACGAGTACCGAAGAGGAGAGCAGCCCGGACAAGGGGGAGGAGAGCCCGGAGAGGAAGGCGAGCACCGTGGCGGCGACCGGCCCGCAGGGACCGGCCGGCACGTCCTCTGCCACGGACTTGACCTCCGTCACTGTCACGACCGGCCCGAAGGGGCTCGGCGCCTCCGTGCGCGCCGGTGCCACCGCCCCCGTGGAGGTGGCGGGGGAGGAGGCGCGCGCCGCCTACAGCGAGGCCCTCAACGGACGGCGAAGCCCCGATCCGCGGCAGGTCTGGCCCTGGGAGCGGCGCCGCCTCGTCGTCGCCTCCCCGGTCATCCGGGACGGCGACGTCATCGCCGTGGTCGTCACCGACTCGCCCACCGGACACCTGCGCTCCGTGATCCTGCACCGCTGGCTCCTCGTTGCCGCCGGTGAGGGTGCGGCGATGCTCCTCGCCGTGGGCGCGGCCCTGCGACTGACCGGCTGGGTCCTGCGCCCCGTCCGGGTCCTGGACGCGACGACCCACGACATCGCCACCGGCCGGCTCAAGTCCCGGGTCGCCGCCGCCGGCGGGCCCCCCGAACTGCGGCGCCTGGCCGACTCCTTCAACGAGATGGCCGACAACGTGGAGGAAGTGCTGGAACAGCAGCGCGCCTTCGTCGCCGACGCCTCCCACCAACTGCGCAACCCCCTTTCCGCGCTGCTCCTGCGCATCGAACTGCTGGCACTCGAACTCCCCGAGGACAACGAGGAGATCGCCGCGGTCCGTACTGAGGGCAAGCGCCTCGCCCGCGTGCTCGACGACCTCCTCGGTCTCGCCCTCGCCGAGCACACCGAGGCGGATCTGGCCCTGACCGACATCGGGGCGCTCGCCGAGGAACGCGTTGCCTCCTGGCGGCCGACCGCCGACGAGCAGGGCGTACGTCTGAGCGGTGACTGCCCCGCCGTCACCGGGTGGGCCGATCCCGTCGCCCTCTCCAGCGCCCTGGACGCCGTGATCGACAACGCCCTGAAGTTCACGCCCCGGGGAGCGGGCGTCACGGTCCGCGTCGCCCGTCGCGGCGAACAGGTCACCGTCACCGTGGCCGACGAGGGGCCGGGACTGACCGAGGAGGAGCTGTCCCGGGTCGGCGACCGGTTCTGGCGCAGCGGCCGCCACCAGAACGTACGGGGCTCCGGGCTCGGCCTGTCGATCAGCCGCGCGCTGCTCACCGCGGGCGGCGGCGGCATCGCCTACCGCCACCACACACCCCGGGGCCTGTGCGTGGACCTCACCGTGCCGCGCCAGTCACCGCCCGCCCACCCCGGCCCCCGGTGAGCCCACACTTCAGGCACCGGGGGAGCCGGAAACCGCCACGTCCCGGAAACCACCCGCCCTTCGCGCGGTGACCGGTGACGTCCCCGCTCGGCCCGGCGGCTTCGCGCCGGCCTACGGTTTGACCGACCGGTAGTACTCCCGTGCTCCCTTGTGCAGCTCCAGCGGGTCGGTGTAGATCGCCGTCCGCAGGTCCACACGCTGGGCGGCGTGCACCTTGCGGCCTATCCCGTCCCTGCTGGCTATCACGGTCCGCGTCAGCCCCTCGGTCAGCCCGGTGTCCACCGTGTCCCGGGTCACCAGCAGGTTCGCCACCGCGAGGGTCGTGACCGGGACAGCCGGCTCGGCAGCCGGATACGCGGCGACCGGCATCACCGCCGTGCGGTAGTAGTGGCCCACCCCGCCCGCACGATGGAGCTTGTCGACGAGATCGCCCAGGGGCACGAGGCGTATGCCGAACCGCTGGGAGAGACCCTTCACGGAGGACGTCGGTACGCCACCCGACCAGAAGAAGGCGTCTATCTCGCCGCTCTCCAGCTTCTTGTCCATCGTGTCGATGCCGATGGAGACCGGGACGATGTCCTGCTGCGGGTCCAGGCCCGCCGTCGTCAGCAGGCGGTTCGCTATGAGCCGGACGCCCGAGCCGAGCTGCCCCACCGCGACCCGCTTCCCCCGCAGGTCCGCCACTTTGCGCACGGTCGAGTCCCGGGCCACCACGAGCTGCAGGTAGTCGTCGTACAGACGGGCGCAGCCGCGCAGCCGCTGCGCCCCCGGGCCGCCCTCCTCCTTGTACTTCTCCACGGCGTCGGCCGCCGCGATGGTGAAGTCGGCCTCGCCGGTGGCCACTCGCCGTACGTTCTGCTGCGAGCCCTCGCTGCTGAGCAGTTCGACCCGCACGTTCGGCAGGTCCTCGTCCACGGCGGTCTTCAGCAGGTGCCCGTACCGCTGGTACACGCCCTTCTTGACGCCCGTACTGAAGACGACTGTGCCGTGCGGGGAGTCCTCGCCCAGCGGGAGCAGCCACCACAGCAGCAGCGCCAGGACGACGGCCAGTGCCGCCGAGACCTGGAGCGCGCGACGCCGGCCGAACCGGGCGAGAGTCTCCGACATGCCGCAGATCCTGCCAGCGCGCGCACGGTCGGCACCAGAGCCGAGCGCCTTGATCAGGGTTTCCTCCGGGTCACGGCTCCCACGATCGCCGCGATCACGAGTTGCTCCGCCCCCGCGCCCGCCCATCCCCTAAGGGATGCCATGGGAACCCGGGCCCCCAAGGACGAGGGAGACGGGGAGGCCGGTGCGGGGCGCGAAACCGTAGACTGTCTCGTCAGCCGCTCTGCCAGGTTGTGCCGGGCGCACGCCGCCACCGTCTCGTCTGGAACGTTGTTGATCATGACCGAGCTTCCCCGCACGTACGCCGTCAAGACCTACGGCTGCCAGATGAACGTCCACGACTCCGAGCGGCTTTCCGGCCTGCTGGAGGACGCCGGCTACGTACGTGCGCCCGAGAACGCCGAGGACGGGGACGCCGACGTCGTCGTCTTCAACACCTGCGCGGTACGGGAGAATGCTGACAACCGGCTGTACGGCAACCTCGGGCGGCTCGCCCCCATGAAGACGAAGCGGCCCGGTATGCAGATCGCCGTCGGCGGCTGCCTCGCGCAGAAGGACCGCGAGACGATCGTGAACCGCGCCCCGTGGGTCGACGTCGTGTTCGGGACGCATAACATCGGCAAGCTCCCCGTCCTCCTGGAGCGCGCCCGCGTCCAGGAGGAGGCGCAGGTCGAGATCGCCGAATCGCTGGAAGCGTTCCCGTCCACCCTGCCGACCCGCCGCGAATCGGCGTACGCCGCGTGGGTCTCGGTCTCCGTCGGCTGCAACAACACCTGCACCTTCTGCATCGTCCCCGCCCTGCGCGGCAAGGAGAAGGACCGCCGGCCGGGCGACGTCCTCGCCGAGGTCGAGGCGCTCGTCGGCGAAGGGGTCAGCGAGATCACCCTGCTCGGCCAGAACGTCAACGCCTACGGCAGCGACATGGGCGACCGCGAGGCGTTCAGCAAACTGCTGCGGGCCTGCGGCCCGGTCGAGGGCCTGGAGCGGGTGCGGTTCACCTCCCCGCATCCCCGAGACTTCACCGACGACGTGATCGCCGCGATGGCCGAGACCCCGAACGTCATGCCCCAGCTCCACATGCCGCTCCAGTCCGGCTCCGACAAGGTGCTCAGGGCGATGCGCCGTTCGTACCGGCAGGACCGCTACCTCGGGATCATCGAGAAGGTCCGCGCCGCGATCCCGGACGCCGCGATCACCACCGACATCATCGTGGGCTTCCCCGGCGAGACCGAGGAGGACTTCGAGCAGACCATGCACGTCGTACGGGAGGCGCGCTTCGCCCAGGCCTTCACCTTCCAGTACTCCAAGCGGCCCGGCACCCCCGCGGCGGACATGGACGACCAGATCCCGAAGGCGGTCGTCCAGGCCCGCTACGAGCGGCTCGTCGCCCTCCAGGAGGAGATCTCCTGGGAGGAGAACAAGAAGCAGGTGGGCCGCACCCTCGACGTCATGGTCGCCGAAGGAGAGGGCCGCAAGGACGGCGCCACCCACCGGCTCTCCGGCCGGGCCCCCGACAACCGGCTCGTCCACTTCACGAAGCCGGACGAGCCGGTACGGCCCGGAGACGTCGTGACGGTGGACATCACCTACGCCGCGCCCCACCACCTCCTCGCCGAAGGCACGCCGCTCGCCGTGCGCCGCACTCGGGCCGGTGACGCGTGGGACAGGCGCAACGCACCGGAGACGAAGAAGCCCGCGGGCGTGCTGCTGGGACTGCCCGGCGTGGGCGCCCCCGCACCGCTGCCGGTCGCCCAGGGCTGCGGCTGCGACTGACCGGGGAAGCCGGGGCATCCGCCTCGCAGGCGGTCCGGCCGGCCGACAGAGCCCGGCGCGGTCCGGCCGTCGTCGCGCCCGGCGCCCGCACTCCGCCCCGTGTCCCGACACTCCGCCCGTGCGCCGACGGGCGTGCGCGTTACGCTGCGGATCATGCTTGTCGCCGCCGCCGTGTGCCCGTGCCCGCCCCTGCTCGTCCCCGAGGTGGCGGCGGGCGCCGCTCCCGAGTTGGACACCCTCCGCGCGGCCTGCGCCGACGCGCTGGGGATCCTCGCCGCGGCGCGCCCCACCAGGCTGCTGGTGATCGGTGCCGCGTCCGACGCGGCCTCTTCGGAGGCCGTGCGGCACCCCGAAGGAGCCACGGGCACCTTCCGGGGCTACGGGCTACCGCTCGACGTACGACTGGGCCGGGCGGGGGGCTCAGGACAGGGCGTCCCGCTCCCCCCGTCGCTCACCGTGGCGGCCTCGCTCCTGACCGCCGCCGGATGGACCACCTGCCCCGTCGACGGTCTCAGCGTCGGAGCGGCGCGACAGTCCGCGGACTGCCTCGAAACGGGACGTACGGCGGTGGCCGGCGCCGGACGGACGGCCCTGCTCGTGATGGGGGACGGCAGCGCCTCCCGCACGGTGAAGGCCCCCGGCTACCTCGACGACCGGGCCGAGCCCTTCGACTCGGAGGCGGCCCGTGCCCTGCGCACCGCCGACCCCCAGGCGCTCGCGGCGCTCGACGCGGACCTCGCACGGGACCTGCACGCCACCGGCCGCGCACCGTGGCAGGTGCTCTCCGGCGCGGCCTCGGGGGCCGGACTGCGCGGCGAGCTGCTGTACGAGGAGGCGCCGTACGGCGTCGGCTACTTCGTCGCGGTCTGGTCCTGACCGCACCGCTCAGCCGGCTCCCCGGGGACCGAGCACGCCCACGACGCGGACGTGCGGGTGGCGCGGTGCGGGAAAGCGCACGCACCACCCGCACAGGGGCCACCGCTGTGCCGTACGCGGTCCCCGGGGCCGGTCAGCCGACGGGCGGCGGTGAGGGCGGGGGCGTACCGCCGCCACCCTCACCCTTGTTCTTGTCGGTCCCCATCTTGTCGACCGCGTCCTTGGCCTTCTCGGTACCCGACTGAATGCGGTCCGAGTACTTGCCCTTGGTGCGCTCGTCCACCGTCTTGGCCGCCTTGTCCAGCCCTTGCCCGACCTTGTCGCCGTGCTGCTGGGCGAGGTCCGCGACCTTGTCCTTGGCGGGGGAAAGACGCGCTTTCATGTTGTCCAGGAAGCCCATAGGGTCACACCCTCCTCGCAAAAAGGACGCGTGCGTCTGCTGCCGCTGTCCTACTGCTGGCTTACTACGGAATGGCCGGCCGCGCCCCTCGAAGGACCGTGCCGCCCCCTCGGCGTGCCCCGTGGCGCTACTTCGAGACGCCCTCCCCGGCGGGTTCACCCGCCACGGCCCGGCCCGCCGACTGCTGCTGGGGAATCTCCACGGCCTCGGGGGCGGCCTCCTCGCCCGTGGCAGTGGCCTTCGTGCCGGAAGCGGCTCCGCTGTCCTCACCCGCCTCTTCGGCCTCGGCGGAGGGGCGGCTCGCCTCGGGAGCCGGCTTCGCTTCGTCCCCGGCCGTGTCGACGGAGTCTCCTGCCGAGGAGGACGTCGCGCTGGTGGCCGTTTCCTTCGCCACGTCCTCACCGGCCCCGGTGACACGTGCCGCCGCCGAATCCGCCGTCTCGGCCACCTCATGCGTGGCGGCCTCGTCCTGCGCCGTCCGGGCGGTTCCGGGAGCCTCGGCGGTGGACGCCTCCTCCGTGGTCTTCGGCTTCCTGCGGAACAGCGAAAATACGCCCATAACTACTCCAAGAGCTGGCTCATGAGGATGAGACCCCGCCCGTTCCGGTGTGTCCGGTGGTGTGTTCGGGGTCCGGGGAACCCGAAGCCGACGGCCGGGACCTCGCAACTGGAAACGAAGCCACCGCCGCTTCGTCACGTAACTCGTTCGAGCAGTGCTCCACGGTTTGGGAGACTTGGTGAGTGAGCACCGCACCCCCCACCCACCGGGTCATCGCCGTCGTCGGTCCCACCGCGGCCGGCAAGTCCGATCTCGGCGTCTTCCTCGCCCAGCGCCTGGGCGGGGAGGTCGTCAACGCGGACTCCATGCAGCTGTACCGGGGGATGGACATCGGAACCGCCAAGTTGACGCAGGAGGAGCGCGGCGGCGTCCCGCACCACCTGCTGGACATCTGGGACGTGACCCGGACAGCGAGCGTCGCCGAGTACCAGGCCCTCGCCCGCGCTGAGATCGACCGGCTGCTCGACCAGGGGCGCGTCCCGGTCCTCGTGGGCGGCTCCGGACTGTATGTGCGCGGCGTGGTCGACCAGATGGAGTTTCCCGGCACCGACCCCGTCGTCCGGGCACGCCTGGAGGGGGAGCTGGCCGCATCCGGTCCTGGGGCGCTGCACGCGCGGCTGGCCGTCGCCGATCCCGAGGCGGCCCGCGCGATCCTGGCGAGCAACGGACGCCGCATCGTCCGCGCCCTTGAGGTCATCGAGATCACCGGCAAACCCTTCACCGCCAATCTCCCGGGCCACCAGTCCCATTACGCGACCCTTCAGATCGGCGTGGACGTGGCGCGCCCCGAACTCGACGCGCGCATCGCCGACCGCGTCGACCGGATGTGGGGCCAGGGCCTCGTGGACGAGGTGCGGACCCTGGAGAGCCAGGGGCTGCGGGAAGGGCGTACGGCTTCCCGCGCGCTCGGCTACCAGCAGGTGCTCACGGCGCTCGCCGGCGAGTGCGCCGAGGAGGCGGCGCGCGCGGAGACGGTGCGGGCCACCAAGCGCTTCGCCCGGCGTCAGGACACGTGGTTCCGCCGCGACCCCAGAATCACGTGGCTGCCCGGTGGAATCGCCGAACGGGGGGAGCTTCCCGGGCGGGCGCTGGCCTTGGTCGAACGGTCGGTCACAGCCTGATCACGTCATGGCATCGGGACGCTCCGGCCGCCATGTCGGCCCTTCGCTCCGTGCCATCATCGACCATCGATCGACCTGGCGTAGTCCGAGTGGGAGGGCACAGTGGCGATGGAGGCCGGCCCTCGTGACACCGGACACGGAGAACGTGAGCAGCTCGTCCAGGACGGCCCCGAGGACTCGGACGGTGTCGTACCCGACGGGGCGAGCGTCGAGGAACTGGCCGCTCTCCAGGCCGGTCACGAGGCCCCCGAGGTCGAGGTCGAGCTGCGTCCGCAACGCCGGATGCGGTGGTGGCAGATCGCCCCGATCGTCCTCCTGGCCGCCGTCGGCTCGCTCATGTTCGCCTTCCCCCTCGCCTTCGAGATCGGCGATGGCGGGGCCGTCGTCGCGATGCTCGGGCTGCTGCTCAGCTCCTCGGCGGCGGGCGGCGCCGTCATGGCGGCGCGCCGGGTGGGCTACCACTGGCCGGGACTGTCCACGACCGGGACGGAACGCGGGCCCCGGTGGCGGGTCCTCGCCGTCTACGCGCTGATCGTCCTCGGGGCCGCCGTGCTGGCCGTGTGGCGGGTCGCGCGGCTGCGCTGACCGTCGCGATCCCTGTGCGGCGCGCTGTCGGCGCCTGCCCGTACGATCGAGGTATGACCACGCGGATCGCCTTCCTCAAGGGACACGGGACTCAGAACGACTTCGTGATCGTCCCCGACCCGGGCAACGACCTCGACCTGAGCCCGGCCGCCGTCGCCGCGCTGTGCGACCGGCGGGCCGGGATCGGCGCCGACGGGGTCCTGCACGTCGTGCGCTCCGCCGCCCACCCCGAGGCCCGTGCCCTCGCGGGCGAGGCCGAGTG
Source organism: Streptomyces sp. NPDC049954 (assembly GCF_040656295.1). Taxonomy (NCBI): domain Bacteria; kingdom Bacillati; phylum Actinomycetota; class Actinomycetes; order Kitasatosporales; family Streptomycetaceae; genus Streptomyces; species Streptomyces sp. NPDC049954. Next base: position 50,170 of record NZ_JBFALS010000006.1, read on the forward strand.
GTTCATGGACTACCGCAACGGCGACGGCTCGATCGCCGAGATGTGCGGGAACGGCGTCCGGGTCTTCGCCCGCTACCTCCAGCACGCCGGTCACGTCGGCGCCGGCGACCTCGCGATCGCCACCCGCGGGGGCGTCAAGACCGTCCACATCGCCAAGGACGACGAGACGGCCCACGGCGAGGCAGCGGCCGGGCGAGGTGCCATCACGGTCGGGATGGGGCGCGCTCTGTTCCCCGAGGGCGACGTCAGCGTCCTGGTGGGCACCGAGCACCGGCCGGCCGCCCACGTCAACATGGGCAACCCGCACGCTGTCACCTTCGTGGACGACCTCGCGGAGGCGGGGGATCTCTTCGCCGCCCCGCAGGTGCACCCCGCCACGGCCTACCCCGACGGGGTCAACGTCGAGTTCGTCGTGGACCGGGGCCCCGGCCGTCTCGCGATGCGGGTCCACGAGCGGGGCTCCGGGGAGACGCGCTCCTGCGGCACCGGGGCGTGCGCCGTGGCCGTGGCCGCCGCCCGCAGGGACGGCGCGGACCCGGCGCTGACCGGCAGGCCGGCGACGTACGTGATCGACCTGCCCGGCGGCACCCTCACCGTGACGGAGCATCCTGACGGGGAGATCGAGATGACCGGTGAGGCCGTCATCGTCGCCGAGGGGGAACTGGACGCCGACTGGGTGGCCGCCCTGCCGGACTGACCGCCGAACCCCGTGGAGCGACACACCACGCATCGCTCGAATGGGTGATCCGTTTCACGCTCGGCGAGAGCGGGCCGACGCGGCGTGGTGGGCTCGGTAGCATCAAGCACCGGCCCGGACGGGGAGCCCGCTCTCCCCCTCAGCGCTTCAGCGGCCTGGGGTGCCCCGTCGACCGGTCGACGCAGCCGGAGGTGCCATGAGTGCGGAGGCAATGAACCCCGTGACGCCGGGGAGCCCCCCCCAAGTCCTGGCCGCGGCGGAGCCCCGGCCCGCCGCGCCCGTCCGCAAGCGCTCACGGCACCGCATCGACCTGCGACGCCTCGGCCGGGCCGCACTGCTCGGCTCGGCGAGCCGCGACCGCCTCCCGGACGCCATCAGCCACGTCGTGGAGGCGCACCGCGCCCACCATCCCGAGGCGGACCTGGAGATCCTGCGCCGCGCCTACGTGCTCGCCGAGTCCTCGCACCGCGGCCAGAAACGCAAGAGCGGCGAGCCCTTCATCACGCACCCCCTCGCCGTGACCCTGATCCTCGCCGAACTCGGCGCCGAGACCACCACCCTGACCGCCTCGCTGCTGCACGACACCGTCGAGGACACCGACGTCACCCTCGACCAGGTACGCCGCGAGTTCGGCGAGGAGGTGAGCTACCTCGTCGACGGTGTGACGAAGCTCGAGAAGGTCGAGTACGGGGCGGCCGCGGAACCCGAGACCTTCCGCAAGATGCTCGTCGCCACCGGCAACGACGTCCGCGTCATGTCGATCAAACTCGCCGACCGGCTGCACAACGTCCGCACGCTCGGCGTCATGCGCCCCGAGAAGCAGGTACGCATCGCGAAGGTCACCCGCGACGTCCTCATCCCGCTCGCGGAACGCCTCGGCGTCCAGGCGCTCAAGACGGAGCTGGAGGACCGCGTCTTCGCCATCCTGCACCCCGAGGAGTACGCCGAGACCAGGCAGCTCATCATCGATCACTTCGCCGCACCCGATCCGCTCGCCGCTGTCGCCGACCGGGTGCGCGAGGTACTGCGCGAGTCCGGAATCGCCGCCGAGGTGCACATCAGGCCCCGGCACTTCGTCTCCGTCCACCGGGTGCGCAGGAAACGGGGGCAGCTCCACGGCACCCACTTCGGACGTCTGCTCGTCCTCGTGGCGGAGGACGCCGACTGTTACGGCGTCCTCGGGGAGCTGCACACCTGCCTGACCCCGGTCGTCGCGGAGTTCAAGGACTTCATCGCGGTCCCCAAGTTCAACCTGTACCAGTCGCTGCACACCGCACTTGCGACGGCCGACGGGGAGATCGCCGAAGTCCTCATCCGCACCCACCGGATGCACAAGGTCGCCGAGGCCGGTGTCGTCGCCCTGGGCAATCCCTACGCCCCCGCGGCCCCCACGCCTCCCACTGCCGCCGAGCAGGCCGGGGAGCGGTCCGAGGGCGAGCGCAGCGACCCGACCCGTCCTGGCTGGCTCTCGCGGTTCCTCGAATGGCAGCAGTCCGCTCCCGACTCCGACATCTTCTGGTCCACGCTGCGGGCCGACCTCGCCCAGGACCGGGAAATCACCGTCTTCCGGCCCGACGGCGGGGCTCTCGGCCTGCCGGGCGGGGCGACCTGCGTGGACGCCGCGTACGCGCAGTACGGGGAGGACGCCCACTCCTGTATGGGCGCGGCCGTCAACGGCCGCCTCGCGACCCTCGGCACCGTCCTGGAGGACGGCGACACGGTGCAACTGCTCATGGGCCAGGACCCGGGGGCCGGACCTTCGCCGGACTGGCTCGAAAACGCCCGTACGCCGGCGGCGCGCATCGCCATCCGCCGCTGGCTGGCCGCGCATCCGGAGGACGGCAAGGACGCCGGCTCCGGCGCCGACCACACGGACCCGGCCGTCACGCAGCGTACTGGCGAGGCAGGTGCGCCCGCGCTGCCCGCCCCGGCCGCCCGGCCCGCCGCCGGGGTCACCGTCGACGAGGCGGGGGCGACCGTGCGGCTGGCCGGCTGCTGCCTTCCCGCCCCGCCCGACGAGATCACCGGCTTCTCCGTGCGCGGCGGCGCCGTCACCGTGCACCGGGCCGACTGCGCGCGCGCGGACCGCATGGCCTCGACGGGGCGCCGCACGGTCGGAGCGCGGTGGGGCGACTCGGGGGACCACCGGGTCACCCTGCACGCCGAGTCCTTCGGCCGCCCCCATCTGCTCGCCGACCTCACCGAGGCGATCGCCAGACAGGGCGTCGCCGTCGTCGCCGCCACCGTCGAACCGCCCAGTGAGCACGGCGTGTGCCACACCTACACCCTGGAACTTCCCGACATCGCTAAGCTGCCCGCGCTCGTGCGCGCGATGCGGTCCGTGCCCGGCGTCTACGACGTGACGGAGACGGGCCGGCACGCGGCCCCCGCCGCGCCCTGACACGGGGCGCGGCGAGCACCCCCGGGGCACGGTGGCGCTTCTGTGCGGACGGCTCGCGAAACCAGGCCGACGCGACACGTTCGGGTGGACTGGCGGCGGTCCGCCACGCGGTGTGGTCACGCCCTGGTAACCGTGAGTCATGCAGCTCACGCCCCGCTCCCAGACCGCCCCGTCGGCGCGTTCCGCGAACGCCGCTCCGGCTCCGTCGCCCCGTTCCGCGAACCCCGCCCACGACCCGTCCACGGGTTCCGCGACGGCCGGCTCGCCCCGCGCCCGTCGGCCCGTGTCCTCCCGCACCGTGCGTCGGCTGCGCGGCGGGGCGCTCGCCGCCGTATGCCTGAGCCTCCTGGTCGGCGCCGCCCCGGCCCCCGAGGCGCGCGGCATCGGGGACCGGCTCTTCCCGAGTCTCGGGAATCCCGGTTTCGACGTCACCGCCTACGACCTCGCGTTCACCTACTCCGGCGACAACAAGAAGCCGCTCGACGTCGTGACGACGATCGACGCGCGAGTCACCGAGCCGCTGGACCGGGTCAATCTCGACTTCGCCCACGGCACGGTCCGCTCCGTCACCGTCAACGGGGCGCCCGCGGGGCACGTCGCGGCGGGCCAGGACCTCGTCCTCACCCCGAGCCGGTCCCTGGAGGCGGGAGAACCGCTGCGCATCACCGTCCGGCACACGAGCGACCCGAGGCCCCCGGCCGAGAGCCTCGGGGAGGGCGGCTGGGTGCCTACGGAGGACGGCCTCGCCATGGCCAACCAGGCCGACGCCGCCCACCGCGTGTTCCCGGGCAGCGACCACCCCTCGGACAAGGCCCGCTTCACGTTCCACGTCACGGTGCCCAAGGGCCTCACCGCCGTGGCGAACGGCCTGCCCACGGGGCACACACGCGCAGCGGACGGCGGTACGACCTGGTCGTACCGCACCGCCCATCCGATGGCGACCGAGCTCGCGCAGGTCTCCATCGGCCGCTCCGCAGTCCTGCACCGCACCGGCCCGCACGGTCTGACGGTGCGCGACGTGGTCCCCGAGGCGGACCGCGCCGCCCTCGAACCGTGGCTCGCCAAGACCCCCGAGCAGATCGCCTGGATGGAGCGGAAGGTCGGGCGCTATCCCTTCGAGACCTACGGCGTCCTCGCCGCCGGGGCCACGACCGGCTTCGAGCTGGAGACCCAGACCCTGTCCCTGTTCGAACGCCGCATGTTCACCGCGAAGGGCTACCCCAAGGGGTACGTCGACTCGGTGATGGTGCACGAGCTGTCCCACCAGTGGTTCGGCGACAGCGTCAGCCCCCGCACGTGGTCCGACCTCTGGCTCAACGAGGGACACGCGAGCTGGTACGAGGCCCTTTACGCCGCCGAGAAGGGCGGCGAGCCCCTGGAGAGGCGCATGCGGGCGGCCTACGGACAGTCCGACGCCTGGCGCGCGTCCGGAGGCGCCCCGGCCGGCCCGAAGAAGCCGGGCAGCGGGAAGATCAGCATCTTCCGCCCCGTCGTCTACGACGGCAGCGCCCTGGTGCTCTACGCCCTGCGCCAGGAGATCGGGGCCCCGGCCTTCGAGCAGGTGGAGCGCGCCTGGGTGCGTGAGCACCGTGACTCCACCGCGACCACCGCCGACTTCGTCCGGCTCGCCTCCCGGACCGCCGGACGTGACCTCGACGGCTTCCTCACTCCCTGGCTGTACGGAGCGAAGACCCCGCCGATGCCGGGCCACCCGGACTGGAAGCAGACGGCCGACGAGCCCAAGGCCGCCACCCGCCCGGGACCGCACCCCGCCCACGACGCCGCGAAATGACCGCGCCGGGCCCCGCGGCGAGGCGCGCGGACGTCCCGCGGAGCGGCAGCGCGGCGCACCGGCATAACTCGGATGACGCCGCGCGAGGCCCCGTGGCACCATCCTGTGGTCGGCACGCCGTCCGCCCGCTCCGCCGGGCCCGGAGGGAATCTTCGGGAGGGCGGGAGCGTTGCCACAGATGACGGAACGAGACCGTCACCATCCGATCCTCGACGTAAGGACCAAATGACCCACTCCTCTTCCTTTTCCCAGGACGCGCCGACCGCGGCGAACGCCGCTTCGGACCCCAAGAACACGCGGGACTCCTCCCCGTTGCACGCGGACGGCCTCAAGGCCGATGCCCTGATGGAAGAGGACGTCGCCTGGAGCCACGCGGCCGACGGAGCGCGTGACGGCGAACAACTCGACCGTTCCGAGCGCGCCGCGCTGCGCCGGGTCGCGGGCCTGTCCACCGAACTGGAGGACGTCACCGAGGTCGAGTACCGCCAGCTGCGGCTGGAGCGGGTCGTCCTCGTCGGCGTCTGGACCTCGGGCACCGTGCACGACGCGGAGAACTCCCTCGCGGAGCTCGCCGCCCTCGCGGAGACCGCGGGCGCCCTCGTCCTCGACGGCGTCATCCAGCGCAGGGACAAGCCGGACCCCGCCACGTACATCGGTTCGGGCAAGGCCGTCGAACTGCGCGACGTCGTGCTGGAGACCGGCGCGGACACGGTCGTGTGCGACGGTGAACTCAGCCCCGGCCAGCTCATCCATCTCGAAGACGTGGTCAAGGTCAAGGTCGTGGACCGTACGGCCCTGATCCTCGACATCTTCGCCCAGCACGCCAAGTCGCGGGAGGGCAAGGCGCAGGTCTCCCTCGCGCAGATGCAGTACATGCTCCCGAGGCTGCGCGGCTGGGGCCAGTCGCTGTCCCGGCAGATGGGTGGCGGTGGCTCCGGTTCCTCCGGTGGCGGTATGGCCACCCGTGGTCCCGGTGAGACCAAGATCGAGACCGACCGGCGCCGGATCCGCGAGAAGATGGCGAAGATGCGCCGGGAGATCGCGGACATGAAGACCGGCCGCGAGATCAAGCGCCAGGAGCGCCGCCGCAACAAGGTGCCCTCGGTCGCCATCGCCGGCTACACCAACGCGGGCAAGTCCTCGCTGCTCAACCGTCTGACCGGCGCCGGAGTCCTGGTGGAGAACAGCCTGTTCGCCACCCTCGATCCCACGGTGCGCCGCGCCCAGACGCCGAGCGGCCGGCTCTACACGCTCGCGGACACCGTCGGCTTCGTCCGGCACCTGCCCCACCACCTGGTCGAGGCGTTCCGCTCCACGATGGAGGAGGTCGGGGACTCTGACCTGATCCTGCACGTCGTGGACGGCTCGCACCCCGCCCCGGAGGAGCAGCTCGCCGCCGTGCGCGAGGTGATCAGGGACGTCGGCGCCACCGGCGTACCGGAGATCGTCGTGATCAACAAGGCGGACGCCGCCGACCCGCTGGTCCTCCAGCGACTGCTGCGCACCGAGAAGCACGCGCTGGCCGTCTCCGCACGGACCGGCCAGGGCATCGAGGCGCTGCTGGAACTGATCGACGAGGAACTGCCGCGTCCCTCCGTGGACGTCGAGGTCCTCGTGCCCTACACCGAGGGCAGGTTCATCGCCCGCGCCCACGCCGAGGGCGAGGTCCTCTCCGAGGAGCACAAGCCCGAGGGCACCCTGCTCAAGGCCCGGGTGCACGAGGAACTGGCCGCCGAACTGGCCCGGTTCGTCCCGGCCGTCCGATAAGCAGTCCGGCGGCTCCGGTCGCCCGACGGTCACAGCCCGCGGGCCCGTGTCCCTTCCAGGGACACGGGCCCGCGGGCGCTTCGGCCGGGGGCGGGACAAACCTGCGGCCGCCCCGCCCCGTGTGTCAGGAGGAGCTGTCCGCCTTGGCGCTGACCGCGCGGTAGACGGCCTCCGCCTCCTTGCCCAGGCGCGGCCCCGCCAGCCAGCCGCCCGTCACCGGGCCGATCGAGGTGTTGGACACCAGCGCCGGCTTCCCGTCGGAACCCTCGGCGACCCAGCCGCCCCCGGAGGCCCCACCGGTCATCGTGCACCCGAGGCGGTACATCGTGGGCGCCGACCCGGCGAGCGACAGCCGGCCCGGCTTCGCCCCGCACTGGTACAGCTTCTGCCCGTCGAAGGGCGGGGCCGCCGGATAGCCGGTGGCCGTCAGCGCCGGGATCTCCGGTACGGCCGGGGCCGCGAAGTCCACCGGCAGCGCGCCGCCCACCGTCTCCTCCAGCGACTTGCCGCCGCCGTCCTCGGGCGCCACGTGCAGCACCGCGAAGTCGTACGGGGCGCCCTGGCCGCCCGTGGGGCCGCCGCCCGCGATCCACTGCTGCGAGGTCTGCGCCCAGTCGCTCCACCACACGCCGTACGGGGCGACCTGTTCCTTGCTCGCCCCCTGCAACTGCGCCGTACTGAGGCCCTTGTTGTTGTAGGCGGGGACGAAGGCGATGTTGCGGTACCAGCCGCCGTTCTTGCCGGCGTGCACGCAGTGCCCGGCCGTCCACACGAGGTTGGACTTGCCCGGGTGCGCGGGGTCCTCGACCACCGTGGCCGAGCAGACCATCGAGCCCTCGGGGGAGTCGAAGAGCACCTTGCCCGCCTGCGGGACCGAGTCGTGGTACGGCGTCCCCGCGGCCTTCGCGGGCACCGGGGCCGGCACCGGGTCGGTCACCCCCTGATCGCCCTGGAGGTCACCGCCGTCCACCGGCTTGTCGGGGTCCTCCGCCCTGCGCATGCGGTCCGGGTCCCAGAGCCCGTCGATGACGGGATTGACGAAGTCCTCGGCCTTGCGCAGCCACTCGTCCTTGTCCCAGTTCTTCCAGGCACCGCCCTTCCACTTGTCGAGGTCGATGCCGTGTTCCTGCAGACGTTCCTTGAGGCCGTCGGGCAGATGTATCTTCCCGCCGTCCGTCGAGGACGAGGCCACCGGGGAGGAACTGCCGCCGCCCGCGTCGTCGCTGTCGTCGCCGGGCCCGCAGGCCGTCGCGGTCAGGGCGAGGACGCCGCACACCGCGACCGCCGCCGCGGTACGGGGCCGCCGCCCCGCGCGCCCCGTGCCGGTGGACCTGACGCCGTTTCGTGGACGGAATGGTCGCATGGGTGGTTCCCCCTGATGCCTCGTGGAGCGTGCCGCCCCGCCCTGCCGGGAAGCCGGTCGGGCCGGCCGGCACGGCTCGGACGGGGCGGCCATGACGGCCCCCCACACTATGGCCACGTCTTCCACGACGAACCCCGGAACGGCAACAGTTCGGTCACGGCAAGGATCTTCGGGCCACCCGTTATCCGGAGCGGTCCGCGTCGTTGGTACGTACGGGGGCCATCGGCATGTCCGGGGCAGACCCCCGTCACCTTGCCCTCGTACCGCCGGAGGACCAACCGCCTTGGCCGTGACCGAGTCCGTTCCCGCCGCACCGACCACCACGCACGAAGGCGTGCTGCGCCGCCAGTCGGCGCGCGAGTCGGCGGCCAGGACCTACGCCCGCTCGCTGCCCATCGTCCCCGTACGCGCGCGGGGCCTGACGATCGAGGGGGCCGACGGGCGGCGCTACCTGGACTGTCTCTCCGGCGCCGGGACGCTCGCCCTCGGACACAACCACCCGGTGGTCCTCGACGCCATCCGCACCGTGCTGGACTCCGAGGCGCCCCTGCACGTCCTGGACCTGGCCACCCCCGTCAAGGACGCCTTCGTCACCGAGCTGTTCCGCTCCCTGCCGGGCGATCTCGCCTCCCGGGCCCGCGTGCAGTTCTGCGGACCGGCCGGCACCGACGCGGTCGAGGCGGCCCTCAAACTGGTCCGTCGCGCGACCGGCAGGCAGACCGTCCTGACCTTCACCGGCGCCTACCACGGGATGAGCGCGGGGGCCCTCGACGTCTCCGGGGGCGCCACCGAGATGCGCGCCGCGCGGCTGCCCTACCCGCAGGACTACCGCTGCCCCTTCGGCATCGGAGGGGAGTCCGGGGCGACCCTCGCGTCCCGGCTGGCCGAGAGCTACCTCACGGACCCGAAGTCCGGCATCCCCGACCCGGCCGGCATGATCCTCGAACCCGTCCAGGGCGAGGGGGGCGTGCACCCGGCCCCGGACAGTTGGCTGCGCAGGATGCGGGAGCTGACCCGTGAACACGGCATCCCCCTGATCGCCGACGAGGTGCAGACCGGGGTCGGCCGCACCGGCGCGTTCTGGGCCGTCGAGCACAGCGGCGTCGTCCCCGACGTCATGGTCCTCTCCAAGGCCATCGGCGGCAGCCTTCCGCTCGCCGTGATCGTGTACCACGAGGACCTCGACGTGTGGGAGCCCGGAGCGCACGCGGGCACCTTCCGGGGCAACCAGCTCGCCATGGCGGCCGGCACCGCCACCCTCGCCTACGTCCGCGAGCACGGCCTGGCGCGGCGCGCCGCCGACCTGGGCGCCCGCATGCTCGGCCACCTGCGGGCCCTGGCCGTCGCCTACCCGTGGGTGGGCGACGTACGGGGCCGGGGGCTGATGCTCGGGGTGGAACTGGTCGATCCCGACGGGGCGCGCTCCGAGCCCTCCGCGCCGCCGCCCGCCGCCCCCTTGCGCGCGGCCGCCGTACGCCGTGAATGCCTGCGGCGCGGGCTCATCGTGGAACTGGGAGGGCGGCACTCCGCCGTCGTCCGCCTGCTGCCCCCGCTCACGATCACCGACGAGCAGGCCTCCGCCGTACTGGACCGCTTCGCCGAAGCGCTGGCCGCCGTCCACCGCGACCTGCCCGTATGAGTCCCCGCCCCCGCCGGTCCTGTCCGCGGCAGAACCGGCCCCGCACCCGCCAGTCCACAAGGAAGCGCCCGTGAACCCCGACACCGCACCCGACGGCCGGTCCCGGCTCCACCCCCGCGAGGCGCACGGCGCGCGCGCCCCGCACACCGGGGAGGCCAGGGCCGTACCCCGGCAGCACTCCGGTGCGCCCGAGGGCGAGCAGCTCGGTGGCGCCGCGGCCGACCTGCTGGAACACCCCGACGTCCGCACCGCCGCCCAGGCGGCGGCCGTGGAGAACCTGCTGCGCTGCTGGGTGCGCGAGACGGGCCTCGGCGCCCCGGAGCGCGGCACCCTGCGCATCCCGCTCAGCGCCCAGGGCGCCACCCTGGTCGTGCCGGTGCGGTACTGGTCGGCCGCGGGCTGGCACCGCTTCGGGCTGCCACGGCTGGAGTTCGAGGGGCGGCGCCGTCCTGAGGAGCCACCGCGGAGCGCCACGCCCTGCGAGGAGGCGCCCTCCACTCGTGTCGGCCAGGGCGGAACCCCCCTCGACGCGGCCACCGTCGCGGCCCTGCTGAGCCGGGAGGCAGCGGCCGGCGCGACGGACCACGGAGAGGTGCGCCGTCCGCCCCGGGAGAGCGGGGCCTCCCCGACGAGTGGCTCCCCGGCGAGCGCCTCCCCGGGGAAGGCGACCGAAACCGCGCCGTGGTCCGACACCACCGGCACCGCCCCGGGCCCGGTACCGGCCACCCGCGAAGGAGTCCCGGAGCAGGACGCCACGACGGCACCCGCGCCCTGCGACGACGACCTCGTCGGCCGCGTACGGGACTCGGTCCGCAGGACCGCCGTCTTCCTCACCGACCGCCGGCGTCATACCGCCGACCACTCGGCGCGCTTCCTCGCGGCGGAACAGTCCCTCCTGCTCGGCCACCCCCTGCACCCGACTCCGAAGAGCCGCGAAGGGCTGTCCGAGGCGGAGACCCGGCTCTACTCGCCCGAACTGCGCGGCGCCTTCCCGCTCCACTGGATCGCCGTGGACCGCGAACTGCTCGCCACCGACTCCGCGTGGACCGAGCGGGGCCGCACGGTGAGCGCCGAGCGGCTCACCGCCCGGCTCGCCGGCTCCGGCCTCGCCCTGCCCCCGGGCACCGGTGCCCTGCCCCTGCACCCCTGGCAGGCCCGTGACCTCGCCCGCAGGCCCGAGGCCGTGGCGCTCATGGACGCCGGACTGCTCACGCCGCTCGGCCCCTACGGGGACGCCTGGTGGCCCACCTCCTCGGTGCGCACCGTCCACCGTCCCGAGGCCGACGCCATGCTCAAGCTCTCGCTCGGGCTGCGGATCACCAACTCCCGCCGCGAGAACCTCCGCAAGGAGCTGCACCGGGGCGTCGAGGTGCACCGGCTGCTGCGCACCGGCCTGGCGACGCAGTGGCGCGCCGCACACCCCGGATTCGACATCGTGCGCGATCCCGCGTGGCTCGCCGTCGACGACACCCATGGCCGGCCGGTCCAGGGCCTGGACGTGATGATCCGGCACAACCCCTTCGGCCCCGACAGCGACGCCACGTGCGTGGCCGGGCTGGTGTCCCCGCGCCCCGTCCCCGGCGCACCGTCGGTCGCGGAGCACCACCCGATGCGCTCGCGCCTCGCCGAGATCGTGACGCGGCTCGCCGGGCTCACCGGCCGGCCCCGGGGCACAGTGGCGGCCGAGTGGTTCCTGCGCTACCTCGAACAGGTCGTGCGCCCCGTCCTCTGGCTCGACGGACACGCGGGCGTGGCCCTGGAGGCCCATCAGCAGAACACCCTCGTACTGCTGGACCGGCACGGCTGGCCCGTCGGCGGCCGCTACCGCGACAACCAGGGGTACTACTTCCGCACCTCGCACCGTGAGCGGCTGGAGGCCCGGCTGCCGGGGATCGGGGATGCCTCCGACACCTTCGTGCCGGACGCGGTGACGGACGAACGCTTCGCGTACTACCTGGCCATCAACAACGTGCTGGGGCTCGTCGGGGCGTTCGGCTCGCAGGGCCTGGCCGACGAGCGTCTTCTGCTGGCCGCGTTCCGGAGGTTCCTGAGCGACGCGGCCACCGGGCCCGGCCGGCTCGGCTCCCCGCTGCCCGCGCTGCTGCTGGACACCCCGGTGCTTCGGTGCAAGGCCAACCTTTTGACCCGGTTGCACGGTCTCGACGAACTCGTCGGCCCCGTCGACACCCAGTCCGTCTACGTCTCGATCAGCAACCCGCTGCACGCCCCCTGAGCCCGGGGCCGGGGGCGCCCACGGGCTGTCCCCGGCCCCGCCTCCCTGCACCACGCGCCGTCGATTGGCCCGCCGCTCGACCGAGAGGAACGTCCGTGCCCGCAGCAGAAGCCTCCTCGCGCACCCCAGCAACTGATCCCACCGCGCCCCACCCGTCCCCGCGCCCCGACGAGGACATAGCCGGCGGGGACTGCCGGAACGGCGGGGGCGGCCCGCCGCCGGACAACCCGTCGCACCCGGCCGGGGCGGCCCCCGCAGGCCCCGGCGCCGTTCCCGGCGCCCGCGGTGTCGGCCTCCCGGATCGCCCGCTCGGCGCCGACCTCCTCGACTCGGTGGCCTCCTGGGGCGGCGTCGACACCGCGCACGGTTTCTTCCGCCTCGTGCCTGTCCGGCTGCCGCGCGATCTGCGGCTGCTGTCCGGCTGGATGAACGAGCCCGAGGTGGCCGCCTTCTGGGAACTGGCGGGGCCGCCCTCCGTCACCGAGGCCCATGTGCGTCCGCAACTCGAAGGCGACGGCCGCAGCGTGCCCTGCGTCGGCGAACTGGACGGCTCCCCGCTGAGCTACTGGGAGATCTACCGCGCCGACCTCGACGTGCTCACCCCGTACTACGCGGCGCGCCCCGAGGACACCGGAGTGCACCTCCTGATCGGCGGCGCCGCCCACCGGGGGCGGGGGCTCGGTCCCGTCCTGCTGCGTGCCGTCGCGGACCTGATTTTCGACCACCGTCCCACCTGCACCCGCGTCGTCGCCGAGCCCGACGTGCGCAACGCCCGCTCCGTCGCCGCCTTCGCCCGCGCCGGATTCCGGCGCACGGCGGAGCTGAACCTCCCCGACAAGCGCGCGGCCCTGATGATCCGCGACCGGCAGCCGCACCCGCCGCCGCACTGACGCCCCCGGGCACCGCACGGGGCCGCCCGCCGACGGGGAAACCGACGCGTGACGGGCCGGCAGATCCGCACCGCGCCACGCCGACCCGGCAATCCACCGATCGGCGTATCGGCAGGTGGCAGATCGGCCATGATCGCGAGTGGTACGCCGTGATGCGCCGTGGACCCGGCCCTGACTCAGGCGACGGGCCGGCGCGCGTGGACCGGTTCAGTACGACACGCGCGGACGTTCTCGGCACGGACGCTCCTGGCACGGACGCTCCTGGCACGGCCGTTCTCGGGACGGACGCGAACGCATCGGCACGGCCGACCGCACCGGCACCGGCCGGGGCGTGACTCTCCAGGAGCACCGCGCCCCGCCCGCCCCGTATGAGCCACGCCGCCCCCGTGCTCCGTGGCCCCGTGTACAGCGGCGGCGGGACGGTGGCCCGGGACGCCCACGGCCCACGCCGCCCCGTCATCGCCCCGCTCCCCAGGGCGCCACGCGACCCCGTCCGGCCCCTCCGCCCTGTCCCGCACCGTCCCCGCCCCGTTGCCCTCGCCCTTCGCCGGCGGGGCGACGTCGGCGGACCGCTGCCTGGGCCCGAACCGCACCGTCCGTGGACCCGGCCCGTACCGCGGTGCCCGGCACAGCCGGACGGACAGCGGGCCGGCGCCGCTCAGCACCACCGCCTCGCACGTACCGCTCAGCACCCGGATCAGCAGCCTCACCGGCACTCACCGAAGGAGCCTCCCCGTGCCGCACCCCGCCGCGGAACACAGCGCGCAAGAGACCGTCCCCCAGGCAGCCCCGCCCCCGGCACCCCTCCCCGCGCCGGCCCCGTCCCTCTACGACCCTCCGGAGCTGAACCCCGGAGCCTGGCAGCGGGCCGGTCGGCGGCTCCTCGCGAAGACCATCGCGGAGTTCGCGTACGAGGAGATCCTCGTCCCCGTACGGAGGCCCACGACGGCCTCCTCCCCGGTCACCGACGCGCCCGTGCACCGCGCCGCTGCTCACGAGAACCCGTCCGATCCGTACGCCGAGTACACCTTGGCACTCGACGCGCCGGGGGAGCGGGGCGCGCCGCGCGAGCCCGGCGCGCCCACTGGCGGTGGCACGCTCTCCGGACCGGGCACGCCGTCCGTCCACGGCGCCCCCGACCGACACGGCGGCGCGACCGGCTCCGTGGGCACCGGGGCTCTCCCGTCCCGTGACGGGGCGGGAGAGCCCCGTGACCGGGCGGAACGGCCGCACCTCAGCTTCCGGGCGCGCCGCAGCGCGTACGGCCACTGGGAGGTCGAGCCCGACAGCCTGCTGCTCGTCGAGGACGGCGCCGCTCCCGCCCCGTTCACCGACCCGTTGGGTTTCCTGACCCGGGCCCGCACCGTGCTCGGTCTTGACGGGGCCACTCTGGGACATCTCGTGCGCGAACTGAGCGCGACCCTCGCCGCCGACGCGCGGCTCGAACACACCGGGCTCCCCGGCTCCGCCCTGGCCGAACTCGACTACGCACACCTTGAGGGGCACCAGACCGGTCACCCCTGGATCGTGCTCAACAAGGGCCGCATGGGCTTCTCCGCGAGCGACGCGGCGCGCTGGGCTCCCGAGGGCCGCACCGAGGCCCGGCTCCCCTGGATCGCCGTACGCTCCGCCCTCGCCACCTACCGGGGCGTCCCGGGACTCGACACCGCCGAGCAGCTCTACGCCCGCGAACTCGACGCACCGGTACGGGAGTCCTTCGACGCCGCCTTAAGGGACCGGGGGCTGGAGCCCACCGCGTACCTCTACCTGCCGGTGCACCCCTGGCAGTGGGACGGCACGGTCCTGCCCCTGTTCGCCGCCTCGGTCGCCGCCCAGGACATCGTGCCGCTGCCCTCCGACGGGGACCACCGACTCCCCCAGCAGTCCATCCGTACCTTCCTCAACGTCTCCCGCCCCGAGCGGCACACCGTCAAACTGCCCCTGTCGATCCTCAACACCCTGGTGTGGCGCGGGCTGCCCACCCGCCGCACGGTCGCCGCTCCGGCGGTCACCGCGTGGGTGCACGGACTGCGGGACGCCGATCCGTTCCTCAGCGAGGAGTGCCGCGTCGTCCTGCTCGGCGAGGTGGCCTCGGTGGCCGTGGAACATCCGCTCTACGACGGTCTCGACGAAGTCCCGTACCAGTACAAGGAACTGCTGGGCGCGATCTGGCGCGAACCCCTCGGGTCCCGGCTCGACGCGGGGGAGCGGGCCAGAACCCTGGCCTCCCTCATCCACGTCGACCCGGCCGGCCGCGCCTTCGTCGCGGAACTGGTGCGGCGCTCCGGTCTCGCCCCGGAGGTCTGGCTGCGCCGCCTGTTCTCCGCCCTGCTCCCGCCCCTGCTGCGCTTCCTCTACCGGTACGGAACCGTCTTCTCCCCGCACGGGGAGAACGCCATCGTGGTCTTCGACGAACAGGACGTCCCGGTACGGCTCGCCGTGAAGGACTTCGTGGACGACGTGAACCTGAGCGCGCAGGCTCTGCCCGAGCACGAGGGCATGCCCGAGGACGTACGACGGGTGCTGCTCACCGAATCGCCGGACTTCCTGCCCCAGTTCATCCACTCCGGCCTGTTCGTCGGAGTGTTCCGCTACCTGGCGCCGCTCTTCCGTGAGCAGCTCGGCGTGGACGACGCCGTGTTCTGGTCGCTCGTACGGTCCGAGGTCCTCACCCACCAGGCCCGCTTCCCCGAGCTCAAGGAGCGCTACGAGCTGTTCGATCTGCTGACGCCGCGGATCGACCGGCTGTGCCTCAACCGCAACAGACTGCACCTGGACGGTTACCGCGACCGTTCCGAGCGCCCGCACGCCGCCGTGCACGGCACCGTGCCCAACCCGCTGCACGCGCTCTGACCACCGCCGGGCGCGGGGAGCACGTCCGCACCTCCGGGCGGCTCCGTCCCGCCCGCTCCCGCGGGACGGAGCCGCTCCCGTCCCGCGGGGACGGAGCCGGCCCACTCGGGAAGGACCCGCGTTGTCCGTGGCGCGTCGTAGGGTGGTCGAGCTATGACGAAGCCCTCACTCCCCGATCTCCTGCACGCCGCCGTCACCGCCGTGGGCGGCTCGGAGCGGCCCGGACAGGTGACCATGGCCCAAGCGGTCGGTGACGCCATCGACGACGGCTCGCACCTGCTCGTGCAGGCCGGCACCGGTACCGGCAAGTCCCTCGGCTATCTGGTGCCCGCCCTGGCCCACGGGGAGCGCGTCGTCGTGGCGACCGCGACCCTGGCCCTCCAGCGCCAGCTCGTCGAACGCGACCTCCCCCGTACGGTCGACGCCCTGCACCCCCTCATGCGGCGCCGCCCCGAGTACGCGATGCTCAAGGGCCGCTCCAACTACCTGTGTCTGCACCGGCTGCACGAGGGCATGCCGAAGGACGAGGAGGAGGCGCTCTTCGACCAGTTCGAGGCCGCCGCGCCCAGCAGCAAGCTCGGCCAGGACCTGCTGAGGCTGCGCGACTGGTCGGACGAGACGGAGACCGGCGACCGGGACGGCCTCACCCCCGGCGTCTCCGACCGGGCCTGGGCCCAGGTGTCGGTGTCCTCGCGGGAGTGCCTCGGCGCGAGCCGCTGCGCCTACGGGGCGGACTGCTTCGCCGAGATGGCCAGGGAGCGCGCGAAGCTCGCCGACGTCGTGGTCACCAACCACGCCCTCCTCGCGATCGACGCGATCGAGGGGGCACCCGTGCTGCCCCCGCACGAGGTGCTGATCGTGGACGAGGCGCACGAACTGGTCTCCCGGGTCACCGGTGTGGCCACCGGGGAGCTGAGTCCGGGGCAGGTCAACCGCGCGGTGCGGCGGGCGGCGAAGCTCGCCGACGAGAAGACCGCCGACCTGCTGCAGACCGCGGCCGAGGGCTTCGAGCGCGTCATGGAGCTGGCCCTGCCCGGCCGCCTCGAAGAGCTCCCCGAGGACCTCGGCTACGCCCTCGCCGCCCTGCGGGACGCCGCCCGCCAGGTCATCACCGCGATCGGCAACACCCGCGACCGCTCCGTGCCCGACGAGGACGCGGTCCGCAAGCAGGCCCTGGCTTCCGTCGAGACGGTGCACGGGGTCGCCGAGCGGATCTGCGAGTCCTCCGAGTACGACGTGCTGTGGTGCGAGCGGCACGACCGCTTCGGGGCCTCCCTGCGGGTGGCGCCGCTGTCGGTCTCGGGCCTGCTGCGGGAGAAGCTCTTCACCGACCGTTCGGTCACCCTGACCTCGGCGACGCTCAAGCTGGGCGGGGACTTCAACGGCGTGGGCGCCTCGCTGGGGCTGGCCCCGGAGGGCACCGCGGGCTCCGGCGCACCGGAGACGGACGAACTGCCGGTGTGGAAGGGCATCGACGTCGGCTCCCCCTTCGACTACCGCAAGCAGGGCATCCTGTACGTCGCGCGGCATCTGTCGCCGCCCGGCCGCGAGGGGACCCGGACGGACCTGTTCGACGAACTGGCCGAACTGGTCGAGGCGGCGGGCGGGCGCACCCTCGGGCTGTTCTCCTCGATGCGCGGCGCCCAGGCGGCGGCGGAGGAGCTGCGCGGACGTCTCGACGTGCCCGTGCTGCTCCAGGGCGAGGAGACCCTCGGCGAGCTGATCAGAACCTTCGCCGAGGACCCGCGTACCTGCTTGTTCGGCACGCTGTCGCTGTGGCAGGGCGTCGACGTACCGGGCCCCAGCTGCCAGCTGGTCGTCATGGACCGCATCCCCTTCCCCCGGCCCGACGACCCCCTCATGAGCGCCCGCCAGAAGGCCGTGGAGCAGGCCGGCGGCAACGGCTTCATGGCGGTGGCCGCCACGCACGCGGCGCTGCTCATGGCCCAGGGCGCGGGCCGCCTCGTACGGGCCTCCGGCGACCGGGGCGTGGTCGCGGTCCTCGACCCGCGTCTGGCCACGGCCCGGTACGGGAGCTACCTGCGCGCGTCCCTGCCCGACTTCTGGTACACCACGGACCGCAATCAGGTGCGCAGGTCGCTCGCTGCGATCGACGAGAGCGCCAAGGCGAGCGAGCAGGGGGCAGCCGTGGCGGCAGGCGAGAGCTAGAGCATGGGAGCAGGAGCGCTGGCGTCGTGGAGGGGCCCCGCCCGGACCGGGCACGGGGCCCTCTCGGCGGGAGAGGAGCCCTCAGGCCGTCCCGGTGAGCGGAAGGAGGCGCAGGGGCTCCGGACAGCACTGCGGGCCCCGAAACCCGGCGCAGTGGGTCTCAGGGCCCTGCTGAGGACGGCGGCCTTCAGATCCGCCGGAGGACGGCGACGACCTTGCCGAGGATCGTCGCCTCGTCGCCGGGGATCGGCTGGTACGCGGAGTTGTGCGGCAGCAGCCACACGTGACCGTCCTCCCGCTTGAAGCGCTTGACGGTCGCTTCCCCCTCTAGCATCGCGGCCACGATGTCCCCGTTCTCCGCGACCGGCTGGCGGCGCACGGTGACCCAGTCGCCGTCGCAGATGGCCGCCTCGATCATGGAGTCGCCCACCACCTTGAGTACGAACAGCTCACCGTCACCCACGAGCTGGCGGGGGAGAGGGAAGACGTCCTCGACGGACTCCTCGGCCAGGATCGGTCCACCGGCCGCGATGCGGCCGACCAGGGGGACGTAGGAGGCGGCCGGTTTTCCCGCGGTGTCCGTGGGCTGGGTGCTTGGCTGGTCGGAGCCGCGCACCTCGTAGGCGCGGGGGCGGTGCGGGTCCCTGCGCAGGAAACCCTTGCGTTCGAGCGCCATGAGCTGATGGGCGACCGAAGAGGTGCTGGACAGGCCGACGGCCTGGCCGATCTCCCGCATCGACGGGGGATAGCCACGGCGCTGGACGGAGTCCCTGATGACCTCGATGACGCGCCGCTGCCGGTCGGTGAGCCCTGAACTGTCGGCACGGATTCCTGGAGGACGTCCGGGCAACGAGCGGGCGGGCTTGGCCCCCTCGTGGTGCGTGGCTGTTTCACTGATGGCGCGTGCCGGCTGGAATCGGCCCTGGGAGCGGTCCTGGCCAGTGATGGTGGCGCTGTCTGCGGTGGTGGTCACATTGGGCCCCTCTCGAATGGTCTCCCTGGCCGGTCAACGGTAGTGGCTTTCGAAAGGTTGCGCCAAACACACGTTCGAGTGAAAAACCGGCACTTACCTGTTCAAATCGCCTGTGCGGGTGTATGGGCGATGACTCTTATGCGGGCAATAGGCCACAATGGGACCGGTGTTGTCAGGGCGTGCCCACGCGCCGAGGGGCCGGGTGTTCGACCGCTCGGTGCGCTGCCGGAGTCCTGGAAAGGCCGGTGTCCGCCCGGTGAGTCGTCGGCCCCGCGCGGGCGTGCCGGTGTCCGCTTGTGCGAGCGGGGCGCTCCCTGGGTGGAGGTCCGGCGCGCACGGGCCGACCGCGACAGTCTTTCACCGCCGGTGGCGCGGGAGGCGGGTACCCCCCGGTGTGCGCCGTCCTCCGGTCTCGTAGGGTCGACAGCCGTCGCGTCGGAAGGGCGAGCCTCGCCCCCGGAGCGTGAGTGGCCGCTTATGGAGGCGTGGGCGGCCGGTTGCGACAAGCGTGAGCCGTCGTTCGGCAGGGGTGCGGGGCGCCGTCCGGGGCGGCACGAGCGTGCCGGCCGGAAGCGGGCCGCACCGCGCGGGAGCGTGCGTGCTCTGCCTGTGCGTGACCGGCCCCGCGCCTGCCGCCGGAGCTCTCTGGATGCAGGCTCACCGCGTGGGCCTCCGGTCCGGGGTATCGGCTCTCGCCACGACACGCGCTCACCGAGATTCGCGGCCCGGCCCAAGATCTAGTGGTTGGATTGGCAAAGCTACCCACAAGTTGTGGTCCGGGTCGGTCGGGGTTCGGGCCATCGCCTATGCTGGGGGCTGCTTCGAGGGGCTCCTGGTCAGGGAGTGCCCGGTGAGCCCATTGTGTCGTGCCGTGAAGGAGGGTTGGGTTCCATGCACTGTCCCTTCTGCAGGCATCCCGACAGCCGGGTTGTCGACAGTCGTACGACCGACGACGGGGCCGCGATCAGGCGGCGCCGGCAGTGCCCCGACTGTTCCCGGCGGTTCACCACCGTCGAGACCTGCTCACTCATGGTGATCAAGCGGAGCGGGGTCACCGAGCCCTTCAGCCGCACCAAGGTCATCAACGGCGTGCGCAAGGCGTGCCAGGGCCGTCCGGTGACCGAGGACGCCCTGGCGAAGCTCGGCCAGCGCGTCGAGGAGGCCCTGCGGGCGACCGGCAGCGCCGAGCTGACCACGCACGACGTCGGGCTCGCCATACTCGGCCCCCTGCAGGAGCTGGACCTCGTCGCCTACCTGCGGTTCGCGTCCGTGTACCGGGCGTTCGACTCGCTGGAGGACTTCGACGCCGCCATCACCGAACTGCGCGAGCAGACCGGGGACGCGACGGACGGAACCGGGCCCGCGCCCTGCGCGTGCGGCCGGGAGGACGAGGGAGACCGGGCCGTGGCGGCCACCGTCGTGGCCGACTGATCCGGACCGGCACCCGCCGCCCCCGACGGGGCGGTGACGACGCGGGGAGCGTCCGGCGCCGGTGACGTCACCGGCAGGAGCGGTCCGGCGGGCCGCGGGTGAACAGGTGAACAACAACTGAGGGGCGGCCCGCTACGGGCCGGGAACGACATGCGCGGGCGGCCGGGTGGAGCGGTCGACGCGAGAACCGGCCGAAGGCGCGCGCAGCACCTTCGGTCTGCACAGACACAGCGTGCCGCAGGGGAAGTTTGCGGCACTGCGAGGCGTTTTAGCCTGGTACGAGGAGGCGGCATGACAGAGACGGCGAGCGGTTCGGCACGAGGGACCCGCAAGGGCTCCAAAGGCGCGAAGGGGCTGCACATCGAGCGCATCCACACCACCCCCGGTGTGCATCCCTACGACGAGGTGTCCTGGGAGCGCCGTGACGTCGTCATGACCAACTGGCGCGACGGTTCGGTCAACTTCGAACAGCGTGGCGTCGAGTTCCCCGACTTCTGGTCGGTGAACGCGGTCAACATCGTCACCAGCAAGTACTTCCGGGGCGCCCTGGGCACTCCGCAGCGCGAGACCGGGCTCAAGCAGCTCATCGACCGCATCGTGAAGACGTACCGCAAGGCGGGCGAGCAGAACGCCTACTTCGCCTCCCCGGCCGACGCCGAGATCTTCGAGCACGAGCTGGCGTACGCCCTCCTGCACCAGATCTTCAGCTTCAACTCGCCGGTGTGGTTCAACGTCGGCACGACCCAGCCGCAGCAGGTCTCCGCGTGCTTCATCCTGTCCGTCGACGACTCCATGGAGTCGATCCTCGACTGGTACAAGGAAGAGGGGATGATCTTCAAGGGCGGTTCCGGGGCGGGCCTGAACCTGTCGCGCATCCGTTCCTCGAAGGAACTGCTCTCCTCCGGCGGCAACGCCTCCGGTCCGGTCTCCTTCATGCGCGGCGCCGACGCCTCCGCCGGGACGATCAAGTCCGGCGGGGCGACCCGGCGGGCGGCGAAGATGGTCATCCTCGACGTCGACCACCCCGACATCGAGGACTTCATCAAGACCAAGGTCACCGAGGAGGAGAAGATCCGCGCCCTGCGTGACGCGGGCTTCGACATGGACCTCGGCGGCGAGGACATCACCTCCGTCCAGTATCAGAACGCCAACAACTCCGTCCGCGTCAACGACGAGTTCATGAAGGCCGTCGAGGCCGGCGACAAGTTCGGGCTGCGGGCGCGGATGACCGGCGAGGTCATCGAGGAGGTCGAGGCCAAGAGCCTCTTCCGCACCATGGCCGAGGCCGCCTGGGCCTGCGCCGACCCCGGCATCCAGTACGACGACACCATCAACGCCTGGCACACCTGCCCGGAGTCCGGCCGGATCAACGGCTCGAACCCGTGCAGCGAGTACATGCACCTGGACAACACCTCGTGCAACCTGGCCTCGCTCAACCTCATGAAGTTCCTCAAGGACGACGGTCTCGGCCACCAGTCCTTCGAGATCGAGCGGTTCGCCAAGGTCGTCGAGCTGGTCATCACCGCGATGGACATCTCGATCTGCTTCGCGGACTTTCCGACCCAGAAGATCGGCGAGAACACCCGCGCCTTCCGCCAGCTCGGCATCGGCTACGCCAACCTCGGCGCCCTGCTGATGGCCACCGGCCACGCCTACGACTCGGACGGCGGCCGCGCGCTGGCCGGTGCCATCACCTCGCTGATGACCGGCGCCTCCTACCGGCGCTCCGCCGAGCTGGCCGCGGTGGTCGGCCCGTACGAGGGCTACGCCCGCAACGCCGCCCCGCACCAGCGCGTCATGAAGCAGCACGCCGACGCCAACACCTCCGCCGTGCGGGTCGACGATCTGGACAGCCCGATCTGGGCCGCTGCCACCGAGGCCTGGCAGGACGTACTGCGCCTCGGGGAGAAGAACGGCTTCCGCAACGCGCAGGCCTCCGTCATCGCCCCGACCGGCACCATCGGTCTCGCGATGTCCTGCGACACCACCGGCCTGGAGCCCGACCTCGCCCTGGTCAAGTTCAAGAAGCTGGTCGGCGGCGGCTCCATGCAGATCGTCAACGGCACCGTGCCCCAGGCCCTGCGCCGCCTCGGTTACCAGGAGGAGCAGATCGAGGCGATCGTCGCCCACATCGCCGAGCACGGCAATGTGATCGGTGCGCCCGGCCTCAAGGAGGAGCACTACGAGGTCTTCGACTGCGCCATGGGCGAGCGTTCCATCTCCGCGATGGGACACGTCCGCATGATGGCCGCGATCCAGCCGTGGATCTCCGGCGCGCTGTCCAAGACGGTCAACCTCCCCGAGTCGGCGACCGTCGAGGACGTCGAGGAGGTCTACTTCGAGGCGTGGAAGCTGGGCGTCAAGGCGCTCGCCATCTACCGCGACAACTGCAAGGTCGGCCAGCCCCTCTCCGCGAAGAAGAAGGAGGAGGAGAAGGCCGAGATCACCGAGAAGACCGAGGACACGATCCGTACCGCGGTCGAGAAGGTCGTCGAGTACCGTCCGGTCCGCAAGCGCCTGCCCAAGGGCCGTCCCGGCATCACCACCTCCTTCACGGTGGGTGGCGCCGAGGGGTACATGACGGCCAACTCCTACCCGGACGACGGTCTGGGCGAGGTCTTCCTCAAGATGTCCAAGCAGGGCTCGACCCTCGCGGGCATGATGGACGCCTTCTCGATCGCCGTCTCCGTCGGCCTCCAGTACGGGGTTCCGCTGGAGACCTACGTCTCGAAGTTCACCAACATGCGCTTCGAGCCGGCCGGGATGACCGACGACCCGGACGTGCGGCTGGCCCAGTCCATCGTCGACTACATCTTCCGCCGCCTGGCGCTGGACTTCCTGCCCTTCGAGACCCGCTCGGCGCTTGGCATCCACTCCGCCGAGGAGCGCCAGCGGCACCTGGAGACGGGCTCCTACGAGCCCGAGGAGCAGCTGGACACCGACTCGCTGGCCCAGTCCGCCCCGGTCGCTCCCGTCCAGGAGAGCGCGCCGGTGACGGTGATCGGGGGCAGCGAGGAGGCCGCGAAGCCCGCCCCGCGGGAGGCCCACACCTCCGCCGAGCTGGTCGAGATGCAGCTCGGTATCAACGCCGACGCCCCGCTCTGCTTCTCGTGCGGGACGAAGATGCAGCGCGCCGGTTCCTGCTACATCTGCGAGGGCTGCGGCTCGACCAGCGGCTGCAGCTGACCGCACACGCCGCCGTGGCGCGTGTGAGGCGTCGCCTCCGGTGACGCGGACCGCGTGATCAGCGTGCGACGACGCCCGGCCGGGCTCTCCCCGGCCGGGCGTCGTCGGCTGTCATGTGACGGGGCGCGGCGGGTCGCCGAGGAGACCGGCCCCTCGGGCGGACATGACGCGAAGCCCCGTGTCCATGGCGAGAATGGCAACATCCGCTACGGCGCAGGGGGCTTCGCGGAATCAATCCTGGCAGGCCGGTTCGCGCCCGAAACGGTTCTGCGCGTGATCATCGCCCTAAGGGGTGAGCGAGGACCAGGCGTTGCCGCACGCGGGCGGCGCGGAAAGGACGGCTCAGGCCGGCTTGTTCCCCATGGCGGCGGTGAACGCCGTGAGATCCGTGTCGAAGCCCTGGACCAGCGGACGGTACGTCCACTCCCCGTCCGCCGCGCGCACGAACTCGGCCACGGTGGCCGCCGCGGCGTCGGGCACCGCCGCGAAGTCCGTCGTCCCCAACTCCTCGTAGCCCTCCCTGAGGCGGGCCTCCGGCCCGATCACGTCGCGGAAGGTCCGCGTGCCCTCGCGCTGCTGGACGGCGACCCCGACGACGACCCGCCCGTACGCCGACGAGAGCCGGTCGAGTTCCAGGGTCAGCACCTCGTCCCAGCCGAAGCCCTGACCGGTGCGGCTGTCGCGGTTGAGCGTGATCGTCCCGTCCGGGGCGCGTTGGTCGAAGTGCACGACGTAGACCGGATGTTGATGCGGATCGTCCACCGCGTAGACCGCGGCGACGAGGTCCAGGTCCATGGGCGGCGAGCCGGTCGGGCTCGGGTCCCACTTGAGAGCCGCCTCTACCTTGCGCAGACCTTTGTTGAGGGTGTCCACGGTCTTCCCTTCTTTCCCGGCAACCGGCGACGGGCCCGTGTCGACGGCAAGTCGCCGTGCGCACAGGGTGATTGTCCATAGTGTCACGCCCCACGGACATCTGTCGGGCTCGTGGACGGCCCCACCCGGCACGGCCGCGGCGCCGTACGATGGCGCGGTGCTGGTCAAGTGGATTCGCTGCGAAGTGACGGACCGTCAGAGGTTCGACCAGGGGCAGCGGAAATGGGCGGGGCTCGTGGGGGAGCCGGGGTTCCGGGCCCAGGCAGGGGGGTGGAGCCGCGAGCGGCCGGGGCAGGCGCACGTCTTCGGCTTCTGGGAGAGCCGGGCGTTCTACGACTCGTTCATGGCACGTTCCCACGAACGGCTCGCCGCCGCGCAGAGCGGCACCTTCAAGGACACCGAGGTCCTTCTCTTCGACCACCGCTTCGACGTGAAGACCGGTTTCGAGCCGTACTTCCACGACGTCGACCTCGTCAGGGTCGCGCACTCCCGGGTGCACGAGGAGCGTGTCGAGCACTTCACGCTCGTGCAGCGGCACATCTGGAACCCCGTGATGGCGGGCTCTCCGGGCATGGTGCGCGGGTTCTTCGGCGAGGGGCCGGGGCACGAGTTCCTGGTGCTCTCGATGTGGCGGGCGGCGGCCGAACGCGGCAAGTACCGCCCCGAGGGACTGACCCGGCTGTCGGCCCGAGCGCAGACCGACGAGGACCTCCTCGACCTGTCGGGCGCCATCGTGGAACTGGAACCGTCCTGGACGGTGTGAGCACCCGCGCTCACCACGGGTCGTCCCCGGCACACCGCGGGCGATCCGCGGCGCCCCCCGGGGGGACTGCTCCGGATGGAGCCCGGCCGGTTGTCGGGGCCGCGCGGTGGCCGCCTAGGGTTTGGGCATGGCACGTCCGCGGCGCATCGTCCTAGTCCGGCACGGGGAGTCCGAGGGAAACGCTGACGACAGCGTGTACGAGCGCGAGCCGGACCACGCGCTCCCCCTCACCCCGGCGGGCCGCGCGCAGGCCGCCGCGACCGGCAGGAAACTGCGCTCCCTGTTCCAGGAGGAACGGGTCAGCGTCTACGTCTCCCCGTACCGCAGGACCCACGAGACCTTCCGCGCCTTCGGTCTCGACCCCGCCCAGGTGCGGGTGCGCGAGGAGCCCCGGCTGCGCGAACAGGACTGGGGGAACTGGCAGGACCGCGACGACGTACGGCTCCAGAAGGCGTACCGCGACGCCTACGGGCACTTCTTCTACCGCTTCGCCCAGGGCGAGTCGGGCGCCGACGTGTACGACCGGGTCGGGGCCTTCCTGGAGAGCCTGTTCCGCAGCTTCGAGGACCCCGACCACCCCCCGAACGTCCTGCTCGTCACCCACGGGCTCACGATGCGGCTCTTCTGCATGCGCTGGTTCCACTGGACGGTCGCCGAGTTCGAGTCGCTGTCGAACCCTGGCAACGGGGAGACCCGCTGCCTCGAACTCGGTGCCGACGGCCGCTACCGCCTCGACCGGCCCTTCGTCCAGTGGCGCAAACCCGAGCCGTACGGAATCACCGGATAGAGTGCTACCGCCATGACCGCACAGAACACCCATGTCTCACCGCTGGAACGCGCTCACGCGAGTCTGGCCGGGCTCCGCGTCGGGGACGCCCTCGGTTCGCAGTTCTTCGTCCCCGCCAACCACCCGCTGCTGCGCCACCGCGCGCTCCCGCCCGGTCCGTGGCAGTGGACCGACGACACCGAGATGGCCTGTTCGGTCGTGACCGTGCTCGCCGGGCGCCGCCGCGTCGACCAGGACGTGCTGGCCGCCTCCTTCGCCGAGCACCACGACTTCGACCGGGGATACGGCCCGGGTGTGGGCCGTCTCCTGCGGCTCGTGCGGGAGGGCGGCGACTGGCGCGAACTGTCGCGCGGCCTCTTCGACGGACAGGGCTCCTGGGGCAACGGAGCCGCCATGCGCATCGCCCCGCTCGGCGCCTGGTACGCACAGGACCCCGAGCAGGCCACCCACCAGGCCGAGATCTCCGCCTACCCCACCCACCAGCACCGGGAGGCCGTGGCCGGCGCCATGGCCGTCGCCGCTGCCGCCGCCCTCGTGGCCGGAGCCTCGCAGCCGCCCGATCCCGTGCGGCTCCTGGACACCGTCGTCGACCTCGTGCCGCGCAGCGCCGTGCAGGCCGGGCTGCGCCGGGCGAGCGGCATGCTCGACTACGACGACGCCGGCACCGTCGCCGCCGTCCTGGGCTGCGGCCGACGTACCTCCGCGCACGACACCGTGCCCTTCGCGCTCTGGTCGGCGGCCCGCAACCTGGACGACTTCGAGGCCGCCTTCTGGACCACCGCCCAGGTCGGCGGCGACATCGACACCACCTGCGCCATCGTGGGCGGGGTGGTCGCCGCCGGTGGGGTCCGAGGGGCTCCGCCCGCCACCTGGCTGGAGCACACCGAGCCCCTGCCCGCCTGGGCCCGGACACGGGCGGCCTGAACACCCGCACGGTAGCGGCGGCCGGGCGCCGAGACACCGCCGGGGTACCCCGAAACCGCCCGCCCGCAGGCGGTTCCGAGCGTCGCGAGGTCTCCGGTAGGTCTCATTCCCGCCCAGGAGGGGAGCCGGGGTGTCGCACGGGAACCGGGGCGCGTACGCTGTCACCCGCTATGCCGTACGAAGCACCCACCCACAGCGTCGAGCGATCTCTGCGCGCCACGACCGGAGCGAAGATCGTCGCCGGAGTCGACGAGGTGGGCCGCGGCGCCTGGGCCGGACCCGTCTCGGTCTGCGCGGCCGTGACCGGACTCCGACGCCCCCCTGAGGGCCTCACCGACTCCAAGCTCCTCAGCCCCAAGCGGCGCGACACTCTCGCCGTGGTGCTGGAGGGCTGGGTGAGCGCGCACGCCCTCGGGCACGCCTCGCCGGAGGAGATCGACGAACTCGGTATGACCGCGGCGCTGCGGCTCGCCGCGGTCCGCGCGCTCGAAGCCCTTCCCGTCCGTCCGGACGCCGTGATCCTGGACGGCAACCACGACTACCTCGGCTCGCCGTGGAAGGTCCGCACCGTCATCAAGGGCGACCAGTCCTGCGTATCGGTCGCCGCCGCGTCCGTGATCGCCAAGGTCACCCGCGACCGGATGATGGCCGAACTCGGCTCCGACCACACAGACTTCGCCTTCGCCGCCAACGCCGGCTATCCCTCGCCGGTGCACAAGGCGGCCCTGGCGGAACGGGGTCCCACCCCGTACCACCGGCTTTCCTGGTCGTACCTCGATGCGCTGCCCCAGTGGCGGCATCTCAAGAAGGTCCGCACCCGGACGGACGGAAGCCCGACGGAGATCGAAGGACAACTAGGTTTCGACTTCTGACACTTCCGGCCGCACGCAGGTGCACACGCCGGAGCGCTGTGCTCCGGCGGTGGCAAAAACAACCCGTCATGCCTCTCATTCCCGAGGAGCCTCAGATTCACGAGAGTGCCCAGGGTCCCCGCACGACTCCGGCCCCCAGCCGCAGCGCGCAGACCCCCCGTCCCGTACCCGGCCCGCGTCCCGCGGCGCCGCCACGCCCCGGTCACCCGGGGCCCGCTCGACCGGCTCCCGCCCAGCGCACGCAGCGTGAGCAGGCCAAGCCCGTCTCCAAGGACTCCGACGCCCCGGCGTCCGCCCCGCAGCTCCAGATCATCCCCGCCCCGGCGAAGGGCGCTCTGGACGCCGCGGAGGAGGCCATCGACCTCCTGCTCGACTCGGGCCGTGCGCCCGGCGAGATCCTGCTGGTCACCACCGGCGACCTCCACCCCTGGGCAGCGCACGAGCTGTCCTTCGGCGAGGACGCCTACTGGGCCCAGCACGACGCGGGCGACGACGTCTTCTACACCGACGCCACCCGGGCCGCCCGTGCCTCGGCGCGTCCGGTCGTCGTGGTCGCCGTCAACGGCGGCAGTGACGCCGTGATCGCCCAGACGCTCCCGGTCACCCGCACCAGGGCCGGCGTGCTGATGATCGTCTGCGGCGATCCCCAGCTCGCCAACACGGCGCTGGGCGCGGGCGTCTGACCGAGGACAGCCGCCCCCGCCCGGCCGGTCACGGCCGGGCGGGGGCGGATGCCCTGGCCCACGGGGGTCGCGTTCGTCTTCACGTCACGCCCCGCCACGTAGCGTCGCTTACGCGCACGCTGCCGGTGCATACCGTTCGGGCCTGTGGCCATGTCTGTGCCCGCGTCTTTCATCGACGCCTGCCGGTTGTGCGACGGACACGCCTCCGCGCCCCTCCCTCGGGCGGGGTTCAGCCGGCGGGAGCCGCGGATCAGCGAGCCGCGCTGCGCCGCAGAGCCTCCGGGGCGCCCACCGCTGAGCGGAGCCCCTCGGGAACCGCCTCCCCGATGACCCCGGGCGGTGAACCCACATGAGGGCGCCGGCCGCCACGGCCCTCTCCGGCCACCTGCCAGCCCGTCTCCGTCAGCGTGATGTACGCCCCGCAGCGCAGCCCGTGCAGGGTGCAGGCGTCCCGCAGCCCCCACATCCAGGCGCCGTCCTCCTCCGTCCAACGGCTCTCGCCCGCCCGGCAGTACAGCAGCACCGCAGTACGCACCGGGGTCCGCAACCGCAGGTCGTGGGGGATGACACGGCGCAACTGCGCGAGCAGCGCGTTGCGCAGCAGCCATCCGTCGGCCGGGGCGGGACGACGCACGAAGGACGCGCTCGCCCTGAGCCGTTCGTCCGGATCGAGGACCGCGATCACCGCCGTCGAAGGTGTCGGAAGATGACGGGAGTAGAGCCCGCTGACGACATCACGCGGATCGCGCAGCAGCGGTATCCCCGCGGCGGTCCACTGGGCCGGTTCAAGGACCCGGCCGGCCCCCGCCGCGGAATCGGCGAGATGGAACGGGACCGGGCGGACGGTCGACGTGACTGCGGACGGCGTCTTCTTCGACGCCGAGGACGGAGCGAATCCGAAGGTCACGATCCTCCCTTCGGCTGCGCGCCCACACTGCGGGCGGGATCGGGACGTAGGGGAGTGCACCGCAGCACGGCCCTGCCGGACCACGGGAAACCGTGTGGGGAGCGAACACCAATTCTTGCCCCCGCGCGGACTTGCGGCAACGAGCAATTGACGCCGCCGACCCATATCTGACGAAGCATTCCCTATATCCCTGCCCCGGCGACCGGATGGCGATACCGCCGTGTCCACCGGCGACGCCCGGGCTCAGCCCTGCACGGCGAGCACCAGCGGCATCACCCCTTCCGCCCCGGCCCGGCGAAGCAGACGCGCCGCCACCGCGAGAGTCCAGCCGCTGTCGGAGAAGTCGTCCACGAGCAGCACCGGGCCGCTCTGCCGGGTGAGTGCCTCGGCGAGCGGTGCGGGCACCGCGAGAGCACCGTCGAGCGCCCGCAGGCGCTGAGCGCTGTTGCTGCGGGAGATCCGTCCCGGCTCCGCCCCTTCGGTGTAGGTCAGCCCGCCGAGCAGGAGCATTCGTCCGATCTCCGCGATGCGCTCGCCGAGTGAGGCGACCAGTCGCGGCCGGGTGCTGGAGGGGAGCGTCACGACGCCCACCGGCCGTGGGCCCGCCTGTGGTGCCGACGGCGCCCAGCCCCCCGGCCCCTTCGACCAGTCGGCCAGGACCTCGACCACCGCCCCCAGTACGTCGTCGGGCACCGGGGCGTCCCCCGACTGGGGCGCGAGCAGAGGCCGCAGCCGATTGCCCCAGCCGATGTCGGAAAGCCGGCCCAGTGCGCGGCCCGAAGCAGCCTGCTCGCCTGCCGGGATGCGGCCCTTGAGATCCATGCCGACCGAGGCGAGGCCGGTGGGCCACATCCGGCGTGCCTCCACCTCCACCCCGGGCCGCCCCAGTTCGCCCCGTGCGGCGTCGAGTGCGGCCGGGGAGACCGTGTCCGGGAAACGCGCTCCGGCACAGTTGTCGCAGCGCCCGCAGGGTTCGGCGGCCTCGTCGTCCAGTTCGCTGCGCAGGAACTCCATCCGGCAGTTGGTCGTGGTGACGTACTCCCGCATCGACTGCTGTTCGGCGGCACGCTGCTTCGCCACCCAGGCGTACCGCTCCGTGTCGTACGACCACGGTGCGCCGGTCGCTGTCCACCCCCCCCTGACCCGGCGTACGGCGCCGTCCACGTCGAGCACCTTGAGCATCGTTTCCAGCCGGGACCTGCGCAGCTCCACCAGGGGTTCGAGGGCGGGCAGCGACAGGGGGCGCCCGGCGTCCGCGAGGACCTGGAGAGTGCGCCGGACCTGCTCCTCCGGCGGAAAGGCCAAGGACGCGAAGTACTCCCAGATCGCCTCGTCCTCCCGGCCGGGCAGCAGCAGTACCTCCGCGTGGTCGACACCACGCCCCGCCCGGCCCACCTGCTGGTAGTAGGCGATGGGAGAAGACGGGGAACCGAGATGGACCACGAAGCCGAGATCCGGCTTGTCGAAGCCCATGCCGAGTGCGGACGTGGCCACGAGGGCCTTGACCCGGTTGGCGAGCAGATCCTCCTCCGCCTGCTGGCGGTCCGCGTTCTCGGTGCGGCCGGTGTACGAGGCCACGGTGTGCCCGCACTGCCGGAGGAAGGCCGTGACCTCCTCGGCCGCGGCCACGGTGAGTGTGTAGATGATGCCGGAACCAGGCAGTTCGTCGAGGTGGTCGGCGAGCCAGGCCAGCCGGTGGGCCGCGTCCGGCAGCCGCACCACCCCGAGGCTCAGGCTCTCCCGGTCCAGCGGTCCGCGCAGGACCAGGGCGTCGGTGCCGCCGCCCGTTCCCAGCTGTTCCGCCACGTCCGCGGTGACCCGGGCGTTGGCCGTGGCAGTCGTCGCCAGTACGGGAACGCCCTCGGGCAGGTCGGCCAGCATGGTCCGCAGCCTGCGGTAGTCCGGACGGAAGTCGTGTCCCCAGTCGGAGATGCAGTGGGCCTCGTCCACCACGAGCAGGCCGGTGGCGGCGGCGAGGCGTGGCAGAACCCCGTCCCGGAAGTCCGGATTGTTGAGCCGCTCCGGGCTCACGAGGAGCACGTCGACGGTGCCGGCCTGGATCTCCTCCTGAACCGTCTCCCACTCCTCGGTGTTCGACGAGTTGATCGTCCGGGCGCTGATACCTGCTCGCGCGGCTGCCTCGACCTGGTTGCGCATGAGGGCGAGCAGAGGGGAGACGATGACGGTGGGGCCGCCGCCACGTTGCCGGATGAGTGCCGTGGCCACGAAGTAGACGGCGGACTTCCCCCAACCGGTGCGCTGAACGACGAGAGCCCTGCGCTGGTGGGCGACGAGCGCCTCGATGGCGTGCCACTGGTCCTCGCGCAGCCTGGCCCGGCCGGTGGGGTCACCGACGAGCCGGGCGAGGACGGAGTCGGCGGTGGTCCGCAGGTCTTGTTCGTTCATGCCTCCATGCAACCCGATAGCACCGACATCGGGCGAACAGGCCGTGTCCCGCCTGTGGATAACCACCCTCGTTGCATATCGTCACATGAGTTAGTGAGGCTGTGGAAAAGGGTGGAAAGGGAGTTATCCACAGGCAAGGACGGAAAACGGAAATCTGGTGCACAGTCTCCGCATGACTTCTCCCATCGACTCCAGCGGTGCCCCCATCGGCCGCCACTCCGTCTCTGCCCGTGCCCGCACGGAACTCGTCGACGCGCTGCCTCACCTGCTCGGCTACGTGCCCGAGAACAGCATCGTTCTGCTCGCCGTGCACGGCGAACAGGGCAGGGTGGGGCGGTATGTTCGCGTGGGTATCCCCGCCACGGAGCAGGACTGGCCGGCCGCCGCCGAGCAGATCGCGGCCAGTCTCCTCGACCGCTTCCAGGACCCGTCCGTTCCACCGATCGCCCCGCACGCCGGGGGAGACACCCGCGTAAAGGAGATGAGGGCGGCCTCACGCCGGGCGCACCCGGCCGGCAAGGCCCGCAGGGACACGAAGGAGGGCGCGACCGCACCCGTGGCGGACGTGGTGTCCGCAGGGTGTGCGGCGACGAGCGGCCCCTCTGTCCCCTGTAAGGAAACCAATACCGGCGGGCGCGCTCGTTCGGGCAGCGGCCGCGACTCCGCCAACTCCAAGGGGCCTCACGCTGCTGACGGGGTCCTGGACCCGACCGGACGCCCTGACCGCGTTCTGGTCCTCCTGTACCAGGAGCCCGACCCCACCGTCCCGGCGCAACGGTCCCCCTCTCCTTCGCGGCCGAGCCGGGGGCCGGCCGGGAGCAGTCCGGGGCGCGAGCCGATGGAGTACCTGCGTCCACTGGCCCAGGCGCTGCGCGTCGCGTGCGGTCGGCTCGACGTACCTGTCTTCGAGGCCCTCTGCGTCTCCGCCGGACGCCACTGGTCCTACCTCTGCCCCGAGGGCGTGTGCTGCCCTCCGGAAGGTGAGCCGCTCGCCCCGGTGGGCACTTCGGTCCTGGCTGCGGCGAGTGTGTACGCGGGACGGCCGGCACCGCGAGGGATCGGCGCGATCGAAAGGCGACTGCGGCCCTGGGAGACAGCCGCCGCCCGGGACCAGGAGCAGGCTCTCGACGCCGCCGTCCCCGCCCTGCTGCCGCGACTGGTCGGCAGCGCGGACGAGAAGGCCGAGGTGCGGTCGTTGACCCTCGGCCTCGCCGATCTCCTGATCGCCCGCTTCCACGCCGCCCCGCCTGCGGAAGGCCTCCTGGAGAGCGATCTGCGCGACGACGAACTCCTGGCCCACGACGAGGCCGCCGCCCTCGTCCTCGGACTGCAGGACCGCGTCACCCGTGATTGCGCAGCCGCCTGGATGGAGGGCCCTTCCGCCCCGGCGGCACTGCGTCTGTGGCGGGCCCTGGCACGCCGGTGCGTGGGCGCCTACTCGGAGCACGCGGCCGCCGCGCTGACGCTGGCGGGCTGGGTCGCCTGGTCGCTGGGAGACGTCTCGGAGGGCCGTGTCGCCTTCCACCTCGCCCTGGCGGTCGACCCGCGCTATCTCTTCGCCGCGCTCCTCGACGAGGCCTGCGATCAGGGAGTGGACGTGGAGGCGATCCGTGGATACCTCCGCCGGGCCCACAGCGAGGTGACGGTCGCCATGTCGGCCGACGGCCTTGGAGTAGCCGCCGACCCGGCGGCTCGGCCCGCGTTCACACACGACGTGGCCCCGGAGGGGAAAGCCGCACCGCTCGGCGCCCGCGGGCGTGTACGCGCTGGGGCGACCGGCACGGCCCGGGGTGCCCGGCGCACGGCGTCGACCCGTCCGCCCGGTACTCCTGCGACAGCCCGCCGTCCCGACGGACGCCGTCCCTCAGGAGGGGGCCGTGACACGTCCGGAGTGCCGGGCGTACGCGGCGGCAACCGTGGTCGCGGGACAGGACAGGCGAGCGGCGCCGGAGGGCGGGCAGCGGGGGGCGCCGGTTCCCGCGGCAGCCGAAGCGTCCGTCGTGGCGTGGTCGACTGCGACGCCGCCGCTGCCGGGCTCGCCGGCGCCGCGACGTCCGAAACCCCGGACGCCACCGCCTCACCCGTGCACAGCGTCGAGCGCGGACCGCAGCCCGGACGGACGGTGCGGAACGGGCCCGACGCGTTCGGCGACGGACAGGGCCCGCTCGAAACGGCGGACGCACGCGAGGAGGACTCCCCGCGGCCGCCTGGTCAGCGCCCGGCCCCGCAGACGAGCGCTGCCGAGGCCGAGTGTGTCGGCGGCAGGCGGCAGGCGGAGCAGACGCGGGCCCCCTCACCTCGTGCCGCCGCCCCGACCCGGTCCGCGGAAAGGGGCGGGCACTCGCGAACAGATGAAGAAGCCCGAGCAGTGAAGAACCCCAGCAGTGAAGAGCGGGAGCAGTGAGGAACACGAGTGGCGGAGACGCTCTCGTGGGCGGTGACGGGAGACAGCCCTTCCCGAGCGGTACTGGGCGGGGCCTCCTCCCGAGCGGCGGACAGCGGGAGTCATGGGCGGTGACCAGCCCGGCGCGGAGGAAAGCTCGTGCCCGCACCGACCCAATCCGGAGAGCGCCGGGGCCGGGAAGGCGGGGCAGCGAGGTGCTGCGAGAACGTCGATCTCCCACGCCCCCGGCCCAGTTGACGGCCGGACAGCCGTGACCCGCGCGCCTTCGGCGCCGTTCATCCGAGTGCCGGGCGGCTCGCCTTCGTTCAGCCGCCCGGCACCCCACCGCCCGCAGCGTGGAAGAAGACCCCCGTATGCCTTTGACCGCACAGCCGCCCGGTGGCCGGGACCACCGTCCGGCCGCCATATCGTCTCGTCGCCCCACCAGACCCGCTCCACCCCTCCCTCGCCGTACCGCGGAACTCCCTTCCACGCACGATGCGTTGATGTGTGTGGCCCTACCCGCACTCGCCATCTCGGCGCGGCACGGACAGCTCACCGGTCAGGGGCTCGACGGTTTCTACCACGCGGGCCGACGCCTCCTGTCGCGCTGCCGGCTGCGGGTCGAGGGACGCGAACCTCTCCCGGTCCAGGCGAGGATGGAAGGTTCCGACCGGGCCAGGTTCGTGGGCGTTCTCAGGTCGTCGGCGGGTCAGGGGCCCGATCCCGATCTCGTTGTGGAGCGGCTGCGGCAGGCCGAAGGGGTGGAGCGGATCACCCTGCGCAGCTCGGCCTTGCGCCCCGTACGCGTATCGGTGGAGATCTCACTGGGCACGGACTTCGCGGATCTGGGCACGGTGGCGGCCGGCCGGCCCGTTCCCGAGGTGCCCGCGGCCGTGCACGGCACGGGGCTGCGCTGGTCCTCCCCGCACGGACCGGTGGCGATCACCGCCGCGCCGCCCGCCGAGGACGTGGTCGCCGCCGCCGGCTTGCTGCGCTGGGACCTGGAGATTCCGGCGGGCGGCAGCCGCACCGTCGAACTCCGGTTGCGACACGAGCGGTCAGGTGCCGCCGGACCGGTGCGTGCGACGGGCGGGGCGGTGATCGGCGAAGCGGTGGCGACGGGAGACGATCCGAGGGCGCAGGCCCTGCTCGCGGCCGCGACGGCGGATCTCCGGGCCCTGCTGCTGCGCGACCTCGCTCATCCCACCCAGGTCCATCTCGCGGCGGGGGCGCCATGGCGCTGCGGGCTCGCCCCTGCCGACGCGCTCGCCGCGGCCCGGATGGCTCTGCCGCTCGGTACCGCCCTCGCCCACGGGACCCTGCGCACGCTGGCGCGGACCCAGTACGGCAGTGGCCCCCGACGAGGCAGCCTGCCGGGGCCGCCGCGCGATGCCGGCCCTCATCTGCCGCCCGGCAGTACCGGCGTGGAGGCCACGCTGCTGTTTCCGGTTCTGCTGGCCGAGGCCCGCCGCTGGGGGCTCGGCGAACGAGAGGTGACCGAACTGCTCCCGGCCGCTGAGGGCTGCCTGGCCTGGCTGCGTCGGGAGACACGCGCCGATCCCTTCCTGCGCGACCGGGAGACCGGTGGCGCGGCGCGAGTGGAGACCCAGGCCCACGCCTACCGTGCCGCACTGCTCGGCGCGGATCTGCTCGAAGCCTTCGACCGCCCCGGGGCAGTCGAACTCCGCGCCTGGGCGACCGACTTCGCTCCCCTCTTCCGCGGCAGTTTCTGGAATGAGGACCGTGGCGGAGGACGGCCCGTAGCGGCACTCCTCGCCGACGACCGGCCGGTCCCTCACCTGTGCGGCGCTGCCGCCCACTTGCTGGACACCGGGCTGCTCGGCTTGGGCCGCCCCGCGCCCGGGCTGCTCGACCGGGTGCAGACCGGACAACTCGCCCGGCTCCTGGGCGGCCCGGCCATGGACTCGGGCTGGGGACTGCGCAGCCTCGCGGCGAGGGAGCCGCGATACAACCCCTTCGGGCACCGGGGCGGCGCCGTCCGCGTGCACGAGACGGCGGTCGCGGTCACGGGACTGGCGGCCGCCGGATACGACAAGGAGGCGCACGGACTGTTGAGAGGGTTGCTCTCGGCCGCGGAGTCCTTCGACTACCGGTTGCCGGAGATGTACGCCGGTGAACAGCGAACCGAGGGCGCCCTGCCGTGGCCGCACCCCGCCGCCTGCCGCCCGGCGGCTCTTCCCGCGGCGGCCGCCGTCCACCTCCTCGTCGCCCTCGCCGGCCTCCGGCCCGACGTCCCCGCCCGGTCCGTGACGCTGTGCCCCCTGCGTGGCGCTCCGCTCGGCGAGCTCGGGCTCACCGGGCTCGTGGTGGCCGAGCACGCTTTCGCGGTGCGGGTCAGCCGCCTAGGGGTCGCGATGGTGGAGGAGGCGTCCCCGGCCCTTCAGCTGGGGGCCTGAGCAGCGAGCACCGGTGCCGGTCCACCGTGCGGCTTCTCTCGAAGGGAGTGTTTATCGTCAGGCAGACGACTATGATCTGTCCCATGCCTCCCTACAACCCCTCCGCTTTCCCGCCCTTCGCCGTCACCGTCGATCTGGTCGTGCTGACCGTGCGACGGCAGGGGCTCTGGGCGCTGGTGGTCCGCCGGGGGGAGCCGCCCTATCAGGGGCGGTGGGCCCTGCCCGGGGGGTTCGTGCGAGAGGGCGAGGACTTGGCGGAGGCGGCCGCCCGGGAGCTCGGCGAGGAAACCGGCCTGTGCGCCCAGGCCGTCGACTCAGGGGTTGTGGAGCACCGCGAGGGCGGCGGAGCCCACCTCGAACAGCTCGCGACGTACGGAGCCCCGGGCCGTGACCCGCGGATGCGTGTCGTGAGCGTCGCGCACCTCGCCCTGGCTCCCGATCTGCCCAGCCCGCGGCCTGGTGGGGACGCCAGCGGGGCCCGGTGGGCTCCGGTGGACGAACTCCTGGACCGGGACGGGCGCGGACGTGGCAGTGAACAGGCGGTTCCGCTCGCCTTCGACCACTCCGTGATCCTGTCGGACGGGGTGGAACGCGCCCGCTCGAAGATCGAGTACTCCTCACTGGCGACAGCGTTCTGCCCACCCGAGTTCACCGTGGGGGAACTGCGCCGGGTTTACGAGGCGGTGTGGGACGTCGTGCTCGACCCCCGCAACTTTCATCGCAAGGTGACCGGTACCCCTGGGTTCCTCGTTCCCACGGGCGGCACCACCACCCGCCAGGGCGGCAGGCCCGCACAGTTGTTCAGGGCCGGTGGGGCAACTCTGCTCAACCCGCCCATGTTGCGTCCCGAAGTCTGATCATGCGCGGAAGGGGGAAGGGGGTCTCGTTCGCCCCTCTGTGAAGCCGGAACCGGCGGCGACAGTACGCCCTGGTCGTGCGGGGCGGTGCGTGAATCGGCCTTCCTTGCAAGCGAGTTGACGTGCTCGTCACGGGGTGGCCGAAAGGCGGGCGGCTTCTGGTGGAGGTGCGGCCGGTCGAGAGGGCGCGATCTCTTTCGACTGGTAAATGTGCACAACTACCCCTGCGGCGTCCGGGTATTTCCGATAAGGCGTCAATTCTCTACAAGTAGGCGATCACCCTTTCGTGTGCTTTTCACCAAAGACCTCAAGGGTGTTGGGAGGGACGCCGACAAAGGTTCCGTGAGTACCGTTGCGCACACCATGATGACCACCGCCCGCCCCACCGACTCCGGTCTCGCCGGCTCGGGCGATATCGATCGCTACCCCTACGCGGAAACCCCCCAGGGCCGGATGGCTCCTTCCTCCTGGAGTGCCGCGGAACCAGATCTAGGGAGGGTGTCACGCCGGGCAGGCGGCAGCCGGGGCCGCGGACTGCACGGCCAACTCGTCCAGCAGCTCGGCCAGATGATCGTCTCCGGAGACCTGGGAGCGGATCGTCCGCTCGTGCCCGAGGAGATCGGGCAGCGTTTCGAGGTCTCCCGCACCGTCGTACGTGAGTCTCTGCGGGTGTTGGAGGCGAAGGGTCTGGTCAGTGCCCGCCCGAACGTCGGGACCCGGGTGCGACCGGTGAGTGACTGGAATCTGCTGGACCCCGACATCATCGAATGGCGTGCTTTCGGGCCGCAGCGTGACGACCAGCGCAGGGAGCTGAACGAGTTGCGCTGGACCATCGAACCGCTGGCCGCGCGCCTCGCCGCGGGGCACGGCCGCGAGGACGTCCAGCAGCGGCTGGTCGACATGGTGGAGATCATGGGCCACGCCCTCGCTCAGGGGGACGGCATCACCTTCTCCCGCGCCGACTCCGAGTTCCACTCCCTGCTCATCCAGGTCGCGGGCAACCGCATGCTGGAGCATCTCTCGGGCATCGTCGCGGCGGCCCTGCAGGTCTCCGGAGGGCCGGCCAACGGCTGTGAGCGCCCCACGGAGGCCGCGGTCGCCCACCACGCCAGGATCGTCGACGCGCTGGCCTCGGGGGACGAGGCGGGGGCGGAGTCGGCCATGCGCCAGCTGCTCACCGTGCACCCCGAGGTGGAGCGCGTGGTGCCCGCGCCCCGCGAGCACTGACCGCGGGTGCCCCCGCGTCGGGCACCGGGTGCGGGTCACGCGGCTGCCCCCGGTTCGCTCCCGCCGGGCACGGGCCGGGGCCGCGGGGAACGCGGGCGCGGTGCAGCGCGGCGCACGGCGTGGGAGTCGCACGGGCAGGGCGTGCGCGAACCGGCCAGTGCGCCGGGCGTGCGCTCATCCGGACGAGCGATCGTGAGCGTCCTGGGGCCTGCGGACGACCACGTCGTTCCGTGATCTGTCCGCGTATGCTCGGATACGTCTTCTCTCGCGTCTTTTCGGGGTGTGACTCGGGCCACGCAGATTGCGCGTAACGCTCGGGGGAACAGTGCGATGACCTAAGAGGTGAGAGTCGAGAAGGGAATACGGCAGCCATGTCCGGCGCTGTGATCCCCTGCGACACCCGCCCGCGTCGTCGGTCATCCCCAGCCGACGGTCGTCGGCTCCGGTCCGTCCAGGACGGGGCCGGAAGCCGTTTTCCAACGTTCCGAGAGGTTGTTCGTGTCGGCCAGCACATCCCGTACGCTCCCGCCGGAGATCGCCGAGTCCGAGTCTGTCATGGCGCTCATCGAGCGGGGAAAGGCTAATGGGCAGATCGCCGGTGACGATGTGCGTCGGGCCTTCGAAGCTGACCAGATTCCGGCCACTCAGTGGAAGAACGTTCTGCGCAGCCTCAATCAGATCCTCGAGGAAGAGGGTGTGACGCTGATGGTCAGTGCCGCGGAGCCGAAGCGCACGCGTAAGAGCGTCGCGGCGAAGAGCCCGGTCAAGCGCACCGCCAGCAAGACCGTCGCGGCGAAGACCGCCACGGTGAAGAAGACGACCACAGCCGCAGCGGTCTCGTCGGCCCCCGCGACCGAGCTTCTCGGCGAGGACGACGAGGCGGACAAGAAGACCGCCGCCAAGAAGACCACGGCCCGCAAGGCCACCGCCAAGAAGACCGCGGTGAAGAAGACCGCGGCCAAGAAGGCGGCGGGCAAGAAGGGCGCCGACGACCTGGTCGACGAGGAGACCGAGGAGACCGGTCCCGCGGGCAAGCCCGAGGAAGGCGCCGAGGGCACCGGCGGCGAGAGCCAGGGATTCGTCCTGTCCGACGACGACGAGGACGACGCCCCCGCGCAGCAGGTCGCGGCGGCCGGCGCCACCGCCGACCCGGTCAAGGACTACCTCAAGCAGATCGGCAAGGTCCCGCTCCTCAACGCGGAGCAGGAGGTCGAGCTGGCCAAGCGCATCGAGGCCGGTCTCTTCGCCGAGGACAAGCTCGCGGGCAGCGACAAGCTGGCCCCGAAGCTCCAGCGCGAGCTGGAGATCATCGCCGAGGACGGCCGGCGGGCCAAGAACCACCTGCTGGAGGCCAACCTCCGGCTCGTGGTCTCGCTGGCCAAGCGCTACACGGGCCGCGGCATGCTGTTCCTGGACCTGATCCAGGAGGGCAACCTCGGTCTGATCCGCGCGGTCGAGAAGTTCGACTACACCAAGGGCTACAAGTTCTCGACGTACGCGACCTGGTGGATCCGGCAGGCGATCACCCGTGCCATGGCGGACCAGGCCCGCACGATCCGTATCCCGGTGCACATGGTCGAGGTCATCAACAAGCTCGCCCGTGTGCAGCGGCAGATGCTCCAGGACCTGGGCCGCGAGCCCACCCCGGAGGAACTGGCCAAGGAACTCGACATGACCCCGGAGAAGGTCATCGAGGTCCAGAAGTACGGCCGCGAGCCCATCTCGCTGCACACCCCGCTCGGTGAGGACGGGGACAGCGAGTTCGGTGACCTCATCGAGGACTCCGAGGCGGTCGTCCCGGCGGACGCGGTCAGCTTCACCCTGCTCCAGGAGCAGCTGCACTCCGTGCTCGACACGCTCTCCGAGCGTGAGGCGGGCGTGGTCTCCATGCGTTTCGGTCTCACCGACGGTCAGCCGAAGACCCTCGACGAGATCGGCAAGGTCTACGGCGTGACGCGTGAGCGCATCCGCCAGATCGAGTCGAAGACCATGTCCAAGCTGCGTCACCCGTCCCGGTCCCAGGTGCTGCGCGACTACCTGGACTGATCCGGCTCCCGCCGCGGTACCTGGACTCATCCGGCTCCCGCTGCGGCCGCTCGTTTCGAGCCCGAGGGAAGGGCCCGCCCCGTCGAGGGGCGGGCCCTTCCTGTGTCCGGTTGCGCCGACTGGGCGCCCGCCGCCGTCTGGGCGTGCGGGTGACTGCGCGCTGAACGACTCTGAGTGGGAGACCGACACTCTGAGTGAAGGAGCACATCCATGCCGCTTCGCAGCCTCCGCTCCCGGCTGTGCGCAGGAGCTCTCGCCACCGCCTCCGCACTGGTCCCCGTCCTCGCCGCCGCGCCCGCATCGGCCGACGGAGTGGTCGTCGGCGGCCGGCCCGTGAGCGTGAGCGACCATCCGTGGGTGGTGGCCCTCGCGAGCCGCGAGCGCTTCGGCTCCGAGCGTTCCGGCCAGTACTGCGGGGCCGTGCTGATCGGCCCCAGGACCGTCGCCACCGCGGCGCACTGCCTCAGCAACCGGGTGCTGGGCGCTCCACTGGACCAAGTGCGTGATCTACGGGTGCTCGTGGGGCGGGACGATCTGGGGGCTCGGGGTGGCACCGAGGCCACGATCGCGGACACCTGGATCAACCCCGGGTACGAGCCGGGCAGCAACGCCGGGGACGTCGCGACCCTCACCCTGGACAAGGCTCTGCCACAGAGCGACGTACTGCCGCTGGCCCAGGCGGGTGACCCGGCCTATGAGCCCGGCACCAAGGCGGAGGTGTACGGCTGGGGAGACACGACGGGGGCGGGCGCCTACTCCCGTACGCTGCGCGCGGCCACGGTGAGCGTGCTGCCCGACACCGACTGCGCACGGGCGTATCCCGGCAACAAGGACGGCGCGTACCAGCCCGCGACGATGCTGTGCGCGGGGGAGAAGGAGGGAGGGCGGGACGCCTGCCAGGGCGACAGCGGAGGTCCGCTGGTCGCCGCGGGGAAGCTCATCGGCCTCGTCTCCTGGGGCAGCGGCTGCGCCCAGGCGGGCAGCCCGGGCGTCTACACCCGCATCTCCGGTGTCGCCGACACCGAGGGCCTGCGGGAGCACTGAGAAGCTCGCCAGAGCCCTCTCAGGCCCTCCACACGCCTCGCACCCGCCCTCTGGTGGTTGCGGGCCCCTACGGGGCAGCTCCCCCGGAAGGAGGGGCGGAGGAAGGGCGAGCAAGCGAAAGCGGGCGCCGCGCCCACGGATCGGGAGCGGCGCCCGCTTTCCGGTGTCTCACCGGTGCCGGCTCGTCGTAGGGGTGCGAGGCGTCAGCGGTCCTCGTCACTTACGGGGCTCGGAGCGGTCAGCCGCTCCGTCTCGTCCTGTATCTCAGCGGCGATCTTCTTGAGTTCCGGCTCGAACTTGCGTCCGTGGTGGGCGCAGAAGAGCAGTTCACCGCCGCTGATCAGGACAACGCGCAGATAGGCCTGGGCGCCGCACCGGTCGCAGCGGTCAGCGGCCGTCAGCTGGCTCGCGGGTGTCAGAACAGTAGTCACGTCGCCTCTTCTCTAGCTCGACGAGCTGTCGTACCAGGGTCAACATCCAACCAGGCCCAAAACGTTCCCGCTCGTGGCCTTTCCTCGAAAAAAGTTCTTTA
Source organism: Streptomyces sp. NPDC049954 (assembly GCF_040656295.1). Classification (NCBI taxonomy): domain Bacteria; kingdom Bacillati; phylum Actinomycetota; class Actinomycetes; order Kitasatosporales; family Streptomycetaceae; genus Streptomyces; species Streptomyces sp. NPDC049954. Next base: position 92,288 of record NZ_JBFALS010000006.1, read on the forward strand.
CGAGGGGGCTGTCCGTTGCCGGTTGGCGGCGAATGTGCCGTATTACAGCGTGCGTGCTTTACGGTTTCGCGTGATGTGCAGGGTCGGGTGGTCCTCCCGGCTGGCTTGCCGGTTGTTCATGAGGACGTGCCCGGAGCCTAAATGGTTCATGCGCGAAAGGGAACGTGACATTGGAGGCACCGCCCCCGATGTTCGAACGCCTGTGTGATTTTGCACTAGGGTGGGTTTGAAGCGAGGGTGGCGTAACAACGGCTCTACCTGGCCTCGGTACCCTCTGAGCGGCAACCCGATCCGGGCCCGGGGGCTCTCAGGCCCCACAAGAAATTCAGCGAGGAGCGAACCGCGTGACCGCCGAGACGTCCGTGTCGTCGACAGCTCTGCTGGCAGGAGCAGACCGCGACGACTCCAATTACACCGCGCGGCACCTGCTCGTCCTGGAGGGGCTCGAAGCAGTTCGCAAGCGCCCTGGCATGTACATCGGGTCGACCGACAGCCGCGGCCTCATGCACTGCCTGTGGGAGATCATCGACAACTCCGTCGACGAGGCCCTGGGCGGGTACTGCGACCACATCGAGGTCATCCTCCACGAGGACGGCTCGGTCGAGGTCCGCGACAACGGGCGCGGCATCCCCGTCGACGTCGAACCGAAGACCGGACTGTCCGGCGTCGAGGTCGTCATGACCAAACTGCACGCCGGCGGCAAGTTCGGTGGGGGCTCCTACGCCGCCTCCGGCGGTCTGCACGGTGTCGGGGCCTCGGTGGTGAACGCGCTCTCCGCCCGGCTCGACGTCGAGGTGGACCGCAACACCGTCCACTCGGTCAGCTTCCGGCGTGGTACCCCCGGCCAGTTCGACGGCGAGGGCCCCGACGCCGCGTTCCGCCCCTCCGTCGGGCTGCGCAAGGGCAAGCGCGTGCCGAAGGGCCGCACCGGTACGCGTATCCGTTACTGGGCGGACCGGCAGATCTTCCTCAAGGACGCCAAGCTCTCCCTGGACTTCCTGCACCAGCGTGCCCGCCAGACCGCGTTCCTCGTCCCCGGGCTCACGCTCGTCGTCCGCGACGAGTACGGCCTCGGGGAGGGCGGCAGCAAGGGGGAGGAGTCCTTCCGCTTCGACGGGGGCATCAGCGAGTTCTGCGAGTACCTGGCCCACGACAAGCCGGTGTGCGACGTCGTGCGGCTGAGCGGTCAGGGCTCGTTCAAGGAGACGGTGCCGGTGCTCGACGAGGTGGGGCAGATGACTCCCACCGAGGTCACCCGGGATCTGGGCGTCGACATCGCCCTGCGCTGGGGCACCGGCTACGACACGACGCTGCGCTCCTTCGTCAACATCATCGCCACCCCCAAGGGCGGCACCCACGTCTCGGGCTTCGAGCGGGCCGTCACCCGCACGGTCAACGAGGTCCTGCGTAGCACCAAGCTCCTGCGTGTGGCGGAGGACGACATCGTCAAGGACGACGCCCTGGAGGGCATGACGGCTGTCGTGACCGTCCGGCTGGCCGAGCCGCAGTTCGAAGGGCAGACCAAGGAGGTGCTGGGCACCTCGGCGGCCAACCGGATCGTGGCCAACGTCGTCTCCAAGGAGCTCAAGGCGTTCCTGACCTCGACCAAGAGGGACGCCAAGGCCCAGGCCAGAGCAGTGCTCGACAAGGCCGTCGCCGCTGCCCGCACGCGCATCGCGGCCCGCCAGCACAAGGAGGCCCAGCGGCGCAAGACGGCGCTGGAGTCCTCCTCCCTGCCCGCCAAGCTCGCCGACTGCCGCAGCGACGAAGTGGACCGCAGCGAGCTGTTCATCGTCGAGGGGGACTCCGCGCTCGGCACGGCGAAGCTCGCTCGCAACTCCGAGTTCCAGGCGCTGCTGCCGATCCGGGGCAAGATCCTCAATGTGCAGAAGTCCTCGGTCTCGGACATGCTCAAGAACGCCGAGTGCGGAGCGATCATCCAGGTCATAGGGGCGGGTTCGGGCCGGACCTTCGACATCGCCGCCGCCCGCTACGGGAAGATCATCCTGCTCGTCGACGCCGATGTGGACGGTGCGCACATCCGCTGCCTGTTGCTGACCCTCTTCCAGCGGTACATGCGGCCCATGGTCGAGGCCGGACGGGTCTTCGCTGCCGTCCCGCCGCTGCACCGCATCGAGCTGACCCAGCCGAAGAAGGGGCAGGAGAAGTACGTCTACACGTACTCCGACCGGGAGCTGCGCGAGACGCTGCTGGAGTTCGAGCGCAAGAACGTCCGCTACAAGGACTCCATTCAGCGCTACAAGGGCCTGGGGGAGATGGACGCCGACCAGCTCGCGGAGACCACGATGGACCCGCGTCACCGCACCCTGCGCCGGATCAACATGACCGACCTGGACTCGGCCGAGCAGGTGTTCGACCTGCTCATGGGCAATGAGGTGGCCCCGCGCAAGGAGTTCATCACCAGCTCGGCGGCGACCCTGGACCGTTCGCGCATCGACGCCTGAGACGGCGCGGGCGCCCTGCCCGTACCGTGGTGCGCCTACGTGCCGCCAGGCCTCGCTGCCGATGCGGTGTTGCTCGCTGACCGCCTGACCGCCTGACCGCCTGACCGCCTGACCGCCTGACCGCCTGACCGCCTGACCGCCTGACCTCCTGACCTCTGCGTATGCGCCGCGTGCGTGCAGCGGTTCGGCGGTCGCGGCGGGTGGCCCGGGCCGCATCGCGGCCTCCTGAGCGGCGGAACGAGGCAGGGCGTGGGCATTTCGTCCGGATCCGCTCGGAGAGCCTTGTCTTTTGAGCCTTCCTAGGCCTTCCCGGGGCGCTCTCGGGGTTCTGCTCTCGGGGTTCTCCACCCCAGGGTGGAGACGGGGAATCCACCCGCGATCCACCCGTGCTCCGATGTCCGCCGGCCCGATTCTCCGTAGCTTCGAAGGCGTCAAACACTTTCGACCTGCGGAGGCAGTTCATGTCAGGGCTCACCGAGATCCTGCTGGTCGGCGTGGCCGTCGTCCTCGTCGCCACGCGGCTTCTACGCGCCCAGCCCGTCGGGGGAGGGAGCCGGTGGTGGATCGTGCCCGTCGTCCTCGCGTTTCTCGCTCTGCGGAAACCCGGCCTCGTCGACGCGCACCACGAGAGCGCTTCCCTCGCCCTGCTCGCGACCGAGGTGGTGGTGGGACTCGGCATAGGCGCCGGCTGGGCCTGGACCTCACGTGTCTGGGCGGACGAGGACGGCACGATCTGGGCGAAGGGCACCAGCGCTTCCGCGGGCGTCTGGGGTGGGGGCATTCTGGTCCGGGCAGCCCTTTTCGGAGTTGGAGAGGTGCTGGGCCTGCATCAGGACAGCTCCACTCTGCTCCTCGCCCTCGCCGTCACCCTGCTCGCTCGCGGCGCGGTCCTGTCCCGGCGCGCGGCACTCCTTGCTCCGGCATACGGTGACCCTGCCGCCGCGGTGGCTCCGTCGGTGTGGAAGGACCGTGTGTGACCAAGGACGTCTGGACCGCCTGGCCCTCCTGGGAAGCGCTCGCCCGGGAAAGCAGGAAGCCGGTGCAGAGCAGGGCCAGGACCGCCTCCACCCGGGGAGTGCGTCTCTTTCTCCTGCTGCTTCTGCTGTGGGGAAGCCTCCACAAACACCCCCGGGCCGGGGTCCTCAGCCTCCTCGGCGGCCTGCTCGCGGTGCTGGTCGGCGTCCTGGCGGTGCGCCACTTCTTCCGGACGACCCGGCGCCGTGGGCTTCTCGGCGCGACGGGAGCCCTGCTCACTGCCCTGGCCTGCGGGTACCTCAGCTTCCTGCTGGGCTGGTCGACCCTCTCCTTCGTCATGTGGTGCGGGGTGGCAGTCATAGGACTGGAGCGGCTGCCCTTGGCCTGGGGAGCACCGTTCGCCGTCGGAGGGCTCGGCTCGTACGCACTGTTCGCCGACGGGAACTGGCTGGCGACGCTGGCGACCTGCGCGGGGCTCGCCCTGGCCGGGTTCGTGCTGCGGCTGGACGCGGAGGCTCGCGGAGGCGCGCAGCGTCTTCTGGTCCAGGAAAGGGCGGCCCACGCGGCCCGGGCGGAGTCGGCGGCGCTCATGGAGCGGGCGCGTATCGCGCGGGAGATCCACGACGTGCTCGCCCACAGCCTCTCGGCCCAGCTCGTGCATCTGGAGGCCGCCCGCCTCCAGATCGAGCAGGGGGCCGACCGGGCCACGATCCTGGAGCGGGTGGTGGCTGCCAGAGGGATGGCCAAGGACGGTCTCGCCGAGACCCGGCAGGCGCTGTCCGCTCTGCGCGGCGACATGGCCCCTGTGGCCGAGGTGCTCCAGGACCTGGCGCACACGGAGGGCGCGCGCCTGGAGATCCACGGCGATCCCCGGCCACTGTCGGCGGAGGCGGGGCAGACCGTGCGCCGCGTCGCGCAGGAGGCGTTGACGAACGTGCGCAAGCACGCCCCGGGTGCCGAAGTGCTGGTCCGGTTCAGTTACCTGTCCGGTGTCTGTGAGCTGGAGGTGCACAACGGCCCCGCCAATGGGACCCGGCCCGAACTGGCGGGCAGCGGTGCGGGATACGGTTTGCGGGGGATGCGGGAAAGGGCGGAGTTGCTGGGCGGGGCACTGACGGCGGGGCCGCCGGGAGAGGGCGAGGGAGGGTTCGTGGTGAGACTGCGGGTGCCGGCGTGACGGCGCGTGTGGTGGTGGCGGACGACCAGTCCGTGGTGCGTGAGGGCATCGTCATGCTGCTCGGTCTGCTGCCCGGGATCGAGGTGGTGGGTGCGGCGAAGGACGGTGAGGAAGCTGTCCGGCTCGTCGCCGAACTCGCTCCCGATGTCGTGCTCATGGACCTGCGGATGCCGCGGTGCGACGGCGTGGAGGCCACCCGTCGCGTCCGGGACCAGTATCCGGGCACCCAGGTCGTCGTCCTCACGACCTACGCGGACGACGAGGACCTCTTCCCCGCGATCCAGGCAGGTGCCCGGGGGTACCTCACCAAGGATGTCAGCGGTGAAGAGATCGTCCGCGCCGTCGAGGACGTGATGTCCGGAGCCGCCGGACTCGCCCCGGCCATCCAGCGGCGTCTGCTCGACCGCTTGTCCGGAGCAGGTGGAACCGGCGCTACGGGCGGAGTAACCGAAGGCACCGGGATCCCCCGGAGACTCGCCGGGTCGGAGCCGCAGGGGCAGGGGTTCGGCGGCGAGGGGCCCCGTGCGGCTGAGCCACCGGACGGACTCACGGCGCGCGAGACGGAGGTGCTGGCCCTGATCGGTCAGGGCATGACCAACCAGGAGATCGCCTCCGTCCTCCACATCTCGGCGGCCACCGTGAAGACCCACATCAACAACCTCTTCGCGAAGGCGGGTCTCAAGGACCGTGCCCAGGCCGTCCGATACGCCTATCAGCACGGCATAGTTACGCCACCAGGGCCGCCTATCACCTGAAGGGGTGAAGTTCCTGGGGTGAAGAGTCGGGGATCTTCCCCTTCTGCCCATCCTTGTGCGCGCGGTCAATCTCACCGCGGACAAGGAGAGTTCGGTGAAGAAGTACGACGGTCCCGATGCCGGGCAGGTCCGGCTCGACGACCCCTGGCGCGACCCCCTCGCCTCCGGCTGGGGCGAAGGGGACGGCAGCGGAGCGCCCGTGCCCACCCTTCCGGCGCCCGCCACCGAGCCGGAGCCGGGCCCGCGCGCAGCCGACATCTACCTGGAGGTCCAGCGCAGCGCCGCCTTCCAGGAGGTGCGCCGCCGTTACCGTCGCTTCGTACTGCCTGCCGGCGCGGCCTTCTTCACCTGGTACGTGGCCTATGTCATCGCCGCCACCATGGCGCCCGCCCTCATGGCCCGGCCGGTGGCCGGAGTGGTCAACGTGGCGATGATCGCCGGGCTGGCCCAGTTCCTCACCACTTTCCTGCTCACCTGGGCCTATGCCCGGCACGCCCGGCTGCGCAGGGACCGCGCGGCGCTCGAACTGCGTTGGGACACACAGGAAATGACCCGGGGAGCGCGGCCTTGAGCGGCAACCACCAGACGCTGGCGCTGCTGCTGTTCAGCGCGTTCGTCGCCGTCACCCTCGCCATCACCACCTGGGTGAGCCGCAACCGGCACGGCTCGGCCGAGGAGTTCTATGCCGGCGGCCGTCTCTTCTCCCCGATGGAGAATGGTTTCGCCATCGCGGGCGACTACATGTCCGCGGCCTCCTTCCTCGGTATCGCCGGGCTCATCGCGCTGTTCGGCTACGACGGCCTGCTCTACTCGGTGGGCTTCCTGGTCGCCTGGCTGGTCGTCCTGCTGCTGGTGGCCGAACTGGTCCGCAACTGCGGCCGGTTCACCCTCGCGGACGTCGTCGCGGCGCGGATGGGTGAGCCGAGGCTGCGGATCGCCACGGGTACCGCCTCGGTCACGGTCTCGGTGCTGTACCTGGTCGCGCAGATGGTGGGGGCCGGGTCGCTGGTCGCCCTGCTCCTCGGCGGGACGGGACCGGCGGCCCGGACGTGGACGGTTGTCGGGGTCGGCGCCCTCATGGTCGTCTACGTGTCGATGGGCGGGATGCGGGCCACGACCTGGATCCAGATCGTCAAGGCGGTCCTGCTGATGGCCGGGGCTCTCGCGCTCACCGTTCTCGTCCTGGTCCGCTTCCACGGGGACGTCAACCTGCTGCTGAAATCGGCCGCCGAACGCAGTGGGCACGGCCTCGACTTCCTGAACCCCGGTCTCAAGTACGGCGGTTCCTGGACGGCGCGGTTCGACTTCGTCAGCCTCGGGCTCGCGCTCGTCCTGGGCACGGCGGGCCTGCCGCACATCCTGTCGCGCTTCTACACCGTACCGACGGCGCGGGCGGCCCGGCGCTCGGTCGTCTGGTCGATCGGCCTCATCGGCGCCTTCTACCTCATGACGATCGTGCTGGGCTTCGGGGCCGCCGCGATCGTCGGCTCGGACGCGGTGCGCGGCTCCAACGCGGCGGGCAACACGGCGATCCCGCTCCTTGCCCTCGACCTCGGCGGCGGTGCGGGCTCCACCGGAGGCGCCGTTCTCTTCGCCGTGGTCGCCGCCGTGGCCTTCGCGACGATCCTGGCGGTGGTCGCGGGCATCACCCTGGCCTCCTCGGCCTCCGTGGCCCACGACCTGTACGCGACGCTGCGGCGACCGGGGCGCACCCGGCGCAGCGAGGTCTCCGTGGCACGGTGGGCGGCTGTCGGCATCGGGGTGCTCGCCATCGGGCTCAGCCTGCTGGTCAGTGACCTCAACGTCGCCTTCCTGGTGGGTCTCGCCTTCGCCGTGGCGGCTTCGGCCAATCTGCCGGTGCTGTTGTACTCGCTGTTCTGGCGTCGCTTCACCCTGCGGGGCGCGGTGTGGTCGGTCTACGGCGGGCTGATCCCGGCTCTCGTGCTGGTGGTCTTCTCGCCCGTGGTCTCCGGCGGCCCCGGCGCCATCGTGACGGGCGTCGACTTCCACTGGTTCCCCTTGGAGAACCCGGGACTGGTGTCCATTCCGCTCGGGTTCCTCCTGGGCTGGCTCGGCACGGTCACCTCCCGGGAGACCGCCGACGAGACGAAGCACGCCGAGGCGGAGGTGCGTTCCCTCACCGGGGCGGGCGCCGTCTGAGCGCCCCGTGGTCCCAGCAGCAGGTACGGCACCGGTTCCAGCCCTCCGAGCCCTGGTGGCCCGGCGGCCGTACGTGTGCCGAGGCCCGGCCGGGCCCTACACAGCGGTCGGCGGTTGCGGGGTGACGCTTCTGACCTCCATGCGCGCCGGCGTGCCGAGCGCGGCGCCGCAGCTCTCGGGGCGCGGGGGGCCCGGCATACTCTGTGCGACCTCCACGTGCCAGCTCCCGCCGTCCACGTGCCGGACGGTGAAGTGGTGCAGGGCCGGGTCCTCACCGGGTGGGGCGGAGGCCACGCTGAGCACTCCGGCCCGGTCCTCCCCACTCGCCTCGCGCACCGCGAGTTCGGCGGCCTGGCCCGGCCGCTCCCAGGCGGAAAGACCCCGGCAGCCGTCCGTCAGGACGCGGCCGGACCGTGCCGCGTCGAGCACGGCGCGCACCGAGGCGGTGTCCGCCCGCCCGTACGCGTACCCGTGGGGCAGGACGAGCAGGGTGGGGGAGAACCGGTGGCCTCCCAGATGGGTGGTCTCCCAGACGTCCTCGGTGCCCCGGGCCGCGAGGTCGGCGGCCAGCGGGCGTCCCAGAAGGGCGCAGCACTGGTCGCGTTTGCCGTTGGCGCACACGCAGACGAGCGGGCCACCGGTGTGCGGCGCGCCGTGCAGCACCGTGTCGAAGGAGTCGGGGGCGCCCGCGCCCAGCGCCTCCAGGTCGAGGGCGCGCAGGCGTTCCGGATCGGTCACGAGCGCCGTGTGCAGCCAGGCCCGGCCGGGCACCGTGTGCGCCGCGTAGACGCGACGTCGAGCCGGGGCTGCCGCCGGGTCGTTGCGCCCGGGACGACGGATCAGGGCCACGCGTACGCCGGTGCCCTTGGCCGCTTCCTCCAGGGCCCGCCCGAGTCCGGGGTCGAGGCGGCTGGCGGTCAGCGCCTTGGCACCCCAGGGGCCCGGCTGTTCCACCAGGAGCCAGGTACGGGCGGTGGCCGCGGTCCCGGCGAGCGGCTCGGCCAGGGTCCGCGAGACGGAGGTGCAGGTACTCACACAGGTGAGCCTAACCGCAGCGGAAACGGCGGGCTTGGGCGAGTTGGTCCGGCCGGGACGGGACCGGCCCGATCGGCGCCGACTGCACCGGCCGGGACGTGCGCCCGCGCCGACGGCACCGGCCGGGACGTGCGCCCACTCCTTGACGGCGGCCGTGGACACGTCAGGGGGCCTCGTACGCGCCGAGAGGGTTCCATGCGCTTCGCGGGAGGGCGCTGCGGAACACCGGGCAGGCAGCGGATTTCCGGAGGATCGCAAGCCGCTTGCACCCCTTGCGCTAATCTTGCAGACATGACGCGTCGACTCGCCCAAGTGGCCCAGAAGGTCGGAGTCAGCGAGGCCACGGTCAGCCGGGTCCTCAACGGCAAGCCCGGGGTCTCGGAGAGCACCCGGCAGGCCGTGCTCTCCGCGCTCGACGTCCTCGGCTACGAGCGCCCCACCCAGCTGCGCGGCGAACGCGCCCGCCTGGTCGGGCTGGTCCTGCCGGAACTGCAGAACCCGATCTTCCCGGCGTTCGCCGAGGTCATCGGGGGAGCGCTGGCGCAGCAGGGGCTGACCCCGGTGCTGTGCACCCAGACCAAGGGCGGGGTGTCGGAGGCCGACTACGTGGATCTCCTGCTCCAGCAGCAGGTCTCCGGGGTGGTCTTCGCCGGCGGGCTCTACGCCCAGGCCGAGGCGCCGCACGACCACTACCGCCGCCTGGCGGAGCGCCGGATTCCGGTGGTGCTGATCAACGCCGCCATAGAACAGCTCGGCTTCCCCGGGGTGTCCTGCGACGACGCGGTGGCCGTCGAACAGGCGTGGCGGCATCTGGCCTCACTCGGACACGAACGCATCGGTCTGGTGCTCGGCCCCGCCGACCACATCCCCTCGCAGCGCAAGCTGGCCGCCGCTCGCGCCGTGGTGGCCGCCTCGGGAGGCGAACTCCCCGACTCCCGTGTGGTGCGGGCGATGTACTCCCTGGAGGGCGGTCAGGCCGCGGCGGCCCGGCTGCTCGACCAGGGCGTGACCGGGTTCGTGTGCGCGAGCGATCCGTACGCCCTCGGCGTGGTCAGGGCGGCGAAGCGGCGCGGGCTCTCGGTTCCGGGGGACGTGTCCGTGGTCGGCTTCGACGACTCGGCGTTCATGAACTGCACCGAGCCGCCGCTCACGACGGTGCGGCAGCCGATCGAGGCGATGGGGCGGGCGGCCGTGGACCTGCTCGCGGTCCAGATCGGCGGCGGTGCGGCCGCCTCCGAGGAACTGCTCTTCGAACCGGAACTCGTCGTCCGCGGCTCCACCGGCCAGGCCCCCCGGTACGCCGAGGGGACGGCCTCCGCGTAACAGCCGGAAGCCCCGCCGCGGTCGGTCGAGGGAGCCGCACGGCTGGTGATGATCCGCCGGAGCCGTCGGTCCCGCGTCCTGGCCGTCCGTCTCTGCTCCGCCGTTGTCCGTTCTTTGCGTTTCTTGGCGGATTTTTGCGATCCTGCCGCGTCTCATGGTCCGGCCGACGCCACGGGAACGGTCATCGCGGCTCCGGCACCGGCTGACCCGCCTCCGGCCCCGTGTACGTGCCCCGGGGCCGCAGCCGCAGCGGAGCCTCCGCGTACTCCTCCAGGGCGTGGGCGATCCAGCCGCCCGTGCGGGCCACGGCGAAGACGGTCTCCCCGGCGTCGGCCGGCATCCCCGTGGCGACGGAGAGGACGGCGAGCGCCAGGTCCACGTTGGCCTCGGTCGCCGCCGTCCGCGACACCGCGCGGGCCGCCTCCAGCGCCGCGTGCGCGTACGGCAGCGGGGCCAGGGCGGTGAACAGGGCCTGCGCGCGGGGGTCCCCGACGCGGTAGAGCCGGTGCCCGAGGCCCGGGACCTGCTGACCGGCCCTCAGGTGGCCGGCGACGACCGGCGCGGCCTCGCCCCGGTCGAGTACCTCTCTCAGCATCCGGTGCGCGAGGCCGCTCGCCGCGCCGTGCAGCGGGCTGTCCAGGGCGCCGAGCCCGGCCGAGACCACCGCGTAGGGGTGGGCGCGTGCGGAGGCGGCGACCCGGGCCGCCAGGGTCGAGGCGGCCAGGTCGTGGTCGAGCAGCAGCACGAGAGCGGTGTCCAGCGCCCGGACGCCCGCAGGATCGGGCTCCCGGTCCGTGAGCCGCGTCCACAGGCGCTCGGCGAGGGGAGCGGGCGCGGTGCCGGTCGTGGCCGCCTCGGCGGCCGGGCGGCTGTCGCTCCCGCGTTTGCGGGCCTCACCGCCTCGTTCGTCCTGCGGATCGGGCCTTTCGCGGCCACGGAGCGGCAGTACGTCCACGAGGGTGGCGAGCAGCTCGCGTGCCGTGCCGGTCACGTCGGAGGGGGACAGGTGGAAGCGCAGGGGATCGGCCGCGCCCGCGGCGACCACCGCCGCCCGGAGCCGGTCGGTCGGCCCGGCGTGCGCCGACAGCGCCTCGACGGACCGGCGGGCCTCCGCCAGGAGGCGGGGAGGGGCGGGGAACCGGAGACCGGGCCGCAGCTCGCCGGTCCACAGCCAGTCGGCGACCTCCTCGTACCCGTACCGCCCGGCGAGCGCCCGGCTGTCGACGCCCCGGTAGCAGCAGGCGTCCTCAGTGAGAAGCGTGATCCCCGTCCGCAACCGGCCGAGGGCGCCTTCGGGTGTGGCCGCCTCGCGGCGGGACCGGGCCGCCAGGGCGTCCACCTCCACCGGGTCGAAGGTGCTGCCCCGGCCGCCCGGGCCCCGCAGGCGGGTGAGCTGGCCCCGGCTCACGTACGCGTAGACCGTCGCGGGCTTCACGCCGAGCCGGGCGGCGGTCTCCCGCGTCGTGAGTCGTCCGTCCGTTGCCGTGAGCCGCCCGTTCGCCGTCGTCGGCCGTTGGTCCTCGGGCCCGTCTGAGATCATGCGGCCAGGCTATCAATATTGATTCGATCAACATTGACTAATGATCGATCAATGATGCACGGTCGATCGTGTCAGGTTCGTCCTCCACCACTTCCGCTTTCCCGGCCTGCTTGATCGAGTCCCCGGAACTCGGCGGGCCGTCGAGGGTGGCCGCACTGTGTCCGGCCATCCGGCAAAGGAGTCGCCATGAGTACCGTCCCGCCCGAGCACTTCCGCACGAAGCCGGCCGAACCGGCAGCGGCCCCCACCACGACTCCCGGGTCCCCGGCCGCGCCGCGCGGCCTGTCCGGGGTGGTCGTGGCCGACACGCACCTCGGCGAAGTGCGGGGAGAGGAGGGGTTCTACCACTACCGGCAGTACTCGGCCGTCGAACTCGCGGACAGCCGCGGCTTCGAGGACGTCGCCCACCTGATGCTGTTCGGTGCGCTGCCGGACGCGGAGGAACGCGCGCGGTTCACCGCCGGGACGGCCCGACTGCGCACCCTTCCCGACGAGGTGGCCGCCGCGCTGCCGGCCCTCGCCCGGGCGACCTCGGCCTCGGGCCCGCTCGCCGGGCTGCGCACCGCCCTGTCCCTGTTCGGCGCGGCTCGCGGTTTCCGTCCGCTGTACGACCTCGCTCCCGAGGAGCGGCGCGCCGATCTGCTCGCTGCCGTCGCCGTGGTGCCGACTCTCGTGGCCGCCCTGTACCGGCTCGGCCAGGGCCTGGAACCGGTCGAGCCGCGCGCGGACCTGCCGCACGCGGCCAACTACCTCCACATGGTGACCGGTGCGGAACCCGGCCCGCGCGAGACCCGCGCCGTGGAGCGGTACCTGATCTCCACCGTCGACCACGGGTTCAACGCCTCGACCTTCACCTCCCGCGTCATCGCCTCCACGGGAGCGGACGCCGCCGCGTGCCTGGTGGGCGGGGTCGGCGCCCTGTCCGGGCCGCTGCACGGCGGGGCGCCGAGCCGGGCGCTGGACACGCTGGACGCGATCGGCACGGCCGGGCGGATCGACGACTGGGTGCGCGAACAGGTCGCGGCGGGCGGCCGGATCATGGGGTTCGGCCACCCCGTCTACCGCACCGAGGACCCCAGGTCCCGTCTGCTGCGCCGGATCGCCGAGGAGTTCGGCGGGGAGCGCGTGGAGTTCGCCAAGGAGGTCGAGCGGCGTACCGAGGCACTGCTCGCCGAACTGAAGCCGGGGCGGCGGCTGCACATCAACGTCGAGTTCTACGCCGGGGTGGTCATGGAACTGTGCGGGCTGCCCCGAGCGATGTTCACTCCGACCTTCGCGTGCGCCAGGGTCGTCGGCTGGAGCGCACAGGTCCTGGAGCAGTCCGCCGATCCGAAGATCATCCGCCCCAGCGCGCGCTACGTCGGACCCACCGCCCCCGCCCCGGTCCCGGCGCTGTCCTGAGCTGGCGTCCGCTCGCGGCCCTCCCGGCCCCGCCGCGGGGGCGGTTAGGCTGCCGCGCGTGTTACGGACCCAACGGCTGCTCCTGCGCCCCCTCGGCCTCTGCGACCTCGACGCCTGCGTCGCACTGCACGCCGATCCCCGTGTCAACCGGTTCGTCGGAGCCTGGTCCCGGGAGCAGGCAACGGCGCGCCTCACCGAGGCCGAACGGCAGTGGGCCGAGCGCGGGCACGGCCTGTGCGCGGTCGAACTCGCCGACAGCGGCACCTTCGTCGGCCGCAGCGGACTCCAGTACTGGGAGCGGTTCGACGAGGTCGAGCTGGGGTGGACCCTGCGGGCCGAGCACTGGGGGCGCGGATACGCGACGGAGGCGGCCCGCGCCTGTCTGGAGTGGGGCTTCGCCACCCTGCCGGTCGACCACGTCACCGCGCTCATGAAACCGGGCAACGACCCCTCGGTGCGCGTCGCCGAACGGCTCGGTTTCACGCCGTTGCGGCAGGACACCCTCGACGGCGGGCCGGTCACGGTGTACGCGGTCCGGCGGCCGTCCGCCCGCCCCCGGTAGCGCCCGCCTCGCGCCGTCCGCCCGCCCGGCCGCGGCTCGCGGCGCGCCGGCCGCGCCGTCCCCGCCGGCCCGCGACCAGTACGCTGGCCCGGTTCACCGGCCCGAGCGGAGGGCCGGCGGTCACGGGAGGAAGGCCATCCTTGCGCGGGCAGCAGATCCCGGTCGTGATCCTCGCCGGGTTCCTCGGGGCGGGTAAGACGACCTTGCTCAACCACCTGCTGCACAGCAGCCGGGGCAGCCGTATCGCCGTGCTGGTCAACGACTTCGGCAGTATCGAGATCGACGCCATGACGGTGGCCGGACAGGTCGGCTCCGCCGTGTCCCTCGGCAACGGCTGCCTGTGCTGCGCCGTGGACATCGAGGAGCTGGACGAGCAGCTCGCCCTGCTCACCCGGCCCGCGCACCGCGTCGACCTCATCGTGATCGAGGCCAGCGGGCTGGCCGAACCCGCCGAGCTGGTCCGCATGGTCCTGGCGAGTGAGAACCCCGGCCTGGTCTACGGCGGGCTCGTCGAGGTCGTGGACGGGGTCGAGTTCCGCGCGACCCGGCAGCGGCACCCCGAGATCGAGCGGCACCTCGGCGTGGCCGATCTCGTCGTCCTCAACAAGACCGACCGGCTGACCCCCGCCGACCGGGCCGGACTCCTCGCCGAGATCACGGCGTCCGCACGAGGCGCCGCCGTCGTACCCGCCTCCCACGGCCGTATCGACCCGGACCTGCTGTTCGACCGCAGGCCCGCCCGTGAGCGCGTCGGACAGCTGTCCTTCGACGACCTGCGCGCCGAGCGGACGGAGGGGGAGGAGGCCGCGGCCGGCGCGGGCTCGCCGAAGCGCCCCCACTCCCACCTGCACGACGGCTACGACAGCGTGTCCTTCGCCTGCGCGGAGCCGCTCGATCCGGTGCGGCTGATGTCCTTCCTCGACCGCAGGCCCGAAGGGCTCTACCGGATCAAGGGGTACGTCGACTTCGGCCCCGCCGACCCCCTCAACCGGTACGCCGTGCACGCCGTAGGACGGTTCCTCCGGTTCTACCCGGAGCCCTGGCCGCCGAGCGGCGGTGTGCCCGGCACCCAACTGGTCCTGATCGGCGCCGGAATCGACGCCGAGGGGCTGCGCGCGGCCCTCGACGGGTGCCGCGCCGACTCCGTCGCCCCCGCTGACGCGACCGCCCTGCTCGGCGGTGCCGACGCGGACGGCCAGCGCCGGATGTGGGGCGTCCTGCGCTACGTCCAGGAGCCGTCGACACCGCCGGAGGCCGAGCAGGAGCAGGAGACGGACGAACGGCGGGACGCCGCCCTCTCCTAGGAAATACCTCATGGGGGCGGTCCCGGCCGGGACCGCCCCCGCGTCCCCGGGGCGCCGGGTTCCTAGGCCGCCGGGCCCGCCACCGCCGCGACCGGCTTGTCCAGGGAGACACCGGAGCCGTCCCGGCGCGGGTCGGGCTCGGGCAGGGCGGCCGGGACCCCGGTCCGCTGGGCGGCGCGCGCCGGGGTGGGGCCGGCCCACGCGAAGCTCAGGCAGTCCTCGCCCTTCAGGAACCGCTGGCAGCGCACGCCACCGGTCGCCCGCCCCTTGCGCGGGAACTGGTCGAACGGGGTGATCTTCGCCGTGGTCTGCACCGAGTCGTCCAGGGTGCCCCGCGAGCCCGCGACGGTGAACACGGCGGCCTCGACGGCCGGGTCCACCACGTGGAAGGACAGCACCTTCGCGCCCTGAGCGAGCTTCACCCCCGTCATCCCGCCCGCGGGACGGCCCTGCGGGCGGACCACGGACGCCTGGAAACGCAGCAGTTGGGCGTCGTCGGTGATGAACACGAGGTCCTCCTCGCCCGTGCGCAACTCGGCGGCGCCCACGATGCGGTCGCCGTCCCTGAGGGTGATGACCTCCAGCTCCTCACGGTTGGCCGGATAGTCCGGCACGACCCGCTTCACCACGCCGTGCGCCGTACCGAGCGCGAGGCCGGGGGAGGACTCGTCGAGGGTGCACAGGCCCACCAGGGACTCGTCCCCCTCCAGCCGGACGAACTCGGCCACCGGGGCCCCTCCGGCCAGCGAGGGCGCGGAGTTGGTGTCCGGCAGCTGCGGGAGGTCGACCACCGCGACACGCAGCAGCCGGCCCGCGGAGGTGACGGCGCCGACCTCGCCCCGGGCCGTGGCCGGCACCGCCGAGACGATCACGTCGTGCTTGGCGCGCTTGTCCTCGCCCTCCTGGAAGGGGGCGTCGTTGGCGGTACGGGCCACCAGACCGGTCGAGGAGAGCAGGACACGACAGGGGTCGTCCGCCACCTGGAGCGGCACCGCCGCGACCGGGGCGCCCGCCGACTCCAGCAGCACCGTACGCCGCTCGGTCCCGTACTTCTTCGACACCGCGGCCAGTTCGGAGGAGACCAGCTTCCGCAGCTCCGCGTCCGAGTCCAGGATGCGGGTCAGCTCCTCGATCTCGGTGCTGAGCCGGTCCCGCTCGCTCTCCAGCTCGATCCGGTCGAACCGGGTGAGCCGGCGCAGCGGGGTGTCCAGGATGTACTGCGTCTGGATCTCGCTGAGCGAGAAGTGCGCGATGAGCCGCTCCTTGGCCTGCGCCGAGTTGTCGCTGGAGCGGATGATGCGGATGACCTCGTCGATGTCGAGCAGCGCGACGAGCAGGCCCTCGACCAGGTGCAGCCGGTCCTTGCGCTTGCCGCGCCGGAAGGCGCTGCGCCGCCGCACCACGGAGAAGCGATGGTCGAGGTAGACCTCCAGCATCTCCTTGAGACCCAGGGTCAGGGGCTGCCCGTCGACCAGCGCGACGTTGTTGATGCCGAAGGACTCCTCCATCGGCGTCAGTTTGTACAGCTGCTCCAGGACGGCCTCGGGCACGAAGCCGTTCTTGATCTCGATGACGAGCCGCAGACCGTGCTCGCGGTCGGTGAGGTCCTTGACGTCCGCGATGCCCTGGAGCTTCTTCGAGCCGACCAGGTCCTTGATCTTGGCGACGACCTTCTCGGGGCCGACGGTGAACGGCAGTTCCGTCACCACGAGGCCCTTGCGGCGGGGCGTGACGCTCTCGATCGCCACGGTCGCCCGGGTCTTGAAGCTGCCGCGCCCCGTCGCGTACGCGTCCCGCACGCCCGCGAGGCCCACGATGCGCCCCCCGGTGGGCAGATCGGGGCCCGGGACGAACTTCATCAGCGTCTCCAGGTCGGCGCCCGGGTGCCTGATGAGGTGGCGGGCCGCCGCGACGACCTCGGCCAGGTTGTGCGGGGCCATGTTGGTGGCCATGCCGACCGCGATCCCCGAGGCGCCGTTGACCAGCAGGTTCGGGTAGGCCGCCGGGAGGGTCAGCGGCTCCTGCTCCTGGCCGTCGTAGTTCGCGGCGAAGTCGACGGTGTCCTCGTCGATGGACTCCGTCATCAAGGAGGCCGCGTCGGCCATCCTGGCCTCGGTGTACCGCATCGCGGCAGGCGGGTCGTCGTTGCCCAGCGAGCCGAAGTTGCCGTGGCCGTCGACCAGCGGGACCCGCATGGAGAACGGCTGCGCCATGCGCACCAGCGCGTCGTAGATCGACGCGTCGCCGTGCGGGTGGAGCTTGCCCATGACCTCGCCGACGACGCGGGCGCACTTGACGTGGCCCCGGTCGGGGCGCAGGCCCATCTCGTTCATCTGGTAGACGATGCGGCGCTGCACGGGCTTCATGCCGTCCCGCGCGTCGGGGAGGGCCCGGGAGTAGATGACGGAGTACGCGTACTCCAGGTAGGAGGCCTGCATCTCGTCGACGACGTCGATGTCGAGGATCTTCTCCTCGAAATCGCCTTCGTCAGCCCGGGAGGTGCCCCGAGACGGGGATTTCGTGCTGCGGCGGGCCATCGCTGCTGCGGCTCCTTCGCGTGTGGATCACGGCATCGGCTGCTTCTGACGCGGACCATTGTGGACCGCCGTACCGACAAGCCCGACCTCGACCCGTCCGACGCGGCCCGCCGCGAGGCCCCGCAAGGGGTGATCGCGGGACCGTCGGCGGGCTACCGGCCCGGTGCCCGCGCACGCCGCGAGACCTTCGGAGTACGGGGAACTTCGCCAGATGTCCGTGCGGTTGCATACAGTGACAGCACGAATCGACGGACAACCATCGACGGACATCACCGGCCGCCCCCGCCGGCGCCGCGCGACAGCCGGCGAGGGGTCCGGTGAGCGAAGGGACGTACATGCCCATGGGTCACACGGCCACCGACCGGGCCGGCTCCGGCGGCCTCACAGCGACCGAGCACCGGTTGGCCAACGGCCTGCGGGTGGTGCTCTCCGAGGACCATCTGACCCCGGTCGCCGCGGTCTGCCTCTGGTACGACGTGGGCTCGCGCCACGAGGTGAAGGGCCGCACCGGTCTCGCCCACCTCTTCGAGCACCTGATGTTCCAGGGCTCCGCCCAGGTCAAGGGCAACGGGCACTTCGAACTCGTGCAGGGCGCCGGCGGCTCCCTCAACGGCACGACGAGCTTCGAGCGCACCAACTACTTCGAGACGATGCCCTCCAACCAGCTCGAACTGGCCCTGTGGCTGGAGGCCGACCGGATGGGCTCCCTGCTCACCGCCCTCGACCTGGAGTCCCTGGACAACCAGCGGGCGGTCGTGAAGAACGAGCGCCGCCAGCGTTACGACAACGTGCCCTACGGCACCGCCTTCGAGAAGCTCACCGCGCTCTCCTACCCGGAGGGCCACCCCTACCACCACACCCCCATCGGCTCGATGGCCGACCTGGACGCCGCGACCCTTGAGGACGCCCGCGCCTTCTTCCGCACGTACTACGCGCCGAACAACGCGGTGCTCTCCGTCGTCGGCGACATCGACCCTGAGCAGACGCTGGCCTGGGTCGAGAAGTACTTCGGTTCCCTCCCCTCGCACGACGGCAAGCAGCCCCCGAGGGACGGCTCGCTGCCCGAGGTGATCGGCGAGGAACTGCGCGAGGTCGTCCGCGAGGAGGTGCCCGCCCGCGCCCTCATGGCCGCCTACCGCCTGCCCGAGGACGGCGGTCGCGCCGCCGACGCCGCCGATGTCGCGCTCACCGTGCTCGGCGGCGGCGAGTCCTCGCGGCTCTACAACCGCCTGGTGCGCCGGGACCGTTCGGCCGTGGCCGCCGGATTCGGCATGCTGCGGCTCGCCGGCGCCCCCTCGCTGGGCTGGCTCGACGTCAAGACCTCCGCCGACGTCGAGATCCCCACCATCGAGGCCGCCGTCGACGAGGAGCTGGCCCGCTTCGCCGAGGAGGGCCCCACCGCCGAGGAGATGGAGCGCGCCCAGGCCCAGCTGGAGCGCGAGTGGCTCGACCGGCTCGGCACCGTGGCCGGCCGCGCCGACGAACTGTGCCGCTACGCCGTCCTCTTCGGCGACCCGCAGCTCGCGCTCACCGCCGTCGGGCGGGTCCTCGACATCACCGCCGACGAGGTCCGCGAGATCGCGGCGGCCCGACTGCGGCCCGACAACCGCGCCGTCCTCGTCTACGAGCCCACCGCCCCCGAGGGCGACCCCGCCGCGCGGGACGACGCCGCGGACACCGACCAGGACGAGGAGGCGGCACAGAAGTGAGCGACGCCGTGCAGAGCACCATGGAGTTCCACCCGCAGCCCCAGCCCGGCACCGCGAAGCCCTGGGCCTTCCCCGCGCCCGAACGCGGCACCCTGCCCAACGGGCTGACCGTGCTGCGCTGCGACCGCCCCGGCCAGCAGATCGTCGCCGTGGAGGTGTTGCTCGACGTCCCGCTGGACGCCGAACCGGCCGGTCTCGACGGGGTCGCCACGATCATGGCCCGCGCCTTCACCGAGGGCACCGACAAGCACTCCGCCGAGGACTACGCGGCCGAGCTGGAGCGCTGCGGGGCGTCCCTCGACGCGCACGCCGACCACCCCGGCGTCCGCATCTCGCTGGAGGTCCCGGTCTCCCGGCTGCCCAAGGCGCTCGGCCTGCTCGCCGACGCCCTGCGCTCCCCGGCCTTCGCGGACGCCGAGATCGAGCGGCTCGTGGCCAACCGTCTCGACGAGATCCCGCACGAGGCGGCGAACCCGGCGCGGCGCGCGGCGAAGGAGCTGTCGAAGCGGCTCTTCCCCGCCGACAGCAGGATGTCCCGCCCCCGCCAGGGCACCGAGGAGACGGTCTCCGCGATCGACTCCTCGGCCGTCCGCGCGCTGTACGAGAGGCATGTCCGCCCGGCCACCTCGACCGCCGTCGTGGTCGGTGACCTCACCGGTGTCGACCTCGACGCCCTGCTCGCCGAGACCCTCGGCGCGTGGACCGGGAACACCGCGCAGCCGCTGCCCGTGCCGCCGATCACCGCCGACGACACCGGCCGCGTCTACATCGTCGACCGTCCCGGTTCCGTGCAGACCCAGCTGCTCATCGGCCGGATCGGCGCGGACCGGCACGACCGGGTCTGGCCCGCGCAGGTCCTCGGCACGTACTGCCTCGGCGGCACCCTGACCTCGCGGCTGGACCGGGTCCTGCGCGAGGAGAAGGGCTACACCTACGGGGTGCGCGCCTTCGGCCAGGTGCTGCGCTCGGCCGCTCCGGCCGCGGGCAGCTCGGTCGCGCCCGGCGCCGCGATGCTCGCCATCAGCGGCTCGGTGGACACCGAGTCCACCGGTCCCGCGCTGGAGGACCTGTGGAACGTCCTGCGGGTGCTCGCCGCGGACGGGCTCACCGACGCCGAGCGCGAGACCGCCGAGCAGAACCTCGTGGGCGTCGCCCCGCTCAAGTACGAGACGGCCGCCGCCGTCGCGGGCACCCTGGCCGACCAGGTGGAGCAGCAACTGCCCGACGACTTCCAGGCCCAGCTGTACCGCCGGCTCGCCGAGACCGGCACCGTCGAGGCCACCGCCGCCGTGGTCAGCGCCTTCCCGGTCGACCACCTCGTGACGGTCCTGGTCGGGGACGCCGCGCAGATCGCCGAACCGGTCCGAGCCCTCGGTATCGGCGAGGTCACCGTCGTCGAGGGCTGAGGCCCGCCCGGCGCGAGCCGAACCCGCTGACGCGGTCTCAGGGCCCCGGTGCGCCTTCCGAAGACGGAGGGACACCGGGGCCCTGGCGCGTCCGCGTGACGGGCCGTCCGCCGCAGGCTCCCTTCCGTCCCCGGCGGCCCTCCCTCCGTTCCCCTCCTCTCCCACCTTTGTCCCGAATGCCGTATGACGCCCTGTCTGCGCTGTGGCATGCGCGACAAAACGCCGGTTCCGTTTGTTGCGGCCCGGATGTCCCGTTTAGCGTCGGTCCGGCTGTTCGTCAGGTACCCGTCGCACCAGCGGCACCGGGCAGTCATCGCCGAGTCCCGAGGCGCGAGCCGAGGGAGCCGGGGACCCAGGTTTCACTGGGGTGAATCGGCCACCGCCCGGCGGTGACCGTAGGAGACCTTCCTGCTCCGAACCCGTCAGCTAACCCGGTAGGCGAGAGGGAAGGAAAGGATCACCCACTCCATGGCGTTCACGCGCCCCTCCGGCAAGCACCGTCGTCCCCGCCGCGGGAGCCGGGCCGGCGCCCGGGTCGCCTCGGTCGCCGCTCTCACCACGACCGGCGTCGTCGGCGGTCTCGCCGCCTCCGCGTCCGCCGTCGAGGCCCCGGC
The DNA here is from genome assembly GCF_040656295.1 of Streptomyces sp. NPDC049954. NCBI lineage: Bacteria > Bacillati > Actinomycetota > Actinomycetes > Kitasatosporales > Streptomycetaceae > Streptomyces > Streptomyces sp. NPDC049954. The sequence goes on from NZ_JBFALS010000006.1 coordinate 113,251, forward strand.
CGCCCACGACACCGGGCTGACCCGCGCGATCACCCTCGGCGACGGTCTCGCCGAGGAGATCGCCACCCAGGCCGCCCTCCAGCACGCCGCCGCCGAACAGGCCGAGGCTCAGGAGAAGGCGGCCACGCAGGCCAAGAAGGAAGCCGAGGAGGCCAAGCGCAAGGCGGAGGCCAGGGCCAAGCGGGAGCGCGAGGCCAAGGAGCGCGCCGCCCGCGCCGCCCGCGCCGCCGAGCGCGAGCGCCTCAACGCCTTCGTGGCGCCGGTCGACGGCTCGTACGTGTCCACGGGGTACCAGTCCGGCGGCTCGCTGTGGTCCTCCGGCAGCCACACCGGTATCGACTTCCACGCGGCGAGCGGCACCAGCGTGCACGCCGTGGGCGCGGGCACCGTCGTCGCGGTCGACTGGGGCGGGGCCTACGGCAACGAGGTCGTCCTGCGCATGGACGACGGCACCTACACCCAGTACGGGCACCTGACCTCCGCGACCGTCTCCGTCGGGCAGCGCGTCGGCCCCGGCCGGCAGATCGCGATCTCCGGCTCGACGGGCAACTCGACCGGACCGCACCTGCACTTCGAGGCCCGTACGAGCCCGGAGTACGGCTCCGACATGGACCCCGTCGCCTACCTCCGCGCCCACGGCGTCAACGTCTGAGACGAGGGCGCCACCAACAGCCCGCGTCCGCCGAAGGCCCCCGGTCACCCCGGGGGCCTTCGGCGTGCGCGGGGTGGCTTTCCGGCCAAAAGATATCCATGGAATGCCGTCTCCCATCGGAAATTCACGCCTGTTCTAATAGAGTCACTGAACGGGCGTCAATCGACGACGTTTCGCGGGGATTAAAGCGGAGGTCGGTCCATGAGCATTCCGGCGCACTCGGTATGCACCGCCATCCGGGACGACATCGTCTCCGGTGTGTACGAGCGCGGCAGCCGGCTCACCGAGGAATTGCTCGCCCGCCGGTACGGCGTCTCGCGCGTCCCGGTGCGGGAGTCGCTGCGCACCTTGGAGGCCGAGGGTTTCGTCGTGACCCGCAGGCACGCGGGCGCGCACGTGGCCGAGCCCTCCGAGCAGGAGGCCGTCGACCTGCTGGAGATGCGGCTGCTGCTGGAACCGCTGTGCGCGGCGCGTGCCGCCCAGCGCCGCACCGACGCCCACCTCAAGGTGCTGCGCGGACTGGTCAGACTCGGTCAGGAGCGGGCCAGGCGCGGCCAGGACGAGGATCTGCGGTCCCTGGGCGGCTGGTTCCACGAGACCCTCGTGCAGTCCTCCGGGAGCGAGGCGCTCACCACGCTGCTGACCCAGCTCCGGCACAAGATCGTCTGGATGTGGACCGTCGATTCCCCGGCCCGCCCCCAGGAGTCCTGGGCGGAGCACGGCGCGATCGTCGACGCGGTGGCCCGCGGGGACGCCGAGCGGGCCAGGACGCTGACCGCGCAGCACGGGGAACGGGCCCGGCAGGCCCACCGGCTGCGCGGCACGGAGCGTGTGAGGTCTTCGCAACATGCCGTAAACACGGTGGGCGGCCGACATTAACAATGGCGCCGTATACAAAGGTGAGCAATGCGGGGGTCTCTTTGTTGTGCCCGCAATTCCGGAGATGAATGCGAAGGGGTTTCGGGGGGCTCTTCCGTGTTTCCCGGACTTCTTGTGCGGGGTGGTGGTCGCCGGTGCCCGAATTCTTCCGGAAAGTGTCCCGCCGCCGCGCGGAAACGCCGTACGGAAACCCCTGCGCGGAACGTGCACGGAAAACGCTGCGGCGGACGCGGGGGGCCCGCGTCCGCCGCAGCGTCGCCCGAGAGGGGGAGCCGCCCGCTCAGACCGTCTCGGGCAGTTCGTCCAGCCCCTCGGTGACGAGCCTGGCGAGCCGGTCGAGGGCGGCCTCGGCGCCCTCCGCGTCGGCGTGGAGCGTGATCTCCTGGCCGCCCTCGACGCCGAGGCCGAGGACGGCGAGCATCGAAGCGGCGTTGACCGGCTGCCCCCCGTCCTTCGCGATGGTCACCGGGAACCCGGCGGCCGTGGCCGCGCGGACGAAGATGGAGGCGGGACGGGCGTGGAGGCCCTCTGCCCAGCCGACGTTGACGCGACGTTCAGCCATGTTGCAGCCCTTCAGAATCCGGGTCGTCAGGGACCCTGGGTTGTCTAGACCAATCACCCCATGCTGGCACAGGGCCTTGCGTGGGGACACGGTCTCGCCGGTACTCCCCGCTCACACTGCTCCCCGCCCGGCGCCTCCGCTACTCGCACAGGCGGTCGTACGCTGACCCCATGGAGACCCCGGAGGACCGGCACAGCTACCCCGCGCACTGGGAGGCCGACGTGGTGCTGCGCGACGGGGGCACCGCCCGGATCAGGCCGATCACCGCGGACGACGCCGAGCGGCTGGTCAGTTTCTACGAGCAGGTCTCCGACGAGTCGAAGTACTACCGGTTCTTCGCGCCCTACCCGAAGCTGTCCGACAAGGACGTCCACCGCTTCACCCACCACGACTACGTCGACCGGGTGGGACTCGCGGCGACCGTGGGCGGGGAGTTCATCGCCACCGTCCGCTTCGACCGGATCGACTCCCGGGGCATGCCCGCCTCCGCCCCGGCCGACGAGGCCGAGGTCGCCTTCCTCGTCCAGGACGGCCACCAGGGCCGCGGCGTGGCCTCCGCCCTGCTCGAACACATCGCGGCCGTCGCGCGCGAGCGCGGCATCCGGCGGTTCGGCGCCGAGGTGATGCCCGCCAACACCAAGATGATCAAGGTGTTCACCGACGCCGGGTACCAGCAGCGGCGCAGCTTCGAGGACGGGGTCGTCCATCTCACCCTCGACCTGGAACCCACCGACCGCTCGCTCGCCGTCCAGTACGCCCGGGAGCAGCGCGCCGAAGGCCGCTCGGTGCAGCGGCTGCTCGCCCCCGCCTCCGTCGCCGTGATCGGCGCGGGCCGCACGGACGGCGGTGTCGGCCGCAGCGTCCTGCGCAACCTGCTGCGCGGCGGCTTCGCCGGCGGCCTGTACGCCGTCAACAGCAACTTCCCCGAGGGCCAGGACACCCTGGACGGGGTGCCCGCCTTCCGTACCGTCACCGCGATCGGCCTGCCGGTGGACCTCGCCGTCCTCGCCGTCCCCGCCGACCGGGTGCCCGAGGCCGTCGCCGAGTGCGGGGAGCACGGGGTGCGCGGACTCGTCGTCATCAGCGCCGGGTACGGCGAGAGCGCGGAGGCGGGCCGGGCCAGGCAGCGCCGGCTGGTCCAGCAGGCCCGCACCTACGGGATGCGGCTGTTCGGGCCCAACGCCTTCGGCCTCGTCAACACCGCCCCCGAGGTCCGGCTCAACGCCTCGCTCGCCCCCGAACTGCCCCGCGCGGGCCGCATCGGCCTGTTCACCCAGTCGGGCGCCATCGGCATCGCCCTGCTCTCCGAACTGCACGGCCGGGGCGCCGGACTGTCCACCTTCGTCTCGGCGGGCAACCGCGCCGACGTCTCGGGCAACGACGTCCTCCAGTACTGGTACGACGACCCGGACACCGACGTCGCCCTCATGTACCTGGAGTCCATCGGCAACCCCCGCAAGTTCACCCGCCTCGCGCGCCGCGCCGCGACCGCCAAACCCCTCGTCGTGGTCCAGGGCGCCCGGCACGGCGCCACCACCCCGCCGCTGCACGCCGTGACCGGGACCCGGCTGCCGCACGCCACCGTCTCCGCGCTGCTCGGCCAGGCCGGGGTGGTCCGCGTCGACACCGTGACCGACCTCGTCGACGCCGGGGTGCTGCTCGCCGACCAGCCGCTGCCCGCCGGACCGCGCGTCGCGATCCTCGGCAACTCCGAGTCCCTCGGCCTGCTCACCTACGACGCGTGCCTGTCCGAGGGACTGCGACCGCACACCCCCCTCGACCTCACGACCGCCGCGACCCCCGCCGACTTCCGCCGCGCGCTCAAGGACGCGCTCGCCTCCGACGCGAGCGACGCCGTCGTCGTCACCGCGATCCCGTGGATCGGCGGCGAGGGCGCCATGGAGTGGCCCGAGGGCGAGGAGCTGGGCACCGCGCTGCGCGAGACGGTCGCGGACGCCCCCGTACGCAAACCGGTCGTTGTCGTCCACGTGGAACTCGGCGGCCTCGCCGACGCCCTCTCCGCCGCGAGCGCGACCCTCCCGGCCGCCGCCGGGGCCCGTACCCCGGGCGGCGCCGTGCGCGCGAACCTCCCGCGCACCTGCGGGGCCCCGGCCGCCCCGCACACGGACACCGGGCCCTCCGTCCCGGCCGTCTCCGCCCCCACGTCGGGGGACGAGGAGACCGCCGTCCCCACCGCGACGCGCATCCCCGCCTACCCCGCGCCCGAGCGGGCCGTACGGGCCCTGGCCCGCGCCGTGCAGCACGGCCAGTGGCGCAAGGACGCCGCCGACCCCGGGAAGGTCCCCGAGTTCGAGGACGTCGACGAGAAGGGCGCCGCCCGGCGCATCGCCGCGCTCCTCGACGCCCTCCCGCACACGGCGCGCGGCACGAGCCCCGGGCCCGCCGACACCGAGGACCTGCTGCGCCACTACGGCATCCCGACCCTGGCCGCCCTGCCCGCCCCCGACGCCGACCACGCCGTCGAGGCGGCCGCCCGGCTCGGCTACCCGGTCGCCCTCAAGATCACCGCGCCCCACCTGCGCCACCGCCCCGACCTCGGCGGGGTCCGGCTCGACCTCGCCGACGAGGCCGACCTGCGCCGCGCCTACGCCGAACTCACCGCCCTCCTCGGCACCCCCGCGGAACTGCACCCCGTCGTCCAGTCGATGGCACCGCGCGGCGTGGACACCGTGGTGCGCGCCGTCCTGGACCCGGCGGCCGGAGCCGTCCTGTCCTTCGGCCTGGCCGGGGCCCCCTCGGAACTGCTCGGCGACACCGCGCACCGGCTCGTCCCCGTCACCGACAAGGACGCCGCCTCGATCGTGCGCTCGATCCGCACCGCGCCCCTCCTCTTCGGCTGGCGCGGGGCCGCCCCCGTCGACACCGCCGCCCTCCAGGAACTCCTGCAACGCGTGTCCCGGCTCGTGGACGACCACCCCGAGGTGGTCGCCCTCTCCCTCGAACCCGTCGTGGTCTCGCAGTCCTCGGTGTGCGTCCTCGGCGCCTCGCTGCGGCTCGCGCCCGCCCCCGTCCAGGGCACGCTCGGCCCGCGACGGCTGCCCGTCTACTGATCGCCGCCCGGCCCGGCGCCGACGGCGCACGGCGTCCTCGGCAGGGGGCGGGCGGCCGTAGGATGGACGGCATGGCAAAGACCGGTACGACGACCCAGGGGCTGCGCGCGGCGATCGAGCGCAGCGGCTACTACCCGGCCCTCGTGGCCGAGGCGGTGGAGGCCGCGGTCGGCGGCGAACCCGTCGTCGCGTACCTGGTCCACCAGGAGACCACCTTCGACGCCAACGAGGTGCGCCGCCACGTCACCGTCCTGGTCCTCACCGACCAGCGGTTCATCGTCAGCCACACCGACGAGCAGGCCGCGGACGACACCTCGCCCACCCCGTACGCCACGACCTCGACCGAGTCCGTGAAGATCCACCGGATCTCCTCGGTCGTCCTCAGCCGTGTCGTCGCGAACCCCGAGTCGTACACCCCCGGCACCCTGCCGCGCGAGGTCGTGCTGACCATCGGCTGGGGCGCCGTCTCCCGCCTCGACCTCGAACCCGCGGCCTGCGGCGACCCCAACTGCGAGGCCGACCACGGCTACACCGGCAGTTCGACCGCCGACGACCTGAGCCTGCGGGTCAGCGAGGCCGGCGACGGCCCCGAGACGGTCCGCCAGACCCTCGACTTCGCCCAGGCGCTCTCCGAGGCGACCGCGGCCGCCCCCGCCGCCGAGGCCGGCCCGCAGAACACCCCCGGAGCCGGCCGCTGATGGCGCAGCCCGCCTGGGACGAACCAGCGATCCTGCCGCTCGGCTCGGCCCCCCTGCCGCAGTACGGGCACGGCTCCCTCGCCGACCTCCTGCCCACGCTCGCCGCGGGCTGGGACGTCCCCGGGTACCGGGCCGCGCTCACCGAACTGGCCCCCGCCGACCGCGCCTGCGTCTTCCTGATCGACGGCCTCGGCTGGGAACAGCTGCGCGCCCACCCCGCCGAGGCCCCCTTCCTCACCTCGCTGGTCGCCGGTTCGCGCGGCGGCAGCGGGCAGCCGCTCACCTCCGGGTTCCCCTCCACCACGGCGACCTCCCTCGCCTCGGTGGGCACCGGCACCGTCCCCGGGCGGCACGGGCTGCTCGGCTACACGGTGCGCAACCCCGCGACCGGCGACCTGATGAACCAGCTCCGCTGGCAGCCCTGGACCTCGCCGGGCGCCTGGCAGCCGTACGAGACGGTCTTCCGCGCCGCCGACGCCGCCGGGGTGCACACCGCACAGGTCTCCGCCCCGCACTTCCGCGAGACCCCGCTCACCCAGGTCGCGCTCAGCGGCGGCACCTTCCACGGCCGCCTCACCGGAGAGGACCGCATGGACCGCGCGGCCCTCGAACTCGCCGCCGGGGACCGCTCCCTGGTCTACACGTACTACAGCGAGGTCGACGCGAGCGGCCACCGCTACGGCGTGGACTCCGACGCCTGGCGCGGGCAGCTCATGCACGTCGACCGCCTCGCCCAGCGCCTCGCCGAGCAACTGCCCCCGCGCAGCGCCCTCTACGTCACCGCCGACCACGGCATGGTCGACATCCCGCAGGACGAACCCTCCCGGATCGACTTCGACGAGGACTGGGAACTGGGCGCCGGGGTGGCCCTGCTGGGCGGCGAGGGCCGAGCCCGGCACGTCTACGCGGTGCCCGGCGCCGCCGCCGACGTCCTGACCGTGTGGCGCGAGGTCCTCGGCGAGCAGTTCTGGGTCGCGAGCCGCGAGGAGGCCGTCGAGGCCGGCTGGTTCGGACCGCCCGGTGAACTCGACGCCCGGGTGCTGCCCCGGATCGGCGACGTCCTCGCCGCCGCCCACGACCGGGTCGCCGTCGTCGCCACCCGCCGCGAGCCCCGCGAGTCGGAGCTGATCGGGATGCACGGTTCGCTCACCCCCGAGGAGCAACTCGTCCCCCTGCTCGAAGTGCGCACCTGAGCGAGGGCGTACGCTCCCCGCGCGCCCCGCGTCCCCACCACGACCGCCCCCGGGCCCCGGCACGCCCGCGCCCGCCGACCGCCCCGACCCCGTACGAAAGGCTCCCGCCCCCATGCCTGAGCTTGTGTTCTTCTCCGGAACCATGGACTGCGGAAAGAGCACCCTGGCGCTCCAGATCGGGCACAACCGGTCGGCCCGGGGCCTGCGCGGCGTGATCTTCACCCGTGACGACCGGGCGGGGGAGGGGAAGCTCTCCTCCCGCCTGGGCCTGGTCACCGACGCCGTCGAGGCGCACGAGCGGATGGACCTCTACGGCTATCTCGTCGATCACCTCTCGCGCGGCGGCCGGGCCGACTACGTCATCGTCGACGAGGCGCAGTTCCTCGCCCCCGAGCAGATAGACCAGCTCGCCCGCGTCGTGGACGATCTCGGGCTCGACGTCTTCGCCTTCGGCATCACGACCGACTTCCGCACCAGGCTCTTCCCCGGATCGCAGCGGCTGATCGAACTGGCCGACCGCATCGAGGCGCTCCAGGTCGAGGCGCTGTGCTGGTGCGGGGCCAAGGCCACCCACAACGCCCGCACGGTCGGCGGGATCATGGTGGTCGAAGGGGAACAGGTCGTCGTCGGAGACGTCAACGAGGGCTCCGAGGACGTCGGTTACGAGGTGCTGTGCCGCCGCCACCACCGGCGCAGGCTGACCAGCGCCGTGGCCGGAGCGGGCACCCTGTCCCCGGACGTCCTGCCGGTCACCGCCGACTGAGCGAGGACGGGCGTCCGCCCGGCCGCGCGCCCCGTCGGCCCGCGCCCTCACCCACGCGTCCGCACCAGGACGAAGACGGCACCCTCCGGGTCGGCCACGGTCGCCTCCGCACCCAGCGACCCCTCCCGCGGGGCGCGCAGCACCTCGCCCCCCAGGTGGGCGACGCGCGCCGCCGACTCCGTGACGTCGTCCACCTCGAAGTACGTCAGCCACCGCGGCCCCTGCGTGTGCGACAGCGCACCGCCCGCCCCGTGCAGGGCCGCGACCGGCCGCCCCTCCAGGGACAGCGTCACGTGGTCGAGATCGGCCGAGACCACCGGCTCGGCGGTGAAGCCGAAGACCCGCCGGTAGAACGGGCCCACCGAGGCGGTGTCCCGCGTGACCAGCTCGATCCAGGACTGGGCCCCCGCCACCCCCGTCACGGCGAACCCCTGGTGCCCGGCCGCCTGCCACAGCCCGAAAGCCGCGCCCGTCGGATCGATGGCGAGCGCCATCCGGCCCGCGTGCGGAGAGTCCAGCGGGCCGACCCCGACGGTGCCCCCGCAGGCGCGTACCGTCTCCGCGAGCCGGTCGACGTTCTCCGCCGCGAAGTACGGAGTCCAGGCCACGGGCAGCCCGGATCCCGTGGGCAGCCGGCCGATCCCGGCGACCTCCCGGCCGTCCAGCAGCGCTCGCTCGTACGGGCCGAGCTGCTGCGGCCCGCTCCGGAACTCCCAGCCGAACAACGCCCCGTAGAAGCCGTGCGCGGCCACCGGGTCGCGCACCATCAGGCTCACCCAGCACGGTGACCCGGGCACGCGCGGCGGAGTTCCCCCTTCCGCGGTCTCGCCGGACCGGTTCCCGCGGGACGCGCCCTCTTCGCCCGCGCCGGTCTCCCCGGTCGTGTCCGCGCCGGCCGCCTCGTCTCCGTCGGCCATCCACCGCCCCTCAGCCATCGCCACTGTCCCTCGGACTCCTTCCGTGTTCCGGGTCGCGCGCGGCCCACCCCGGCCGGACCGGCCCCGCCGCACCCCTCCCCGGGGGCCCGCGGGCGTCACCGGAGGCCCGGGCCGCGCACGTTGCGTACCCGATTGTGCACCCTTGGTCCCAAAGGTCGTGCGCCGGGCGGGGCCGACCGGGGGGCGTCCGGTGCGCGAGGATGACCCCATGACCACGACGCCGCTCATCTCCGCAGACGAACTCGCCGAGGCCCTCGGCGCCCCCGAACCCCCGGTGCTGCTCGACATCCGCTACCAGCTCGGCGCCCCCGCCAAACGTCCCGAGTACCTCGAAGGCCACCTGCCCGGTGCGGTGTTCGTCGACCTGGACGCCGAACTGGCCGCCCCGCCCGGCTCCGGCGGCCGCCACCCGCTGCCCCCGCTCGACGTGTTCACGCGGGCCGTGCGCGCGGCCGGGGTGCGCGAAGACCGCGGGGTCGTGGTCTACGACGGCGGCCAGGGCTGGTCCGCCGCCCGCGCCTGGTGGCTGCTGACCTGGTCCGGGCACCCGGACGTGCGCGTGCTCGACGGGGGACTGCCCGCCTGGGCCGGGCCCCTGGAGACCGGCGCGCCGGCCCCCGAGCCGGGCGACTTCACCCCGCGCCCGGGAGCGCTGCCCACCCTCGACGCGGACGCCGCGGCGGCCCTCGCCGGGAGCGGGGTCCTGCTGGACGCGCGGGCGGGGGAGCGGTACCGGGGGGAGGTCGAGCCGATCGACCCGGTGGCCGGACACATCCCGGGCGCCCTCTCCGCACCGACCGGCGAGAACCTGGACGCCGCGGGCCGCTTCCGGCCCGCCGCCGAACTCGCCGAGCGCTTCGGGGCGCTGGGCGTCCGCGAGGGAACCCCGGTCGGCGTGTACTGCGGCTCGGGGGTGTCCGCCGCTCAGGAGATCCTGGCCCTGCGCATCGCGGGCTTCGAGGCGGCGCTCTACCCGGGCTCCTGGTCGGAGTGGAGCGCCGACCCGAAGCGGCCCGTGGCGACCGGGGCCGCGTAGGGCCTGTCTTCAAACTGCCGCCTGCCGCGCGGCGCCAGTTTGAAGACAGGCCCTATTTTGAAGACAGGCCCTATAGGGAGATCGGGGCCGGGCAGGGCGCGGCGGCGCGAGGCGCCGGAGCGTCTCGGACGGGGCCCCGCCTGTTCGAACGGGGCGGAGAGCTTGGGGAAGAAGAGGCTGTGGGGGCGTTTCGGCTACGCGGCGTGGGCGTCCTCCTGCCGGAGGCTGGGGGAGTGCCGTGCCAGGCGCCGTGACCCAGCCACGATCCGCCGGACGCCCCCGGCCCCGCCCGGCCCGGTGTGTGACACGAGTGGGGCCACCCGTCCGCCGGGCGGCCCCACTCGTGTCTCGTGCCGGCCTCATGCCGGGGGGGCTACTCCTGCTTCTTGCGCCGCGTTCCGAAGACGATCTCGTCCCAGCTGGGCACGGCGGCGCGGCGGCCGGGACGTACCCCGTCGGCCTCCGCCTGACGGTCCGTCGAGCCGATCAGCCGGTCGCGATGGCTGGTCACCGCACGCGGCATCAGTACGTCCGCGTACGCCGAGCCGGCCGAGGCCGCCGGGGCCGGGGGCTCCTCGACCTCGGGTTCCTGGTCCGGCTCGTCCTGCGCGGGGCGGTCCGCGGAGGGACGCTCCGGGACCACCATGTCGCCCCGGAAGCTCGGCACCGCCTCCAGCAGACTCGTCAGCGAGTCCCGGCCCTGGTCCGAGGAGGACGCCGTGAGCGCCTGCTCCTCCTCGTCCTCGGCGGGGGCCGGCGGCACCGCGGGGCGCTCGGGGGCCGGTCGCTCGAAACGGTCCAGCGGCCGGTCCCTGGGCAGCCGCGCGATCCTCGGCACGAAGGGGAAGCTCGGTTCGGGCGCGGCCAGTTCGTCGGACTCGCCGATCAGCGAACGCGCCTCGTCGTCCACCGCCTGGACGAGCCGGCGCGGCGGGTCGTAGGTCCAGCTCGCCGAGTGCGGTTCACCCGCGACCAGGTAGACGAGCAGGACCTCCCAGGTGCCGTCGTCCCGGCGCCACGAGTCCCACTGCACGGTCTCCTTGTCGGCCCCGCGCATCAACAGGCGCTCCTGCACGGCCTCGCCGAGCTGCGGACCCGCCGTCTCGCCGGGCCGGCGTACCGGGGTCTTCCTGGCCCGCTCCGCCATGAAGGCGCGCTCGGCCAGGACGGGGCCCTCGAAGCGGCGTACCCGGTCCACGGGGATCCCGGCCAGCTGGGCGACTTCCTCCGCGCTGGCACCGGCTCGTATCCGCGCCTGGATGTCCCGCGGCCGCAGGTGGCTCTCGACCTCGATCTCGATCTGGCCCAGGCGCGGCCGGTCGCCGCGCACGGCGGCACGCAGCCGCTCGTCGATGGCGAGGGTGTACTCCGTGTTGTCGGCAGCCTTCAGCACCAGCCGTGTGCCGTCGTTGCTGACGGCCACGACACGCAGTTCGGGCATGGGAACCTCCCGGGTGGTGCCTGCCGACGTCACGTGCGTCGCTGCTTCCGCTAGTCGAGTGTGGCCTGCCCGGGTGCAGCCTGCCACAACCTTGCCGAGTTGCCCGGCGTGTCGGGGTCGGACCCTGACGCTCCGTTATGGCACGGTTACTCATTTGCAACGCTGAGTGACCACCCGGCCGCCCACATGTCGCGAGGACCGCCCCGCCGGAGTCGGCTGCCCCGGTGCGACGGGCTTCGGACACCCTGACAGGAGACCGGACCCAGGGCTCGCAACAGTACTCCATTCGGGCCACCGGGGTGGACGTCGTATCGCCGAACTTTGCTCCACGCGGGGGAGTTGTCCTACGGAAGGAGTCATTCCGGGGGCACTTCGGGGGCAGGCGGCAAAGGGGCGGGTGTGCCGGGTGGCGCGCTTCACAAAATCTACGGAACCGGAACCATTCGATTCGCCCGATAGTCAGTCCGTGCGGCAAGGTGGATGAAAGGCGATGTAAGGCTGGAGATGCTCAAGGAAGACGTAAAGCGCGGCGAAAGCCCTGAAGTTGACATATCGGGCGAAACGGACGGAAAGGCCGGGGGCGCGTCCAAGCGGATCGAGCTGAGCGTGGCGCAGGTCGCGGGTTCGGCCGTCGCCTCCGTGGCCGCCGCCATCGCCGCCTCCCAGCTCGGCGTCTACGGGACCATCCTCGGCGCGGGCGTCATGAGCATCGTGGCGACCACCGGCGGCACCGTCTTCCAGCACCTGTTCCGCCGTACCGGGGAACAGATCCGTGAGGCCGCCGTCCAGGTCAAGCCCCGGCCGCACGCCATCCCCGTGGCAGGCGACGGGGTGCCCGTCGCCTCGACCTTCCTCGCCCACCCCGAACACCGCGAGGACCTCGCGGTGGCGGACGGCACCCTCCAGCAGGACGGCCCCGAGACGCGGATGATGCCCGCGCTGCCAGAGAGCGCGGACCCGACCCGGCCGCAGGCGCACGTGCGCCCCGAGGAAGAGTCGACCCGTGTGCTCCCCGGGGCGCGGCAGGGCGAGGACTCGACCCGACTGCTGCGGCAGCCGGAGAACCCCGGAGGCGAGGCCCGGGCGACCCGAGTGCTCGGGCAGGCGCAGGGCGCTGATCAGGCGACCCGGTTGCTGCGGCGGACGGACGCGGACGACGCGGCCACCCGGCTGCTGCGCGCCGCCGGCTCCGCGGGCCCGTCCGGGCCGGGCTCCACTCCGCAGGGCCCCGCCGACGCCGGTACCGAAGGGTTCCCGGAGGAGTTCGGCGCGGCCGTGACCCACGGCACCCGGCTGCGCGGCTGGCGTAAGCCGCTGCTCACCGCCGCTGCCGTGTTCGGCGTCTCCATGGCAGGGATCACGGGCTACGAACTGCTCGCGGGGCACTCGCTCAGCGGCGGGCACGGGCCCACGATCAGCCATATCGGCGGGAACGGCGGCGGCTCCTCCCGGCACGACGGCCCGGCCACCGAACCGAGCGTCACCCCCTCGCAGGGTGAGCAGCCCGGGGCGGATCCCTCCGGTTCGGGGAGCGCCACGGAATCCCCCGGTGAGCACACCAGCCCCTCGCCCGGTACGAGCGTGAAGGACAAGGGAACGAGCCAGGGCACCGAGAAGGGCGGCGGGGCCGCCAGTTCTCCCGGGACGGACAGGAGCGGGGGACAGGGCCAGAGCGGCGACGGCTCCCCGGCCGCGCCGACCCCGACGCCTTCGCAGTCCGTCCCGCCGCAGACCGGCCAGGACGGTGCGGGGAACGGAACCGGCCAGGACGGCTCGGGCCAGGGCGCGGAACGCGAGGTGCAGCCCGAGCAGGACGCCACCCAGGCGCCCTGACCTCGACCGGAAGCACGGACAGAGGCCCGCCCCCGGCGTACCGACGCCGGGGACGGGCCTCTTCGCTGTCGTCCGCTCGCACCGCTGCGAACCGGGCGTTCTCAGGAGCCGAGGACCCGGCGCAGGTACGGGTTGGTGAACAGCCGGTCCGGGTCGAGCTGGTCGCGCACCGCGGTGAACTCGGCGAAGCGCGGATAGACCTCCGCGAGGTAGGCGGCGTCCCGCGTGTGCACCTTGCCCCAGTGCGGCCGCCCGCCGTGCGCCGTGAAGACCGCCTCCGCCGCCGTGAAGTACGCGCGGTACGGGGTGCCCCGGTACAGGTGGACCGCCACATAGCCGGCGGCGCGACCGGAGGCCGTGGACAGCGGGATGTCGTCGGCGGGCGCCGTACGCACCTCCACCGGGAAACTCACGCGCAGCCCGGAACGCTCGACCACGGCTCGCAGCTCCCGCAGGGCCGCCGGGATCTCCGCGAGCGCAAGCGCGTACTCCATCTCCACGAAGCGCACGCGGCGCGGGCTCGTGAAGACCTTGTACGGGATGTCCGTGTAGGTCCGGGCGGAGAGCGCCCTGCTGGAGACCCGGGCCACCGCCGGGATCGTCGCGGGCACCGCGCGGCCCAGCGAGTTGACCGCCTGGAACAGGCCGTTGGAGAGGAACTCGTCCTCGAACCAGCCGCCCAGCCGCCCGAGCGGGGCGGCCGGTCCCTGACTGCGGTTGTTGCGCTTGGTGTTGCAGCGGCCGGTGTGCGGGAACCAGTAGAACTCGAAGTGCTCGTTCTCGGTGACCAGCTCGTCGAACTCGCCGAGGACCCGGTCCAGCGCCATGGGTTCCTCACGGGCGGTCAGCAGGAAGACCGGTTCGACGGCGAAGGTCACCGCGGTGAGCACACCGAGCGCGCCGAGACCGATCCGCGCCGCCGCGAAGACCTCCGCGTTCTCCTGCCGCGAGCAGCGCAGCAGCGTGCCGTCCGCCGTGAGCAGTTCGAGCCCCACGATCTGCGCGGCGATCGAGGCGGAGTCCCGGCCGGTGCCGTGCGTGCCGGTGCTGACCGCGCCCGCGACGGTCTGCTCCATGATGTCGCCCATGTTGGTCAGGGAGAGCCCCTCCCGGGCCAGCGCGAGGTTCAGCCGCTTGAGCGGGGTGCCCGCCTCCACGGTGACCGTCCCCGCCTCGCGGTCGATCTCCCGCACCCCGGTCAGCAGATCGGGGCGGATCAGCACCCCCTCGGTGGCGGATATCGCCGTGAAGGAGTGGCCGGTACCGGCCGCCTTGACGGTCAGTCCGTCCTCGGCTGCCCGGCGTATCGCCGCCGCCAGTTCCTCGACCGAGGCGGGCGCCGCCTCACGGGCCGGCCGGGCGCTGATGTTCCCGCCCCAGTTACGCCACGTCCCGCTGCCGCTCCTGCCCGGCCTCGGCGGTACCCTCCGCCGCCCCGGCCACGCCGTCTTCCGCGGCCCTGCCTGCGTCCTGTCCATCGGCCCCTCCCCGCTGTGGTGCCGGCCTCGACAGCCGGCGGTACCCCAGGAACGCGACCACGACCGCGACCGCCCCGGCGACTCCCGGGACCGCGTAGCCCGCGGCGGCCCCCCGGGCGTCGATGACCCAGCCCGCGACGGAGGAACCGAGCGCGACGCCGACGGCCAGACCCGTACTCACCCAGGTCATGCCCTCGGTCAGCTTCGCGCGGGGTACGTGCTGCTCGACGAGGGCCATCGTCGTGATCATCGTGGGAGCGATCGTGAGGCCCGCGAGGAACAGCGCCACGGCCAGAAACGGAAGGTTCCCGACCAGTTGGAGGGGGATCATACTCACGCCCACCGCGCACACCCCGATCACCCAGCGACGGGCCGGCGGCCGCGCGAAGTGGAACAGCCCGAACACGACCCCCGCCAGGCAGGAGCCCAGCGCGTAGACCGCCAGCACCAGGCTCGCCGCGCTCTTGTGGCCCTGCTCCTCGGCGAAGGCCACCGTGACCACGTCGACCGCACCGAAGATCGCCCCCGTCGAGACGAAGGTGCCCACCAGGACCTGGAGCCCCACCGAGCGCAGCGCGCTGCCCCCGCCGTGCTGTTCCACCGGGTGGGCCGCCGGCTCCGTCGCCCGCTGCGCGGTCAGCCAGAAGACGCCCACGGCCAGGAAGATCCCCGCGAGCAGCGGTCCGGCCTCGGGGAACCACACCGTGCACAGACCGATCGAGACGATCGGCCCGAAGATGAAGCACACCTCGTCGATCACCGACTCGAAGGAGTACGCGGTGTGCAGCATGCGGGGCTCGCTGCGGTACAGCGCCGCCCAGCGGGAGCGGATCATCGAGCCGATGCTCGGCACGCTCCCGATCCCGGCGGCGAAGACGAACAGCGTCCAGTCCGGCCACTCCCACACCGTCGCCAGCAGCAGCCCCGCCGTCGCCGCCAGCGCGATCAGTGTGGCCGGCCGCAGTACCCTGCGCTGCCCGTGCCGGTCCACCAGCCGCGAAATCTGCGGACCGAGCGCCGCCGAGGCCAGCGCGACCGTCGCCGAGAGCCCGCCCGCGAGCCCGTACCGGCCGGTGAGCTGCGAGATCATCGTGACGATGCCGATGCCCATCATCGCGAGCGGCAGCCGCCCGAGCAGCCCCGCGAGCGAGAAGGAACGGCTGCCTGGCGCGGCGAAGATGGCGCGGTAGGGGCTGGGCAAGGAGGGCTCCGGGCGTGCGGCCGTGGACACACGACGGCCCGGGGAGGGCGCCGCGCGGACAGGGGCGAGGACAGAGGGGGGTAATGAGTGAACCTAGCCGATAAAGCTTACGCAGCCGTACGGGTTTCCGCAGCGGCGGTACGGAGGGACCGCGCCACCCCGCCGGGAGGAACCCGGGCCGCCCTTCCGGGAAGGAATCAGGTGGGCGCCGCGCCGTCCCGAAGGGCGGATCGACAGCCTGGCCGGGCCCTCCCCGGGCGCGGGCCCGCCGAGCCCGGGGGTGATTCCCGGCCTCCCGCGCCAGGTGGCAGGATCGAAACATGGCCGAAGCTCTCGAACCCTCCCCCTACGACGCCCTGCTGCTGCTGTCCTTCGGCGGCCCCGAAGGACCGGACGACGTCGTCCCGTTCCTGGAGAACGTCACGCGCGGCCGGGGCATCCCCAGGGAACGGCTCAAAGAAGTCGGGAAGCACTACTTCCTCTTCGGCGGGGTCAGCCCCATCAACGAGCAGAACCGCGCCCTGCTCGACGCCCTGCGCGAGGACTTCGCCGAGCACGGCCTCGACCTGCCCGTCTACTGGGGCAACCGCAACTGGGCGCCCTACCTCGTCGACACCCTGCGCGACATGGTCCGCGACGGGCGCCGCCGCGTCGCCGTCCTCGCGACCAGCGCCTACGCCTCGTACTCCGGCTGCCGCCAGTACCGCGAGAACCTCGCCGACGCGCTCGCCCAGCTGGAGGCCGAGGGCCTCACCCCGCCCCGGGTCGACAAGCTGCGCCACTACTTCAACCACCCCGGCTTCGTCGAGCCGATGACCGACGGCGTGCTGCGCTCGCTCGCCGAGCTGCCCGAGGACGTACGCGAGGGCGCGCACCTGGCCTTCACCACGCACTCCATCCCGGTCTCGGCCGCCGACACCTCGGGCCCCGTCGAGGCGCACGGCGAGGGCGGCGCCTACGTCGCCGAGCACCTGGAGGTGGCCGCGCTGATCCACGCCGCCGTCCTGGAGCGCACCGGTGTCGACCACCCCTACCGCCTCGTCTACCAGTCGCGCAGCGGCGCCCCGCACATCCCGTGGCTGGAGCCCGACATCTGCGACCACCTGGAGGAGCTGCACGGACAGGGCGTCCCGGCCGTCGTCATGGCCCCCATCGGCTTCGTCTCGGACCACATGGAGGTCCTGTACGACCTCGACACGGAGGCCCGCGACAAGGCCGCCGAACTCGGGCTGCCGGTACGGCGTTCGGCGACCGTCGGCGCTGACCCGCGGTTCGCCGCGGCGGTACGCGACCTGGTGCTGGAACGCGCCGCGAGCGAGCGCGGACAGCAGCCCGCGCGCTGCGCCCTCGGCGCCCTCGGCCCCAGCCACGACCTGTGCCCGGCCGGCTGCTGCCCGGCGCGCACCCCCCGCCCGGCCGCGGCCGGCGCCTGAGCGGCCCCGCTCCTCCTCCCCTTTTCCTCTTTGTCCCCCGCACCCCGACCGTGAGCCCCAGGAGCACCGTGACCGACCAGCTGACCGCAGAACTGCTCGACCTCGCCCTGGAGGCGGCCTCCCGGGCCGGCGCCCTCCTGCGCGACGGGCGGCCCGCCGACCTCGGGGTGGCCGCCACCAAGTCCAGCTCGGTCGACGTGGTCACCGAGATGGACCTCGCCTCCGAGAAACTGATCACCGACTTCCTGGCCGAGCACCGGCCCGAGGACGGGCTGCTCGGTGAGGAGGGCTCCGCGACCGAGGGCACCAGCGGGATCCAGTGGGTCATCGACCCGCTCGACGGCACCGTCAACTACCTGTACGGCCTGCCGAGCTGGTGCGTGTCCATCGCGGCCCGCAAGGACGGGGAGACCGTGGTCGGCGTCGTCGACGCCCCGATGCGCGGTGAGGTGTACCGGGCGGCGCTGGGCGGCGGCGCCCACGTCGGAAACCGCGCGCTGCGTGTGCGGCCCGCGCCGCCCTTCGAGAAGACCCTGCTCGGCACCGGCTTCGGCTACCTCGCCGAACGCCGCGCCCACCAGGCGGACGTCGTGCGGGCCCTGATCCCCGAGGTCAGGGACATCCGCCGGGCCGGTTCCGCCGCGATCGACCTGTGCGACGTGGCGGCGGGGCGCCTGGACGGCTACTACGAGCGCGGGCTCAACCCCTGGGACTACGCGGCCGGTGATCTCATCGCCCGCGAGGCGGGGGCCGCCACCGGCGGCCGCCCCGGGGAGCCGGTCAGCACCGAGCTGACCGTCGCCGCTCCGCCCGGACTCTTCGAGCCGCTCCAGGCGCGGCTGGAGGCACTGGGCGCCTGGCACGACTGACCGCCCCACGCGGTGGGACACGGTGAAGGGCCCCGGCATCGAGCAGCGATGCCGGGGCCCTTCACCGTGCGGTACGGCTCATGTGCTCCCGCGTGGTCCGGCGCCGGTCGAGCGGCCGGAAGTACGGGGACGCCCTGCCCTGCGGCTCAGGCGTGCTGGACGGTCTGGCGGGCGCCGGCCGCGGCGCTCACCTCGACGCCGTGCTCCGCCGCGAGGCGGCGCAGGTCGTCCAGTTCGGACTCCTCGACGTCGACCAGAAAGTCGTCGCCGCTCTCGCGGGCCCTGGTCAGGTCGGACTCGGTGCTCTTTATGCGTTGCAGCAGTCCTGCGGTGAATGCGTCCATGGTGCGCCCCCTCGTCATGGGTCGTGGGTCGGCGGCACGGGGGTGTGCCTGGGGAGGGAGCGATCGTGCCGGCGCCGCTCTGCGGAAGCGGCCGGCGGTCCGCCTGGACGGCGGACCACATGCCAAACGTGATCGCGGGTGTTCTGGGGTCTTCCCCCGGCCCGATCCCGTGGAAACCTCAACCACCGCGCCGAATCGGCGATTCCCGGTTCCGGCGGCTTTCGCGGCTCCCGCAGCGGTCCCGGGTGAACGTCTTACAGCCGGTTTATGGCCGAAAGGGGCAGGATGGAGACCCCGGAACCGCGCCCCCGTGTGCCCGCACCCCCGCCAGGGGTGCCTGGGCCCCGGCCGTTCCGGGCGCCCACCTGCCCGCGCCCCCGCCGAGGGGCGCCCCGAGAAAGGACGGACGACGTGCGCGTACTCGTCGTCGAGGACGAGCAACTGCTCGCCGATGCGGTGGCCACCGGACTGCGCCGGGAGGCCATGGCGGTCGACGTCGTGTACGACGGCGCCGCCGCCCTCGAACGGATCGGGGTCAACGACTACGACGTCGTGGTCCTCGACCGCGACCTGCCCCTCGTGCACGGCGATGACGTGTGCCGGCGGATCGTCGAACTGGGCATGCCCACCCGCGTCCTGATGCTCACCGCCTCCGGCGACGTGAGCGACCGGGTCGAGGGCCTGGAGATCGGCGCGGACGACTACCTGCCCAAGCCCTTCGCCTTCACCGAGCTGATCGCCCGGGTGAGGGCCCTGGGCCGGCGCACCAGCGTGCCGCTGCCCCCCGTGCTGGAGCGTGCCGGGATCAAGCTCGACCCGAACCGCCGCGAGGTGTTCCGGGACAACAGGGAGATCCAGCTCGCGCCCAAGGAGTTCGCCGTCCTCGAAGTGCTCATGCGCAGCGAGGGCGCCGTGGTCTCCGCCGAGCAGCTCCTGGAGAAGGCCTGGGACGAGAACACCGACCCCTTCACCAACGTGGTGCGCGTCACCGTCATGACCCTGCGCCGCAAGCTGGGGGAGCCGGCCGTCATCGTCACCGTGCCCGGCTCCGGCTACCGGATCTGAGCATGGCCGCGTCCCCCTCCCCGCCCCCGGCCCGGCCCACCGCCCCCAAGCCCGTACCGCCCAAACCGCACTGGGCCCCGCACGGCGCCGAACCGCCCTTCCCGTGGCTGCGGCCGACCATCCGGATACGGCTCACCCTGCTGTACGGCGGCATGTTCCTGATCGCCGGCATCCTGCTGCTCTCGATCATCTACCTGCTCGCGGTGCAGGCGGTCGGGGTCGGCCAGAAACTGCCCTTCCAGGTCGTCTCCGGACAGGTCCGGGTCTCCAGCGACGTGTGCCCGAACCTCAGCACCCTGCACGACTCCACGGTGTTCAACGACGCCCTCAACGACTGTGTCGGACAGCAGCGGCAGCAGGCCCTCGACCACCTGTTGAGCCGTTCCCTGATGGCGCTGCTCGGGCTGAGCGTCATCGCCTTCGCCTTCGGGTACGCGATGGCCGGCCGGGTGCTCTCCCCGCTCGGCAGGATCACCAGGACCGCCCGGCAGGTGGCCGGTTCCGATCTCTCGCGCCGGATCAAGCTGGACGGCCCGGACGACGAACTGAAGGAACTCGCCGACACCTTCGACGAGATGCTGGAGCGGCTGGAGCGGGCCTTCACCGCGCAGCAGCGGTTCGTCGGCAACGCCTCCCATGAACTGCGCACGCCGCTCGCGATCAACCGCACGCTCCTGGAGGTCCAGCTCTCCGACCCCGGAGCGCCCCCCGAACTGCAGCAGCTCGGCAAGACCCTGCTCGCCACCAACGAGCGCAGCGAACAACTCGTCGAGGGGCTGCTGCTGCTCGCCCGCAGCGACAACCAGATCGTCGAGCGCGGGCCGGTGGACCTCGCGGAGGTCGCCGGCCGGGCCATCGACCAGGTCAGGTCGGAGGCCGCCGACCGCGGTGTGGAGCTGCGCGGGGAGCGGGCCCCGGGCGTCGTCGAGGGCAACGGGGTCCTGCTGGAGAGGGTCGCGCTCAACCTCGTGCAGAACGCCGTGCGCTACAACCTGCCGGCCGGGGAGGGCGGCTGGGTCTCGGTCGACACCGAGGCCCAGCACGGACAGGCCGTCCTGGTCGTGGCCAACACGGGCCCCGTCGTCCCCGCGTACGAGATCGACAACCTCTTCGAGCCCTTCCGCCGGCTGCGCACCGAGCGCACCGGCAGCGACAAGGGCGCGGGGCTCGGGCTGTCCATCGTCCGCTCGGTGGTCCGGGCCCACGGAGCACGTATCCACGCCGAGCCCCGCGAGGGCGGAGGGCTCGTGATGCGTGTCACTCTGCCGCTGTGACGACACACCGTGAGCGACCACCTTGTTCGCTTTAAGGGGAATTTTCTGGACCTACGGACCCGTTCCCCCTGTGTGATCGATCACAGGAGCGGATATTCAGACATTCACTCTGGGTGATCCATGTGGTCGGTGAAACGCCTGGAAAATGGGGGTTTTCGGGGGTGCGCCTCACGGGAAGTACACGGGGGGACGGTGGTCCGGTGCGACATTCGCACCGGTTACCGTTCGCACCGGCACTCGGCCCACCCCCTGTTCACGGGGCTGGTACAGGTGTCGATTGAGTAACAGACCTTGATGTGAGGCAAAATCTCCGCCTCAGGTCGGGCACAAGTCCGGCCTCTCACGCGTTACGAGCGCTGAGACACCGCACAGACACCCAGAGGGGGAGAGCGACATGGCTACGGATTACGACACTCCACGCAAGACGGACGACGACCTCAACGAGGACAGCCTCGAAGAACTCAAGGCCCGGCGTAACGACAAGTCCACCTCGACCGTCGACGTCGACGAGTTCGAGGCCGCCGAGGGGCTGGAGCTGCCCGGCGCGGACCTGTCCAACGAGGAACTGGCCGTCCGTGTCCTGCCCAAGCAGCAGGACGAGTTCACCTGCATGAGCTGCTTCCTGGTCCACCACAGGAGCCAGCTCGCCCGCGAGAAGAACGGCCAGCCCATCTGCCGCGACTGCGACTGAGGGCGGGCGGCCGTGACAGGCTCGACCCCGCCCCGGAAGCGCCGCTTCCGGAAGTCGGCAGCCGACAGTGGTCCCGGCCAGGGTGAACGCGTGGACGAGCGGGGCCCTGCGGCCTCGCTCGAAGGCCCGCGGGCCGAACCACGCCTCCCGGCCCCCGCGGGCCCGCAGGACGCTGCTGACGGCCCTGGAGCACCGCGCACGGCCGGCGGCCGGATCGCCTCCGTGCGCGGCGGCATACGCAACGGAGTACTCAAAGGCGGACAGGGCGCCCGCGCCGCGCTCGCCCTTGTCGCCGACCGCATCATCGAGACCGCGCCACGCATCCCCGTACGTGATCTTCAGACCCTGCGCGCGCAGTTCCCCGGACTCGGCCCCGAGCAACTGGCGGACAAACTCGTCGCGGGAGCCGCGGCCGCGGCCTCCGCGGTCGGCGCCGGTGTGGGCGCCGCGGCGATGATGCCGGTGCCGCCCGCGATGCCGGCGGAGCTGGCGGCCGAGATCACCGCGGTCGCGGCGGTCGAGCTGAAGCTCGTCGCCGAACTGCACGAGGTGTACGGGCGTCGCCCCGAGGGGGCGCTCAGACAGCGCAGCACCGCCTACCTGACCTCCTGGACGCAGGAGCGGGGCATCGACCTCGCCAAGCCCACCTCCGTCAACCTGGGGCTCAGCGGGCACGTCAAGAAGGAACTGCGTCAACAGGTCATGAAGCGCACGGTGCGCAATCTGCCCAACCTGATGCCCTTCATGATCGGCGCGGCCGTCGGCGCCTACCTCAACCGGCGCGACACCCGCAAACTCGCCGAACGCATCCGGGCCGACCTGCGCCGCCACGCGATCGCCTGGGAGGAACTGCCCGCGCTGCCCCCGCTGGAGCAGCCGAAGTCCCCCGAGCGGCTGCCGGGCCCCGCCGATCCCTCGCCGGAGCCCTGACAGGGTGAACGGCGCCCGCCTCAGGCGGCCGGCGTCGCCGCGCGCGCCGCGGCCACCGCGTCCAGCAGCCGCTGCGGCTCACGGGTCGAGAGGTACAGGTACGGCGTCGGGTCCTCGGGGTCGGTGACCGGGATGCGCACGGCCGTCCCGATGTAGGCCCGCAGCAGCATGAACGCCCGGGTGTCCGCCTTCCAGGTGCGCCACGCCTGGGCCTCCTCCCGGTCGAGGATCTCGCCCTCGCCGAGCGCCGAGACGGGCAGCCGCGCCTCGTCGGCGATCAAGGCGTCCCCCACGACCCGGATGCGCACCGACCCGTACGAGCTGGCCACGACCGCGGAGACGGCGACACCCGCGACCAGGGCGCCGAGCATCGGCAGAACGCCGATCGGAAGCGCGATGAGCGCGCACGCGACGCCGATCAGGAAGCACACCAGCCACCAGGAACGGGGCGCGGTCAGACGTTCTTCGTAAGGCTGCATGAATCCAAGCTTGGCACGGCCCCCTCGGCCTCCGGCGACGCGGGTAAGGTCGGGCGCCGAACACCGGCCGCGAGCAGGCCGTACCTTTCGCGTCACCCGGAGTGAACAGTGAACCGAGAGTCCCTGACCGTCCAGCTGCGGAGGGTCGACCCCGACGTGCCCCTCCCCGCCTACGGGCACCCCGGCGACGCGGGGGCCGACCTCGTCACCACCGAGGCGGCCGAACTCGCCCCCGGGGAGCGGGCCGTGCTGCCGACCGGGGTGGCCCTCGCGCTGCCCGAGGGCTACGCCGCCTTCGTGCACCCCCGTTCCGGCCTCGCCGCCCGCTGCGGTGTGGCCCTCGTGAATGCCCCCGGGACGGTTGATGCCGGGTACCGTGGGGAGATCAAGGTGATCGTGGTGAATCTCGATCCGCGCGAGCGCGTGCGGTTCGAGCGCTTCGACCGGATTGCCCAACTGGTCGTCCAGCGGGTCGAGAGGGTCAGCTTCGAGGAAGTCGGTGAACTTCCCGGCTCGCAGCGGGCCGAGGGGGGCTTCGGGTCCACCGGCGGGCACATTTCCGTGGGCGGCCGCGAGGGTGGGAACAGCTACGCTTCGGTCGTATCCGACCGGGAAGGACAGTGACGTGTTCGGACGTCGCAAGAACAGTAGTGCCGCCGACGACGCGGCGAGCGAGACCGAGCAGGTCGGCGACGACGCCCGGGGCGCTACGGGCGCCGACGGCGAGCCGCAGCGCCGCAACCTTCCGCCGGCCCCTCGGCCCGACGGACCCTGGGACGTCTCCGAGCTGCGCGAACCCGGCGACGGCCGGGTCGACCTCGGTGGCGTGTTCGTGCCCGGCGTCGAGGGGATGGAGCTGCGGGTCGAGGTCGCGGGCGACGCGATCGTCGCGGCGACCGTCGTCCTCGGTGACAGTGCCGTGCAGCTCCAGGCCTTCGCCGCGCCCAAGCGCGAGGGCATCTGGGGTGAGGTCCGCGAGGAGATCGCGACCGGCATCACCCGTCAGGGCGGGATCATCGACGAGGTCGAGGGCCCGCTCGGCTGGGAGCTGCGCGCCCAGGTCCCGATCCAGCTGCCCGACGGCAAGAGCGGCCACCAGGTGGTCCGCTTCGTCGGCGTGGACGGACCGCGCTGGTTCCTGCGCGGGGTGATCTCCGGCCAGGGCGCCGTCCAGCCGCAGGCCGCCGGTGTGCTGGAGCAGATCCTGCGGGACACCGTGGTCGTCCGCGGCGAGGGCCCGATGGCCCCGCGTGACCCGATCGTCCTGAAGCTGCCCGACGACGCCCAGATGGTGCCCGAGGGCGTCCAGCAGGAGAGCCAGGCCGGTTCCCGGTTCTCCGGGGACCTGGGGCAGCTCGCCCGCGGACCGGAGATCTCCGAGATCCGCTGAGCGTCGCAGTATCGCGTCAGGACCGCCGCGGCGGTCCTGACACCGACAGTGCCCGCAGCAAGCGCAGAAGGCGCGCAGGCCCGATGGGGCCCGCGCACCGTACGGCCGAGGGGCCGCATCCGTTGTACGGGGTGCGGCCCCTCGGCCGTTTCCGCGAGCGGCCCCCCGGTACGGCGGTCTTGTGCCGGAGCGCGCCCGGCCGGCCGCCTGGGCACCGGCGAGGAGGTCGCCGAGCTGATCGCCTTCCTGCTCTCCGAGCGCGCCTCCTTCATCCACGGCAGCTATCACCTGGTGGACGGCGCCTACACCGCCCGCTGACCCTGGCCCGGGCGCCGCCTCCGCCCGGCACCCGTGCCCATCAGGGTTCCGTAAAGGAGCGCCCCGGCCCCGTTACCCGCCCGGAATGTCCGTATCCCCGGCGGTAGGTTCGGGAACGGACGGGCGGGCCGCGCCCGCGTGAGCGCGGTGGGCCCCGCGCGGCCGAGCGGAAGACAATGAGGCCATGGGACGCGGAAAGCTTCGTATCTACCTGGGGGCGGCCCCCGGCGTGGGCAAGACCTACGCCCTGCTCGCCGAGGCCCACCGCCGCGTCGAGAGGGGCACCGACCTCGTGGTCGCCCTCGTCGAGCACCACGGCCGGCCCCGCACCGAGAACCTGCTGCACGGCCTCGAACAGGTACCGCGCGCCACCCACGCGCACCGCGGCGCCCGCTTCGAGGAGATGGACGTGGACGCGGTCCTCGCCCGCGGGCCCGCCGTCGCCCTCGTCGACGAACTCGCGCACACCAACGTCCCCGGCGCCCGCAACGCCAAACGCTGGCAGGACGTGGAGGAACTGCTCGCCGCGGGCGTCGACGTCGTCTCGACCGTCAACATCCAGCACCTGGAGTCGCTCGGCGACGTCGTCGAGTCCATCACCGGCGTACGGCAGCGCGAGACCGTCCCGGACGAGGTGGTGCGCCGCGCCGACCAGATCGAACTGGTCGACATGTCGCCCCAGGCGCTGCGCCGCCGCATGGCGCACGGAAACGTCTACGCCCCCGACAAGGTCGACGCGGCCCTCGCCAACTACTTCCGCCCCGGCAACCTCACCGCCCTGCGCGAACTGGCCCTCCTGTGGGTCGCCGACCGCGCCGACGAGTACCTCCAGCAGTACCGCGGCGAGCACGGCATCCGCTCCACCTGGCAGGCCAGGGAACGCATCGTTGTCGGCATCACCGGCGGGCCCGAGGGGCGCACCCTCATCCGCCGCGCCGCCCGTATGGCGGCCAAGGGATCGGGCAGCGAGATCCTCGCCGTCTACATCGCCCGCAGCGACGGGCTGACCGCCGCCTCGCCCAAGGAGCTCGCGCTCCAGCGCACCCTCGTGGAGGACCTCGGCGGCACCTTCCACCACGTCATAGGCGACGACATACCCGTCGCCCTGCTCGACTTCGCACGCGGGATCAACGCCACCCAGATCGTCCTCGGTTCCTCGCGCCGCAAGACCTGGCAGTACGTCTTCGGGCCCGGTGTCGGCGCGACCGTGGCCCGCGAGTCGGCGCCCGACCTCGACGTCCACATCGTCACCCACGAGGCCGTCGCCAAGGGGCGCGGGCTGCCCGTGGCCCGGGGCGCGCGGCTGGGCCGCTCCAGGATCATCGCCGGCTGGATCGTCGGCGTCGGCGGGCCCGCGCTGCTCGCCGCCGTGCTCACCCGGGTCGACCACGGGCCGGGCCTCGCCAACGACGTCCTGCTGTTCCTGTCCCTCACCGTGGGCGCCGCGCTGCTCGGCGGGCTGCTCCCCGCGCTCGCCTCGGCCGCCGCGGGATCGATCCTGCTGAACTTCTACTTCACCCCGCCCACCAGCACCCTGACCGTCAGCGACCCCTCCAACATCGTCGCGATCGTCGTGTTCTTCTCGGTCGCCCTCTCGGTGGCCTCCGTCGTGGACCTCGCCGCCCGCCGCACGCACCAGGCGGCCCGGCTGCGCGCCGAGTCCGAGATCCTGTCCTTCCTCGCGGGCAGCGTCCTGCGCGGCGAGACCACCCTGGACGCCCTGCTGGAGCGGGTGCGCGAGACCTTCGGCATGGACTCGGTGGCGCTCCTGGAGCGGGCCGGCGACCTCGAACCGTGGGCCCCCGCGGGCAGCGTCGGACCGCAGCCCGCCCAGCGGCCCGAGGAGGCCGACGTGGACATGCCGGTCGGTGACCACATGGCGCTCGCGCTGTCCGGCCGCGTCCTGCCCGCCGCCGACCGCCGCGTGCTCGCCGCCTTCGCCGCGCAGGCCGCCGTCGTCCTCGACCGGCAGCGTCTCCAGGACGAGGCGGAGCAGGCCCGCGCCCTCGCCGAGGGCAACCGGATACGCACCGCCCTGCTCGCCGCCGTCAGCCACGACCTGCGCACCCCGCTCGCCGCGATCAAGGCGGCGGTCACCTCGCTGCGCTCCGAGGACGTCGCGTGGTCGCCCGCGGACCGCGCCGAGTTCCTCGAAGGCATCGAGGACGGCGCCGACCGCCTCGACCACCTCGTCGGCAACCTCCTCGACATGTCCCGCCTCCAGACCGGCACCGTGACCCCGCTGATCCGCGAGATCGACCTCGACGAGGTGGTCCCGATGGCGCTCGGCGGCGTCCCGCCGGACGCCCACGTCGACCTCGACGTCCCCGAGACCCTGCCGATGACGGCCGTGGACCCCGGGCTCCTGGAGAGGGCCGTCGCCAACGTGGTGGAGAACGCCGTCAAGTACAGCCCTCCCGGTACCCCCGTACTGGTGACGGCGAGCACCCTCGGCGACCGCGTGGAACTGCGGGTCGTCGACCGCGGTCCCGGAGTTCCCGACGAGGCCAAGGACCGGATCTTCGCCCCCTTCCAGCGCTACGGGGACGCCCCGCGCGGCACCGGCGTGGGGCTCGGCCTCGCCGTCGCCCGGGGCTTCACGGAGGCCATGGGCGGCACCCTCGGCGCCGAGGACACCCCCGGCGGCGGGCTCACGATGGTCCTGACGCTGCCCGTCGCCACCCCGGGCGACGCACCGCCAAACCCGGCACCACCCGCCGTACGAGCCGTACGGACCGCAGGACACGACGAAGGAAAGGCGGCCCGCCCATGACCCGGGTCCTGGTGGTGGACGACGAGCCGCAGCTCGTGCGCGCCCTGGTGATCAACCTCAAGGCACGCCAGTACGAGGTGGACGCCGCCCCCGACGGAGCGAGCGCCCTCCAGCTCGCCGCCGCCCGCCACCCCGACGTCGTCGTCCTCGACCTCGGGCTGCCCGACATGGACGGCGTCGAGGTCATCAGGGGCCTGCGCGGCTGGACCAGGGTGCCCATCCTCGTGCTGTCCGCCCGGCACAGCTCCGACGAGAAGGTCGAGGCGCTCGACGCGGGCGCCGACGACTACGTCACCAAGCCCTTCGGCATGGACGAACTGCTCGCCCGGCTGCGCGCCGCCGTACGCCGTGCCGAGCCCACCGCGGCCGACGAGGGCGGCGTCGTCGTGGAGACCGCCGGCTTCACCGTCGACCTCGCCGCGAAGAAGGTGCAGCGCGAGGGCCACGACGTACGGCTCACCCCCACCGAATGGCACCTCCTGGAGGTCCTGGTGCGCAACGCGGGCCGCCTGGTGGGCCAGAAACAACTGCTCCAGGAGGTGTGGGGGCCCTCCTACGGCACCGAGACCAACTACCTGCGCGTGTACATGGCCCAGCTGCGGCGCAAACTGGAACTCGACCCCGCCCACCCGCGCCACTTCGTCACCGAACCCGGCATGGGCTACCGCTTCGAGAAGTGAGCGGCGGCTTCCCGGGTACCCGAGCGGGGTGCCGCGTACGCGAGGGCTCCGCGCCCCGTGCCAGGTCCGCGAGCCGACGGCCCCGGACGCCCCGTTCCCCATCCCGGTTAGGCTTCGTCGTATGAGCGCAACTCCTCGTCCCGAGAAGACGGCCGGCCGGTTCCGCCGGATGCTGGACCGTCTCTCCACGTCCCAGGAGGACCTGGAGTCCGAAGAGCTCCAGGAGGACGCCGAGACCACCACCGGCTGCACCCGCATCGACGCGGCCCGCGACCGGCAGCTCGTCACGGTAACTGGTACCTTGCGCACGGTCACCCTGCGGCCACGGGCCGGCGTCCCGGCCCTGGAGGCGGAACTCTTCGACGGGACCGCCCCGCTCGACGTGGTGTGGCTCGGCAGGCGCTCCATCGTCGGGATCGAACCGGGGCGCAAGCTGATCGCCTCCGGCCGTATCTGCATGAGCCACGGCCGACGGGTGCTGTTCAATCCGAAGTACGAACTCAAGCCCCTCGGACGGGAGTAACCCGGTGACGTCCCTCGACAAGCCGACCAGCCACCGGAAGAAGGACGGGCCGCCCACCGCCCGCGAAGAAGCCCAGGCGCCGCAGACCACGGACGCGGCCTCCCGCGCGGTGACCGAGGCCGCCCTCTTCGAGGCCTTCGGCGGCCTGCGCGGCATGGTCGAGACGATGCTGCCGGGGCTGCTCTTCGTCACCGTCTTCACGGTCAACAAGAACCTGCACGTCTCCGCGATCGCCGCGCTCGCCGTGTCGCTCGTGCTGGGCGTGGCCCGCCTCGTGCAGCGCGGCACCGTCAAGCACGCCTTCAGCGGTGTCTTCGGGGTCGCCTTCGGCGTCGTGTTCGCCCTCTTCACCGGCAACGCGAAGGACTTCTACCTGCCGGGGATGCTGTACACACTGGGCCTGGCCCTCGCGTACCTCGTCACCACCCTCGCGGGCGTGCCCCTGATCGGCGTGATCCTCGGCCCGATCTTCAAGGAGAACCTCTCCTGGCGCACCCGCAATCCGGGCCGCAAGAAGGCGTACGCGCGCTCCAGCTGGGCCTGGGGCCTCATCCTGCTCGCCAAGTGCGCGATCCTCTTCCCGCTCTACTGGTGGGCCGACACCACCTCGCTCGGCTGGATCCTCGTCTCGCTGAAGATCCCGCCGTTCCTGCTCGCGGTCTGGCTCACCTGGATCTTCCTGGCCAAGGCGCCCGCGCCCATCGACGTGTTCGCGGAGATGGAGGAGCGCGAACGCGCCGAGGAGGAGCGCAAGGCCGCCGACGCGGCCGGCGCCCCGGCCGCGGACGGCGAGCAGCGCCCGCCGGGTCACTGACAGACAGCGCGGCAGCCCGCGCGCACACGAAAGAGTGGGTGGGCACCCTCAGGGGTGCCCACCCACTCTTTCGTGTCCGGACTTCCCGGGACCCGCCCGCCGGATCAGTCCTCGCCCACCGCCGGGTCCCCGGCGCTGTCCCGGCGCACGGACAGCAGGTCCTCCAACTGCTCCTCCCGGGCCTGCGCGGCGACGAAGAGGAGTTCGTCACCGGCCTCCAGGGAGTCCTCGACCGTCGGCGCGAGCACCCGGGTGCCCCGGATGATCGTGACGAGCGAGGTGTCCTCGGGCCAGCGCACGTCCCCGACCTGCGTGCCCGCGAGCGCGGACTCCGGCGGCAGGGTCAGCTCCACGAGGTTCGCGTCGCCGTGGCTGAAGCGCAGCAGCCGTACGAGATCGCCGACGCTCACCGCCTCCTCGACCAGCGCCGACATCAGGCGCGGCGTCGACACCGCGACGTCCACCCCCCAGGAGTCGTTGAACAGCCACTCGTTCTTCGGGTTGTTGACCCGCGCGACGACCCGCGGCACCGCGTACTCCGTCTTGGCGAGCAGCGAGACGACGAGGTTGACCTTGTCGTCGCCGGTCGCCGCGATCACGACGTTGCAGCGCTGCAACGCCGCCTCGTCCAGCGAGGTGATCTCGCACGCGTCGGCCAGCAGCCACTCCGCCTGCGGCACCCGCTCGACCGAGATCGCCGTCGGCGTCTTGTCGATCAGCAGGACCTCGTGCCCGTTCTCCAGCAGCTCACCCGCGATGGAACGGCCCACCGCGCCGGCCCCGGCGATAGCGATCCTCATCACTGACCGCCTTCCCGCGGACCGTCGGCGAAGGCCGCCTCGACGCGCTGCACGTCCCCGGTCCGCATCATGACGTGGACGAGGTCCCCGTCCTGGACGACGGTCTGTGAGGTGGGCAGCATCGCCTCACCCAGACGTGTGAGAAACGCGACGCGCACCCCGGTCTCCTCCTGCAGCCGGCTCACCTTGTGACCGACCCACGCCTCGGTCGCGTACACCTCGGCGAGCTGCACCGCTCCCGTGGGATCGCGCCACAGCGGCTCCGCCCCCGAGGGCAGCAGCCGCCGCAGCATCTGGTCGGCCGTCCAGCGGACCGTGGCCACCGTCGGGATGCCCAGGCGCTGGTACACCTCGGCACGGCGCGGATCGTAGATACGGGCGGCGACGTGCTCGATGCCGAACATCTCCCGGGCGACCCGGGCGGCGATGATGTTCGAGTTGTCGCCACTGCTCACCGCGGCGAAGGCACCGGCCTCCTCGATCCCCGCCTCGCGCAGGGTGTCCTGGTCGAAGCCGATCCCGGTGACGCGGCGCCCGCCGAAGCCGGAGCCCAGACGGCGGAAGGCCGTGGGGTCCCGGTCGATCACGGCGACCGTGTGCCCCTGCTGCTCCAAGGTCTGCGCGAGAGCGGAACCCACTCTCCCGCATCCCATAATGACGATGTGCACGACCGTCCTTCCGGCTTGCTTCGCGGTGCCCCCGACGCGTGACGGGGGCGAAGTCCCGCCCCCGGGCGCCGAGTCCCCACAGGATCTCAGACAAGGGGCCAAGCTACACACGTGCGCCCGCCGCCGTGCGGGCGCCCGGCGACACGCCGCCGGTGGCGTTAGGAGTTCGCCAGGACTGGGGTGGTGGGTGGGCGCCCCCGCGATCCACCCCTTACGATCCTCTCCGTGTCCAAACTGACCGACGTGCCCAAACGCCTTCTTATCGGGCGCGCGCTCCGCAGCGACAAGCTGGGAGAAACGCTCCTACCCAAGCGCATCGCCCTCCCTGTCTTCGCCTCCGACCCGCTGTCCTCCGTGGCCTACGCCCCGGGCGAGGTGCTGCTTGTCCTGTCGATCGCCGGTGTGTCGGCGTACCACTTCAGCCCGTGGATCGCGGTAGCCGTCGTCGTCCTGATGTTCACGGTCGTCGCCTCCTACCGGCAGAACGTCCACGCCTACCCGAGCGGGGGCGGCGACTACGAGGTCGCGACCACCAACCTCGGCCCGAAAGCCGGTCTGACCGTCGCGAGCGCCCTGCTCGTCGACTACGTCATGACCGTGGCCGTGTCCATCGCCTCGGGCGTCGAGAACCTCGGCTCCGCGATCCCCTTCGTCGTCCAGCACAAGGTGCTGTGCGCGATCGTGGTCGTCGCCCTGCTGACCGTGATGAACCTGCGCGGGGTGCGCGAGTCCGGCAAGCTCTTCGCCATCCCCACGTACATCTTCGTCGGCGGCGTCTTCCTCATGATCATCTGGGGGGTCGTGCGCGGCGTCCTGCTGAACGAGACCCTCGCCTCACCGACCGCCGATTACACCATCAAGCCCGAGCACAAGGGGCTCGCCGGTTTCGCGCTCGTCTTCCTGCTGCTGCGCGCCTTCTCCTCGGGCTGCGCGGCGCTCACCGGGGTCGAGGCCATCAGCAACGGCGTGCCCGCCTTCCGCAAGCCCAAGAGCAGGAACGCCGCGACGACCCTCGCCCTCATGGGCGGCCTGGCCGTCACCATGTTCTGCGGGATCATCGGCCTCGCCGCCGCCTCCCACGTGCACATGGCGGAGAACCCCGCGAAGGACCTGTTCCGCGACGGCTCCCCGGTCGGCGGCGGCTACGTGCAGAACCCCGTGATCACCCAGGTCGCCTCAGCGGTCTTCGGTGACGGCACCTTCTTCTTCGTGGTGCTCGCCGCCGCGACCGCGCTCGTCCTCTTCCTCGCCGCGAACACCGCGTACAACGGCTTCCCGCTGCTCGGCGCGATCCTCGCCCAGGACCGCTACCTGCCCCGCCAGCTGCACACCCGCGGCGACCGCCTCGCCTTCTCCAACGGCATCGTGCTGCTGGCCGGGGCCGCCGTCCTGCTGCTCGCGATCTACGGGGCGGACTCCACGCACCTGATCCAGCTCTACATCGTCGGCGTCTTCGTGTCCTTCACGCTCAGCCAGATCGGCATGGTCCGGCACTGGAACCGGCACCTCACCACCGAACGCGACCAGGCCAAGCGCCGGCACATGATCCGCTCCCGCGCGATCAACGCCTTCGGCGCCTTCCTGACCGGCATGGTGCTCGTCATCGTCCTGCTCACCAAGTTCACCCACGGCGCCTGGGTCGCCGTCCTCGGCATGGTCATCTTCTACGGGACGATGACCGCGATCCGCAAGCACTACGACCGGGTCTCCGAGGAGATCGCCCTCGCCGACGAACCCACCCGCGAGGACATCGTGCGCCCCTCCCGGGTCCACTCCATCGTCCTCGTCTCGCGCCTGCACCGCCCCACCATGCGCGCCCTCGGCTACGCCAAGATCATGCGCTCCGACTCCCTCGAAGCGCTCAGCATCATGGTGGACGCCGAGGAGACGAAGGCGCTGCGCGCCGAATGGGACCGGCGCGGCATCGAGGTCCCGCTCAAGATCCTCGACTCCCCGTACCGCGAGATCACCCGCCCCGTCGTCGAGTACGTGAAGCGGCTGCGCAAGGAGAACCCGCGCGACATCGTGAGCGTGATCATCCCCGAGTACGTCGTCGGCCACTGGTACGAGCACCTGCTGCACAACCAGAGCGCCCTGCGCCTCAAGGGCCGCCTGCTGTTCACCCCCGGCGTCATGGTGACCTCCGTCGCCTACCAGCTGGAGTCCTCCGAGGTGGCCAAGCGCCGCGTCCGCAGGCGCCAGAACTGGACGGCGCCCGGCGCGGTACGGCGCGGCCCGGTGGAACGCCGGCCGAAGGAGAAGGAGCCGAGCGGGAAGGGCGGCGGCCGGAGCGAGGGCTGACCTGGCCCGGGCCGCGGGTCCGGGCCGCCGGTCCGCGGCTGCCGTCCGGCGGGGGGTGCCCGCGACCGGGCGGCGTGCCCGCGACTGTCCGTACGGTAAGAGGTGTCCGCGCGGAGCCGTAGACTGGACGGCTGTTGTCCCGCCGCCGCGGCGCACGCACCCCCAAGCACTCTGGAGTCACCCCACCCATGCAGGCAGAACCGAGGAAACCGCAGGCCGGGGACGAACTGGTGGGGGAGGAGTACGAGGTCGAGGTCGGCCCCGTCGCCCACGGCGGCCACTGCGTCGCCCGCACCGAGGGCGGCCGGGTCCTGTTCGTCCGGCACGCGCTGCCCGGGGAGCGCGTCGTGGCCCGCGTCACCGAGGGCGGAGAGGACTCCCGCTTCCTGCGCGCCGACGCCGTCGAGATCCTCGACCCCTCCAAGGACCGCGTCCCCGCCCCCTGCCCCTACGCGGGCCCCGGCCGCTGCGGCGGCTGCGACTGGCAGCACGCGAAGCCGGGCGCGCAGCGCCGCCTCAAGGGCGAGGTCATCGCGGAACAGCTGCTGCGCCTCGCGGGCCTCACCCCCGAGCAGGCCGGCTGGGACGGCACCGTGATGCCGGCCGAGGGCGACAAACTCCCCGCCGGTGAGGTCCCCGCCTGGCGTACCCGCGTCCAGTACGCGATCGACGCCGACGGCAACGCGGGCCTGCGCAAACACCGTTCGCACGAGGTCGAGCCCATCGAGCACTGCATGATCGCCGCCGAGGGCGTGAGCGAACTCGGCATCGAGAGCCGCGACTGGTCCGGAATGGAGTCGGTCGAGGCCATCGCGGCCTCCGGTTCCAGCGACCGCCAGGTCGTCCTGGCCCCGAAGCCGGGTGCCCGCCTGCCCCTGGTCGAGCTCGACCGCCCCGTCTCGGTCCTGCGGGTCGAGGAGCACGACGGCGGCATCCACCGCGTCCACGGCCGCGCCTTCGTCCGCGAACGCGCCGCCGAGCACACCTGGCGCGTCGG
The DNA here is from genome assembly GCF_040656295.1 of Streptomyces sp. NPDC049954. Taxonomy (NCBI): domain Bacteria; kingdom Bacillati; phylum Actinomycetota; class Actinomycetes; order Kitasatosporales; family Streptomycetaceae; genus Streptomyces; species Streptomyces sp. NPDC049954. The sequence continues at coordinate 147,345 of NZ_JBFALS010000006.1, forward strand.
CAACGGCGGCTTCTGGCAGGTCCACCCGAAGGCCGCCGACACCCTGGTGCTCGCCGCGATGCAGGGCCTCATGCCGCGCAAGGGCGAGACGGCGCTCGACCTGTACTGCGGCGTCGGCCTGTTCGCCGGAGCGCTGGCCGACCGCGTCGGCGAGAAGGGCGCGGTCCTCGGCATCGAGACCTCCAAGCGCGCCGTCGAGGACGCCCGCCACAACCTCCGCGACTTCGACCGCGTCCGCATCGAACAGGGCAAGGTCGACCAGGTCCTCCCGCGCACCGGAATCACCGAGGCCGACCTCGTCGTCCTCGACCCGCCCCGCGCGGGCGCCGGCAAGCAGACCGTCCGCCACCTCACCACCCTCGGCGCCCGCCGCATCGCCTACATCGCCTGCGACCCGGCCGCCCTCGCCCGCGACCTCGCCTACTTCAAGGACGGGGGGTACAAGGTGCGGACCCTGCGGGCTTTCGACTTGTTCCCGATGACGCACCATGTGGAGTGCGTGGCGATCCTGGAGCCGACCACAAAGGGTGCCTGACCTGCGGTTTTGTGGTCCGATGGGACTGCTCGACCTGTTTCGCTCCATGCAACGGGTCGAGCGGACGGATCAACCCTTGGAAGCTTCCTGACCTGGGCATTCATGAGGGACGCGCTTAAGCCGGCGACGCCTTCAGGGTCTCATCCGGAGACTCTTGACGCTCGGACGACGCTCGAAGCGGAATTCTCAGCCTCACGGACCTCTCCGGCTGGGGCTGTGCGGACCGGACCATCGGCACGGGGTCAAGGACTCCGGTACGGGCGTCCCGCTGCACGCTCCCTGGAGCAGAGAGCGCGGGTCGTCCGGGCCACAGAACGTGGGGCTGTGGTTCGAGGTCTCGAGTGGCTGGTATCGCCTCGCCACTTAGATACCAGGCCGGTATCATCGCTGTATGGCGATGACACTCCGACTCCCCGACGATCTCGATGCGAAGCTCACCGAGCGTGCTCGTCGAGAGGGCCGAAGCAAGCAGGAACTCGCTGTCGAGGCCATCCGGGACGCCCAGGACCGGGCCGAGCTGAAGGTCGACGATGTTCTGGCCGAGATTATGGACAGTGACGCGGAGATCCTGGACTACCTGAAGTGACCCAAGTGCGCTACATCCAGATCGACGAGATCCTGGCCATCGCTCGCACGGTCAACAGTACCGAGCACAGCGTGCGTGACATGGGACTTTTGGTGTCAGCGATCGAACGGCCCCGGACGAACGTGTTCGGGGCCGAGCTGTATTCCACGCTGCACGAGAAGGCGGCCGCACTGCTGCACTCCGTCGCTCGCAATCACGCGCTGATCGACGGCAACAAGCGCACCGCCTGGCTTGCCATGCGTGTCTTCCTGCGCTTCAACGGCGTCAGCGCCAGCACCGCCCCGCCACCCGTCTCCGTGGCCGGCCCGTTCGTCGAGGAAGTCGCGCAGGACAACATCGAGGTACCGGCTATTGCCAAGCGCCTGTCGGCCTGGTTCCCCGTTTCCTGACGTTCGACGTCGTGGGTACGGGACGGAATGAGGTTCTGGGAGCGGTGCTGGCTTCTGGCAGTCCGCCGGGGGCCTGACCCGTTCGTTCAGCGGGTGGATTCCTATGCTTCGCGAGATGGGGCAGCGGGTCCGCTCGGCGCGAAGATGCCGTCCCACGCGCCTTCCCGTTTGGGCGACAGGCAAGGTCCATCGCACCGCTGACCGGCTCCTCCACGGACTCGTGCTCGATCGTCGTATCGCTCACTTGGCGTCTCTTCCTTGATCAGCAGATCCGCGTTGATCAGACACTCCCGGGGGCGCTCAGATGGTCATCCTGTGGTGGGATACACGACCATGTCGACGTTCACCGCGGCGTACTGGTTGAGCATGTAGGGGGATGCGCCACTGAAGGGTCGGCGGTCCTTGCCCGTGCGGGCGTCGAGGACGACGCTGGTGGTGTCCGTGCTGGCGTAGACGGCTCCGTGCCAGGCGTTGCTGAGGTTCGGCTTCTTCCGCGAGGGGTCGTCTGCGGAGATGGTCCACAGCACCTTGCGGGTGCGGGCGTCGATGCCTCGCACGGCTTCCTCGCTGTCGCACACGACTACGGACCGCTGGTCGTACACACAGTGCAGGAGGGTGCCGTCCGTGCCGCCGGGCACCGTTTTGCCGGTGCGGCTGTCGCGCAGCGATCCGGTCGCGAAGAAGCCGCCGCCCACCGGCTCGATCTCTACCGACGACCGGTCCTCCAGCTTCCAGCGCGGCGTTCCGTCCGTGAGTGTCCGACCGGCGAGGCCGAGGTCTGTCTGGTCGGAGTGCCAGCCGTGCAGCGACTGGAACCGGGCCTCTTCGCCCAGCTGAGTCCCGATGACAACGCCGCTGTCCAGCGCCCCGGCCGCGAAGTGCTCCTCCTGCCATGTCACCTGGCGCCTGTTCAGGTCGACGGCGTAAGTGGTGGCGCTTTCACTGTCCTCGCTGGAGTCGTCCGTGCTGGTGAGAACCCTGACGACGGCGGTTCCGTCCTGTGCGCCCACGACGGCCGGCTCCAGGTCGCTGACGGTCGACTCCGCGGGTCCCGGCAACCGTGTGGTCCACGACACCTTGCCGGTGTCCGCATCGACGGCCCGCAGGTACACGTCGGTCCGGTCGGCCTCGGTGCCCGAGCCTTTCGTGTAGTCGGCGTAGGCGAAGAGCACATCCGTGCGCCCGTTGCGCTGCGCGAAGACCGGGGAGATCCTCTGGTTGTCGCTCACCCCTCCCGCCGTGCCGGTGTACCAGTCCTTGCGGCCCAGAGGGGACGACCACAGCTTGCGCCCTGAGCTGGTGTCGTAGGCGTTGAGCGCCGCGGCCGTCCGCTCGTAGAGCCGGGGCCCGAGCTGTGCGAATCCCCAGGACTTGACGTGCTCGTCAACCGGCAGCTTCACCGCCTTGCCGAACTTGACCGGCGGATCGAACCCTTTCGCGTCACCCCGAGGCTTTGCCGCAGAGGATGTGTTGGGGGCACTGTCGTCGGCTCCGGAACCGCCGTCGGAACATCCCGCCAAACCCACCAGCACAGACACGCAAGCCATATACATGACATATCGGTGCATCAGTCGCACAACATTCCCCTCTCAAGGTCAACTTGACTGCAGCGTATTGCTGTTGTGATCCGTACAACCAGGAGGTGCAAGAACCTCTCGGAAGGCCGAGCCGCCGCCCGGCGGGGAAGCCCCCGCTCCCTCGGGGTCGGCTCGGAGCAGCTCTCACCCGCGCCGACAGCTCTCGCGCCCCCGCGCCCATCGGTGCATGCTGCGAGCGTTTGCGACAATGTCGGCGGCTCCCGGCCCACCGCTCTGCGCGCGCATTTCGGTGCGGACGAGGTGGGCCGAGACATGCGGGCCCTCGATCCGCCCTGCGGCGTTGGTTCACTGGCGCAGCCATCAGCCACCCGGTGCCCTCCTTCACATGTCGGTCTCGTGCGTCTGGTGGAGTGCTCGTGCTCGTGCGGGACCCGCTGCTCTGGTGGTGTTGCTGCACTGTCTGGGCGTGCGGACGCCCCCCCGGAGATCTCCTTCCCGGCTTTCCAGTCGAGTCCGAGGGGCCCTTCCGCCAGTGGCGGCCCGCCGCTGCGACGGGCCGCCCACGCCACCCGGTGGCGCCGCCCTCGCTGCCGCGGGTGGGCGGGCCACTGCTGAAGACAGCGGTGGTGGTCGAGTCGAGGCGGCACGATGCGCGACGCTGCTGTCGTCCCCTGCCGTGTGGACGGCCTACCGGCGCGGGCCCCGGGGCCAAGGAGCCCGTTGTCCCTGCGGCGTCGGCCCCACTTGCGCCGTGGGGCTACCCGTGACCGGTGCAGGGCCGGGTTGGATGCCGCCGTAGGGCTGCTCCGCGGCGAGCTGTCGTGGGGTGAGGGTGGCGGCAGCTGCGGCCTCCTGCGTCCGATGTGCGCCGAAGACGATCAGCGTCCACAGCAGGCAGCCGAAGGCGGCGGTGTGGAGCAGGGCGCGGACGATGTTCCAGGCGGCCCAGGCACTCTCGAAGTCTTCGCGTACGGCTGCGGGGTCCTTGATGTGGTCGGGGCTGCCGGCCTTGGCGAGGTGGTCGTTGAGGGGAACGTTGAGGCCGCTAGTGACCACGAAGGCGAGCAGGTAGAGCACCAGCGCGGCGATCAGCCATGGCAGCGCGGCCCGTCCGTGGCCGCGCCAGGCCAGGACGACTGCAAGGCCGAGCAGGGGGATCGCGGCCATGAAGGGGAACATGAAGACAGGGTTGAGGATGGCCTTGTTGATGTTCTGCATCGCCTCGACAAAGGTGCGGTCGGAAGAGTGTGCCAAGCCGGGCATGACGGAGTAGGCGAAGGCCGCGAACAGGCCGGCCATCAAGCCGGTCGCGAGGGCACTCAGTATCAAGGTGATCTGCTGGAGGTTCTTCATACGTGTTGCCTTTCGTCCCAGATGAGAGTGGTGGCGGCTCGGTAGGCGGGGCGTAGTCAGCGCAAGTCGCGCGGGGCGCGGTCCAGGGCGGTGCGCCGGACGCCGCCTGCGGGGTGGGCGTTGCGATCGTCGGGGATGCGGTGAAGGGGTGTGCGGGCGAGCCCCTCGTCCGCGGGCGCCAAGTAGTCAACGACCGCCCCAAGCACTGCGGAAGAGCGTCACCGGGCAGGGATCGGCTGAGTGAGGTTCACCGCGTTGCCGTCAGGGTCCTGGATGTGGGCGACGCGCTGTCCCACGGCATGTCGTTGGGGCCGGTGCGGACCGTTCCGCCGAGCGCTTCCACCCGGGTGAGCGTCTCGTCGACGTCGTCGACACCGATGCTGAGCAGGATCCGCGGTGCCGTCCCGGTCCCCGGGTTCTCCTTGGCCACCAATCCGAGGTCGGTGTCGCCGATGCGTAGGCCGAGGTAGAAGGCCGGTCCTTCCGCAGGCACCCGGAAGATCTCCTCAGCGCCCAACAATTGTGTACAGAAGCCGAGCAGAACATCGCGATGGGCAGTCAGGATCACTGGCTGAATGGTGGACATGGCACTCCTGTCGGGAACGGTCGTGTCCCCGGATAGACCGTTCGAGGACGGGGAACTCATCGGCGTCTCAGCCCTGCCGAGCACGAGCGGCGGGCAAGCGCCTCAAATTGCCTGAACCTGGCAGCACGGGTTGCACATGCCCACACAACGGGGCAAAGTCCGGGCCGGGTATTCCGAGCGGGATGCGCAGCTTCGCCGACTGACGCGCGGCGATTCACAGTGGGCGCACCGACGCGGCTCCACCGCGTGAGGGTCCGTACCAAAGGGAGGCGCTGCCGCACTGGGGGTGGTAGCCATGCCACGCCAGATTGCCCGTGCCGAACCGACGTACAGCCGCGGGGCTCATTTGGCGTTCGGGGCGCCCGCCGACCCTCGTTTGAGACCCGAGAAGCGGCTATGACCTGCTATTTTTCGGTCTGCATCCAAGTTGACATCTTTCCGTGTGGAGAACGTTGCGCTACTTGATCCGCCTCGTGGAGCGGTGCTACTGAGCGGGCGGTGGCCGCGTTGGTGGCGGGGCGGGACCGCGAGGATGTGGCTGCGGTGTTAGGCGTGTCGCTGAAGGCGGTCGACATCTGGTGGGCGAAGCGGCCGGTCGGCGGGCAGGAGGGATCTGGGACACAGGCCCTAGCCGATCGGGGTGCATCAGGTACTCGGGGAGGCCGAGCAGGCCGCGGTGCGGCAGGCGGTCCTCGATCACCAGCCCTGTCACGCGGGGCTGAGCGGGCAGCTGTGGCGTGCGCGGGACTCTCCCCATTTCTCCCGCCCACCCCGGCCTGTGCGCTCGCCGACTATCTGATCTTGATGATCACCTTTCCGAACGGGCCGGCCGTTGCGTAGTACTCGTACGCCGCCGCGGTCTGTTCGAACGAGAACGTCCGGTCGAGGACTGGTCGGAGCCGATGCGCGGTGATGACGTTGTTCATCGCGATGAACTGCGCGCGGCTGCCGACGGCCAGTGCGCGGACCGTAGCTGCGGCGCCGAACAGCAGACGAGGGTCGATCGGTGGCCAGTTGCCGGAGAGGGACCCGACGAGGGCGATGTGTCCGTCGACGGCGACCGCTTTCAGCGACTGCTCCAGCGTTCCGGCGGTGTCGACGACGCGGTCGACACCTCGCCCGGCGGTGAGTTCACGGGTGGCAATGTGCCAGTTCGGGATGTCGCAGTAGTTGATCACCTCGTCGGCGCCCAGATCGCGCAGGCGCTGTTCCTTGTCCGTGCGGCTTGTCGTGACGATCACTCTGGCGCCCAGGAGTTTGCCGAACTGCACCGTGAACAGCGATACGCCGCCGGAGCCGGTGGCCAGTACGGTCTGTCCGCGCTGGACTCCGCGGCCGTCGCCGGTCAGGGCGTTCCATGCCGTGACGGCGGCGCAGGGAAGAGTTGCCGCTTCGGCGTAGGAGAGGTGGTCGGGGACGGGCACCAGGGCAGCCTCGGGGAGGATGGCCAGTTCGGTCAGCATTCCGTCGAGCGAGCCACCCAGTTGCGGCAGGTACGACGGTTCCAGCGGGCCGTCCAGCCACCGCGGGAACAGCGCGGCGGTGACGCGGTCGCCTGGGCGCACCTGCCGGACGTCCGGCCCGACGGCGACGACCTCACCGGCACCGTCCGAGACCGGTATGACGTCAGGTTCGACAGGCAGCACGTACTGCCCCCGCAGCACCAGAAGTTCGCGGAAGCTGAGCGAGGTGGCATGGACCGCGACCGCGACCTCCCCTGTCCCGGGGGTGCGGGGTGCGTGCGTACGCAGTGACAGGCCATCGATACCGCCGCCGGTGGTGAGGTGGTAGCTGCGCACCATCGACGGGCGCGCGGCCGTCGACGCGCTCATCCCTCGATGAACTGGTAGTCGCTGACGATGCGGCCGTCCGGACCGAGCACGAGGATCTCCAGCCCGACGCCGACGACCTCACCACCGTCCCGGGGTGCCATCTCCCAGTTGAACTTGACGACGTCGTGGAGCCGGTCAGTGTTGTTGCGCGACCGGAAGACGAAGGTGCCCGGCGCGACGAACTCCTCGTGGGCGCGCGTCACGCGGAACTCCAGCGCACGGTGGCCGCGCGCCTCCAGAAGGAGATGGTCGAAGCCCAGTCCTTCAGCGGTCTGCAGAATCTCGTTGGGAGGCTGCAGCACGTGGACGGCGTCGGCGGACCACAGTTCACGGATCGCGGCGCGGCGGCGCTTCCCGTCGGGTTCGTTCCACACCGCGACGTAGCGGTCGGTGAGGTCGTGGATGTCAATGTCAGCCATGGCGGATCCCCTCGGTTGCGCGTGGTCGTGGTGCGGCGACGACTCTGCTGCGCCGGGCGGCGCACGGCAATTCCCCGCAGGGAATCGCGGATCAGCAGCCGAACGGGTTAGACAAGAGGGGTGATCAGCGAATCGAACAGGGGCGGTCTCGCCGGAGCGTTGCGCGAGTGGCGCACCCGGCGGCGCGTCAGCCAGCTGGAACTGGCCATGCGCGCGGGAACCACACAGCGGCACCTCAGCTTCATCGAGAGCGGACGGTCAGTCCCCGGACGATCAATGATCATCCGGCTGGGCGAAGCCCTGGAGGTGCCGATCCGCGAGCGCAATGAACTGCTCCTGGCGGCCGGATTCGCACCGGTCTACCCGCAGACCCGCCTGGACGACCCCCAACTCGCACCGATTCGCGCCGCCCTCGAACGGATCCTGCACGGCCACCTGCCGTACCCGGCGGTGGTCGTCGACCGACACGGTGACCTCGTCTCGGCCAACACCGCCTTCCACGCACTCACCGCCGGTGTGGCTCCGCATCTGCTCGTACCACCAGTGAACGTTTCCCGGGTGCTGCTGCACCCGCAGGGCCTCGCATCGCGCATCGTCAACCTAGACGAGTGGGCGTGGCACATCATCGACAGCATCCAGGCCGAGAGCGTGCGCAACCCGGACGACCAACTCCAACGCCTGGCCCACGAACTCATCGGCCTGGCACCACCACGTCCGTGCGTGTCACCGCACCACCTCGGCTTCGCCGTACCGCTGCGCCTGCGAACACACGATCCAGCCGACGACAGGGAGCTTGCGCTCATCACCACGCTCACCCATTTCGGCACCGCCATCGATGTCACCATCGCCGAACTACGGCTTGAGGCGTTTCTACCGGCTGACCAAGCGACGAGTGCCATGCTGGCCGAATTCCTTGAGCGGTAATTGTTCCCCCGCCACTGCCCCACGCGGCAACGCCCACGAAAGATCCGTGCAGGTATGCTCGCCTTCCCCGCAGCCCATCAACTTCCCGAGCCCTGTTCCTGCCCCATTGAGTCCCCGCCAACTTGATTTCCGCTGGTCACGAGGGCTGGCGTGATGTTGCGAAGGGGACTGAGGCTGTTGGTGGGCGGGAGTCTGCCGTCTTGATCGTCCGGCAAGGGTCATGGGCGGTCTGTCCGTTTCCAGGTCACGAGGCGGGGCGGGTTCGTAGGCTCGCGGGATGACGGAGATCAGCGAAGTCGCCGAACGCGTCGCCGCCCGTCGGGCCGAACTCGACCGGGAGGAGAGAACTCCTGTTCGAACGACTTGAGAAAGTCCGGGCCGAGCGCGAGGACCTCGCTGCGGCGATGCGCGTGTGGGAGCGTATGCATGCTCAGCTGGAGACGGAGAAGGCCACCACACAGGCAGTGCCCGCGCAGGTCGGCGGCCGTGGCGTGCTGCTGGTCCCGCACCGCGAGGCGGGCATCGGCGAGGAGGTGCTGCCGCCGGACGACCAGCGGATCATGAAGATCGTCCGGGAGGCGGGCGGCCCGGTACGCGTCAAGGACGTCGGCCGCACCCCGGGGCCTTGCAGTCGAGGTCAAGGGGCGACTGGAGCCGCTGCGTGGGAAGCTGACCAAGCTGTCCGGCCGGGGCTGGCTGCGCAAGCTGTCCGACGGGCGCTTTCAGCTTATGCCGTAGATCGCGAAGTACACCCGTAACCGGATTGGCCCCGGCGGCCGTTGACTTCAGCGTGTGCATGCAAAAGATCACCGAGCCCGCCGGGGACACCGGCTTCCCCGTCTACCAGTGCCGCCTTCCCGTGTCCCGGAAAACCACCGAATACTGCGCCGATCTCCTGCGCCGCCACCTCAAGAAGATCGGCTCCCGGTGGCGCGTCCTGCCGCCCGGGCGGATCGTCGTCCTCGTCCTCGCCGTGCTCCGCCACGACCAGCGCGTCGCCGACATGGCCGGCGGCAACCAGGTCGGGGACACGACCATACGGCGCTGGCGCGACGAGCTGACAGCACTGCTCGCCGCCCGCGCACCCCGCCTGGACCGCGCCCTGAAGAAGATCACCAAGAGGGGCGGCGAAGTCGTTTTGATCGACGGCACCCTCATCCCCACCGTTCGCCGCACCGGGAAGGCGAACCGGCCCAACTACTCGCTTGACCGGCTGGAATCGGAATCGCTCGTGGCGTAGCGCATCGATGATGCGTCCGATCTTTTCCAGCGACATGCCGTCTGCGGTTTCCCCTGAGCCTTGATCTATCGGCTCGGTTCGTGAGTGATTGATTCTCGTGATCGGGTCGGTGTTTCTGTTTTCGGGCGCGGAGTGGCCGCTGGTCTGTCCAGCTTTTCCACTTGTCCACAGGTCTCGGGCCCTCGCGGGCGGGTCGGATACGTCTTGGTCAGGCCGGTGGGGGTGGGATGTGCACGGCATGGAAGAGGGTGTCGAAGCCGTCTTGCCAGGGCCAGCGTTTCGGCAGCTGCAGGGTGAGCCGGCGGGCCGAACGAGCCAGGCGGGCAGGCACGTTGATCAGATGTTCGCGGATGGTCGTGCACGTCGCGCGGGCGTGGAAGGTGTCGGCGAGGATGCCGCAGGCGCGTACCAGGTTGAAGGTGAGGGCGGCCAGCGCGAGCCAGGCGGCATTGGCCTGAAAGTTCCCCGAGGGCGAGTGGGCGAACGGGCCGTTCTTCAACTCTGCGGTCACCTGTTCCACGATCGCGTGCCTGCGGTGATCCTTCTCGGCGTCGGCCAGGGGCTGGGTGCTGTCGGTGAACGCGGCGTGGAAGCGCCAGGCAGTGAAGAGTTCGCCTTGGCCCTCGGGGACCGTGGCGGGGTTGAGGCGTTTCACGCGGCGCACGATCAGACGTGCGGTGACCTGCTGTTTCTTCGGCTTCGAGGTGAACGCGGTGTAGGCGATCTCCGCGTCCGGGATCCAGCGGGATTCATCGTGGTCCCAGATCGCCCTGGGGTACTTGATCGGCGTCCAGGCGTCCTCAGCGATGGTGGCGATGGCCGTCTTGACGGAGGCGTTGTGGCGCACGGTGATCGAGAAGCGGGCGTCGGCCGCCTTGCGGGCGGCGATGAGTTCCGCACCGTAGTAGGCGGAGTCGGCCCGCACGATCAGTATCCCCGTGGCGCCCGAGGCACGGGCGGTCGTGATCGCTTCGGTGGCGAAGGAGGCGGCTCCGCGGGCGGAGTTCACGCTTCCCTTGCGCAGCCTCGTTGCGGCGGTCATCGGGGCCGCCAGCGGTGTGGAGAGTGTCGCGGTCAGCGCGTTCAGGCCCTTGATCTTGTTGTATCCATAGCCGACGCCTTGCTTGGCATAGCCGTGGACGGGCTTGATGGTGTCGTCCAGATCGAGGTGGGCGACGGTGTCCGCACCGGGCGGCAGCGGGGCGTGGGCGGCCAGGCGGGGCAGCAACCGGCGTGTGACGGCGTGGAGTTGTTTCACGTGCCCGTGAGTGAAGGACCGCAGGAAGCTGCCCAGTGTGGACGGCGCCCGCACCTCGCGGAACAGAGGGTTCATGGCGCCGTGCCGCAGCCGGTCCATGTCCTCGATGCTGTCCGCGCCCGCCGCCATCCCCGCGACCAGCGCCATCACCTTCGATGCCGGGAAGGCGCCGGTGCCGTTGGCCGACACCGGAAGGTGCACCAGCTCGCCGACCAGGCCGGGCAGCCCGCACCGCTCGGCCAGGCGCACCAGCGGAACAAGCCCGCCGTACGCGATCAGATTCGGATCATCGAACCGCGCGGAAACCCGTCCTCGGCATGGGAAGACTGCATCTCGGAAGTGCCCTCGTGAACGTGCTTGACGTGGTCCTAGAGAAACCTCATCATCGCAGGTCACAGGGCACTTCCTCGTTCCCGGAGAAGTTGCCCACAGGCATTGGGCCGGTGGATCAAGGCTCAGCCTCCCGGCAGCTGGGCTGTTCGTGGCAGTGGTCCCATCGCTGTCGCGAGCGAAACCGGCCACTTCTGACGACGCGTCAGGCGGGGCGATACCCGAACTGACCTGCTGTGCAGCGGATTTCGGCTGTGCCGGGACCCTGCCACCTGCTAATGTGTTCGAACTTCCCAGTGACCGAGGGGGAACTGATCGGGACCAGTCGCTTCAGGGTGAAGGGTGTCGCGGCACTGCGCGTAGCGCCAACGGGGCCGAAACCGGCTGTGACGACTGCCTTCAGGGCCTGGGGCGGCTGCTGGGTGACGAAGTAGCAGGCACGGGGGAAAGCGGCCTTCAGAAACGTGCACGACATGTTTCCGAAGGTGTGTGGCCTTCTTCGCTTGTAGCCAACGACTGGGGGGAGTTGGATGGGCAGGACGGCTGAGTCGGTTGAACCTCGCCTGCGTAGGTGCACTGCTGGACACGGGACGTCGGTCTCTCGTGAGCGGGTCGTGACGGTCAGCGTCGTGGAACGCATGGCGCTGCATCAGGTATGCCCACGCGCACCGAAATACATCTATCTCGCATCTTGTTTTCCTAGCCCATTGGGTAACGAGGTGCGAGTGAAGACACGTCAACACACACAGCATTGCAAGCGTCTGCTTCGGCGCACGACACGAAGGGATGCTCCGTGTCAAGGGTTCCCGTCTTAGCGGGAAGTGGAGAGGGCTCGGTTTGAGGACGGCCGAGTTCTTCGTCGTCAGTGTGTTCACAGCAGGGGGAGTTGCATTCGATATGTCACCATTCTCGCCGGGCATGGCCTCGACGCTTCACGTTCCACGTGACAACGGCGGGTGTTGCTGGTGACTGGGGACGTCTTCATATCCGCTCAGGCTCCGGTGTCACACCGTGACGCAGTGGTTATGTTCACGAGTGCGTGCCTGAGGAATCCAGACGTCCGAGACGGATCGGCCATCTGGGGCCTGGCTCGTGAGGTCGGCCTTGCCGACTTGGACTCCCCGAACAGCTACCTCATGTGGTGCCGTGATTTCGCGGCGACCTCCGTGGTCGCCCGTCCGACTGCCGGGGGCGCCCCGCTGGGGTTCGTGACCGGATACCGGCGGCCGGAGGCCGCCGACACGCTGTTCGTGTGGCAGGTCGCGGTCGCCCGGGTCGCTCGGGATCAGGGACTTGAACTGGCGATGTTGGAGTGGCTGGCCGGCAACGTACCAGGGTTGCGGTACATGGAGACCACCATCGCCCAGGATGACGATCCGTCTACCAGGCTGTTCTCGGCGTTCGCTGCCGCGTGTTGCGGCCCGCCTCAGCAGCAGACGCTCTTCGTCCCGGATCAGTTCCCGGACCCCCACGAACCGGAGGTCCTGCTCCGCATCTCGCTGTAGCCAGTCGATCGGGACTTTCCGGCGCCTGTCCCGGACGCCGCAAACCCCTGATCCGCGCCACGGCTCCTACCTGCGGCAGGCGGGGATCCCAAGAGAGCTGACCACGCGATGGGAAGCATCCCAGGCGAGAAGAGAAAAGCTGACCGAGGCCCACACAGCACCCCGTCGGCGGTAATCGTAGAGACGGTGCAGGGCGAGGGTGTCGGCATGCAAGTACGGCAAGGAGAGCCCGAGAACATGTCCAAAATCAAGGCTGTCGGTATGGCGCGGCTGACGCCGATCATATGGATCACGGGCGTCGCAGCTCTCATTTCCTTGATGGGGTCGTCCCTGAAAAGTACCGTCCAGGTGTACTTCGTCCCGATGGCGCATTCGTTCGGCGAACCCCGGGACAGGTTCGCGGTCGCGACAACGCTGTTCGCCATCGTCATGGCAGTCGCCTCGCCATTCATCGGAGCCCTGTCCGACCGGTACGGACCGCTGGTTGTCCTGCGTTCGGGGCTCGTCGCCTCGGCCTTGATGTTCGTGTGTGTCTCCCTCGTTCAGAATTTCGTCCTGCTCACTGTGGTGTACGGCATTCTCGGGGCACTCAGCTACGCTTCGCTGTCTTACATTCCGATCGGTGTGCTCGTCGATCGCGTGTTCCCCCCTGAGCGCAAGGGGTTCTTCTACGCGCTCCTCACGAACGGCACGGCCATCGGCTTCATCGTCCTTGTCCCGCTGTGGGTCTGGCTCCAGCACCTCACCGACTGGCGGTCTGTGATGCTCGCCGTGGGCGTCTTCATGGGCCTCATTCTCCTGCCGCTGTCCTTCACACTGCGCCGGCATCGGTGGGCGGGATCGGCCGCGCCGCAGGCGCCCGCCGCCACTGGCCCGCGCGGCCTCTCAGTCCTGCGGCGTGGCCCTTTCGCGGCCCTCGCGGCGGCGTTCTTCGCCTGCGGGATCACGATGGCCTTTGTCGACGTCCATATGGTTCCGATGCTCCATGACCACCACGTGGGAGCGCCGGCGGTGTCCAGCGCGATGGTGCTATTGGGACTCACCGAAGTGATCGGCGCTTTCGTCACCGGAATGGTGTGTGACCGGGGCCGCATCCGCATGATCCTCATTCTGGCCTATCTGCTCCGCGGAGTGTCGGTCACGCTGTTGGCCATCGCCCCGAACGCCGTCGTCGTACAGGTCTTCGGGGTCATCTTCGGGACCAGTTACCTCATGACGGTTGTCGCGACGACGACCTGGATCATCAAGCTCTACCCGGCCCGGGTCCGGGGACTGCTCCTCGGCGTTCTGTGGACCGTGCACCAGGTCGGCGCCGCACTGAGCAGCCAGATCGGGGCGGTACTGCACGATGGGTTCGGCAGCTACACCCCGCTCATGTACATCGCCGCGATCTTCTGCCTGGCCTCGATCGTCCTCGTGGCATCTCTCCGTGAGCCCGACGAGTCGAACGTCATCACGTTTGCTCCGGAAGCCGCCGAACCGGATACCGCGACGGCCGGTTGACAAAGACGACGGCCCAGACGCACTGGTCCCGGGATTCAGGAACTTTGCCTCCCGGCAAGCGTCCTGCCCGCATGTTTCCAGCACGTTCGACCGGACCCCGTCAGGACACATGACCCGCCGATGCTGTCGGTATCAGCCCCAACTACACGCCCCGGCATGGAAATGCGCTGTGCGTGAAGAAATAGAAAAGAGTCAGTAATCATGGACGTTATGGACGTCATCGGAATCGGCTTCGGCCCGTCGAACATCGCTCTGGCGATCGCGCTGGAAGAGTCGGCAGCGTACGATGACTGGCTTTTCCTCGAGGGCTCGGCGACGCCGGTCTGGCAGAAGGAGATGCTCTTCGAGATCAGCCTCGACACCTACTCGAACATCCAGAACATCCCGTACCGCGACCTCGTCACTCCGAGGAATCCTCGAAGCAGGTACACATTCCTCAACTACCTAGTCGAGAACGATCTGCTCTTCTCGCACCTCAACATGGACATGTTGATGCCGCTGAGGCCGGACTACGCCAAGTACATCCAGTGGGTCACCCGGTTCTTCGAGGATCGTGTGCGCTACGGCCGGCGGGTCGAGGCCCTCACGTACGATGAAGCGATCCCCGGTGGGGGGGCCTACCGTCTCGTGACCAACACGGGTGAGGAGTTCCTCGCGCGCCACGTCGTCATCGGAACCGGGCGACTCCCCAAGGTGCCAGAGCAGTTCGCCAAGCTTGAGACCAACCGCGTCGTTCACCAGTCCAGCTACCAGAGCGGCACCCAACCGCTCCTCGGCGCACAGCAGTCGAGCGAGGTCGCCGTCATCGGGAGCAGCCAGAGCGCGGCCGAGATCATCCTCCATCTCAGCAAGACGTACCCCCATGCCTCGATCGACTCGATCATGCGGCGATACGCTTTCCCGCTGAAGGACACGAGCCCGTTCATGAGCGAGGCGTTCTTCCCGGAATTCACCGACATGTACTACGACTCCCCGGTGGAGCTTCGCCGGCGCATCGACCGGGACATCTCCCGGACGAACTACGGTGCCTGCGACATGGACGTCCTCGAGGAGATGTACCGGCAGATGTATTATGACCGGCTCCACGGTCGCGACCAGATCCGCCTGCGCCGGCTCACCGACATCGTCGACGCCCGCGCCGACAACGACCGTGTCGAGCTCAGCCTCGCCGATCGCGCAAGCGGCGAGACCCGCACCGCGAGCTACGACCTGGTCATCCTCGCCACCGGCTTCTCCAACATCGGTCCGGGGCCTGAGGACCTGCGGAGCATCAGCCTGCTCGACGGCCTGTCGTCGTGGCTCGACCTGTCCGCCGGCGAGGGCCACGTCGATGTCGACCGCGGGTATGCCGTCAACTTTGCGAACCAGCCCGCAGACGCCTCCGGCGTCGTCGTCCTCAACGGCCTGTGCGAGCGCACGCACGGCATCGGCGACGGCGGATCTCTCAGCCTGACCTCGATCCGCTCGGCAGATATCGTTCGGCGGCTCCGACAGGCCGATGCACGGACTGCGACGCCGGTCGCGGTCGGCGCCGGGATAGCGGAGGGCCGGTGACAATGCAGGGTCCACGCTTTGACACGCTGGCGGTGGGCGCCGGTTACGGCCGCGAGGAGGCGGCGGCCAACCAGGGTTCAATCACCCCGCCGCTGTACCTGACTTCCTCCCAGCACTTCCCGACGGCGGACGACATGGGCGCGGCCCTTTCCGGCGGGTCTGATGCCTGGGTCTACACGCGTCTGGGAAATCCGACCGTGCAGTACCTTGAGTCCGTCGTCGCGGCACTCGAAGGTTACGGCGTCGACGCCGAGGTCGGTGCTGCCGCGACGCCGTCCGGAATGGCCGCCGTAACCCTCGCGACCTCCCCGTTCCTGGCCGTGGATGACGAGGGGCCGATGAACATCGTCGCCTCGTCGGCCTGCTACGGCGCGACGTTCATGGTCTTCTCCCAGCGTTACGGGCGGGAGCGCGGCGTCGAGGTCCGGTGGGTCCGCGACCCGTCCGCGATCGACGAGTGGGCCTCGAAGATCGACGAGCGAACTCGTTTCGTATACGCCGAGTCGCCGTCGAACCCGCTGCTCGACCTCATCGATATCCCGGCGGTCTCACGGCTGGCGCACCAGGCCGGTGCGCCCTTCATCGTGGACTCCACTCTCGCCACCCCGGCCCTTCTCCGGCCGTTGGGCATGGGAGCGGACATCGTGGTGCAGTCGCTCGGCAAGGCCGCCGGCACGAGCGGCGCAAGCCTGGCCGGCGCCGTCATCGCCCGTCGCGGTCTCACCTCGGCGGTTGCGGAACCGGCGGTCACTGACGACTTCGCGGCCTACCTGCGGCGCGGGCCGATCCGGGACATGGGAGGGGTGCTCAGCCCGTTCAACGCCTTCACCATTCTCAGCGACATCCGCGACCTGCGGTACCGGGTGGACGCGATGTCGCGTTCGGCCCTCACCGTCGCGGAGTACCTCCAGGCCTCGGACCGCGTTGAGGAGGTCTTCTACCCCGGGCTCGCCTCGCACCCCAGCCACGCACTGGCCCAGGACATGATCCTCGTGGACAGCGAGAAGGACGGGGAGGCGGCCCGCCGGTACGGCTTCGTACTCGGCTTCCGCCCCGTCGGCGGCGCCGAGGCGGCGGTCCGGGTCCTCGACAGGTTCCGGCTCATCTGGCGCGCCAACGACATCGGGCGGGCCAAGAGTGCGGCCACGATCCCGGCCATCGCGACGCACCGGCAGGTTGTCGCCTCCGCGTCCAGCATGGCCACGGTTCCGGACGACCTGATCCGGGTCACGGTCGGCCTCGAGCACATCAACGACATCCTCGAAGACCTCGGCCAGGCACTGGAGACCGCATGACAGGCGGCACGATCGACCGCACCGGGGACACCCGGCTGTTCATCCGGGGGATCGGGTCGTGGCTTCCCCAGACCCGGGAAGCCGTCGAGAAGGCTGTCGCGGCGGGCTCCTACGGCCGCGACCGGGCTGTCAAGGACGGGTTCAGCAGCGTCGCCGTCGAGCACGAGCTGTTCCCGGCCGACATGGGCGTCGAGGCGGCCCGGCGTGCACTCGAGGGCGTAGACCGCAGCGAAGTCGACTGGCTGGCGTGGACCTCGATCCACCGTACCGGCCACAAGACGCTGTGGCCGATCGCGAGCTACGCGCACCACCAGCTGGGACTCGACCCCCGCGCGCTCTCGTTCTCGCTGAACCAGGGATGCAATGGCGCGTTCGTCGGCATGCGCCTCGCCGCCGACCACGTCCGGCACCACCCCGACGCCTCGGCCCTCGTCGTCGGCGCCGATCGGTTCGAGGGCTCGCTGTTCGACCGCTGGTCATCCGACCACGGCACCGTCTACGGCGATGCCGCTTCGGCGGTCGTGCTCTCCAGCAGGCCCGGTCCGATCGAGGTGCTGCTTCTCGAAGTCGAGCAGGGCAGCGAACTCGAGCGCATGTACCGAGACGAGTCGCCGGCGCCGGAGGATGCGGACAACCCCGGCCGTGACTACGACGTCGGTTCGGCCAAGCGCGCCTACCTCGAGCGGTTCGGCGACAGCGAGATCCGTTCGGTGTTCGCGGACACCCTGGGTCGGCTCCGCGAGAAGCTACTGGCCAGGTATCCGCTCGATCACCACCCGGCCCGGTACGTCGTGTACCCGAACGTGGGGGCAGGGATCAGCGCCGGCTTCTACGAGAACTCCTTTGGCGACCTCGCGCAGGCCAACGCCTGGGACTACGGGCGCGCGATCGGCCACACCGGCGTCAGCGACCAGGTTCTGGGACTCGCCGACCTTGTCCACCGCGAACTCCTCGCACCAGGCGATCGAGTACTGCTCATCGGGGCCGGCAACGGCCTGAGCGCCGCCGTCATGCTCGTGGAGATCAGCAGCGACTGACAGTGAGGATCGGCCATGGCACCGCCCGGAGGTCGGGCTTTCCGACTGGCTGACGCTTCGGTTGCCCTGCGTGGAATCGTCGGCCTGCCGGGCGGTGCCGTCCGGTGCGTGACCGGCCGGGCTTCGGTGACGTCATCGGAGTCCGGCCAGAGGTCCCGTCACCGTCTGTCCGGCTGCCCGACCGGCTTCCACGGAGAGCAGACGACAGTGTGACCAGGCGGAACAACGGCACGTCCGACGACATCGTCGCCTCCGCGGCAACGGTCGCGGCCCTGTCCGGCCGGGCCGGTGGGATGCCCCATCCAGACCATCCACCAGGTCCGCACGCTCATCGTCACCGCGGCGCCCAGGGGATGGGAGAACCTGCGCGGGCCGGCGACGCGTGAGCTGGTCGACGCCCTGGCCCGGCTCCCGCCCCGTGGGTCCGCCACCCCCGCCCAGGCGGTCCGCATCGCTGTTCGTCGCCCGTGATGTCCACCGCCACCTGTTCCGGTGACCGACGACGCCGCACCGCTCCCGCAGACCGCTTCGTGATCTGTAGGAGCTTCCGACTTGACGACCTGTCCAACCGACACCCATTACTTCTTCCACCGAAAAGGGAGTTGTTCCGCTGTGACCACCACCCAGCCGGCCCTGAGCGTCTTCGAGACCCTTGAGTCGGAGGTGCGCAGCTACTGCCGAGGCTGGCCCACGGTCTTCGACCGGGCGCAGGGCAGCCGTCTGTACGACGAGGAGGGCCGTAGCTACCTCGACTTCTTCGCCGGCGCCGGTTCGCTGAACTACGGGCACAACAACCCGGTGCTGAAACGGGCGCTGATCGACTACATCGAGCGGGACGGCATCACCCACGGCCTCGACATGGGTACCACCGCCAAGCGGACCTTCCTGGAGACCTTCCAGGGCGTGATCCTGCGACCGCGCGACCTGCCGTACAAGGTCATGTTCCCGGGCCCGACGGGCACCAACGCGGTCGAGGCCGCGCTGAAGCTGGCCCGTAAGGTCAAGGGCCGGGAGTCGGTCGTGTCCTTCACCAACGCCTTCCACGGCATGTCGCTGGGCTCGCTCGCCGTTACGGGCAACGCCTTCAAGCGGGCCGGAGCGGGCATCCCGCTGGTGCACGGTACGCCGATGCCGTTCGACAACTACTTCGACGGCCGAGTCCCGGACTTCCTGTGGTTCGAGCGGTCGCTGGAGGACTCCGGATCCGGCCTGAACCACCCGGCGGCGGTCATCGTCGAGACCATCCAGGGCGAGGGCGGCATCAACGTCGCCCGCGCCGAGTGGCTGCGCAAGCTCGCGGATGTCTGCAAGCGGCACGACATGCTGTTGATCGTCGACGACATCCAGATGGGCTGCGGCCGTACCGGCGGCTTCTTCTCCTTCGAGGAGGCCGGGATCGTCCCGGACATCGTCACGCTGTCGAAGTCCATCAGCGGATACGGCCTGCCGATGTCGCTGACGCTCTTCAAGCCGGAGTTGGACGTGTGGGAGCCGGGGGAGCACAACGGTACCTTCCGCGGCAACAACCCCGCGTTCGTCACCGCGACCGCGACCCTGAACACGTACTGGGCCGACGGGCAGATGGAGAAGCAGACCAAGGAGCGCGGCCACCAGATCGAGGCCGCCCTTCGCACCCTCTGCGCCGAGCACCAGGACGCCGGCGCCTCGTACCGCGGCCGGGGCATGGCCTGGGGCATGGAGTTCACCGTCAAGTCGCGCGCCAACAGGATCGCTCGGCGCTGCTTCGACCTCGGTCTCATCATCGAGACCTCCGGCGCGGAGAGCGAGGTCGTCAAGCTGCTGCCGGCGCTGACGACGACGCCGGAGGAACTCGACGAGGGGCTGCGGACGCTCGCGCGGGCTGTCCACGAGACCGCATAGCCGTGGTGTGCCGGACCGGGCAGTAGAGGTCAGGTGGCCTGCCGATACTCCCGGTATCGAGCAGTTCCTGCAGACCTCCTCGTCCACACCTACGTCAATCCGCAGCGCTACAGGTGCAGATGAGGTCTGCTTGCGTTCGCCCGTGGCCTCGTCGAAGCGCTTGTCGTTCACCCGCGCCGCCTGCACCTCGACCACGCCGGCTGCGGTAGTGACCAGGCCAGGCCGGTGGTAGCCGTTGCGGACCACAAGGCGGCGCCCCTCGGTACCGCGCTCAACGGTCATTTCGGCTGTGCAGGCGCCGAACTCCGGTCTCCGGCACGGCCGTTCTGCCGCCCGCATCCGTTGCCGGCTCGTTCGTGGAGGAAGTCGCGCAGGACACCCTGGATGTACCGGTCATCGCCAAGGGGCCCTCGGCCTGGTTCCCCGTTTTCTGACGTTCGACGACGTGTGGGCAGGGCAGGCGCGTGCCCTGCCCTGTCCCTGTCCCGGGGTCGCCTTCCGCGGAGGTCAGATGCGACCGACCCAGTCCACCACGGTTCTGGCGAGCTCCTGGGGCACTTGCTCAGGTGCCGCCACGTAACCCGTCGGACAGCACTCGTGTCGGGCAGCCGAGCACTGCTGCGAACTTCGCCAGGGACGGCCGGGAACAGTGGTCATCGGGCGCGCACATCGCGTCGGCGACGGCGACGAACGCCCCGAGGGGACAGTTGCCCGCGCCCGCGCCCGCGCCCGCGCCCTGGCCGGCGAGCGAGGCGTCGACGCGGGTGACGCCCTCCTCCACGGCGACGACCGTGTTGGCAACGCCGAGGGCGAGGTTGTGGTGGGCGTGGATGCCCAGTTCGGTGCCGAGGTCGAGAGCGTCGCGGTAGGCGCGGAAGCGGTCGCGCACACCGTCCATGGTGAGGCGGCCGCCGGAGTCGGTGACGTAGACGCAGTGCGCGCCGTATGCCTCCATCAGCGCGGCCTGACAGGCCAGTTCGGTCGGGCCGGCCATGTGGGACATCATCAGGAACCCGGCGACGTCCCTGCCCAGCTCGCGCGCGGCGGCGATGTGCTGGGCGGCGATGTCGGCCCCGGTGCAGTGCGTGGCGACGCGCACCGAACGGATGCCGAGCGCGTGGGCCTGCCTGAGATCCTGAATGGTGCCGATGCCGGGGAGGAGGAGCGTGGTGGGGATCGCGGTGTGCATGGCGTCGACGACGGCCTCGATCCACTCCCAGTCGGTGTGCGCGCCGACGCCGTAGTTGACGCTGGAGCCGCGAGCCCGTCGCCGTGCGCGATCTCGATGGCGGCGACCCCGGCGGCGTCGAGGGCGATGGCGCGGGCCTGGCCGACGGTGTAGCGATGACCCATCATGTGGAGTGCGTCGCGATTCTGGAGCCGGTCGCGAAGGGTGCCTGACCTGCGTTTTCGCCCGTGAGGGTGATGTGTTCTGCGGGCGACGTTCTGACGCGGAAGCGAGGTTCTTTCTGATGGGGCCGTCGCCTGGCTGATCGGGCAGGTCGTGCCAGGTGGACGGCGCGTTCCCGTGGGCTTCAGATCCGCGTAGCCCTTGCCCTCGAAGTCGTCCTTGAGGTACTCCGGGCCGCGCAGCCTGAGCGGCCCGGAATTCTTCCCGCCTCCGCCAGCGCCTCGGGGGTGGTGAACCGTGCGAGGGCGGTGAGGCGCTGGACGCCGTCGACGATGGCCCAGGAACTCTCCTGGGCCCATGAGCTGTCGGTGGGTTCGGACGGGTAGAGGGAGGGGATGGGGATGTGCTGGAGCAGGGACTCGATCAGACGGCTCTGCTGCTCGTCCGACCAGATGCCCGCCTTGCGTTGGAAGTCCGGGGCGAGGTCGATCATCCCGTTGACCAGCAGGGAGATCAGCAGGTTAATCGTCGGGTTGAAGGTCTGGATCTCTATCTTGACGGGTCGTACGGTGCTGTGATCCGCTCATCCGCGATCTCCGGCTCCTCGTCGGGCTGCTTCAGCTCGACATCGGTGCTACGACCGCCGGCCCCGATCTCCACCAGGAAGCCCCCGCTGTCCTCCGGTGGCACGTCTTTGTGTCAGTTCTCTCGGAGGAGTGGCTTCCTGCCGGCCCGTATGGATTCCGCCTCACAGCTGTGCGGTCAGATCGATTGCTCTCAACCGGGCCTGGAGGGAGCCGGCCAGTCCCACGACCAGGCACACGCCCAGGGTGCCGAGCAGTGTTCCCTCAGGGCGCAGCTCCCAGGGTGAGCCCATGGCGGCGGGCGCCGGAGGTGAGGAAAGGGCCATGCATCCCAGGGCGGCGATTCCCCCGTACCAGCGCGCTCGCACGGGATATCCGGCCGCCGAGGCGCAGGCGACGAGCAGCAGTCCGACGCCCATGGGGAAGAGCAGCGGGTAGCCCTGCCAGACGTGGTTGTCCCCGTACTCGCGGGCGGCCAGGAAGAACCGGACCGTGCCGTACGTGGCGATCAGTCCCCCGGTCGAGGTGGCGATTGTCGGCAGGAGGCGGGTACCGGGCGGCACGATCCGTACGCGCCACCGAGTGTGCATCGAGGCTGCGTCTCCTGACAGGGAAGCGGCGAAGCGGCGGGCCGTCCTGCCCGCCGCCCGGTGGGCCAGCAGGCTGAAGAGGACGGTGAGCACCAGCAGCAGGGCCGCGAGCGGCAACCAGGCGCGCAGGTAGGCGAGCAGTACGGACGGTCTGTCGAAGAGCCGGGGTGCTGCGAGCAACGTGGTGACGGTGCCGATCAGCAGCCCGTGCAGGGTGCGCCGACGTGTTCCCTGCTGGCGCCGTACCTTGTCGAGCTGGGTGACAGCCCGCCTCCATTCGGCTGCCTCCCCCTTCAGGCCGAGATCACCGAGGAGGTCGGCTGCCAAGCGGCGGGGCAGGACGCCCGTGCGGTGGAAGTACAAGGTGTGGTCGCCGAGGGGCTGGCCCAGCGGGGCGATCCACGGCTGCTCCACGCCGTCGGGGAGGGCAGGGCCCAGCATCCGCCCGACCATGTCGTGGGGGCTGCTGTACTCGCGCCACTTGATGTCCTGGCTGTGGTGGTCGAGGTCGAGGGGGTACGGAGGTCGGGCTTGCAAGGCCGCATTGATCAGCCGCCCGAACAGGAGGGCCGTGGCGATGGACACGACGAGAGCAGCCCCGTGGGCGAGGTCGAGACGCAGGTTGGGCAGGGCCGTGAGGGCTCGGTGCAGCTCTGCGGCAACGGCGTCGCGCTGAAGCTCCGCGAGGTGTGGATCGCCGAAGGCGGCTGACGGCATCACCGTCACCCGCAGGGCCAGATACAGCAGCCGCAGGGTGGTCTGCCCCAGCCATCCGAAGAGCTGCCACGTCCAGGGGCCGAGCCCCCACAGCCACCCCGGGACGATGGCTACGAGGCCCCACAGGCCGGGCCCGATGCCGCTGTTGTCGAAGGTTTTGAGCAGGCTGATCGGTTTGAGGCCGGAGCCGACGCCGATGAACCTCCGCACCTTCGGGTGGCGCCGGTCGGCGGTGGGGGACAGTACACGGTGCATGAGATAGCCGCCTTGCGAGTGTGCGACGACCACCACCTCGTCGCAGTGGCGTTCCATCCAGGCCACCTTGCGGTGGAGGTGCGCGAGGAGCTGCCGCGTTTGCTCGTCGTCGACGGCGGCGACCCGGACGTGCCACAGGAGGTTGCGGCGGGAACGCGCACACCAGGCCAGCAGGCCGAGCAGGAGCGCCGACGCCAGCAGGCTGTGAGCCGCCAACAGGACTCCGTAGAGGAGTGCGGTCGCGATCACCGCCAAGGTGAGAAGTCGCCACACCAGCCTCATTTGGGCGAGCCCAGCTTCCTGACGGGCCTGGGGGCCGCGATCGGGGGAGGTGAGGACCTGCAGGTCGCGTCGGTCCGGACCGACCACCCAGAAGAGGAGGGGAAGGCTCGCGATGAGGAACGTCAGCGTCCGCCGGACGGAGGGCCTGCCCAGT
This sequence comes from Streptomyces sp. NPDC049954, assembly GCF_040656295.1. Lineage (NCBI taxonomy): Bacteria > Bacillati > Actinomycetota > Actinomycetes > Kitasatosporales > Streptomycetaceae > Streptomyces > Streptomyces sp. NPDC049954. The sequence goes on from NZ_JBFALS010000006.1 coordinate 171,043, forward strand.
GAGGTGAGCGTGTTGGCCCAGAGCGCCTCGGCGAACAGCGCGCGACGACGGCTCGCGCCTCCGCGGAGAGAGACGACGACTTCGGCGTGCCTAGTCGCGGCGTCCTCGGGCGAGGCCGTCAGGGGCTGGTCCTTCCATGAGAGGACCTGCCCGCCGTACACGTCACGGAGGGCGTTGAAGGTGGTCCTGCCCCACTCCAGGGTCGTGCCCGGCTTCTGGTCGCCGATGCCGTGCACGAAGAGGTACCCGACGCGCCAGCGGGCGGTATTGCGCTGCTTGCTCTTGGCCAAGGCAGAAGAACCTCTCGGTCAGTTGGTGGCTTCGCTAACATTCTGCACTCGTCCGCTGACACTGAGTTGCGCCCAGGCGGTCTTGCCGGGGGCGGCTACGCGGGGTGTGGTGCCCCAGCGGGTGGCGAAGGCCGCCACGAGGAACAGGCCCCGGCCGGCTTCGGCGTCCGGCGCGGGGGAGGCGAGGACGGGAACCCGCTCGGTGCGGGTGTCGGTGACCTCGATACGGATGGTCGTGGAGCCCGCGTAGGCACCGCGTCCGCATCGGCGGTGAGGCGGAGATGGAAGTCCCGGCCGGGCACGTGGCCGTGACCCACGGCGTTCGCGGAGAGTTCGGCTGCGATGAGGGTGACGGTGTCGTTGACGGTCGTGTGTACGGGTGACCCCGCTCGTGAATCCGATGCGAGACGAGACGCCGGGCGAGCCGTGCGCCGCGTGGAGTGGATGCGAAACGCATGTCGAACTCCTGTTCAGAGGCGTGGAGTTCGGGTGTGGACTGGGTGAGGTGAGTTGTGGATTTCATGCCGACAACGGTGGCGTTGCGTGAGTACCGTTGACCAGGAGTGACGCGCGGACGGATGCGGGCTGTATGCGTCGGTGCGGAGGATGTCGGCGATGCGGGCGTGACCGGCGGGACGGCCGGGGCGTTGGGCTGGGGAGGCGCGGATCATGGACGATCGGGAAGTGGGAGCCGGGTACGGGGCCGAGCGGGGGGCGGCGGGCATCCTTCAGGTGTTCGGGCGGTAGTTGAAGCGGTTCCGGGAGTGGGCGGGGCTTGAACGGCCGGAGTTCGGGGCGAGGACGGGGTACTCGGCGTCGACCATCGCGGCGTTCGAACAGGGGCGGCGGATCCCGCCGGTGAAGTTCATCGACCAGGCGGATGAGTTGCTCGGGGCGCGCGGCATCCTGAAGGAGATGAAGGAGGAGGTCGCGCGGGCGCAGTGCCCGGCGTTCTTCCGGGGCGCGGCGAAGCTGGAGAAGGAGGCCGTGGAGCTGCATGTGTATGCGCCGAAGGCCATTCCGGGGCTGTTGCAGACCGAGGACTACGCACGGGCGGTCTGTGCCATGTGGCGACCTTCGCTGTCTCAGGGTTTTGCCGATCAGCGGGTGACGGCTCGCCTGGCCCGGCAGGCGATCTTCGCGCGAACACCGCTGCCCACTATCAGCTTCGTCATTGAGGAGTCGCTGCGGCGCCGCCTGTTCGGAGGGCGGCTTGTTATGCGCGGCCAGTTGGAGCAGCTCCTCCTCTGCGGACAGCGACGCAATGTCGAAATCCAGGTGATGCCGACCGAGGTGGAGGAGCACGCTGGACTCGAAGGCCCTTTCACCTTGATCGAAACGCGAGACGGGCGGAGGGTCGCCTACGTGGAGGGATATAAGGACAGTCGTCTGTACACAGAGCGGAAGTCGGTCCGAGAGCTTGAGGAGCAGTACGGCATCCTCAGGGCTCAGGCGCTCACTCCGCGCGGGACGCTGGCCCTCATCGAAAAGCTGCTGGGAGATGCATGAACACCGAAGAGTCCGCCGGAACCGTGCCTGAGTCGGCCTGGTGCAAGAGCACTTACAGCACCGGGTCGGGAGGCGAGTGCGTGGAGGTGGCGAACGCCGTCGGTTCGGCCCACGTCCGGGACCCGAAGAACAAGGCTGGGGCCATGCTGAGCTTTGACGCGGAGCAGCGGGCGACGTTCATCGCCTTCGCCTCGCACTGACCTGCACGACACCGCGAACCACGCCAGCCGAGGTGGGCGCGGCCCGCCTCTCGAAGATCTTCTCCTCGGCCGGGCGCCGGGCAGTGAACACTGATGCGGAAGGACCCTGGTCGGCCCACTGGCCGGACACCTTCTCCCGTACCTCGGCGCTGACCTTGGTGCGGCGGACGAACAGGCGCTTGATGTCCTTGGCCGAGTGCTGCTGCGGGTCACGGTTCGCCGCCGGGTCGGGAACAGGCCCTCCGTTCGGGCCCGGCCGCCCATGCCCGGCTGGATGCGGCCGCAGGTGATCGAGGAGCGCCCCTTTTGTGATACTTCGTCCCGCCCTTCCGGGTCGGTCAGGACGGGGTGATTCAGTCGGGTACGCCGGTCTGTCTCCGCAGTCGCCGCGCCTCAGGGACAATTGCGGCGATGAACGTGACCGCCCCCAGCGCCGGCAGCGCCCCCAGCGCCTCCACCGGCCCGCCTCCCGAGCCGTCGGGCTTCGGCCCCTTCGCTCACCTCACCGTGCCGAACACCCCGCTCTACCGCCACGTGATGCGGGCGTTCCTGACGGCCAAGGAACGGTTCGCGGTCCACCTGCGGCCCGAGGACGTGCACGCCGCGCTGCCGGCGGACATCCGTCCCGCCGAGCTGGACGCCGTCGCAGGCGCGCTCGACAAGCTTGTCGGCTGGGGCAATCTGCGGGCGGATCCCGACACCGCCCGGGTGACCGCGGTCGAAGACTTCTACCGGAAGCGGTTCATCTACCAGCTCACGAGGGAGGGGGAGGCAGCCGAGGAGGCGTTGTCCGCCTATGACGAGGCACTCGGGCGGCGCGGCGCCCTCCAGGCCGTGGCCCTGCACGACATCGTCACCCAGCTTCGCGCCCTTCTCGTCCTGGCTGCCGAACAGGAACCGGATCCGGCCAAGACGCATCTGGCGCTCGACGCGCTGGCCAGCCGGTTCGCCGCGCTCGCCGACAACGCCCGGGCCTTCATGGGATCGCTCCAGCAGACCATCGACCTGCACGAGGTCGAGGAAGCGGTCTTCCTCGCGTACAAGGACCGGCTCATCCAGTACCTGGAGCGGTTCATCCAGGATCTGATCACGCTGGGCGGGCGGATCGCGCGGCTGATCCAGGAGTTGGAGAGGGACGGGAGGGTGGAGCCCCTGCTCCGGGCAGCCGCCGGGCGGGAGGCCGCCGACGCCTCGCCGGAGGAGGCCGCGCATGCGGAGCGGGAGATGTACGAGCGGTGGGCCGCCCGCTGGTCAGGGCTCGGCACGTGGTTCATCAGCAGGGACGGGCGCGAGTCGCAGGCCAGGCTCCTGCGTGGCCGGGCACTCGGCGCGATCCCCCAGCTCCTTGCCGTCGTACGCGCGCTGAACGAGCGCCGGGCCGGCCGCTCCGACCGGTCGGCCGACTTCCGTACGCTGGCGTGCTGGTTTGCCGAGGCACCCGACGACGACGCCCGGCACCAGCTGTGGCGTACCGCATTCGGCCTCTATCCGGCCCGGCACCTCACCGTCGACGCCGACACCCTCGCCGCCCGCGCGGCGAAGCCCGTCCCGGCCGCCACCCCGTGGGCCGAGGCCGAGCCCTTGCGCATCAGCCCACAGCTGCGCCGCACCGGCAGCTACGAGCGGCGCGGCAAGCCCCGCAAGGTCGAGGACCGGCAGGAGCGGCGACGCCTGCTCGCCGAGACCGCCGCCAAGCAGGCCGCTGAAACGGCCGCCGCCCAGGCCCGGCTCGTCACCCACGGCGTCACGCGCCTGTCCGGTCTCGGCGAGCTCGACCCCGCCTCCTTCGGTCTGTTCCTCCAACTGCTCGGGGACGCCCTGGCCACGTGGCGGCCCGGCATGCGGCACACCACGGCCACCAGCAACGACGGCTCCATGGAGATCAGACTCACCGCACTCGCCGACGGCACGACCGCCCAGGTCCGCACCCCCGGCGGAGTCTTCAGCGGCCCGGACCACCTCATCGAGATCGTCGACCTGACGGACGGAGACGGCCTGACGGGCGGAGACGGCCTGACGGACGGAGAACCCGGACGATGACCACACCACTCGCCGAGGTACTGGACGGCCAGCACGCCGCCGAGCTGCGCAAGGCGGCACGCGCCCTGCTCAAGCGGCCACTTCTGCTCGCGCGCGGACGGCAGGCCGACGAGTTCCGCCTCGCCCGCCGGCACGCCTCGGAGCTCCGGGAGTGGTTCGACCGCAACACCGGCTGGGCGCTCCAGGCGGACACCGAAGCCGCCCGGCTGCGCAAGAGTCCCGGTGTCCTCACCGACCCCACCCACCCTGCGCGGGACACGACCCGCGGTGCCGCCCCCTTCACCCGCCGCCGCTACGTCCTGCTCTGTCTCGCGCTCGCCGCCCTCGAACGCGGCGAGGCCCAGATCGCCCTCGGGCGCCTCGCCGACCAGATCGTCCTCGACGCCGCCGATCCCCGGCTCGCCGCGACGGGGATCGAGTTCGCCCTGGAACGCCGCGACGAGCGCCTCGATCTCGCCGCCGTCGTACGGCTGCTGCTCGACCTCGGCGTGCTGCGGCGGGTCGCGGGTGAGGAAGAGGCCTACGTCAGTGGGGCGGGCGACGTCCTGTACGACGTCGAACGCCGGGTCCTCGCCGGGCTCCTGGCCACCCGCCGCGGCCCCTCCACCGTCCACGCCGAAGCCTTCGGCGACCGGCTCGCCGAACTCGTCGCCGAAACCGCCCTGGACAGCGAGGAACTGCGCTTCCGCGCCATGCGCCGCTCACTCACCCGCAGGCTCCTCGACGACCCGGTGCTCTACTACGACGACCTGACCGACGCCGAACTCGCCTACCTCACCCGGCAGCGCGGCTTCCTCACCGCCCGGATCACCGAGCTGACCGGGCTGGTCGCCGAGGTGCGGGCCGAGGGGATCGCCATGGTCGACCCCGAGGACGACCTCACCGACCTCCGCATGCCCGAACAGGGCACCTACGGCCACGTCACCCTGCTGCTCGCCGAGCACCTGGCCGCCGCCGAGGGCCCCGTCGACCTCGACGAGCTCGCCCTCCGAGTCCGTGAACTCGCCTCCCAGCACGGCGGATTCTGGGCGAAGTCGGCCCGGGAGCCAGGTATGGAGACCGAGCTCGTCGAACAGGCCGTCGCCCGGCTCGCCGCGCTCGGCCTGGTCTCCCGAACTCCCCGCGCGGTCGTGGTGCGACCCGCCCTCGCCCGGTACGCGGTCGGCGAGACCGTCATCCGTGAACCCGGCTCCGCCCCTGTGCCTCCGCAGCGAAAGGCCACCTCGTGACCCGCCTCCCCACCCCGCGGCGTTCCCGCTGGCAACCCCTGCGCATCGGGCTCGTCGACCTGTTCCACTACGACGTGGAGGAGTTCCACTTCCGGGACGGGCGCCTGTTGCTGCGCGGCAACAACGGCACCGGTAAATCCAAGGTGCTCGCGCTGACCCTGCCGTTCCTGCTCGACGGTGACCTCGGTCCGCGTCGTGTCGAACCCGACGGCGACCCGGGCAAGCGGATGGAGTGGAACCTGCTCCTCGGTGGCGAGCACCCGCACTCCGAACGGCTCGGCTACACCTGGATCGAGTTCGGCAGGCTCGACGACGCGACCGGCGAACAGCACTTCCGTACGCTGCTGTGCGGGCTCAAGGCCGTCAGCGGGCGGGGTGTCGCGCGGCACTGGTACGCCGTCACCCGCCAGCGCATCGACCACGGCTCCACCGCACGCACGGAGGAGACCCTCCGGCTCCTCGACGCCACCGGCACGGCCCTGTCCCGGGACCGGCTCGCCGAGGCCGTCACTGGGCACGGCATGGTCTACGACCAGGCCAAGACGTACCGCAGGGCAGTCGACGAGGCACTCTTCGGCCTCGGGGAGCAGCGCTACGCCGCCCTGGTCGACCTGCTCATCCAACTGCGCCAGCCCCAGCTCTCCAAGCGGCCCAACGAAGCCGCTCTCTCCCGCGCCCTCACCGAGGCGCTGCCGCCCGTGGACCAGGCCGTCATCGCCGACGTGGCCGAGGCGTTCCGCTCCCTGGACGAGGAGAAGGACGAACTGGCCGCCGCGTCCGCCGCCGAGCGGGCCGCCTCCGCCTTCCTGGAGCACTACCGGCGGTACGCCCGGATCGCCACCCGGCGCCGCGCCCGGCTCCCGCGCGCCGAGCACTCCCGCTATGAGCGCGTTCAGCGAGACCTGGCCGAGGTGCAGGAGCGCCGAACCCGCGCCGAGGAGAAGCGAGCGGCGGCCGAAGAGGAGATCAGCTCCCTTGGCGAGACGGGGGAACGCCTGAGGGCCCAGGAAACAGCGCTGCGCGAGGCGCCCGAGATGCGCGACGCCCGAGAGCTGGAGCACGCCGCCCAGGCCGTGACGCGAACCGTGCAGGCCGCGGACCGGGCGCGGGAGGACCGGCAGCAGGCGGAAGCCCTCCACACCAAGGCGCTCGGGCGGCGCGGCACCGCCGACAACCGGCTGCGTGCCGCGCGGGGCCGCGTCTCGGAGACCTACGCCCACGTGCGGGAGCAGGCAGCCGCCGGGCACGTCGCCCTGCCGGCGGACGATCTGCTGCCCGAGCCCGCATTGCGGCGGGCCGTCGAGGAGGCCACGGACCGCGCCCAGCGGGCGCTCGACCACATCGAGGGCCGCCTCGAAGCGTCCGAGCGGGCCGCTGCCGCGCACCGTCGGGCGTCGGGACGCCTCGACGAGGCGGAGAGTGACCTCGCGGTGGCCGCCGAGACGCTCGGCGAGGCGGAGGAGAGCGCGGCGCGGGTGGGCCGGGCCCTCCTGGACGACGTACGCGAGCGCGCCCGCGCCTGGCAGGAGCTGACCTACTCCGACGCGACGGGCCTCCTGGACGAGCTCCAGGAGTGGACCCGCCACCTCGACGGCCCCTACCCGGCGCGGGTCCATGCCACCCGGGCGCACACCGCGCGCTCGGTGGACCTCGCCGACCAGGCGGCCGAAGCCGCCCGCGAGACCACGGAGCTGGCAGAGCGCACCGATGCGGCCCGTCGCGAGCTCGCCGCACTGGAAGCCGGCACCGGACGCGAACCCCAGCCCCCGGCGACGCGCACCCCCGGCTTGCGCGAAACGCTGCCGGGCGCGCCGCTCTGGCGCCTGGTCGACTTCGCGGACGAACTGCCCGAGGCCGACCGCGCCGGGCTCGAAGCGGCGCTCGAAGCCTCCGGCCTCCTCGACGCCTGGGTGCTGCCCGACGGCTCCGCCCTCGCCGTCGACGGACACGATGTCCTCCTCTCCCCGTCGAACGGACCGGTGAGCGGCCCCTCGCTGGCAGACGTGCTGCGCCCGGCCGTGGACCACGGCGACGGACTGGCCGCTGTCCTGGACGAGACGACGGTGACCCGACTGCTCGTCGCCATCGGCCTCGACGGCGGGGGAGGGGCCGCGACATGGGCGGCACCCGACGGGCGCTTCCGGATCGGTGCGCTCACCGGCAGGTGGGCCAAGCCCGCCGCCACGTACATCGGCGAGGGCGCGCGCGAGGCCGCGCGTCGGGCCCGTGTCGCGGCGCTCGGCATCGAACTCGCCTCCCTGCGCGAGGAGTCGGAGAATCTCGCGGCTCGGTCCGCGGCGATCGCGGCCCGCCGGCGCACGCTCGACGCCGAGCTCGCCGACGTCCCTGACGAGTCGTCGCTGACCAGGGCACACGCGCTCGTGAGCGCCGCCGCCGAGACCGTACGCAAGGCCCGTGCCCGGTACGAAGGGCGAGCCACCGAGGCCATCGAGGCGGCCGAGCTCGCCGAGCGGGCCGCCGCTGAGCTCGCCGAGGCCGCCGCCGATCTGGGGTTGCCCGCCGACCGGGCCGGGCTCGCCGCCGTGCGTCACGCCCTCGGCTCCCTCGCCACCGCGCTGGCGGCTCTGTGGCCCGCGCTGCGCGAACAGGGGGAGGCCGCACGGCAGGTGGACGAGGAGCGTGCCGAGGCGGCCGAGGCGCAGCAGCGGGTCGCCGACCTCGCCCGGCGGGCCGAAGAGACGGCGCACGAGGCGGCGGCGGCCGACGAGCGGCACCGGACGCTGCGCTCCACCGTCGGCGCCGCCGTCGCCGAACTTCAACGGCGACTCGCCGAGACCGCCGAGGCACAGCGGATCTGTGAGACCGACCGGAAGAACGCCCAGCAGCGTCACGCCCAGGCGGACCGGGAGGCCAGCCGGGCCGAGGGGCGGATCGAGCAGTTGGAGAACGACCTCGCCGAAGCCGTCGACGCACGTGCGCAGGCCATCGCCGCGCTCCAGCGCTTCACGACCACCGGCCTGGTCGCGGTCGCGCTGCCCGAGGTCACCGTCCCCGCCTCGGACGACGGCCACTGGGCCGCGACCCCGGCCATCGCGTTCGCCCGCGCCATCGACTCCGGCCTGTCGTCCGTCGACGACACGGACGCCGCCTGGGAACGCGTCCAGCGCCGGCTCAGCGAGGAACTCAAGACCTTGCAGGACACCCTGTCCCGGCACGGACACAGCGCGTCCGCCCGCATGGTCGAGGACGGCATGGTCGTCGACATCGTCTACCAGGGCCGTGAGCGTGCCGTACCCGAACTCGCCGAAGCGCTCGCCACGGAGGTGGGCGAGCTCACCCGCATCCTGTCGGCGCACGAACGCGAGATCCTCGAAACCCACCTGATCACCGAGGTCGCCGGCACTCTCCAGGAACTCATCGGTGCCGCCGAACGACAGGTGCGGGACATGAACACCGAACTGGAGAACCGGCCCACCTCCACCGGAATGAGACTCCGGCTGATCTGGCGGGCCTCGCGCAAGGCCCCGCCCGGACTGGCCCAGGCCCGCGAGAGGCTGCGCCAGTCCGCGGACGCCTGGACCGCGCAGGACCGCGCGGCCGTGGGCGAGTTCCTCCAGGCCCAGATCGCCCGCCAGCAGTCCGACGACGGCGCGGGCAGCCGGCTCGAACACCTCACTGCCGCGCTCGACTACCGCACCTGGCACGAATTCGGCGTCGAACGTCACCAGCACGGCCGCTGGGTCCCGGCCACCGGCCCCGCCTCCGGCGGCGAACGCGTCCTCGCCGTGTCCGTACCGCTGTTCGCCGCCGCCTCCTCGCACTACGCCAGTGCGGGCAGCCCGCACGCGCCCCGCCTGGTCACCCTGGACGAGGCGTTCGCCGGCGTGGACGACGACTCCCGCGCCAAGTGCCTCGGCCTCCTGAGCGCCTTTGACCTCGATGTGGTCATGACCAGCGAACGGGAGTGGGCCTGCTATCCACAGGTCCCCGGCATCGCCATCGCCCAACTGTCCCGGATCGACGAGGTGGCAGCGGTCCTCGTCACCCGCTGGGAATGGGACGGCACACGACGGCAGCGCCGCGAGGACCCCGTACGGCACGCGCCCCAGGACGCGCCCGGCGTGGAGGAGCCCGAACCGCTGTGGAACTGAAACACGGGCCCGAACCCGGCACCGAGGCAGTCGACAGCCCGCGGCTCGCCAGGCTGCTCGGCACACCCGACCTCTCCTGGCTCGTCGAACGAGCGCGCCGACGACTGGTGGCCGGACAGCCCCTGACTGGTCCCGTGTCGCTGGCCGATCCCACCCCGGCCCAGCGAGCGGCGGCCGAACGGCTTCTCGCCCGGGCCCCCGGCGGCGGCAGGTCCCTGACCGTACGGCTGGAAGCGGTCGACGCCGTACTGCGCCGTTCGGGCGCAAGCCCGCAGGGCCTCGCCGCCGCGGTCGCGGTGCTCACCGGGCCGGTCACCTCGCTCGCCCAAGGCCGCCGAGAGGAGGAGGACGCCTGGAAGCGGGCGCACACGCCGCTCGACGAGCTTGCCGCTACGGTCCCCGCGCTTGCGCAGTGGGCAGCCCGGATACGCGCCGAGGGCCTGGCGCGGCGCCTGGGGCGCACTCCGGACGGCACGTACGGCCTGCTCACCGGGGTGTGTACCGCCCTGCGCGCACTCCCCGCCGTCCCGGCCGTCTCGCTCCCTGCCTTCGCCGCCCGGGTCCTCGGCGGGGCTCACGCCCTCGACGACGGCACCCCGCCGGCCACCCTCACCCTGTCCGGGGCCCGCGCGCTGACCGGATTCCCCGAGGGCCAGGGCGCCGAATGGCGGCGCGAGGCCTGGGCCTCGGTGGGACTGCTGCGGGACGAACTGTCCTCGACCGTCCTGACCCTGAACCTGCGCGGCACCCCGGCCCTGGACCACCTGGCCGAAGAGGGCGAACCCTGCGTGCTCACCCTTCGCCGGCTCACCCGCAAGCCTTTGGCCGTCGCCCCTGCCCTGGTGCGGGTCTGCGAGAACCCGACCGTCCTCGCGGCGGCGGCCGACACGCTCGGTCCGCACTGCCCGCCCCTGGTCTGCCTCCAGGGCCAGCCGTCCGCCGCCGCCCTCACCCTGCTGCGGGCGCTGCACGACCACGGAGCGACCCTGCTCTACCACGGGGACTTCGACTGGGGCGGGCTCCGGATCGCCGGCGCCCTTCGCCGCCGCGTCCCGTGGCTGCCCTGGCGCTACACGGCCGCGGACTACCGTGCCGCCGTGCTCCGCAGCGCCTCACCCCCGCTGTCACCGCTCGTCAGTACCCCGACGCAGACCCCCTGGGAACCCGCTCTCGCCGCGGCCCTCTCCGAACTAGGTGTTCTTGTCGAGGAGGAGAGGGAACTGGAGCTGCTGTTGTCCGATCTCACGCGAGGATCGTGACCGCTCGGCTGGTCAGGGGCAAGGGAGCGAGCGTCCGCTGTCGCGGCGGCACCGATCTGGCCGCCCGGAGGTGACGGTACAGATGATGTCCGCCGCCGTCTCCAGCTCGGCCGGCTCCACGACCTCGCGGGGCACTGCACCGAGGCAGCGCTCGTTGCAGGGCCGGCTCCCTCATGCCCGTCCAGGGGACGGTGACGGCTCGCACCCCCGTCGCCCGGATGGCCTTGACCAGGCCGCTGTGGCTGTCGGAGATGACCAGGCGGACCCCGCTCAGGCATCGCTCCCGCAACGAGCGCAGGAACGTGGCCCGGAAGACCTCGGTCTCGCTGTCGCCGACCATGACGCCCAGGACCTCGTGGCCACCGTCCTCGGTAGCACCTTGGCGATGACCACGGCCTGGGAGACGATCCGGTGGTCCCCGCGGGCCTTGACGTAGGGCGCGTCGAGATACACGTAAGGGAATCGGACGTGGTCCAGCGGGCGGGAGCGGAACGCGTCGAACTGTTCGTCGAGATCGCCGCAGATCCGGGCGACCTCGCTCTTCGATATGCCAGCCCTGGTCCCCCTTGGGCCGAACTTCCTCTTCGGCAAGGGCGGTTACACGATGGCCGACCTCGTTCTCACGGAGCGCTCGCAGGCAGCCGACGCAGACGACAGCTCAAAACAGGCGCACATCCCCGCCAAGATCGGCTATACCACCCCACGGGACACCATCCGTGAAAGCGGACGTGCCCTCGTGGGAACCTTCGGCCGGGTGCCGGACACGGACAGAGCATGGGACTGAACGACGCTGGTCCTGCCGCACCGGGCGGCGGGATGTCTGACCGGGAGCTGTGGGCGAGGGCCGTCGACGGCGATCGCGAGGCCTTCGGCCGGATCTTCGACCGTCACGGGAAGGCCGTCTACAACCACCTGTTCCGGCGGACGGCCGACTGGTCCGAGGCCGAGGACCTCACGTCGACCGTGTTTCTGCACGCCTGGCGACGGCGATCGGAGACGGTGCTCGACCGCGATTCGGCTCTGCCGTGGCTGCTGGGCATCGCCAACGGCCAGTTGTCCAATACCAGACGACGGCTGAGACGGGCCGAGGCCTTGCTGCACCGGCTTGTCTCGCACGACGAGTCGGTGGGCGACCACGCGGACCGCGTCGCCGTCCAGATCGACGACGAACGCCGTATGTCGCAGATCCACCGGGCGCTGGCCCGGCTGCCGCGTCACGAGCGCGAGGTCGTCGAGCTGTGCGTCTGGTCGGGCCTCGACCAGCAGGCGGCCGCGGCGGTGCTCGATGTGGCGGTGGGAACCGTGAAGTCCCGGCTGCACCGGGCGCGGCGGAGGCTGGGGGCCGACCTCGGCGGAGCCGCGGGTCCCGCGCCGTTCAGTTCCAGGCATCCCGTCAACGCGAAGGAGGTCGCACGATGAATGACACGCAGGGCGTTCCCGCGGCTCCTTCCGATCGTGATCTGCCGAACCATCGGCGGACCCGAGAGGAACTACTGAACATGATCGGTCCACAGGGCGACAAGAACTCGCTGCGTCGCAGATGGGGGGTGCCGCTCAGCGTCGCCACCGGTGTGACGGCGGTGAGCGTCGCGGCCGTATGCGTCCTCGGCGGGACAGGGGAGGCCGGGCCGAGCGTCGCCGGTCCCGCGCGCAGCGGCGGAGGGCCCACGCACCCCACTCCGGCACCGAGCCCGAGCACATCACGCGGTGCCACGCCGGGGGGAGCCGGTTCGGTGCCGTCCTCGTCCAGCGCGGGGACCGCACGCGAGGTTCCCTTCACCATCACCGACGGGACGACGACCCCGATCGACGCCGCGACCGTCACCAGGATCCTTTCCTCCTGCCTGGGGCCGGACGCGTCGCGGTACCACGCCGTGATCGCGGTCCGTACGCCTCTGGCCTTGCAGGACTGGGACGGCGTGGTCGTCGCCGTCGACTCCGCCGGCCAGTACGTGCAGTGCCAGGCGAAGGGCGACAAGGGCAGGAGCCCGGACTCCCCGCCGACGTTCATCAACAACCGGCTGTGGGGCACCGGCCGTACGGTCGAGTACTTCGACTCCGTGCTCGCGCCCGCCGGCAAGGGGAAGTACCTCGTGCTGGGGGCCGGACACTACACGTCCGACGTCGCCAAGATCACCGTCAGCTACGGCGACGACCCGAAGCAGTACCCGGCTCGTATGGCGGGCGGCGCGTTCGTCTACGGGGCCGCGCTCTCCCCGGACACGCCTCCGGGCCCGCACTACACGGGCCCGAGCCCCTTCGTCCACGCCTACGACGCGTCGGGCAAGGAGATCTACGACCAGGCCGAGGACCCGAAGTTCACCAGCGAGGAGTAGGCCGGGCGCCCCTTGTCGACCTGCGGCCGTGGACCTGTGTGTACGCGTGAGGGGCGGTGCCCTGACACCGAGGGCACGTGTGACCGGGCCGCGGCGGGGATGAGCCGTAGGGGCGGGCAGTGCGTGGCTCCAAGCCTCTCGTCGCCCCGCTCAGTCGTGCGGGACCTTCTCGATCACGGTCTCCTTGAAGCGCCAGGAACCCTGATTGCCGGCGGCCTCCGCGCGCGCAGGCCCACCTCCCAGGCGATCCGGGCGGCTCGTCGCCGGGTGGTCCTCGGGGGCCACCTCGATATAGCCGCGGCGGTCGGCGGGGTGGGTGCGCAGGGCCCCACGTAGCTTCTCCTTCTGCTCCTCCCGGGTGGTGCGGCCCGTGGCGACCTTCTTGTCCGCCGTGCGCGTGCCGGCCTCCGCCGTGCGCGTGCCGGCCGGGGGCTTCACCTCCTCGCGCCGCCTCGCGGCCTCCGATCCCCGTCAGGTCATCCAGCGCCATGCGGCCCTCGGCCGGGTCACGCCGCCCGGAATGCGTCGAGCCCTGAGGGGCGGGACCATGGGGAACGGCGCGATCCCTCACCCCGGAGCGGAGGAAGTATGCGGATGCGGGATCGGGGGCGGGGTCATGGGAAGGGTAAAAAACCTGGCCGGGGCGAATTCTGCGGGCGCGATCAGGAGGGTAGCGGCTCATGAACAAGGAAAGCGGCATGAGCCGCGAAGAAGCCATTGAGGAGTTCCACGACGCCGTCAACATGAGTCCCCGAAGTCTCGGGGAATGGCTGGCCACCGAAGAATCGCAGAGCGTGGGTCAGTCCGACGGTGCTGCTGAGAGCGTCGGACATGCGTCGGGGCGCCGTATCGTGGAGCTGCTGGGGAAGAAGAAGAGCGAACTCACCGATGGCGATCTCGCGCATATGCGGAAGGTGGTCGGTTATGTACATCGGCACCTCAAGCAGCGGCCCGCCGGGGACATCACGGAAAGCCGATGGCGGTATTCCCTCATGAACTGGGGGCACGACCCGGCCTCGTGACGCGCCTGGCGGTGGTACGTCCCCCCACTGCAGTGGACGGACGAGCGGGACGCGCGCGGAACACGGGCAGGCGGGGAGAAGGAGCAACGCACCGTGGGGGCGCGGGCGGGTGGAAAGGGACAGCACGTGGAGCAGCCGGTGACCGGACCCGCCTCGCAGGAGCCCGGGCAGCAAGCGCTCTTCGCGTGGCCGGAGCGCCCGCCGGACCGGGCCGCGCACGCCGCGTTCCGGGACAGCCCGCAGGCGCGTCGGCTGCTCGACGTGCGCGAGGTGTACGCGGAGCCAGCGGCCCTCGACTCCCCGCGCGGCCGGCAGATCATGGCCCGGCTGCCGGGGGTGCGCGTGACCGAGGTCGCCGGTCACTGGGGCATTCCCTCCCTCCACGGCAACGACGGCAACATCTCCCGCTGGGTCCGCGTCAAGACCGAGACGCTCGTCCTCGGGGTCAAGCACACACTGGTGACGCGCCCCAACGGCAGGTCCGCCGACTGGATCGCACCCGGCGCCTCGAACGGCTGCGCGATGGCCTGTGCCTACTGCTACGTCCCCCGTCGCAAGGGCTATGCCAACCCGATCACCCTGTTCACCAACATCGAGGCGATCGTGGCCCACGTGCGGCGTCACGTACGGGCTCAAGGGCCCAAACCGGCTCCCAACCAGTGCGATCCTCAGGCATGGGTCTACGACATCGGCGAGAACGGTGACTGCTCCGTCGACGCCCTGGTGTGCGACAACACGGCCGATCTCGTCGCCGCGTTCCGCGGCCTGCCGACGGCGAAGGCGTCCTTCGCCACCAAGTTCGTCAATCCCGACCTGCTCGCTCTCGACCCCCGAGGGCGTACCCGGGTGCGCTTCTCCCTCATGCCGGCCGAGGACTCCCGGCTGCTGGACATCCGTACCAGTCCCGTCGCCGAACGGATCGCCGCGGCCGCCGACTTCCTCGACGCCGGCTACGAGGTCCACTTCAACCTCTCACCCGTCGTGCTGCGCCCGGGCTGGCAGCGGGACTGGGCCGAGCTGCTCACGCACCTCGACGACGTCCTGCCCGCCCGCGTGAAGGCGCAGGCCGCCGCCGAGGTCATCATGCTGACGCACAACCAGTCGCTGCACGAGGTGAACCTGGGCTGGCACCCGCGTGCCGAGGAGGTGCTGTGGCAGCCGGCCGCGCAGGAGACCAAACGCTCTCTCAACGGCGCCCTCAACGTGCGCTACGACCGTGAGATCAAACGGCATTCCCTGGAGCGTTTAAGGCAGTTGATCGCGGATCACGCCCCGTGGCTGCGTATCAGGTACGCCTTCTGACCGGTTCTCTCCCGTCGGGGCCGTGGTGCCGGCTTCGCAAAGCCGGCGCGCCGCCTCGTCCGCCCGCTCGCCTCCCGAATTGGTCCAGACGAATGTCTTGACGGGCACATGCGCTCGCTCTTCAATCAGTTCTGCGTCAACAGTTGAACGAAGCGCGCCCCCGGTTTCCGTCGTGGCTTCACTTCATGGTGCGTTCTGTCATGAACATGCCACCCCCACGAAAGCGATGTGATGCTCCATGCACACGTCCTGGCGGCGCAGGCCGCTGACCTGGCTGGCTGCCGCCGTCTGTCTCGGCGCGGCCGCGCTCACCCCCGTGGCCGCCCAGGCCGCCCAGGCGCCGGTGGCCGCCCCCTCCGCCGCCGCTGCCGCGGCCTTCACCGACGACTTCGACGGCCCGGCGGGTGCCTCCGTCAACAGTTCCAGGTGGCAGATCGAGACCGGCGACAACGTCGACAACCACGAGCGGCAGTACTACACCGCGGGCAACAGCAACGCCGCGCTCGACGGGCAGGGGCACCTCGTCATCACCGCCCGCAAGGAGAACCCGAACAACTACCAGTGCTGGTACGGGAGATGTGAGTACACCTCGGCCCGGCTCAACACGGCGGGGAAGTTCACCACGCAGTACGGGCACGTCGAGGCGAGGATGAAGCTCCCGCGCGGGCAGGGCATGTGGCCCGCGTTCTGGATGCTCGGCAACGACCTCGGTTCGGTCGGCTGGCCCAACTCCGGTGAGATCGACATCATGGAGAACGTCGGCTTCGAGCCCTCCAGCGTGCACGGGACGATCCACGGGCCGGGCTACTCCGGTTCCGGCGGTATCGGCGCCGGCTACACCCTGCCCGGGGGTGCCGCCTTCGCCGACGCCTTCCACACCTTCGCGATCGACTGGAGCCCGGACTCCATCAGCTGGTCCGTGGACGGCACCGTCTACCAGCGGCGCACCCCCGCCGATCTCGGCGGCAAGCAGTGGGTCTTCAACAAGCCCTTCTTCGTCATCCTCAACCTGGCCGTCGGCGGCTACTGGCCCGGCGACCCGAACGGCTCCACCACCTTCCCGCAGCAACTGGTGGTCGACTACGTGCACGTCACCACTGACGGCGGCGGCTCCAACCCCGGCGGCGGCGCCAAGACCGTCAAGGGGCTGGGCGGGAAGTGCCTGGACGTGGCGGGGGCGAGTTCCGCGAACGGTGCGGCCGTGCAGCTGTACGACTGCAACGGGACGCCCGCGCAGCAGTGGAACGTGAACAGTGACGGGACGCTGCGGGCGCTGGGCAAGTGCCTGGACGTGACCGGGAACAGCACGGCGAACGGGGCCAAGCTCCAGCTGTGGGACTGCGGGGGCGGCGCCAACCAGAAGTGGACGGTCACCGCCGCCCGCGACATCGTCAATCCCCAGGCGGACAAGTGCCTGGACGTCACCGACAACTCCTCCGCGAACGGCGCCCGGGCCCAGTTGTGGACGTGCACGGGTGGCGCCAACCAGAAGTGGACCGTCTCATGACCGCCGTACCCCCCACCGGCCGCCGGTCCCGTCTCAGACGCCTCCGCGCCTCCCGTGCGGCCCGGCTGCTGCCCGTGGCCCTTGCACCCGTCCTCGCCCTGGGCGTGATCCAGGCTCCCGGCGCCTCGGCCGGGACCGGGGCCGTCAAGGGGCTGGGCGGGAAGTGTCTCGACGTGGCGGGGGCGAGTTCCGCGAACGGCGCGGCCGTGCAGCTGTACGACTGCAACGGGACGGCCGCGCAGCAGTGGAACGTGGGAGCCGACGGTACGGTGCGGGCGCTGGGCAAGTGCCTGGACGTGACCGGGAACAGCACGGCGAACGGGGCCAAGCTCCAGCTGTGGGACTGCGGGGGCGGCGCCAACCAGAAGTGGACCGTGTCCGCGGCCGGTGACATCGTCAACCCGCAGGCGGACAAGTGCCTCGACGTCACCGACCGCAGCACCGCCAACGGCGCGCGCGTCCAGCTGTGGACCTGCACCGGCGCGAGCAACCAGAAGTGGACCGCGCCGGCCGCGGGCGGCGGCACCCCCGGGGACCCGGGCACCGGCGCCCCCGCGGCCGTCGCGCCCTACCTCTACAACGGCTGGGGCAGCCCGCCCAGCCCCACCACCGTCATGAACGCCACGGGCGTCAAGTGGTTCACCCTCGCCTTCGTGCTCAGCAACGGCACCTGCAACCCCCAGTGGGACGGCAGCCGCCCGCTCACCGGGGGAGTGGACCAGCGGACGGTCAACACCGTGCGCGGGGCCGGCGGCGACGTCGTCCCCTCCTTCGGCGGCTGGAGCGGCAACAAGCTGGAGAGCTCCTGCACCAGCGCGGGCGCCCTCGCCGCCGCCTACCAGAAGGTCGTCGACGCCTACGGGCTCAAGGCCATCGACATCGACATCGAGGCCGAGGCCTACGACAGCGCCACCGTCCAGCAGCGCACCGTGGACGCCCTGCGCACCGTCAAGGCCGCCAACCCGGGCCTCCAGGTGTACGTCACCTTCGGTACCGGCCAGAACGGCCCCGACGCGAGCCTCGTCAACCGTGCCGCGCAGGCCGGCCTCACCGTCGACGCCTGGACCATCATGCCGTTCAACTTCGGTGGCAACGGGCAGAACATGGGGACCCTCACCACCCGGGCCGCCGAGGGGCTCAAGACGGCCGTGAAGAACGCCTACGGCTACAGCGACGACCAGGCGTACCGGCACATGGGGATCTCCTCGATGAACGGGATCACCGACGCCGGCGAGACCATCACCGTCGCCGACTTCCGCACCATGACCGCCTACGCCCAGCAGCACCACCTCGCCCGGCTGACCTTCTGGTCGGCCAACCGGGACCGGCCCTGCACCGGTGGCGGCGCGGACACCTGCTCGGGGGTCCCGCAGGGAGACTGGGACTTCACCCGCGCCCTCGCGGCGTACACCGGCTGACCCCGGCGAAGGACCGGGCCGCCCCGGGCGGGAGAGCACGGCCCCGGCCGGGCGCCTTCTCCCGCCCGGGGCGGCCGTCGGTCCCGGCTCTCACTTCCGCGTACGGCTCTGCTCCGCCCCGCCCGCGTCCGCCACCGGAGCGATCTCCGGGTCCTCCACCACCCGGTCCGGCCGGGTGGTGGTGTACCGCAGCTGTACGGCCAGTTCGGCGCCGGCCAGCGGCGGCCGGGCGGTCGCCGGGATCTCCAGGACGGAGTGCTGGAGTTCGGGCGGCCGGGCGAACCTGCGGCGTTCCCCGTCCCACACGAACGGCGACAGGTGGCGGTTGAGCGCCGTGTAGCCGATCCCGGCGAGGTGCCGTTTCCGCGCCCGGAAGCCGCTCAGCAGGGCGGGGGCGCGCAGTCCGATGCCGTGCGAGGTGCCACCCGAGACGAGGACGTGGTAGCGGTCGGAGGAGACCCGCCACCCACCCGCGCCTGAGTGATCGCCCCGGCGCAGGTGGACGACGTCCAGCACCCGGCTGCGGTAGCGCGTGGCCTCCGGATCGCCGAGCCAGAGCTTCGTCCCCGTACGCAGCCGGAAGGCGCTGTGGGGGAACTCCGCTCTCAGGCCGTCCAGTTCACCGGGGGTGAGGTGGCTGACGAAGATCTGGTGGATCGGCAGCCGGGCCTCGCGCAAGTGCCGTACCCAGGAGGCCACCTCCTCGGCCCCGCCGAGTCCGTCCACCCGCTTCAGGGGGAGGTGCAGGGTGAAGCCCTCGAACTGCCACGCGCCCATCGCCTCACGCAGCACCGGCAGTTGGGCCTGGGTGAGGCCGTGCCGCTTCATGGAGGTCATGAGCTCCACCACGACCCTGCGGCCCTTGAGCCCCGTGAGGTCGTTCGGCGAGGAGACGACGCGGATGGTGCGGTCCGACAGGGCGACGGGGGCCTCCCAGGTCCGGTAGGGCGTCAGGACCAGCAGGTCCCCCGCGTGGAGGTGTTCCGCGCGGGCGGCTTCCTGAGTGGTGCCGACCGCCACGAGGTCCATGCCGAGCCGGCTCGCCTGGCGCAGCAGCCGCTGGTGGCCGAAGCCGTAGCCGTTCCCCTTGCAGACCGGCACGAGGTCGGGGAACTGGGCGTGGACGCGGCGCTGGTGCTCCTCCCAGCGGACGGTGTCGACGGCGAGCGTGAGTGTCACGGGGCAATCCCTTCCGCGGAGTCTTCCGCTGTGCTGCACCGCGAGCCTGCCAGGCGCCGCCCCGCGCCTCGGCACCGGCTCCGTCCCCGCGGCGTGTCAGCTGCCGGTACGGGGCGATCCGGGGGCCCGGCGGCGGTCCGCTGAGGCCGTACGAGCATTAAGAGGCCAGTGGTCTGTTAGGCTGGAAGCCATAAGGTTCCAGTGGCCTCTAAAACGCCCGCCGAAACCTCGGCGACGAGAGGGCGGGAAGGTGAGGCCGATATGGGAGCGGAGACGGTGCGGCCCGACGGGGGGACGGCGCCGGGCGGACTCGCCCGCGTAGGGCTCGGGAGCTCCGGGCTCGCGGTGCGGCCGGTCGGGCTCGGGCTCATGGGGATGTCGCAGTTCTACGGCGCCGCTGACCCGGAGGAATCGGTCGCCACGATCCGCGGCGCGATCGACGCGGGCGTCGAACTGCTCGACACCTCGGACTACTACGGCGCGAGCAGCGCCGAACCGGGGCGGCCGGTCGCGGGCTTCGGCCACAACGAGAGCCTGCTCGGAAGCGCTCTGGCCGGCCGGCGCGACCAGGTGGTCCTCGCGACCAAGTTCTCCGCGCGGCCCACCCCCGAGGGGCGCAGCGTCTTCGACGGGAGCCCCGCGTACGTGCGGGCCGCGTGCGAGGCCAGTCTGCGGCGCCTGGGCACCGACCGGATCGACCTGTACTACTACCACCGGCTCGATCCGCGCGTCCCCGTCGAGGAGACCGTGGGGGCGATGGCCGAACTCGTCGCCGAGGGCAAGGTCGGGGCGCTCGGCCTCAGCGAGGTGGGGCCCGACGTCCTGCGGCGCGCCTCGGCCGTCCACCCCGTCGCCGCCCTGCAGAGCGAGTACTCGCTGTGGGAGCGCGGGGTGGAGGCCGAGATCCTGCCGGAGTGCCGTCGGCTGGGGATCACGTTCGTGCCCTACAGCCCGCTCGGCCGCGGCATGCTCACGGGTGGCTTCGACCGCTCCGTCGTCTTCGGCCGCGAGGACTTCCGCTCCACCCTCCCCAAGTTCCGGGGGGAGAACTTCCACCACAACCTGCGGCTGGTGGACGCGCTCGGTGACTTCGCCGCCCGCGGCGGCCACACACCCGGGCAGGTCGCGCTCGCCTGGCTGCTCGCCCAGCCCCACGACGTCGTCCCCGTCCCCGGCACCAAGCGCCTCGCGAACGTACGGGAGAACCTGGGGGCCACCTCGGTCCCGCTCAGCGCCGACGACGTCGCCCACCTCGGGGCGCTCTTCGACCCCGCCCACGTCAGGGGCGGCCGGTACGGCGCCCTGCACGGGGGCCCGGCCGGCACCACGTCGTGACCGGCGGCGGGCCCGGCCGGCTCCCCGGACACACACCCCTCCCACCGGAAAGAGGCACCATCATGAGCAAGACCTGGCTGATCACGGGAACCTCGCGCGGTCTGGGCCGCGCCCTCGCCGAGACCGTCCTTGCGGCGGGCCACAACGTGGTGGCCACCGCCCGGCGCACCGACACCGTGAGCGACCTCGTGTCGGTGTACGGGGACCGGGTCCGGGTCGTCCCGCTCGACGTGACCGATCCCGCGGCGGCCCGCGCGGCGGTCGGCGCGGCGGTCGCGGCCTTCGGACGGCTGGACGTCCTCGTGAACAACGCCGGTTACGCGGACCTCGCCGCGATCGAGGACATGCCCGAGGACGTCTTCCGCGCGCAGATCGACGCGAACTTCCACGGGGTGGTCAACGTGACCCGGGCCGCCCTGCCCGTCCTGCGGGAACAGGGCTTCGGCCACATCCTCCAGATCTCCTCCATCGGCGGCCGGGTCGGCGGTCCCGGACTCGGCGCGTACCAGGCGGCCAAGTGGGCGGTGGGCGGTTTCTCGGAGGTGCTCGCCAAGGAGGTGGCGCCGCTCGGGATCAAGGTCACCGTCGCCGAACCCGGGGCGATGCGCACCGACTGGGCCGGCTCCTCGATGAGCACACCCCCGGTCAGCGAGCCCTACCGGCAGGTCATCGAGCCCGTCGTGGAGCGCATGCGCCAGGCGGACGGCAAGCAGCCCGGCGACCCGGCGGTGATCGCCCGGATCCTCCTGGACGTCACGGAGACCGACAACCCGCCGGTACGACTGCTGCTCGGCCGGGACGCGGTGGCCGTCGCACGGTCCGCCGCCGAGACCCTCGCCGCCACCGACGCCCAGTGGCGGGAGGTCAGTGAGTCGGTGTGACGGCCGGCCCGTGCGCGCGTCCCCCGGTCGGCGTAGGGTCACCGGATGGGGCGCGGCACGTGCGCCACGACAGTGTGCAGAGGTACCCGTCATGACCAGCGGCCCGCAGGTGAACTTCCAGCGTGCGCGCAGCGCCGAGCAGCGCGAGGCGCGGAAGCTGGCCATTCTCGCGGTCGCCGCGCAACTGCTGGACGAGCTGCCGCTGAGCGAGATCAGCCTGCGCGAACTGAGCCGGCGGGTCGGCCTGTCGAAGACGAACGTCGTGCGCTACTTCGAGACCCGCGAGGCGGTCTACTTCGAACTGCTCAACCGGGAGTTCGACTCCTGGCTGGCCGGGCTCGCCGAGGAGCTGCGGTCCTGCGCGCCCGCCTCGGCGAAGGAGGTGGTGGACGTGTGGGCCCGGTCGCTCGCCGCCCGCCGGTCGCTGTGCGAACTGCTCAGCTCGCTGGGCACCGAACTCGAACGGAACATCTCGGCCGAGGCGGTGCGCTCCTTCAAGCTCGTCCACCAGGACGCGCAGCTCAGGCTCGCCCACCTCGTGCGGGGCCACATACCGGACCTCACGGAGTCCGCCGCGCGCGAACTCGTCTCCCTGTCGATCGTGTGCACGGCCGGCCTCTGGCCCTTCGCCCATCCGTTCCCGGCCGTGGCCGAGGCCGTGCGCGCCCCGGAGCTGGCCCACCACCGCGTCGACTTCGCGCAGCGTCTCGGGCGCAGCCTGCACGTCGCCGTCACCGGGCTGCTGGCGCTCTCCTCCCGCGGGCCCGCCCCCGGGGCCTGAGCCGCGGCGGGTGCGCGAGGCCGGCGGGCCGCCGCCCGCCGGCCCCCAGGACGTCGTCAGCCGGCGGGTACGGCCGTGACCTCGGGGCGCTCCGGACCGTGCGGGATGTCGATCCGCTCCTCGCCGGTGCGCAGGGCCCGCAGGATCACGTCCGCCACGTACGCGGAGCTGTGCGCGACAAGCCCCGGGACGGTCTCCTCACCGGCCTGGTAGCGGCCCCCGCCGAACTCGGTCGCCGTCGTCGACGGCAGGACGAGCCCCACGTCGATCCCGGTGCCCGCCAGCTCCTCGCGGGCGATGACGGAGAGGGTGTTCAGCGCCGATTTGGTGGCCGTGTAGGCGCCGACGGTCGGCAGCACCATCCCGGTCGTGCCGGAGCTGATGTTGACGATCCGGCCGAAGCCCCGGGCCCGCATCGCCGGCAGCACCGCCTGCATGCAGCGCACCACCCCGAACACGTTGAGCTCCACGGCCTGCCGGAACGCGTCCAGGTCCAGCTCCTCGACCGAGGCGCCGTGCAGGCTCGCCCCGGCGTTGTTGACCAGCCCGTCCACGCGCCCGTGCCGTTCGACCGTGGCCGTCACGAGGTGGACGACGTCGGCCTCGTCGGTCACGTCCGTCCGCACGCTCAGCGCGCCGCCCAGCTCCGCGCCGAGTTCCTCGATGCGGTCCAGCCTGCGGGCCGCCAGCACCGGGTTGGCCCCCGCCGCGTACAGGGCGCGGGCCGTGGCAGCACCGATGCCGGAGGACGCGCCGGTCACGATCACCGTGCGGTCGCGCAGGTCCACCACCGCGTTCGTCCCGGACTCACTCACTTCGGGTCTCCCTTCGCCAGGTGCTGCTCGCGTTCCCCGTCCCCGCCGTCGCGTGCGCGGCGCGTCAGGCGGTCCGTTCCCGTTCGACGCCCGCGCACCACACCCGCAGGACCCGCGCCGACGCGGTGATGTCGGACAGCGGGTCACCGTCCACCAGCACGAGGTCCGCCCGCAGACCCGGCGCGATGACGCCACGGTCGGCGAGACCGAAGTGCCGCGCGGGCAGCACGGTCGCGGCGCGCAGCGCGTCGAGCGGGCTCAGGCCCGCCTCCACGAGCAGCGCGAGTTCCTGGTGCAGACCGCTGCCGTGGGGGACGGCGGCGGGGGCGCCGGGGGAGTAGTTCGCGTCGGTCCCCGCCAGTATCGGCACCCCGGCCGAGTGAAGGGCGGTTACGTTCGCCCGCGCGTGGCCGTAGTCCAGACCGAGACCGAGGGGCGCGAGGTTGGTGGCGACGCCCCGCATCATCGCGAGGGTCGGCACCGACACCCGGCCCCCGGTGGCCGTCAGCGACGCCGTCCTCTCGTCGAGCGTGTCGTTCAGGGGCACGTGGGTGAGCACGTCGACACCCGCGCGCAGCGCCGTGCCGAAGCCCGCGGTGTCCGCGACATGGGCGACCGTGCGCAGGCCGTGGGCGCGCGCGGCTCCCACGAGGGCGTCGATCGTGGCCTCGTCCAGGGCGGTCGGCCCCGGCCGCTCCACGATGATCTTGATGTAGTCCACGCCCTGCGCCACGCGCTCCGCGACGTACGGGCCCGCGTCCTTCGGCCCCGAGAGGATGCCGTCCTGCGGGAAGGCCGGCATCTTCGACTGGACGCTGCCGGGGGCGGCGGCCGAGCCACCGGAACTGCGGATGTCGGTCGCCCCGACGGCGTTACGCAGCGAACCGACCAGCTCGGGCGGCCACGTACCCATGTCCAGGGCGGTGGTCACCCCGTGATCGGCCATGCGCTCCAGGTCGGC
The DNA here is from genome assembly GCF_040656295.1 of Streptomyces sp. NPDC049954. NCBI lineage: Bacteria > Bacillati > Actinomycetota > Actinomycetes > Kitasatosporales > Streptomycetaceae > Streptomyces > Streptomyces sp. NPDC049954. Next base: position 195,219 of record NZ_JBFALS010000006.1, read on the forward strand.
GGTCGCGTGCAGGTGGACGTGCGCGTCGATCAGGCCCGGCAGGAGCGTGGCGCCCTCGCAGTCCACCACCCGGGCGCCGGTGGGGTCCTCACCGATCAGGGCGCCGTCCACGACGACGGTGCCCGGCTCGCGCAGCCGCTCGCCGTCGAAGACCCGCACGTTGGTCAGGGCTGTGGTCGTACTCGTGGACATGCGCCCTCCAGAAGGAAACGGCTGAGCGGTCGGCCCGGGACGGACCTCGCGTTCAAGAGACAGAATTGTTCACTGAATCCAGACTACGGGTTTCCGGCGCGACCCGCCCGGGCGGGGACCGGCAATCCGGCGTGACCCGGGAACGGGGGCGGCCCGGGAACGGGGGCGACCGGGAGGGGGTGAGGGGCCCCGGTCGCGGGGGCGACCGGAGGGTGCGGTGGTGCCCGTCGGCGGATCGGCGGATATACAGAACCCATGACCTCCGTCCCGGATCCCGTGGCCCCCGCCGCCCCCCGTGCGCCGAGCCACCCCGTTCCGGCCCGTCCTCCGCGCCGCCACGGGGCCAATCTGACCCGGGCGATCTACCGGGCCGCCCTCACCCAGCTCGCGGAGACCAGTTTCGAGGAACTCGGCTTCGACAAGATCGCCGCGGCCGCCGGCGCCGGGAAGGCATCGCTCTACCGCCGCTGGTCCACGCCGGCCGAACTGCTCCTCGAAGCCCTCACCGACCCGGTCTCCGGCTTCGGCGAGACCGCTCCCCAGCCGCACACCGGGGCTCTGCGGTCCGACCTCCTCGAACTGCTCGGCGGGTTCACCCGCGCCCTGGACCAGCCGCACGGCCGCGCCCTGCGCCCCCTGCTCGCGCACCGCACCCGCCACCCGGAGCTGTACGCACAGGTGGACCGGCTGATCATCCAGCCGCACAAGGAGATCCTGCTCTCGATCGTGCGGGACGCCGTCGAGCGCGGCGAGGCCCGGCCGCAGGCCCTCACCCGCACGGTCGCCGGGGTCGGGCCGCGGCTGATCATCTCCGTGCACATGGAGAACGACACCGTCTCCCGCGCCGATCTGGAGACACTCGTGGACGAGGTCCTGCTGCCCCTGCTGCGCGCCCCCGGAGCAGAAACCGGGACCGGACCGGCCTGACGCACGCGGGACGGTCTCGCCCGCCGGGGCTCACAGCCCCGGGGCACCCCACACCGGGAACCAGCGGGTCAGGTCCTTCTCGATCCGCAGGTCGGCGCCGAGCGCGGCCCTGACCTGAAGCTCCAGCGAGTTGTCCCGCTTCTCCCGGTCCCCTTGCACAGGAGCGAACGGGTAGAAGGTGCCGCGCTTGTAGAGGTACACGAGGGCGAGCGGGCGCTGCCGCTCGTCCTCGAAGGCGACCAGCGAACACAGGAGCTGGGGGCCGAAGCCGCCGTCCTGGAGGAGCGTGTTGACCGCGTGCAGGTCGTTGACCAGCCCCGCGGTGTCCTCAGGTGCCTGCCGGGCCAGCAGCCAGGTGTACCCGTACCCGTCCTGGCTGAACTCCACGGGGACGCCGCCGCGCCCGGTGTCGGCGTCCAGCAGCTCCCGCACGTCCTGCTGGAGGCGGGCGAAGGTCCCGCCCTCGACCCCCGCGAAACACACCGATCCCCGCCCGGTCGGCCGGAAGCCGGTCGCGGCCTCCAGGGTGAGGGCGGCCGAGGGCACCGCGAAGAGCTGGTCGAGATCGGGGCGGACCGGCTTGCTGCGGCCCAGGATCGTGTCCAGGAAGCCCACGCGGACTCCTCTCCTTGCGGGGGGTCGGACTGGTCGGTGCGCCGCGTCCGTCGTGGATGTGGCTTCCCCGGGGGGCACCCGGTCGTCTCCGGTACTCGGGTACTCGGGTCCGGTCAGGGACGGGACAGGTTCGCGGCTATACGGCCGAGCTGGTCGAGGCGCTGCTCCAGGGTCGGATGCGAGGAGAACAGCCTGCCCAGGCTCTGCTTCGAGGAGAACGCGGGCACGAAGTAGAAGGCGTTGTACGGCTCCGCCTTGCGCAGGTCCTCGGTCGGGATGCGCGCCATCTGGCCACTGACCTTCGTCAGGGCCGAGGCGAGCGCCGAGGGGCGGCCGGTGAGCAGAGCGGCCGTACGGTCCGCGGACAGCTCCCGGTAGCGGGACAGCAGCCGCGTCAGCAGGAAGCCGACCGCGTACACCACCGCGCTGACCAGGGGGATCAGCAGCAGCGCGACGCCGACCGGGTCATTGCTGCGGCTGTTGCGGCTCAGCCCGCCCCACAGGGCTATCCGCGTGATGAGACCGGCCAGGACACCGAGGAAGGACGCGATGGTCATCACCGCCACGTCCCGGTGCGCGACGTGGGACATCTCGTGGGCGAGGACCCCCTCCAGCTCCTCCGGCTCCAGCCGGCGCAGCAGACCCGAAGTGGCGCACACGAGGGCCGTGCGTTCGCTGCGGCCGGTCGCGAAGGCGTTGGGCACGTCGCTGCGCGCGATGGCCACCTTGGGTTTGGGCATGTCGGCGAGCGCGCAGATCCTGTCGATCGCCCCGTGCAGTTCGGGGGCCTCCTCCGGGGAGACCTCGCGGGCCCCCATCGAGAAGGCGGCGATGCGGTCGCTGAACCAGAACTGCGCGACGAACATCGCACCCGCGAGGATCAGGATGATCGGCCAGGCGCCGTGCAGCACCGCCACCAGCACACCCACGAGCACCACGTAGAGAAGACCGATCAGGAACATCGTCGTCACCATGCGGGTGGTGAGTCCCCGGTCGGACGCGTACCTCGTACCGCCTCGGCTCATGGTCGCCTCCAGTCAGCCCCCGCCGGGCACGTCGGGCATCACGGCCCTCGCCGACGCACGTCTTCGGCCCCCGTCGCTCCTTCCATAGTGCCTCTTTCCCTGTTGAACGTGCATAAACAGATGTTCGATATCGCTCAGGGGGTCATGCCTGCGTGGCAGCGGGCCGGGCCGCCTGCCCGCGCCCCGCCGCGCCGCCCCGGACCCGGCGCGTGCCGGGGCCGGGGCGCCGCTTCGTCACGCCCCGGGTACCCCCGCCAGCGCGACGTCGAACACGTGCATGACGCCCCGGTCGGTGCCCTGGGGCAGCACCACCGAGCGCACCCGCTTCGACGGGTCGAGCGCCTGGACGGCCGTCGCGAGGACGACGGTCCTGGCGGTGTCCGCCGTCCCGTCCGCGAGGTTGCGCCCCTCCGTGGTGACCAGCGGGACGTTGCCGAACCGGTAGTCCGTCCCGGGAGTCCAGTCCGTGAGCCGCACGTCCACGTCCTGGCGGGACCCGTCGGCGTACTCGACGACCGCCGTGCCCTGCGCGGGGCCGTTGGTCGCCAGACCGAGGAACGAGATCCCGCTCGCCCGGGCCCCGCGCGCGTCGCCACCCGACAGGTCGACCCGCTGGCCGTGCGGCACCCAGTTGTCCGGCTCGCCGGGCGCCGCCTTTGGCCACGTGAACGTCACCCCGGTGTCCCCGAACGGCAGCCGCGCCCCCGGCGAGGCCCCGGCCGCCGCGAGCTTCTCCCGGGACAGCGAGTGGCCGCTCATGTCGAGCGAGCCGAGCCCGCCCTTCCCGTCCGGCGTGGTGCCGGTCTCGTTGCGGCTGTCGGAACCCTCGGTGTACGAGGGCGGGACATCGTCCGCACCCGTACCCCAGGTGCCCGCAGCGGTGCCCATGCGGAAGTCGAGGGTGCCGCCGCGCCGCGCGAAGTCCTCGCCCACCCAGGACTTCGTGCTCGCCCGGCCGTCGGCCTTCAGCCCCGACACGTACCGCTGGTCCCCGCCCGCCCCGGGGGCCGTGACGCGGATGGTGCGTGCGCTGTCCGCGCTGTCGATCGTGACCCGGTCGAACAGCGGGGCGCTGAGCACGAGGTTCGCGGTGCCGTAGACCGACGGGCTCATCCCGAGGTTCGCCCACACGTACCACGCGCTGAGCGCCCCGAGGTCGTCATTGCCCGGCAGCCCCTTCGGCGAGGTGTCGTACATCTCGTCGACGGCGCGCCGCAGCACCTCGCCCGTCTTCCCCGGCTGTCGCAGCCAGTTGTAGACGTAGGGCATGGAGAAGCTGGGCTGGTTGCTCAGGTACGCGCCCTCGGTGTCGTACACCCCCGCGTCCAGGGACCGCGTGTGACGGTCGAGTTCCTCGGCGACGACCTCGCGGCCACCCCGCTTCTCCACCAGGGCGGCCACGTTGTGCGGCACCATCCAGCCGTACTGGTAGCCGGTCGCCTGGTCGAACTGGTCGCCGCGCTCACCGAGGTTGAAGCCGCGGTCGAAACCGTCGCGGTCCCGCGGACGGATCTGCCGGGTGTCCGCGTCGAACACGTTCTGCCAGTTCTGGGCGCGCGCCATGAACTTCGCACGGTCCGCGCTGTCCCCGAGGCGGTCCGCGAGCCGGGCGATCGCGAAGTCGTCGATCGCGTACTCCAGCGTCTTCGAGGTCGCCGAGTCACCCGTGGAACTCTCCACGAAACCCGTGCTGAAGTACTGCTGGGCGTTGGTGCGTTTGCTGGAGCCGGCGGGCAGCGACTGGGTGCGCACCATCGAGTCGAGGGCGGCCTTGCGGTCGTAGTCCGTACTGCCGAACGCGTCGACGGCGGAGACCAGCGCCTGGAGCGAGTCGCCCGTCATCTTCTGCTGGGACTGGTTCAGATGCGGCCAGTTGGGCCACGAGCCGGTCTGCTCCACGAGGTCCACGAGGGACTGGTTGATATCGCTCCCGACCTTCGGGAACAGCAGCGCGATCAGCTGCGCCTGCCCCCGGTAGGTGTCCCAGCCGGAGTAGGTCGCGTAGACGTGCCGCCCCCGCTCCGCGCGGTGCACCGCGCCGTCGTAGCCCGGGTAGCGGCCGTCCACGTCGTCCATGATGTTCGGGTGCAGCAGGGCGTGGTAGAGCGCGGTGTAGAACTTCACCCGCCGCTCCCGGGTGCCGCCGCCCGCGTCGACGGTGGCGAGGGCGTCCTTCCAGGTCCGGGCGGCCTCGGCCCGGACCGCCTCGAAGGAGTGGCCCGCCGTCTCCTGCTCCGCGTTGCGTGCCGCGCCGTCCACGCTCACGTAGCTCAGACCGGTCCTGGCCGTGACCTCGGCGCCCCGGGGGAACACCAGGTAGGCGCCCGCTCCGTGCTTGGCCTCGCCGCTCTTCGCGTGCGCGGCGCCGGCCGTGACCCGACCGCCCTCCCAGGTGCCGTACGCCGTGAACGGCCGGTCGAAGGTGGAGGAGAAGTAGGCCCGGTAGTGGCCGCCGCCCTCGCACACCGAGGCCGCCTCGACCCAGCCGCTGACGGTGCGGCCCTCGACGGTGACCTCACTGTCGTACACGCGGTTGTTCGACCCCGCCACGTCCACCAGCAGCGCCGAACTCCCGCGGTCGGCGGGGAAGGAGTAGTGGTTGACCGCGGTACGGGTGGTGGCCGTCAGGGAGGTGCGCACCCCGTTCTTCAGGCCCACCGTGTAGGAGCCGGGCTGCGCCGACTCGTCCGCGTGGTCGAAGTCCAGGTAGTAGGACGCGATGTCGGAGGCCGGGCTGCGCGGCAGCGCTCCGCCGGGCAGTTCACCGGTGTACGGCAGGACGGGGAAGTCGAAGCCGCTGAACCGGCCCTCGCAGCCGGTCCCGGACAGCCGGGTCATGCCGAAGCCGCGTATGCGGTCGGCGGTGTACTCGTAGCCGCCCTTCTGGTCCCCGTCGCTCGTGCGGTACGTCGTCGGACTCGACTGCACCATGCCGAACGGCACGGTCGCTCCCGGATAGGTGTTCCCGTAGGCGCTGTTGCCCTTGTTCTGGGTGGTGTCCAACTCGGTGCCGATGAACGGGTCCACGGCGTCGAAGGCGCTCACCTCCTTCGCGGCGCCGTGGTGCGCGGGGCCGGCGGCGAGGGCCGGGACCGAGCCGGCGAGGAGCGCCCCGACCGTCAGGGCGACCAGAGCCAGGGTGCCTCGCCGGCCGTGCCGGGGTCTGTGCCACCGGGGGGACGGTACGGAAGAGGGGTCACGCATCGCGGGTTCCTTCGGGACGGGTGGTGTGTCGACTGGGCGCGCGCGGCCGACAACGTTGTCGGACAGCGGCCGGACCGCGGTCGGACAGGGGCCTGACCGGGATCGGACAGCGGCCGGACAGCGGTCGTCCGCGCGCGATCAGTCTGGTGTCTCGCGGTGCGCTTGAGGAGACGTCGCGTCGAACATTCGGCCAACGGAAGCCGGTTCGGCGGAAGCGGGTGCCGCGGAGCGGGCCGTTCGGCGGTGGGCTCAGGACAGACCGAAGCCCCGGCCGGGCGCGTGGCCCGGCCGGGGCTTCGAGGGTGCTGCGAAACGGCCGGCGGATCGCCGGCCTCTCTCAGCGGGCCCAGAACTCGGCGTACTCGAACTCGCCCTCGGTGTGCGTGCCGGCGATGGAACCCTTGGTGATGCCGTACGGGCCACCGAGGTTCAGGTAGTCGGCGCGGGCGGCCGTGTGCGAGAACTCGCCCTCGGCGGCGACGCCGTGGACTTCGTGCGGGCCCTCGCCCGCGGCTGCCAGACCGGCGCCGCCCATCACGGCGGTGGCGGCGAGAGCGACGGCGGCGAACGCGGTGCGGATGCGCATACGGAACTCCTGTGGTGAGGGGGGTGGTTCACCGCATCTGTGCCCCTGGCCACCGCCCATATCCCCTTTCCTCCCCGCATTCGTCCGAATGGCGGCACAGGTACGTCTTGCGGGGGGTTCGCCCTGCGGGGATGCGGCGCGTTGGTTGACCATCGAACGACATACCGCAGACGGCCCCGCCGCCCCCGCCGGCGCGACACCTCTTCCGTGTCGCGGAGGGCTATCGCCCGTCCGGTTCCTCGGGCACGAGCAGCCTTCGGTCCACGGGCGGCAGACCGGGCAGCAGTCCCGGCCACACGGACTCCAGGACCTGCGCGCTGGGAGTGAACAACGGCTGGGGAAGGTGGGCCAGTTCGGCCGGCTCGTGCCATTCCCAGCGGCGGATGTGGTGCGGTTCCCGCACGGAGGGGCTGCCACGGTGCCGAAGCACACGGACGGCGGCGGTGACGCGGGTGATGCCGTGCGCGCTGTCGGTGAGGAACGCGTGCACCCGCGCGTTCCTGGTCACGGCCCGCAGCCCGGTCTCCTCGGCGAGTTCCCGCACGGCGGCCTGCTCCCAGCTCTCGCCCTCCTCGCGCTTCCCGCCAGGGCACTCCCACACGCCGCCGGTGGTCCGGCCCAGCAGGACGCGGCCGTGGTCGTCGGTCACGACCACGCCGGCCCCCGCCATCGCCCACGGCGCGGGCGCGCCCTTCTCGCCGTAGCGCACGGGGCCGGGATCGAGGCCGCGCAGGACGAGGAAGGCGAGCCCCTCCGCGTCGTACAGGGCGGTCCGGGACCAGCCCGCGCGCAGCGCCTCGATCTCCTCCGCGTCGAGGGCGGAGTGCCGCCGCCCGGCCGGGGCGGACTCGGCGCGCGCAGTGACGACGCATACGGTTCCGCCCGGCCGCAGCAGCCGCGCCAGCCGGTTCACGAGCCGCGTGCGGTCGGGCAGGAAGGCGATGCTGAGCCGCAGGACGACGAGGTCGTACGCGCCGTGGGGAAGCCGGCCCGGCTCCGTCCCGCCGCCCGGCCCCCCGGCCGCCTCCCCGGCCCGGTGCAGTGGTGGCCCCCCGCTCCATCCGTCGGCCCGGGTGATGTCGTACCGGAGGTAGCGGACGGGGACGCGTGCCGGGCGGGCCGGCGTGCCACGGGCGGGCGGGCCACTCGTCCGCGGCTGCGGCGACTGCGGCGACCGCCGCGGCGGCTCCGGCCCGCTTCCCGGCCTCGGTTCCGGTTCCGGTTCCGGTTCCGCCGAGCGCGCCTCGGCGAGGGCGGTCGCGGAGAGGTCGACGGCGTCCACCGTCCATCCGGTGTCGGCGAGGTGGCGGGCGAGCTCTCCCGTGCCGCACCCCACGTCCAGCGCGAGACCGCCGGGCGGCGTGGGTACGTGCTCGGCCAGCAACCGGCGTTCGGAGCCGGTGAGGGGGCGGAAGCGCCCTCCGGCCAGGTAGTGCGCGTCCCAGGCGCCCGCTTCGGTCACGCGCGGACCCTACCCGGGCACACGATCCGCCATGCCCGAGCCGGGTAGTCGGCGAAGCCGGTCAGTGCTCTTGTGCCGTCGGGCGCACCATCAGTTCGTTGACGGCGGCGCGTGGCGGCTGCGTCACCATGAAGACGATCGCGCGTGCCACGTCCCGCGCGTGCAGCCAGTCCTGCGGGGGCATGCCCCGGCCGGCGGCCGACTGCCCGCCGCGCGTCATCTCCGTCTGCGTCATACCGGGCTCCACCAGGCCCACCCGCACCCGGCGCGTGGTGACCTCCTGCCGCAGGGACTCGCTGAACGACACCACGGCGTGCTTGGTCGCCGAGTAGACGCTGTTGTTCTTGCGGGGCACCCGGCCCGCGACGGACGCGACGTTCACGAGGTCGGCCACACCGCGCGGGCCCTCGTCGGCCGCCCGCAGGAGGTGGGGGAGCGCGGCGCGCGAGACGTGCAGGACCGCCCCCAGATTGACGGCGATCATCCGCTCCCAGTCGGCCGGGTCGGACTCCTCGACCGAACGGCGCGCTCCGTAACCGGCGTTGTTCACCACGACGTCCAGCGCGCCGAAGTGCTCCGCGCCCCGGGCCACGGCCGCCGCGGCGCCCTCGGGATCGCTCAGGTCGGCCGGGATCGCGAACGCCGTCCCGCCGTCCTCCTCGATGCGCGTCACGAGGTCCGTGAGCCGGTCCGCGCGGCGCGCCACGAGGGCCACCCGGGCGCCCCGGTCCGCGAGGGCCCGCGCGGTCTCCTCACCGATCCCGCTGGAGGCGCCCGTCACGAGAGCGGTGCTCCCGGCCAGTTCCCGCCCCGGACTCCCGCTGTGCCGTTCCGTCATCCTCGTCAGCTCCCCGGTCCTGGTGCCCGCGCCTCGACGCACGTGCTGCCGGGACCTGTACCCGGACCGGGCGGGACATCACGCCGCACTGCTCCGGGAGAGTGCCACCCGCCGACCCGCCGGTCGGCACCGTACCCGCCCACGGAAGGGGCCCCCGCGAAGTGGCGGGGGCCGGGGGTGGGGTCACCAGCGGGGTGGCCGGGCGGTGCGCGGGGCGTGGCCGGCAGGGGTGCCCGTCCGTGTGCGTCGTCTTCGGCGCCGCGTCTCAGCGTTCGGAGAGCATTCCCGTCCGCAGCTTGCTCAGGGTGCGGCTCAGCAGTCGCGACACGTGCATCTGGGAGACACCCAGCTCCGCGCCGATCTGCGACTGCGTCATCTCGGCGCCGAACCGCAGTTCCAGGATGTGGCGTTCGCGGTCGTCCAGGCCCTCCAGCAGCGGGGCGAGCGAAGTGAAGTCCTCGACGAGTTCCATCGCCGGGTCGCACGAGCCCAGGAAGTCGGCGTACGTCGTCGCGTTCTTCTGGTCGGGCTTGGTGCCCGTGCTGTTGTCGGCCGGCAGGTCCAGGGAGTCCGACATGTAGCCGTTGGCCGCGATGAGCCCGTCGATGACCTCGTCCTCGCTGAGCTTCAGGTCCTCCGCCAGCTCCTTGATCGTCGGATCGCGGTCCAGATCGGTAGCGAGCCGCTCCTTGGCCCGCGCCAGTTCGACCCGCAGCTCCTGGAGGCGACGCGGCACGTGCACCGCCCACGTGCTGTCCCGGAAATACCGCTTGATCTCACCGACGATGTACGGAATGGCGAACGACGTGAACTCCGCCTCGCGGGAGAGGTCGAAGCGGTCGATCGCCTTGATGAGCCCGATCGTGCCGACCTGGAAGATGTCCTCCATCTCGCCGTTGCCGCGATTACGGAAGCGCCGGGCGGCGAAACGGACCAGCGACTGGTTCATCTCGATCAGCGTGTTCCGCGCGTACTGGTACTCGCGGGTGCCCTCCTCCAGGGTCTGCAGCTGGTCGAAGAACAATTTCGACAGGGCCCTGGCGTCCTTCGGCGCGATCTTTCCCGCGTCCTCGATCCACGGCAGGTCCGCCGTCTCCTCCGGGGCGGTGCGGGCCGGTGCGACCGCGGTGGCGGAGTGCGCCACCGCCGCGCAGTTCGCCGGAGTGCCCTGGTGGAGAGCGTTGTTGACACCGGTGACCCCGGCCGCCGACCGGCCGGACGTTCCTGCGGAGTGCGTGGGGATCGTCACGTGAAGCACCTTTGCAGTCGAATGCGGTCGTACACCTTGGCTACGGGCCCGCCTGCCCGTGCACGGCGCGCTCACACACATCGAATGACAAAGAGTTCCCATACGGGCACAACCGGCTTGACGGGCAGTCAATTCAGCGCACCGACGCCGAGGGGGAATGCACACACGGCGTGGAAGTCGCCTGCCGGGCGCGGCCGTACGGATTGCTCAGAAAAATCTGGAACGCTTCTGTGATTGGCCGTGAAATATGCGGGAACGCGGGTACTGGTGCTTTTCTGGAATACGGAAAGAAGCAGGCTCTCCTTGCGGCCCGCTGCCGGGGGCGTGGGGTCCGGCCGACAGCCAGGTCCGGGCGCACGCGGGCCTGCGGGCCCGCCTGTGCGCCGTCCGTCCTTGCCGGTGTCCGTGTCAGCTGCCGCCTCTGCGGATACGCTACGGAGACGAGGACGGGGAGCGGGAACGGACGGAGACCGGCCTGCCGGGGCGTCGACGGGTACGTGCTGGATGCTTGTCCTGACCCGTTCCCGGCGTTCGATACCGTTTGGCCGGGGAAACCGAACGGCGGCCCGCACGCCGTCACTCCTCGGCGGGGACACCACCGTGACCACGCCGCCGTCCCCGGACGGCGCGGCACCGCCGGCACACAGTCGGCAGTCTCCGTCGGCACGGGGCCGAGGGAGCACAGGTGGAACGGCGGCGACGGGGCAGGCGTGTCGCTGGTAGGCCGAACGGGCGAACCAGGCGAGAATTGACCGATGCAGACAATCGTACGAGCCCGGACGGGGTGGGGCAGTGAACAGCCACGACGTCACTGATGAACAGTGGGAAGGGCTCGCCCAGGTCGTGCCGCTGCGCAGCAGCGACGCCTGGCCCTCCTGGACGGGGCACCGCTCCCTCCCGCCCGAAGCCGACCGGGAGGCCGAGGCGCGACGCCGTTTCGTGGTCCTGCGCGTCAACGTCTTCGCGGACGCCCGCGAGGTGGCCGAGACCCTCATGACCCAGGTCCCCGTCCTGCTCGACCTGAGCGGAGCGGAGACCGACGTCGCCAAACGCGTCCTCGACTTCAGCAGCGGAGTCGTCTTCGGCCTCGGCAGCGGCATGCACCGGGTCGACCGCAACGTGTTCCTCCTCGCCCCGCCCGGAACCGAGGTCAAGAGCCTCGTCGAAGGAGTCAGGGGCAGCGCGGGCAGCGTGTGAGGCCGTCCACACTCCCCGGCGGCCTCACCCCTCTCCGCGTTGCCCGGGCGGAAGCCGCGCACTCCGAAAGTCCCCCGATGGGGGGAAGAACTCGGCGACAAAACGGTTCCCCTGTCCGGACGGCCCCTATGTTCCGGGCATGTTCCCCCCACCACCGGCTCCCACCCGGCCGCCCCGGCGGCCGATGCGTCCCGAGCTGACCGAACTGCGCCTGTCCGCCTACGCGGGTCACCGCTCCGCCGTTCACACGCTGGGCCCGGCGACCCTGTTCACCGGGCCCAGCGGCAGCGGCAAGTCCACCGCCCTCGCCGCCTGCTCCGCCCTGGCCGCCCTCGGCGCGGGGGCGACGCTTGAGGAGGTCTTCCCCGAACCCCTCGACGTGGTGCCCGAGAACGCCCGCCCCGACTCCCAGGGCCGCAGGGGCTTCCGGATCGGCTGCACGGCGGACGGCCCCGTCGGCCCCGTCCGCCTCGATCTCGCCGTCCAGGCCGAACCGGAACTGCGCATCGTCGGGGAACGCCTGAGCGGCGAGGGCATCACCTATCTCGAAACCGCGCTGCGCGACCCCGGCCGGCCCTCCGTGCAGGCCGCCTGGCACACCGCCGGTTCCACACCCGTCACCCGCGCCCCGCTGCCCGACGACCAACTCGGCACCGCCCTGCTTCCGCTGCGCGTCTCGGGCCGGACGGAAGGACAGCGTCAGGTCCTCGCGGCCGCCGAACAGATGGTGCTCGCCCTGCGCTCCACCTTCCGCTGCGATCCTGACCCCTCCGCCATGCGGCCCCCGGCCACCCCGCGGGGCGGCCGACTGCTCAGCGGCTGCGACAACCTCGCCGAGATCGTGCTGCGCGCCGCCGCGGAGTGCCCGCACCGGTACGGCCTGCTGGAGGCCGCCGCCCGCGAGGGCTGCACCGGGCCGGTCCACGCCCTTGGTGCCCGATGCCTGGAGGACGGGAGAGTCCTCGCCCACCTGGAACGCGCGGAGGGCCGGACCACCCCGCTCAGCCGCCTCGCCGACGGCGAGCTGCGCCACCTGGCGCTCTCCCTGGTCCTGCTCACCGGCCCCGGCGTCCTCGACGTGGACCCGGTCGTGGAAGTCCCCGGCGCCCTCCAGACCCTCACAGTGTTGGCCGACGGAATCGACCGCGGCCTCGACGCGCACCAGAGCCGTCACCTGCTGTCCCTGGCCGCCGGGATGTGCGCCCGCGGCCACGTCCGCCTGCTCGCGACGGCCGGCGACGCGCAGTGGGCCTCGACCGTCGAGGGCATCACCGTCGTGGACCTCGGCCGCGAAGGGACCGGACCTGACGATCCGGCCGGGCCCGGCGAGGCGGCGGACCTGACGCCGGACTGTGGATCGGGGCTGGTGCCGAGGCAGGTGCGGGAATCGGGTCCGGGGTCGGGGCGTGGTCCGGGATCGGAACCTGATGCGGGAACCGAGCACGGTGCGGCCCCGGGGCTTGATCCGGGGAGTGGGACGGATGCGGCGGTACGGCCGGGGGCGGTCGAACGGCTGGAGCCTGAGACGCGGTCGGGTACCGAGGAAGCGCAGCGCCCTGAGGGGCGGTCAGGCCCTGCGGAGCAGACGGGTTCGGCGGGGGCCGAACAGCCCGGTCCTCACCGGCGCGACGTAGGCCCGGGCACCGAGCGCGATCGTGTGCCGGCCCCCCGGCCGAGCGGGGACTGCGAGTCCTTGGGGCGGCGCGGTGGTGAGGGCCGGTCGCCCGGGAGGCCGGGCCGCGGAACGGGCCCCGTTGGGCGTGCCGAGCGCTGAGCGGGGACGGCGTTCGCCCCTCGGCTGCGGTGATACACCTGGTGTGTGACTGACGAGAACGAAGCCGCTCCCACGACGCCCGCAGCACCTACCGCATCGACGGGGGGTGGTGGAGCGGCGCCGGGGGCGGCTTCGGTCGCGCAGGAGCCCGCCGCTCCCGGCCTCGACGAGCTGCGAGAGCGGCTCGTGGACTTCGCGGCGGCCCGGGACTGGGGCCGGTTCCACACCCCGAAGAACGTGGCCGCCGCGCTCAGCGTCGAGGCCTCGGAGCTGCTGGAGATCTTCCAGTGGCTGACACCGCAGCAATCCGCCGACGTCATGACCTCCCCGGAGTCCGCCCACCGGGTGCGCGACGAGGTGGCCGATGTCCTGGCCTACCTCCTCCAGTTCTGCGCGGTCCTCGACATCGACCCGCTCGCCGCGCTCAGCGCCAAGATCGACCGCAACGAACAGCGATTCCCGGCCGGCCCGGCCGACCCTGCGTGACGCTCAGGGCGGTCGGCGCCGGTGAGCGAGGCGCCGAGAGGCCGTGGCCCCACGCCGGGCGTTCCACGCGGCCGTGAACCAGACCGTCCCTGGACGGGAACTCGTTCACCGCGCCGTTCTCTCCAGCCGTCGTGATCACTCTATGGAGTGGCGAGGCTGAGCAACTTCTCCTGGTTATCCACAGATGTGGCTTTACCTCTCGCGATCTCCCGACGATTCAGTCACTCTGAGTATCGGAAAGAGAACGGGCGGGAAGACGACGAGGCGTCGGGGCGGGAGAGCGATGAACGGAAGCGGGAACGGGGGCGGAAACGATGGACGCGGTGCGGCTCATCGAGGTGACGGCACGGGCGCTCGCCCGGGCCAAGGACGAGACACGCATCATGACCGAGTCCTGGCAGGCGCAGACGCTCGCCCGGGCCATCGGCGGAAGACTGACGGCACACGGCCCTCCCGGCCCGCACGGGGAGACACTGGCCTTCTCGGAAGCGGGCGATGGCGGGCACGACGGGGCGCCGCCGGGCCCGCAGGGGGTGTCCGAGGGGGTGCGAGCGGCGCGCCTGACGACGGTCGCCGATCCGTCCGCGGCGCTCGAAGCGCTGGAGCGGCTCCTGGACCAGGCCGCGGTGGCCCTGGTGGCGGTGGCCTCCTCTGCGCAGGAAGGCACTGCCTACTGGCAGTGCATGGAGATGGTCGACGCGACGGACGAACTGCGCGACCAGGTGCTGGACCTGCGGCGGATACACCGCGGGCCGACGGGACGGGACGGCGCGGACCCCATGCGCGGGTCCCGGGCGGGACAGTCGTGAGACGAGTGCGGCCACACCGCGCGCCTCCGGCCGCACGCGGCGGGCCGGTCCTGCGGTTCAGGCCGGGGCCGGGGCCGAAGCTCGCGTGCGGGCTTCGGTCCGGGGACAGGAGAACTCACCGGGTCAGGACGGCGACACCGCGCGGCGAGCGATGCGGGCCGTGGCGGTACGACCGTGCAGGATGGACCCATGGATCTTCGCATCTTCACAGAGCCCCAGCAGGGGGCCACCTACGACACGCTGCTGACCGTCGCCAAGGCAACGGAGGACCTCGGCTTCGAGGCCTTTTTTCGCTCCGATCACTACCTCAAGATGGGAGCGGTGGACGGGCTGCCCGGCCCCACCGACGCCTGGATCACGCTGGCGGGGCTCGCCCGCGAAACGAAGCGCATCCGTCTCGGCACCCTGATGACGGCCGGCACCTTCCGGCTCCCCGGTGTCCTCGCGATCGAGGTCGCGCAGGTGGACCAGATGTCCGGTGGACGCATCGAACTCGGCCTCGGAGCGGGCTGGTTCGAGGAGGAGCACAAGGCGTACGGCATCCCCTTCCCGAAGGAGAAGTTCGGGCGCCTGGAGGAACAGCTCGCCATCGTCACCGGCCTGTGGGAGACGAAGGCCGGCGAGACCTTCGACTTCGACGGCACCTACTACCAGCTGTCCGACTCGCCGGCCCTGCCGAAGCCCGCCCAGTCCCGGGTGCCGATCCTCGTCGGCGGACACGGCGCGACCAGGACACCGAGGATGGCCGCCCGTTACGCCGACGAGTTCAACATCCCGTTCGCCTCGATCGAGGACAGCGAGCGACAGTTCGCCCGGGTGAAAGCCGCAGCGGTGGAGGCCGGACGTCAGGCGGACGATCTGGTCTACTCCAACGCCCTGGTCGTGTGCGTGGGGAAGGACGACGCGGAGGTCGCACGTCGAGCCGCCGTCATCGGACGTGAGGTCGACGACCTGAAGGCCAACGGCCTGACCGGCACCCCGGCCGAGGTCGTGGACCGCATCGGCCAGTTCGCGGCCATCGGCTCCCAGCGGATCTACCTGCAGGTGCTCGACCTGGACGACCTCGACCACCTGGAGCTGATCTCCTCCCAGGTGCTGTCCCAACTGTCCTGAGCGCTTCGCCACCGGAGCCGGTCTTCGCCCTACGCGTCACCGGTCCGGACTGAACCGGCCTTCACTTCCTCGCTGCCGCAGTTGTTCCCGCAGGCGCGAAGCGTCTGCCGCGGGCGTTCGTCCGTAGAGCTGACGGTAATCGCGAGAGAAGTGGGGGGCGCTTCGGTAGCCGACCGCGGAGGCAGCCTGGGCCGCGGTCTCGCCGAGCACGACCATACGGTGCTGGGCCTCGCCGAGCCGTAGGCGCTTGAGGTACTGCCCGGGCGTCATGGACGTCGCCTCTTTGAAGCGCCTGAACAGGGTCGGCTGGCTGATCCCGACGGCCGCAGCGAGATCGCTCATCGACCAGGGGTCGGCCAGCCGGTCGGTGAGGAGGCGAGCAGCCCGGGGCACGGCGGGGTCCCCGTCGTCGACGGCGGCGAGGACCCGGGGCGCCTGATCGGTCTGCAGGAGGCGCAGCACGATCTCCCGTGCGATCAGTGGGGCGAGGACCGGGATGTGTTCGGCTTCGTCGAGAAGGCCGATCAGGCGGGCGAATGCGTCGGCCAGGGCGGGTGACCAGGTGCCGAGCCGGTTCATCGCCCCGGCCGGCTGATCACTGCGCGGCATCGCGGCGGCCACCTCTGCGACGAGTGCCGGGGCGAGCTGCCATCTGGCCGCCAGGAAGCCGCGCCGTCCGTCGGTGTCGACGACGCCTGAGACGAGCGGGAGCCCGACCGGCGTGATGATGAACCGCTCACGGCCCCAGACCTGGTCGTCATCGCCGATGATCGTGCGTTTGCGTCCCGTGAGAACGCAGGACAGAGACGGCGTGTAGTGCTGGTAGGCGAGCCCGGTCGGGACGGCGACGTGGCTGAGCCGGAGTCCGAGCGCCTCTGTCGAGGCCTTGTCGTCCACCCGTCGTGACACGACGTCGGCCGCTCGCGCGAGGTTCCGGGCGGTGGCTTCGTCCATGCACCCATCCAACCTCACCGCATCCGGACAGCCCTCAGGACAGGACCCGGTAGAGGATCCGGCAAAGGAATGATCGTGTCAGGCAAGAAGTGAGCTGACCCGCACCCCGACGATGGAGGTATGCGAACGAATGAAGAGCTTCTGTCCTCCCTCTCCGCCGACACCTCGCTGCTCGGGCGCACGGCGCTGGTCACCGGGTCCTCGGGCGGAATCGGTGAGGCCGTCGCCCGGGTGCTCGCTGCCTCGGGGGCCGAGGTGGTCGTCAGCGGCCGGGACTCCGGCCGGGCGCAGGGTGTCGTGGACGCGATCGTGGACGCCGGAGGCCGGGCACACGCGCTCACCGCCGACCTCGGCGCCGAACCGGGCGAGATCCGTGCCTTCGCCCAGCGGGCCAGGGAAACACTCGGCGGCAACGTCGACATCCTCGTCAACAACGCGGGTGTCTATCCGGGCTTCCTCACCGAGAGCGTCACCGATGAGGAGATGCAGGCGCTCTGGGCGACCAACATCCGTGCCCCGCACGTCCTGGTCGCCGGCCTCGCCCCCCACATGGCGGAACGGCAATCGGGCTGCATCGTGAACATCGGCTCGTGGATGGCCCGAGTGGGCGTCCCCTACAAGGCGCTCTACCCGGCGACCAAGGCGGCTGTCGAGCAGCTGACCCGGGCGTGGGCGGCCGAGTACGGCCCGCGTGGTGTCCGTGTGAACACCGTCGCTCCCGGGGCGACCGCCACGCGAGGCACCTCCACGAGCGCGGATCAGCTCGCCGAGATGACCAAGGGGACCCCCGCGGGCTCGCCCGTACGCCCCGTCGACGTCGCGTACGCGGTCCGCTTCCTCGTCTCCGACGAGGCGACGTTCATCCACGGGGCAACGCTCGACGTGGACGGCGGGATCGCAGCCACCCGCCTGCGCTGACGGGCGCCCCAGCACCAACGGGGCCGCATGCGGGAGCGACTCCAGAACTGGGCGACCCGCGCCCGCGAGCCACGCACGACGAAAGGTGATCACGAACCACGCGCTCCGCCACCGGCCGGGCCGTCCCGGGCGGTCCGGCGGCCCGCTCGCTCCACGGCCCTTCGGCCGCCAAGACCTGCGCGACGACGACAGCGCCGTACGGGGCCACCTACTGCGGCGTTGTGCGGCTCGGACCCGCGGGCCGTGCGCGACGGCGACACGAGCGACAGGTACCCGGCCCGCGAGGTCATCGACGAAGAGACAGTCCTCCGGGCGCACGCGCAGTCGGGCACATGTCACGGCGAAGGCGCGCGGTTCGGGCTTGCAGACCCCGATCTCGTGGGAGTAGACGATGAGATCGACGAGTTCGTCGAAGTGGTACCCGGCCGTCTCCCGCTCACGGGCACCGACGAAGCTGTTGCTCAGGATGCCCAGCCTGCAGCGCGACCGTAGTCGCCGCACGTACGTGATCAGTTCGTCATTCGGCGTTCCCAGGTACTCGGCCCACAGATCGGCCATGAAGGCTTCCACCTCCGCCGCGTCGAGACGGAGTGCGGCGGTCACCTGAGCGTGCACCTGACGCTCACTGACCGCCCCCACGCTCCCCGCCCGTGAAGGCCGACCGTGTGCTGGACCACTGAGCCGCACAGAGTGCGTGCCGGTGACTCGATCACGCGAAGGAACGAGGGGAATCCCTTGGACTCGCGTTGCGTCATTCTCGATCGCAGTGGCGTGTTGGAGTTCACCCCCGAGACGGGGTGGGTTGGACGCTGGGAGCAACGGCTCGGCATTCTGGCCGGTGCTGTCCACCACCGGGCAGGCCGCGGACGCGCACCGGGCGGCGGCCACGTACGCCGACCGGTCTGCCGCACGACGGGTGGCTGAAGTTGACAGCGTCGCCGCCCCCTTCACCGGCTCTCTCCGGTTCGCCGGCCCCTCCGTTCGCCGGCCCCCTCCGGCAGCGTCGGTGGTCCGCCCGCCGGAGGCCCGCTTCGGTCGTCCGGGTGGGGAAAACGGGTGAGGACGCGGCCGTGCGGAGAAGATGGTCAGCATGGGCTTCCATGTCGACTCCGAGACCGGGCGGCTGCGCCGCGTCATACTCCACCGACCCGGGCTGGAACTGAAGCGGCTCACACCGAGCAACAAGGACGCGCTCCTCTTCGACGACGTGCTGTGGGTGCGCCGCGCCAAACAGGAGCACGACGGTTTCGCGGACGTGCTGCGCGGGCGCGGCGTGGCCGTCCACCTCTTCGACGAGCTGCTGCGCGAGACGCTGGAGCTGCCCGTGGCGCGCGGGCTGGTACTCGACCGCGTCTTCGACGAGAAGGAGTACGGTCCGCTCGCGACCGACGTGCTGCGCGCGGCCTTCGACGAGCTGAGCGCGGCGGAGCTGGCCGAGGCGCTCATCGGGGGTGTGACGAAGCGGGAGTACCTGGAGCGCAGTCCGGAGCCCGTCTCGGTGCGCTTCCACGTCATGGAGCCCGACGACTTCCTGCTCGGCCCGCTGCCCAACCACCTGTTCACCCGGGACACCTCGGCGTGGATCTACGACGGGGTGTCGATCAACGCGATGCGCTGGCCCGCCCGGCAGCGCGAGACGGTCCACTTCGAGGCGATCTACCGCCACCATCCGCTGTTCCACGGCGATCCGGCCGAGCCCTTCCACATCTGGTCGGAGGGGCAGGACGACTATCCGTCGACGATCGAGGGCGGTGACGTCCTGGTCATCGGCAACGGGGCCGTTCTCATCGGCATGAGCGAGCGCACGACTGCGCAGGCCGTGGAGATGCTCGCCACGAAACTGTTCGCGGCCGGGTCGGCGCGCACCATCGTCGCGCTCGACATGCCCAAGCGCCGTGCCTTCATGCATCTCGACACGGTGATGACGATGGTCGACGCGGACGCCTTCACGCAGTACGCGGGCCTCGGCATGCTCCGCTCCTACACCATCGAACCGGGGGCGGGGGAGCGTGACCTGAAGGTGACCGACCACCCGCCGGAGCACATGCACCGGGCGATCGCCGCGGCGCTCGGCCTCGACTCGGTCCGGGTCCTCACCGCGACGCAGGACGTGCACGCCGCCGAGCGGGAGCAGTGGGACGACGGCTGCAACGTACTGGCCGTCGAACCGGGCGTCGTGATCGCCTACGAGCGCAACGCCACGACCAACGCGTACCTGCGCCGGCAGGGCATCGAGGTCATCGAGATCCGCGGCAGCGAACTCGGCCGGGGGCGAGGCGGACCGCGCTGCATGAGCTGCCCCGTCGAACGCGACCCGGCCTGAGCGCGGCCCCAGGCGGCCGTACGACAGATACGTCCGGGTCCGGGTCGGGGGCCGACCGTTCCGGTCCGGGGCCCGTGCTGCCCCCAGCGGCTTCTTCCCGTCGCGCCCGCCCGACCTCGCGGGGCGGTGCACGCTGCGGCGGAAAGGCGGGCACGCGGACGATGTTCACCCTGTGGGCGTATAGAAATTCCTGATACCGTATACACTTCCATTCTTCTTGAATGACCGTATCCGTATCCGTACCAGGAGCCCAGGAGCGCCCTCATGGCGACAGACGCGACAGACCTCACCGGCCGCCACTTCCTCAAGGAGCTGGACTTCAGCGCGGACGAGTTCCGCGCGCTGGTCGATCTGGCCGCGCGCCTCAAGGCCGCGAAGCGCGCCGGTACCGAGGTGCCGCGTCTCAAGGGCCGCAACATCGCCCTGATCTTCGAGAAGACCTCGACCCGTACCCGCTGCGCCTTCGAGGTGGCCGCCGCCGACCAGGGCGCCGCGACGACCTACCTCGACCCCTCGGGCTCCCAGATCGGGCACAAGGAGTCGCCGCGCGACACCGCGCGCGTCCTCGGCCGCATGTTCGACGCCATCGAGTACCGCGGCGACGCCCAGTCCACCGTCGAGGAGCTCGCGCAGTACGGCGGTGTGCCCGTTTACAACGGACTGACGGACGACTGGCACCCCACGCAGATGCTGGCCGACGTGCTCACGATGACCGAGCACAGCGCGAAGCCGCTCACCGGTATCGCCTTCGCCTACCTCGGCGACGCCCGCTTCAACATGGGCAACTCCTACCTGGTCACCGGGGCGCTGCTCGGCATGGACGTGCGCATCGTGGCGCCCAGGGCGTATTGGCCGGCCGAGGAGATCGTGAGCCGCGCCCGGGAACTGGCCGCCGTCAGCGGCGCGCGTGTCACCCTCACCGAGGACGTCGCGGAGGGGGTGCGGGGCGCGGACTTCGTCGCGACCGACGTGTGGGTGTCCATGGGGGAGCCGAAGGAGATCTGGGGTGAGCGCATCCAGGCGCTCACGCCGTACGCGGTGACGATGGACGTCCTGCGCGCCACCGGGAACCCGGACGTCAGGTTCCTGCACTGCCTGCCGGCCTTCCATGACCTGGGCACCGCCGTGGGGCGGCAGATCCACGACCAGTACGGGCTCAGCTCACTGGAGGTCACCGACGAGGTGTTCGAGTCCGCGCACTCCGTGGTGTTCGACGAGGCGGAGAACCGGCTGCACACCATCAAGGCGGTCCTCGTCGCGACCCTCGCCGGTCCCGGCCGCGTCGCCGCCGACGAGCCGCGCGACTGAACCCGCGGTCTTCCGTCGAGGACCGAGGACCGAGGGTCGAGGGCGGGCCGGTGGCCCTCGGCCCGGAGCCTCTCAGGCCTCCGGTCCGGCGGCGGGGCGGCGCTGTGCGGGGAGGGTGAACCACACGGCCTTGCCCGAGTCGGTCGTACGGTGCCCGCAGTCGGCGCTCAGCGCGCGGATCAGCAGGAGCCCTCGGCCCCCCTCGTCGAACGGGTCGGGCGGGGCGATCGGGCCGGGGTCGCTCAGCCCGCCGGGCGGGGCCGGATCGCTGTCGCGCACCTCGACCTGGCAGTACGAGGGCAGCAGCTCCACCACGAGTTCGATGGGGTCGCCGCCGGTGGTGTGCTCGACGGCGTTGGCGACGAGTTCCGCGGTGAGCAGTTCCGCCGTGTCGCCGTCGGCCCCCGAACCGATGTCGGCCAGGGTGTCGCGCACCATGGCGCGGGCGATCGGTACGGCGTGGACGCTGTGCGGCAGCGTGAGCCGTCGGCTGCAACCGAGGGGGACGGGGATGTCGAGCACGGGGCGAGGTCCGTTCGAACGGCAGGGGGACTTCCCCCAGCCTACGGAGCCGCGCGGCGAACCTCCGGGGCCGCGTGAACCGCCCCCGCCACCCGTCCGGCCCGCGCACGCTGGGCACTTCGCCCCGGTCCACCCCGGAACGACCCGGCCTCCCCGCCCCGACGAGTGACGCGACTCACATCGGCCGATCGGGATCGTACGGGACCCGTCACCCGGAGGTACCGGTCGGAAGCTGCCCGCGCACCCCGTGCGGACACGCCCCGGTGCTGTCGCCGCCGTGCGGCGAGGTGTGCGTCGAGCCGGTTCCGCCACTGAACAGGCCGACGGTGGCGATCATCGAGTCGCTCGCGACGGCGGGCTGGTGGGCGCTGGGCCTCGTGTGGTGGCTGATCACGCTGGTCCTGGGCCGGATGCCGGGCTCCCGCCGTCCCGCACTCCTGCACTGCGCTCCGCGCGCGACGGGCAGCCGCACACCTGGTGAAGCAACCGGGCGGAGGCGGCGGGGGCGGCCGCGGGTCATCTCACCCGGTCACCGGCGGTTCGGCGCCGCGCCCGGCGGCCACGGGCGGTCAGGCCCCAGGGTTTGACAACCGAGAGGACGGTGTTGAGTAGATACGCTGCCAGCGCCACCGACGGCCCGGTCACCAACGCGTGGGGTCCGTGGTACCCAGGCGTGGCGGCCTGATCTGCCGCGTGGTCGACGATGACGCGCAGGGCGAAGAGGGACGCCGTCGTGGCGGCGATCGACACCCAGAACTTGACGGCGACCCAGCGGTGCCGTAGTAGGCCCCAGGGCGTCCCCAGAGCCAGCAGCACCCCGCTGATCAGCGAGGCGAGACTGATGACGGGGAGCAACCAGTCGGTGAACAGCGCCATCGCGAGGTACGACGCGTGAACCTGGTCTGGCGGTCCTGACAGGCCGTTGATGCCCAGGGCGAGCAGCCCGAGCGTCAGGCCGAGCCAGCCGACCGAGGTCACCACATGCACCACCAGCCAGACGCGCCGCGCGTGCCGGGGCAGCCGGGGGAAACCGCGGGGGCCGGCGGTTTTCTGCGTTGGGGCCGCCCCTTCCGGACTGCTGCCGTTGGTGCTCACATCTCTCCTCAAGTGGGCGGTCGGTGGCACCGGTGCACACTTCAGTAGGCGATCTCGACCACGGACCGGTACACGGCCTTCTCCTCCAGGCTCTGGACGAGACAGCACGCCAGGTCGGCGCGGGACACGGACCAGGCGCCCGGCAACTGGCCGTTGGGAGGGCTCATGCGGTATCGACCGGTCAGCTGTCCCGCGGTGAGCCGGGCCGCGCGGACCAGAGTCCAGTCCAGGTCGTCGGCGGTGCGCACGATGCTCTCCATGCGGGCCATGTCCCGGTAGGGCCGGCGCAGCAGCGGTTTCAGAAGCAGGGCGGTCAGCGCTCGCTGGGCGGGGGCGGCACGCCAGGATGGCCGAGCCATGCTGGTGGTGGAAACACACAGGAGCCGGCGCACCCGATGAGCGCGCATGGCGGCCACGATGTGGGCGGTGCCGACCGAGTAGACAGTGGTGGCCGCTCGGCTGTAGCCGATGCCCAGTGCCGACACCACCGCGTCGGCCCCCTCGACTGCATCAGCCACGGCCCCCGCGTCCTCCACATCACCGGGCGCCACGCGCACCCCGGGTGTGGTGACGGCGGCTGGATTCCGGGCGAAGGCGGTGACGCGGTGCCCCGCCTCGCCGGCCAGCCGCAGCACGGTCCGCCCGGTGCCGCCGGTGGCGCCGAACACGACGACGTTCATCGCGGGCCCTGGCAGCCCGATGACGGCGGCATCAGTCCGACACCTCGATCCGCTGCTGATATGTCGTCGGGTCCTCCAGATGACTGACGATGCAGTCCGCCACATTGGCTCGCGCCACCCTCCGCGCCCTCGGCAGATGCCCGCCGACGACCACCTGGTACCCCGGCGTGGCCGGTCCGTCCGTGAGCATCGGCGCACGCACGATGGTCCAGTCGGTGTCACTCGCCTCGATCACGTCCTCCATACGGTGGAGGTCCAGGTGGATGTTGCGGAAGACGCGGTCGACCACGAACTCGGCCACCGCCCGCTGGAGCACCGGCAGATGTTTGGTCTCCAGCCCGGCCGAGGACATGACCACCACGCGGCGCACACCGCCGGCCGCGGCCGCCAGCAGGATGTTGCGCACACCGTCCGAGAAGACGGTGGTGGTGCTGCGGTCCGGAACGCCCAGCACTACGGCCACAGCGTCCTTACCGACGAGCGGTGCGGCCAGGCTCTCTGGGTCCATCACGTCGGCCGTTGCCACCGTCAGCTTGTCGCGGGCGATCCGCAGTCGGGCGGGATCGCGAACTACCGCGGTGACCGTGTGCTTGGCGTCCAGTGCGCGTTCGACGATCAATCGGCCGGTACGACCGGCGGCTCCTACGACGACGAGTTCCACGTAAGCCTCCTTGGCTGGGCGGCCGGAGGCAGTGGGCCTCCGGGCGCGCTGTTCGACAGGCTCGAATAAACAGCCTGTCAGGTGTGTTCCAGGTCTTTCAGCGAGAACGCGAGCAGGACGCCCCCTGCGTCGCTCGGATACTGCGGGTAGTAGGCGGCCTGGACATACAGCATTCCGTCTGCCACCGTCGCGCCACCGCCACCCGACAGCGCGGTGCCGTGGGCTGGTACGCCGTTGACCGTGTCGTAGTCGCGTACCGTGTCGTACTGCCACAACACCGCACCGGTGTCGGCGGAGAATATGCGCATCTTGCCGTCGGCGCTCCCCTCGTAGACCAGCCCGGGGGTCGTCGTCACCGCAGGGGTGAACGCGAGCTGACAGTACTCGGGATACTGGGCGGCACCGCCCCACTGGCATCCGTCGGACGGGTTGGGGGTCCGCCACAGGATGTCGCCCGTCGCCGGGTCGAGCGCGAAGAGTGTGCCGGGCTGAGCGAACCAGGTGGCGACGTACAGCCGTTTTCCGTCGTAGCTGCTGCCCCACTGGATGCCTGAGCTTCCGCCTTGCGCGTCATTGTCCGGATTGAGCTGCTTGTGCCACACCTCCGCACCCGTGCGGGCGTCGTAGACGTAGTAGGTGCCGTTCTTCCGGCCGATTCCCAGCAGCCGGCGGTGGCCCGAGGTGAAGAGGTTGGCGCTGGCGCCGAAGTCCCAGTCGTGTACGGAGCCGTTGGCTTTGCCGGGGCAGTAGTCGTCCGCACCGGGCTGGTCGCAAGCGACCGTGTAGGTGTCGGGGAACGGCGACTGCTGCTTCCAGCGCAGTCGGCCGTCGCGGGCATCCAGCGCCAGCACCGAGTCGTAGTCACCCGAAGAGCCGGTGTAGTTCTGACCGGTTCCGACGTAGACCGTGTCGGTCGTGGGATCCACCACCGGGCTGCTCCACACGCCGACGCCGGAGGGCTCGTAGCGTGCCGCGCCGTTGGGCCATGCGTCGGACCGTACGGGCTTGGGCACCGTCCAGTGCCGCCAGACCTGCTGTCCGGTGGCGGCGTTCACCGCGACCACCGAGCCGCGGAAGGTGCAGCAGGAGTAGGTCAGATCGGAGACGTAGCCGGACTCCGCGCTGGAGACGCCGACGTAGACGTTGCCGTGGTGGACCACGGGCGAACTGGTGATCTGCGCGCTGGGATGACTGTCGAGCCGCAGATCCCAGCGCAGGGAGCCGGTCCGGCGGTCCAGCGCGTACAGGTAGCCGTGGTTGTCACCGAAGTACACGGCGTCGCCATGGACCGCGGCGCCCGACCGTACCGGGTCAGGGGTGGCCGACGACAGGTCGCCGACCACGGTGGTCAGGTCGAAGGTCCACTTCTTCGCGCCGGTCCTGGCGTCCAGCGCGTGGAAGGTGGCGTCCGCGCCCCCTGTGTACAGCGTTCCGTCGACCACCGCAGGCTGGCTGCCGAGGTAGACGCCGGGTACGGATGCGTGACCGAAGGCCCACTTCTCCCGCAGCCCACCGACGTTCGCCGGGGTGAGGGTCTTCTCCGCGGCGTTGAAGCGCGACCCGGCCGTGTCGTGGGTCCAACTCGGCCAGTCAGCGGCAGGCGCGTCCGGACGAGTGGCGGGGGCTTGGGCGCCGGAGGGCGTCCCGAGCCCGGTCAGCAGCAGGGTCACCGTTGTCAGGGCGGTCAGAAGAGCTCTTCCTCTCATCCGCGAAACCTTCTTAGTGCGCACGTGCCGCTCCTCCCTCTGTTGCCGCTGCGTGGCCTGCCGGGGTGGTCAAGGTGCCCGGCCGGTGCTCCGGTTCTCGGGCCGGGCCGTTACACCACGGGCCGCGGTTCCAGGCCGGCGAGCGCCTCGGCGTGGGCGAGCACGGCGGCGCAGTCGAGGTCGCCCAACCCCGCCTCGGCCGCTTGCACCAGTCGGTCGAGAGTGGCCGTGGTGACCGGCGCCGCGACATCGAGCCGGCCGGCCTCCGAGACGGCGAGCTGGAGGTCCTTGCGCATCAGGTCGAGCCGGAACTGAGGTGCGCTGTAGGCCCGTCGGCGCATCACCGAGGTCTTGAAGCGCATCACGGGCGAGCTGTAGCCGCTGTCGCCGATCATCTGCAGCGCCAGGTCCCGGTCTATCCCGGCCCGTCTGGCGAGCACGACCGCTTCGGCGACCATCTGCATCTCGGCACCCATCAGCAGGTTGAGCATCACCTTGGCGCTGGCGCCCAGTCCGCTCCCGCCGAGATGGCGCACTTCCTTGGACAGCGCTTCCAGTACGGGCGACACCCTTGCGAACGCCTCGGCGCTGCCGCCGACCATGAACCGCAGCTCGCCGGCCCGGGCGTGGTCGCCGTTCCCGATGACGCAGGCATCCACGGCCGCACTGCCGCGGGCCGCGGCTCGTTCGGACTCCGATCGGGCGAACTGCGGAGAGACGGTGCTGGTGTCCATCACGACGCCGTGCTCCGGCAGCGTCTCGAAGACGCCGCCCGGGCCGAAGAGCATCGCGTCGACGACGCCCTCGTTGGCGAGGCTGATGAGGACCACATCGCAGTCCGCGGCCAGTTCCGCCGCTGAGCCGACGGCCGTGGCACCTTCTTCGACCAGGGGCCCTACCCGGCTCGCCGTACGGTTGTAAACGGTGACGCGATAGCCCTGCTCCAGGAGCCGGTGAGCCATCCCGCCTCCCATGACGCCGGTTCCGAGCACTCCGACGTGCAGGCCGGAGCCCGGTGGGTTCTGTGTATGTGCCATGAGATGTCGACCCGCTTTCTCGGTGGCGGTGCGCGGAGGTAGTCCGGCCCGGCGCTCGTGTGTTCAGCCAGGTAACCGGTGCTCTCACAGGCCTGTTGGGGGCTCAGGAGATGGCCTCAGCCTACCGGGGTGAGTACTCACTTCGCTACTCTTTCGGTCGAGCGGTCGACGTGGTCGACCCGCCTCTCCTGGGGCATTCTGTGCGACCGGCTCAGTGTGACCCCTCGGCACTTCGGCCTGTCACCTGCTGCGACGGGGCCCCCGGCTTGCCGCCGGGCGTCCTTTGTGCGCTGCGCAGGGGGCGCTCTTGGAGAAACAGGACCGTCACCGCGCCTGCGACGGCTACACCCATTCCCGCCAGGTAGACGGTGTGCAGGGAGTGGGCCAGTGATGAGGCGATGCCGTCACGGATCGGCGCGGGCATGGCCCGTACACGCGAAGGCTCCACCAGGACACCATTGGTCCCCAGGCGGCGCAGTTCGGTGGCGGGCACCTTGAGCGGCAGCCAGTGCCGCAGCCGGGCGTTGAGCACCGCGCCGAAGACGGTGACTCCGATCGCACCGCCGAACGAGCGGAAGAAGTTGGCCGCCGCGGTCGCCGTGCCGAGTTGCCGCATCTCCACCGCGTTCTGCACCGCCACGATGAGAACCTGCGTCACCAGGCCGAACCCGAGGCCGAACACCAGTAGATACGAGCCTGCTTCCACTCGCGAGGAGCTCTCATTCAGCGATGACATCAGGTACAGCCCGCCGGCCATCACGGCCAGGCCGCACACCGGGAAGTACTTGTACCGGCCGGTGGCCGAGATCACCTTGCCGGCGACGTTCAGCGACACGACGGTGCCCAGCATCATCGGTACCAGCAGCAGGCCGGCGGTCGTGGCCGTCGCGCCGGATGCCACCTGGAGGAAGAGCGGGGTGTAGACGGTCGCGACGAACAACGCCACCGATCCGAGGAACAGTCCGAGCGTGGCGATCAACACCACCGGGTCCTTGAACAACCGCAGGGGTACCACCGGTTCGCGGGCGTGCCGCTCCTGGGTGACGAAGGCCGCCAGTAGCAGCACCGCGCCCGCCAGCATGGAGATGATCTGCCAGGAGCCCCATGCGTACATCGATCCGCCCCACACCGATACCAGCAGCACGTCGGTGATGGCGGCGGTCAGCAGCGCTGAGCCGAGGTAGTCCAGCGTGACGTCAGTGGTGCGAACAGGCAGTTTGAGGACGATGCTCAACACCACGAGGGCCAGCAGGCCGAGCGGCAGGTTGACGTAGAAGATCCATGGCCAGGACAGGTGGTCCACGAACAGCCCGCCGGTCAGTGGGCCCAGCACGCCTGCCACGACAAAGGCGGACTGGGCATACCCCTGCCACCGACCGCGCTCGCGCGGCGGTACCAGTTCGGCCACGAGTGCCATGGCCAGCGCCATCAGGCCGCCTGCGCCCAGCCCTTGAAGGGCCCGGAACGAGATGAGCTGCCCCATGGACCGGGCCAGCCCCGAAAGGGCCGAACCGGCCAGGAAGATAATGATGGCCGACTGGAACATCCGCTTGCGGCCGTAGAGGTCGCCGAGCTTGCCCCACAGCGGCGTGGCCGCGGTCGAGGCGAGCATGTAGGCCGTCACCACCCACGACAGATGGGTCAGGCCCCCCAGATCGCCCGCGATGGTGGGCAGGGCCGTCGCGACGATCGTCTGGTCCAGTGCGGCCAGGAACATCGCCAGGACGAGCGACACGAATACCGTGAGGAAGGCTCTACGGGGTATGGCGGGGCTCTGCTGCCCCTGACTGGGCGCGCTCATGGGTACTCCTCCGCTGTGTCGAGAGGCAGTCGCTGATTCTATTCGTATAGACTGTACATTTAAAAGAGCGGTTTCCAGGACCCCCTGAAGAGCGGGATCCGTGAAGCGATAAGGACTCTGATGACGCTTTCCGGAAAGATCGCGATCGTGACGGGATCGACGTCCGGGATCGGCGCGGTCACTGCGGAGGGTCTCGCCGAGGCGGGTGCCCGCGTCGTGGTGACCGGCCGGCGGGCCGAGCGGGGCGAGGCGGTGGTGGCCCGGATCCAGGGCAAGGGCGGCGAGGCGTGTTTCATCGCCGCTGACATCACGCGCGAGGAAGAAGTGGCACGCCTCGTCGGCCTCACTGTCGAGCGGTACGGAGGACTGGACATCGCCTTCAACAACGCCGGTGGTGGCGGCGGCTTCGGTCCGCTGGACCAGTTGGACGCGGAAACCTTCGCCGGTGTGCTGGCCGTCAACCTCACCGGAACCTTCTTCTGCCTCAAACACCAGATCGCCGCGATGCGGGCCGCAGGTGGTGGCGGCAGCATCATCAACAACGCCAGCACGGCCGGCGTCCAGGGCACCGCGACCGGCCTCAGCGCGTACACGGCCGCCAAGCATGGTGTGGTCGGACTGACCCGGGCCGCCGCGCTGGAGGCCGGCTCGGCAGGCATCCGGGTGAACGCACTCATCACTGGTCCGGTGGACACCGAGGAATTCCGCCAGCGCATCTCCCACCAGCCCGGCGCGCTTGAGTCGGCTGGTGCGCACACTGCCCTGGGCCGCATCTGTGGCGAGGCCGAGGTGGCGTCCGCGGTGACCTTCCTCGGCGGCGACGACTCGGCGTTCATCACGGGTTCGCTCTTCGAACTCGACGGCGGGATGACCGCCGGCGTGACACGGGGCGACATGCAGCGTCCCGGTGGCAGGCCGGGCGGCAACTGATCGACGCAGCCTCTCCCGCGAGTTCTGTCCGGCACCCGACCGGGGCCGCGGCCCGGCCCGGTCGGGTGCCGGGCCGGGCGTGCCGGGCCACGCTCAGGGCGCGGGGTCCGGCTCCGGAACCGCCTCGACGAGAGAGAACGCCGTTCCGGTGGGCACTATGCGGTTCAGCCGGTAGCCGGCGGCGGCGAACAGGTCGGCGAACTGCCGCTCTGTGCGGACCTCGCCGCTCATGGTAGTCAGCATGACCAGGTCGAAGTTCTTGACGAACTTCGACCTGCCCGGGCGATGCACCAGTTCCGCCGCGACGAACTTCGCGCCCGGTGAGGCCTCGTGGCAGCGGCGCAGCAGTTGGACCAGCGCGGCGTCCGGCCACGAGTGCATCACCTGCTTGGTGACGTACACATCGATACCGCCGGGCACCCTGCTGAAGAAATCCCCGCCCGCGAACTCCAGTCGGCCCTGGGCCGCTAGGTGGGCGGTGTCGGCGTGCGTACGCGCCTGCTCGATGACGGGTGGCAGATCGGCCAGGACGCCCCGGTCGATGCTGGGGTAGCGGGTGAGGATCGAGGCCAGGTAGGTGCCCTGGCCTCCGCCGAGGTCACAGATCGACCTGGCCGCGGCATAGTCCGGGTAGTGGCTGATCAGCGCCCCGGCCAGTGCGTCGGTGAAGTCGGTCATCGCCTGGTTGAAGGTGATGGCCTCCTCAGGATGCCGCTGCAGCCAGGGCCACAACGCGGTGTTGTAGACCTTCTCGAAGCCCGGCTTGCCGGTGGTCAGACTGTGATCGAGGGCGCCCCAGGACGCCCACAGCCACGGCGCGCCGACCATCCGGGCCATGGCGTGCATCGACCCGGGCACCTCGGGCCGCAACAGCTCCGACAGCGCTGTGTTGGCGAAGATCCCGGGTTCGACCTCCTCGAAGATCCCGTCCTCGGCGAGTAGGGAGAGCACCTTGTGCAAGGGTCCCGGGGCGGTGCCCGACCGCTTGGCCAGGTCGTCCGTAGGCAGCGGACCGAGGGTCAGGAGGTCGGCAATGCCGTACTGCGCGGCCAGGGCGAGGCATCGTGGGGTCGAAGGGAACATCAGCTCGGAGAGGGTCAGCGCGCCGTCCGAGGACGGCAGCGTTTCCGTTGTGGTCATGAGTAACTCGTCTCCTCACAGGTGGTGGGCCGGGCACGGGAGCGGAGAACTCCGCACCGGTGCCCGGCCTGTTGCGGCGGACAACTGCGGCCGCACGGCCGCGACCGGACAGGACTACGGTCAGCCCAGCAGAGCGAGGGCGAAGCCTCCGCCGGGAGCGGCCATGAACTTGTTCGTCGACGGCACCTCACCGCCGGCGGCGAGGGCGATCGCACGCCGGGGGAGCGGCAGCGCGATGGGCGACAGCACGGACTCGGTGTCACCGTCCGCGAGCTGAACGTCGTTGTTCCAGCCCCAGCCGGACACTGTGCCGTCCGCGAGCAGCGCCAGACTGAAGCCGCCGTTGCCGGGAGCCGCGTCCGTGCCGCCGCCGTTGGCGGCGACTGCCTTGGCACCTGCTACGGAGGGCACCCGGGCCGGGACGGCACGGTCGATGGTCGTGCCGTCGCCGAGTTGGCCCCCGTCGTTGAGTCCCCACGCCCACACCGTGGAGTCGGAGAGCAGCGCCACCGTGTGGTGATAGCCGCCCACCAACTGGCTGATGCCGGTCAGACCGGGGACCGCCTGCGGGGCGTGCCGGTCGGTGGTGGTGCCGTCGCCGAGCTGGCCGCGGTCGTTGAATCCCCAGACGCTGGCTGAGCCGTCGGCGTGCACCACCATGCTGTGCCCGCCGCCGGCGCTGACCTTGACCGCAGGTTCAAGGCCGCGGACCTGGGCCGGGCGCGGTCGGCAGGCGAACGAGATGCCCATGTAGGCCCGCTCGATCCGGCCTGGAACCGTGCTGTCGGTGCCGTCACCGAGCTGCCCGCGGTCGTCGCGGCCCCAGGACCACACCGAGCCGTCCGCCTTGAGGGCCAGCGTGTGCGCCCCACCGACGGCGATATCGACGACATCTTCCAGCCCGTCCACGCGGATCGGAGTCGGCTGGACTCCAAAGTTGCTCTCCCCCAGGGCGCAGAAGAATCCCGCACCCCAGGCCCAGACGGTGCCGTCCTCCAGCAGGGCCACGGTGTGTCCGCCGCCGGCGCCGACCGAGCGGACCCGGCCGGGCAACCCGGCCACCCGCACCGGCATGGACGGGTTTTCCGTGGTGCCGTCGCCGACCTGGCCGAAGGCATTGCGGCCCCATCCCCACAGGGCCCCGTCCCCGGTGACCGCCAGCACCTGGCCGCACCCGGCCGCCAGCCGTACCACGGCGTCCAGCCCCTTCACCTCCTGGGAGGGGAACCGGCTGATCGTGGTGCCGTCGCCGAGCTGCCCGTTGGCGTTGTCACCCCAACTGCTGACTGTGACAGTCATCTGCTTCTTCTCCCTGTGCAGTGCGTTGCCCGGGCCGGTCGGCCCGGTATGGCCGGTGATGGGGCATCAGGCCCAGAAGTCGTCGACCGCGGCTTGGTCGTCGGGGTAGGTCCAGAACTCCGCGATGAGACCGTTCTCGATGCGGGCCACGTTGATGAACGGCATCTCCAGCTTCCGGTCCTCGCGCTCGTAGCGCGTGAGCACGGTGGCGAAGGCCAAGTTCTCGCTGGCGCCGATCTCTGTGATCTCCATCTGGATGCGCCCCTGGCAGATCTCGAACATCTCGCCGGCGAAGGCCAGCGCCGACTCGATCCCTGCGTGGGCGCCGGCCAGCCGGCTCTTGCCGGGGTAGTAGTGGACGCAGTCCTGAGTCCAGTAGCCGGCGGCCTTCTGCACGTCGCCGACGGTGAAGGCGGCGTACACCTCCTCCATGAGGCGGGCGTTTGCGTGGTCGAGGACCTTCATGTCGTCTCCATCTGTGAACAGGTTGGGCGTGGGAGCAGAGCGGACCCGCGGTGCGCGATCGGGGCGGTCGGAGGCGGGGCCGGGTCGGCCCGGGCCCGGGGCGGGATTCAGCGGTCGGCCTGATGCACCGCGTCCAGGAATGCGGCGCGGGCGGGGGCCGGGAAGGGCGGGGGCGCGCTCGCTGCGGCCTGCTTGACGCGCAGCCTGATGTCCTCGTCCTCGTAGAGGGCGGCCGGATCGTCCAGCGACATCATGGTGCGCACCAGACGTCGCCAGACCACTGGATCGGTCGCGGCGGCCTCGGCCACCGTGCCGAAGGTGATGACGTCCGCAGGCGGCGGCGGAAGTGTCCGGCCGGCCACCGTGGCACCCCACATCCGGGCCCGGCCGGTGTCGTTGCGGACGGCGTCTTCGAACCAGGGCGAATAAGTGGTGTCCGACAGGTTCGCCGCCCGGCGCGCCTGCTCGACGTCCACCCGAGGGTGGACGCGCAGCAGGTCGGCGAGGCCGAAGACGTGAGAGATGGCGAGCGAGACGCCGCGCCCGTAGGCCGGGTTGGTGGTGCACACCGCGTCGCCGACGGGGAAGAAGCCCAGGACCGGGGGGTCCTCCTGCCCCCACCGACGGATGGAGTTGTCCAGGCCGCCCATCGGGTGGACCGGTGAGATCGGCTCGGCGGCGTCCGGCGAGACCCACGGTGCCAGCAGCGCAGTGGCCCGGACGGCGGCGGTGAACACCTCCGGCCTGCGCAGGGCCTTCAGTTCCGTGTCGTCGGGCAGCACCCCCAGGGAGATGCTGTACGTGTCCCTGTCGCCGAGGAACATCACGCCGGTATAGAAGTCCCACAGGCCGCCGGCGCCGAATCCGCGGTTGAGCGGCCCGGCCGGTCGCGGGGAGCGTGCCCGGTAGTAGCGGGTGTAGTAGGCGATGTCGGCGCTGCTGCTGGTCTGGGTCGGCTGCGGGGCGCCGGCCGTGGCGAGCCAGTCGGCGGTCTGCGATCGACGGCCGGAGGCGTCGATGACCAGATCGGCCGTGAGTGTGCGCCCCTCCTCGGTGGTCACGCCGGTCACGCGGATGTCCGGGTGCCGGCTCAGCTCCAAGCCGCGCGCGGTGACGCCGCCCAGGAAGCTGATGGTGGGGCGGCGGGCGGCCTCCTGCCGCAGGACCAGCTCGAATGCCGAGCGGCGGCTACCGAGCATGCGCAGTTCTGCGTCCTCGGCGTGCGGCGTGCGGTCTTTCAGGCCTGGAGGCAGATTGGCGCCGAGGGAGATCTCCCTGGCACCTGCCTGCACCAGGGCACGGTAGGTGCCGGGCAGCCTGTCACGCAGCAGATTGGTGCCCAGCGAGCCGAAGGCGTGGGACTGGTGCAGTTGGGGGACCGTGGGCCGGCGCCACGACTCGTGCGCGGCGTCGACCGAGGCGGGCGTCTCTTGAGCGTCGCGCTCGAGGACGACGATCTCGTGGCCGATGTCCGCCAGTGCCAGCGCCGCGACCAGACCGGCGACGCTCCCTCCGATAATCAGTGTTCTGGTCATGACCTCACCTTGTGTCGGAAATGGTGGCTTGGGCGGTGACGGGCTCCGCAGAGGGGGCGGTGGACCGTGAGGTCTCGGCCAGGATGCTGAACCGCAGCGACCTCGCCTCGAAGAAGCACTCACGCATCGGCCGCACCAGGTCCCGGTGTTCCGGGGTGTGCTCCCATGCCTCGAAGTCGTCCAGAGACTCCCACTCACTGGTGATCAGCCACTGCTCGCGATCGGTGGCCGACTGGCACACCTGGTCGATCAGGTGTCCTCGGACGCCGTCGGCGACCTCGTGACGAATCTGTTCGTATGCCTGAAGGAATTCGTCGCGACGTTCCTCGCGCACCTTGATGAGAAAGACCACTCGGGCCCGGTCGCGGTCCGCGGTGTCCATATGTCCTCTCCCTTGTTCTCCTCTTGTTCCTGCCTGGTTTTTCGAGCTCCCTTCTCCCTGCCGTTTCCGGGTGCGTCCGGGATGCGGCGGGGCCGGGGGAGCGCCGCCGCTCAGGCGGCCGCGCTCAGCAGCAGCGCGCTGTTGAAGCCGTCGAAGCCGCGGGCCCCGACGAGGGCGGAGGACACCTCGGCCGACCGCTCCGCGCGGACGAAGGCCAGTTCGCACCCTTCGGCGGGTTCGGACGGGCCGGCCGACCGTGGCAACATGCCGTACTCCATCGCCTGCAGCGCGGTGGCCGCGTCCAGGGCGCTGCCTCCCTGGTAAAGGCGTCCGGTCAGCGCCTTGTGGGTGGTGACCGCGGCCGGACCGTCGGCGCCGAACACCTCGCGCAGCGCCTGACTCTCGGCCAGGTCGTACGCCGGGACGCCGACGGCGTCGGGAAAGACCACGTCCACCTCCTCCGGCTCCACCCCGGCACGTTTCAGGGCCGTCCGCAGTGCGCGGGCGTAGTGGACGGACGGCGCGGCACCGCGCGTGACGGACGGCGCGCCGTCGTGCGTGGCGGCCCAGCCGGAGATCTCCGCCCGGACCCGGGCGCCGCGGGCCAGCGCGTGCTCCAGGTCCTCGACCACGAAGACCGCGCCTCCCTCGGCGGGCACGTAGCCGCCAGCCCGGCGGTCGAAGGGCAGATACGCCTCGCCCGGGTCCTCGGCGACGCTCAACCGACCACCGCGCTGCTGGCAGGCCAGGGCGTACGGGCTCAACGGGGCCTCGGTGCCGCCGGCCAGCACCACGTCGGCGCCGCGCCGCACCAGACGGGCGGCGTGGGCCAGGCTGTCCAGGCCCCCCGCGCCCTCCGACACCAGCACGCTGGAGGGACCCTTGGCCTGGTAACGGATGGCCAGTTGCCCCACTGTGGCCGCGTAGAACCAGGCGATCGACTGGTAGGCGCCGACCGTGCGCGAGGTCGTGGGCGCCCACAGCCGTTGCAGCTCGCGCTGGCCGAACTGGTTGCCGCCGGAGGAACTGGCCAGCGCTACTGATAACTTGAACGGATCGATGGCCGCCGGATCCAGCGCGGCATCGCTCAGAGCGAAGTCGGCCGCGGCGAAGGCCAGCCACGTCCACCGGTCGGTCTGCACCTCCAGGCGGCGTTCGACGTACTTGCTGATGTCGAAGCCGGGGACCTCGCCGGCCAGCCCCGTTTCGTAGCGGTCGGCGTCGAACAGGGTGATCGGCCCGATCCGGCTCTCCCCGGCGCACACGGTCTGCCAGTGCGTCTCCGCGCCGATGCCACTTGGCGCGACCACGCCCAAACCCGTAATGACTGCACGGCGTTCGGCCATCACAGCCTCCTGAGTCGGGAGAAGAGCATCGCCGATTGGAAACCGCCGAATCCGCTGCCCACGGACAGGGCGGCGCCGACCGCCACCTCACGGGCGGTGTTCGGGGTGTAGTCGAGATCGCATTCCGGGTCGCGATGAGTCCAGTTGGCGGTGGGTGGTACGACTCCCCGGTCCACCGCGAGTGCGCAAGCGGCCATCTCGATGGCGCCAATGGCCCCCAACGAGTGGCCGACCATCGACTTGATGGAGCTGATCGACACCCCGTACGCGGCGTTGCCCAGCGCTCGCTTGTACGCTCCGGTCTCGTGCCGGTCGTTCTGACGGGTGCCGGAGCCGTGGGCGCTGATGTAATGCACGTCCTCGGGGTTGCACCGGGCCTGGTGCAACGTTTCGCTGATCGCCTCGGCCATCTCCAGCCCGTCCGGCCGCAGCCCGGTCATGTGGAAGGCGTTGCCGCGGTTGGCGTAACCGACCACCTCGCAGTAGATCCGTGCGCCCCGGGCACGGGCGTGCTCCAGTTCCTCCAGGATCAGCACCGCGCAGCCCTCGCCCAGGACGAACCCGTGCCGGTCCCGGTCGAAGGGCCGCGAGGCGTGTTCGGGATCGTCGTTGTCGGGCGTGGTGGCCTTGATGGCATCGAAGGACGCCACGGTGACGGGGGAGATGGGCGAGTCGGACGCGCCGGTGATCACGACGTCGCTCTCGCCGTCGGCGACCAGGTGATAGGCGTGGCCAATGGCGTCGATACCGGAAGTGCAGCCGGTGGAGATCACGGTCGCGGGGCCGTGCACCGCGTGCCGGGCGGCCACGTCGGCGGCCAGTGAGCTGGGCACCAGCCCCTGGTACAGGTACGGGGAGGTCCCGTCGGGGTCGACGAGCCACTCGCGGCCGGAGTCGCTGGCGAACACGTACTCGTCCTCCAGCACGATGGTGCCGCCCACCGCGCTGCCCAGCACCACTCCAGTGCTGTCCCGCAGTTCGTCGGTCAGCTCCAGACCGCTGTCCAGGACCGCCTCCGCGGAGGCGGCCAGGGCGAACTGCACGTAGCGGTCGCAGCGGCGCACCTCCCGCGCGCTGAGCCCGGCGGCCTGCGGAGTGAAGTCGACCTCCGCCGCGATCCGGGAA
The DNA here is from genome assembly GCF_040656295.1 of Streptomyces sp. NPDC049954. NCBI lineage: Bacteria > Bacillati > Actinomycetota > Actinomycetes > Kitasatosporales > Streptomycetaceae > Streptomyces > Streptomyces sp. NPDC049954. Next base: position 231,923 of record NZ_JBFALS010000006.1, read on the forward strand.
CGGAACGCGGACGCGTCGAACGCCGTGATCTTCCTGGTGGCGGTACGGCCTGAGGTGATCAGTTCCCAGAAGCTGTCGCGGGTGGGACCGCCGGGGGCAACGACACCGATGCCGGTGACGACGACCCGACGTTCGCCGGCGGGGGCGCTCATCGCTGTTTCCCGGGGCCGGAGGCAGACAGCGAAGCGTCCGTACCGCTCTCGGTGTCGACGTGGCCCAGCTCCGGCGAGGGCGCGAGTGGGCCGAGGTGGAACACCGCGAACACCTCGGTCGAGCCGGTGTTGCGCAGCCGGTGCCGGACGTTCTTGGGCACCAGCAGCCCCTGGCCCGCGGCCAGCACGACCGGCGTGTCGTCGAGGTCGACGGTGAGTTCCCCCTCGACCAGCAGGAGAAACTCCTCGCTGTAGGGGTGGTAGTGCTCGCTGACGTGCTCGCCGGGCTGGAGCCGGGCCACGCCCATGAAGCCGGACGTGGATCCCACCGTCGCGGGGGTGAGCACCGCGCGGGTCTCGCCTCCCCGGCGCCGGTTGGCCGGTACGTCCTCGATTCCCACGATGCGATGGTTCTTCGAAATCATGTCGCTCACTTCCCTTCGGAGTTGCGGGCCGGGGCACGGTCCGTGTCCGCGCCGGACGCCTGTGCCTCGATACGGCGGCGTATGAGATCCATCTGTACGGGTGAGTTGTTGTTGAGTCGCTCGGTCATGCCCGCGTCGTCCACAGGGGCGACCGGCTTCATGGCGAAGTCCTGGATCCACGTCATACGGGTCCCGCCGGCCGTCTCCTCGTAGCGCCAGTGGATCTGCATGTAGGCGAACGGCCCGGTCTGGACCCGGTGTGCGTACACGGTGCGCTCGGCGGGGTAGACGGTGCGCCGACTGGTCCAGCTCCACACCTGGCCGTTCTCGTCCGGGTGCATGGTGAGGCGGAAGGTGACGGTGTCGTCGTTCTTCTCGAGTACCTCGGCTGCGGTGTACTCGCTGAAGAGTTCGGTCCAGTGGGCCACATCGTTGGTGAGGGTCCACACGAGGTCGAGAGGGGCCTCGATGACCACGGAGTTCTCGGTGTGTCCAGCCATCTCAGCCGACCGTCCCCGCGGTGGTCCGGACACTTTCGACGATCTCGTTGACACTCATCCGCGGTGCTTCGCTGGAGATCTCCACCCCGTGGCGGTCCGCCAGCACGGCTTCCAGCTCCAGCACAGCGAGGGAGTCCACCCCCAGCGCGTCGAGGGACACCCCGCGGTTGCCGTCGAACGTGCCGTCCGCGACCCCGGCGCTCCGGATGAGGATGTCCTCTATCTCCTCGGCTGACACGGCGATGGTTCGCTGTTCCTGGTCGTTCGTCACTGTCTCTCCTCGGCTTTCTCGTTGTGCGAAGCGTCGCCGGACGGCGCTCCGGATCGGTCGGCGTGGGCGGTGGTGGTTCGGCCCCGCCGCGCGGGCCGGGCCCCCCCGAATACGGCGCGCGGTGTCCGCGCTCAGCGGGCGCCCGCGCCGGTCGGGACGCGGGGCGCGGCGTGGCGCTCCGGGGTGTGGCGGCGCATCATCGCCTCGGCGGCGCCGTACCGCCGGAAGCGATTGCGGCGGGCGGCCACCAGCGTGGTGGGCGAGGCACCGGCGAGTTCCGTCAGGGCCTCCATCAGCCCCCGGCGCAGGAGGTCCGCGGCCTGCCGGGCGGAGCAGTGCGCCCCGCCGTCGGGTTCGGGGACCACGGCGTCCAGGACCCCCATGGCCAGGAGCTCGGCGGCTGTGATGTGCAAAGAGGCCAGCGGGGTGCGTGCGGCGGCGCTGGCTGGGACCGCGCTGTCGGGCCCGGGCACGGTGTAGGTGGCGTTCTCCATCATCAGTGCCCGGTCGGCCACGTCCAGAGCCGCCGCCGCGGTTCCGTCGCACTCGCCCGTGAGGACGGTGACTACGGGGACGGGCGGACCACCTGGTCCCGCTGTGCCCCAGTCGACGGGCTCCCTCTGAGGCGCGGGGACGGGTGGGCAGCCCGGTGCGTCGATCAGCAGGACGATCGGGTGGCCCAGCCGCACGGCCAGCCCGGTCAGATGCGAGGAGGCGATCCGCGGGGCGGGCCCAGCGGCCCGCCTGTGGCGGGAGCGCAGGACCACGACCGGGCGTCCGAACAGCGAGGCGACGCCACCCAGCACCCCACCGGGCTCGTCCCCCGCCACCGGCATCTGACCGTGCGCCGTCCCCGGGTCGAAGACCATCCCGACGTGGTCGACGGCGGCCGGGCGTCCCGACATTCTCACGAGCTCGACGGTCTGCCAGGCATCGCGCCGGGACAGTGCGCCGGCGTCCCGCACCAGGACCGAGCCCACGACCCCCGGGGCCGCGGTTCCCAGGCCGGGCAGGAGCAGCCCCGGTATCTCGGCTCCCGGTGCACCGGGAGCCGGCCGGAGTGGGGTAGGGCGTCCGGCCGGTCGCGGCGGCACTGCCGGCCGCGTGGTCGCCGGGCCCGCGCGCCGGCCTGCCCGGCCGGCGGACGCCGACGGCGCCACGGCCGGAGCTGCCACGGCCGACAGAGCCATGGGCGGTGCGGCCGCGGGCGACGGGCGGGTCGGCAGCCGGGTCATCGCTGGGGACCTTCGGCCGGCCGCTGCCAGGAGTAGAAGCAGCGCGCCACCGCGTCCTGGGGACCGCGCCACTCGGGGAGATAGGGGGAGATGAAGGGCGTGAGGCGTTCGCTGACTCGCGCGAACTCGGGGTGGCGCCGGGCCTCGTCGACCGCGGTCTCGCCGGGATCCCCGGTCTCCAGCAAGTGGACGTAGGCATCGCCGAGCAAATACAACGACCGGTGCGTGACGCCGGCGATCCAGGGCAGTTCGGTCCGGTCGGACTCGGCGAAAACGCGCGCCACGTCCTCCTCCGCGCCGGGCGTCATCCGGGCGATGATCAGTGAGCGGTGCATGTGCTGGTCCTCTCGAATTGGTGGCTCGGAAAAGGACTTGGCCCGCTGGTCAGTGCCCGGCGGGCGGGCCGGCCGGACGCAGGGCCCCGATGTCGAGCAGGATCCGCGGCACGTTGTCGCCGATCCAGGACTCGACGACCTTGCCGCCGACCACGCGGTGGCAGGACATCTCGTGCACCGTCACCGGCTTGCCGGTCGGGGGGATGTCGAACAGCCGGCCCTGGTGGGTACCGCGCGTGGTGAACCGGGCGTAGACGCGCTCGTCCTGACCGGCCACGTCCTCCACGGTGACGTGAACGTCGGGGAAGGCGGTGCGCCACAGCAGCACGGCCTGGCGGAAGGACTCAGGGCCCGGGTCCTGCGGCGGCAGCCCGGGCGCGTGCACCACGTAGTCCGGGGCGAAGTGGGCATCGATGCCCGACAGGTCGCCTTCGTTGAACGCTTTCTCAGTGATCTCGCGGATCAGCGTCGTGTTGTATTCGACGCTGCCGGGCGATGGTGTGCTGGTCATGATCACTCCTTGGCTCGGTGGAACGGGTGTTCTGTGGCGTGCAGGGGCCCGGGAGGTTCAGGCCCGCCAGGAGGCCACGGCGAACGCGGCCGCGGCGGCGATCGCGCCGGCCGTACGGGTCTCGTGCGCCAGGTGCCAGCGACGCCGCTTGCCCTGCCACTGCGGGGCGGGCGGGCTGTACGGGCTCCAGCGCTCGATCTGGCGCCAGATGGGGCGGTTGACCCCCTCGGAGGCCAGGGCGACCAAGGCCATGCCGACCGTGCCCGCGGTGTAGAGCACCCGCTGAGAGGTCTCCTCCGACCGCACCGCCATGGTGGCCGCGATCCCGGCGGTGACGATCCCGTTCCAGAAGGCGATCGGGTGGAAGACGTGCATGTCGATCAGTTGGCATGTATTGACATAGCGCTCGTACGGCAGCGAGTCGAGCAGCGGCAGGATCGAGGTCTTCATGATCCAGAGCGTGCCGAGCTGAACGCTCGACGACGAAAGAAGCCAGACGTTCAGGTCGTCCTGCATGTCATTTCCTTCTGATCCTCGATGGAGTGGAGGGGGTCTGCGGCCCGCGGGTCGCCGGCGGTACCTCTGGATGCCGGGAGGGGGATCGCCGGGACCACCCGGTCGGCGACCGCGGTGCGAGGTCTGCCCCCGCATTCTGTTGGTCCTGTCGTCCCAGTGTCAGGAGGCATCAGTCTTCGGCGGACTGGGAACGCGTCACCGTCCGCCCGGGGCCCCTCACCCGGTTTGCCGGGCTCGGTGCCCGGACTCGCCCAGCAAAGCGCTGGTCGCGTCCCGGGACCGCATGGGCAGGCCAAGTCGGCCGCGAAATCAGCTCGTTGACGTGGCGCCGGGCCCGCCCCTACATTGTGAGCGGGTACTCACCCGCAAGCCCGTTGTGCGGTATTCCGCGCAGGCCCCTGGGCCCGTCCACGGAGGTAGTGAGCCGATGACCATCGATGTGCACGGTCACATCACGTCGCCCGAACTCTTCAGCCGGTTCCCGATGCCGCCCAGCCTCGTCGATGTCGACGGCATGGTGGAGCTGAAGGCCGCCGCCGGGATCACGATGTCGATCGTGGGCAGCCCGGTCGGCGCCGGCACCATGGTGCGCGCACCCGGCCTGGACAACTACCGTCAGCCGCCGGACCGCCTGGAGGCGTTCCATGAGTGGCTAGCCGGCCAGGTCCGGGACCATAGCACCGCGCTGCGCGCCTACGTCTACGTCAACCCGCTGGGAAGCGACGAAGAACTGGCCGCCGCGGCGGCCCGGATCGAGCAGGACGAGTTCGTCGGCCTGATGGTGAACTCCAGCGTGAACGGCAGTTTTCTCGACACCCCGCGCGCCGACGCCTTCTTCGCGATGGCCGCCGAACATGGGGCGCCAGTGATGCTCCACCCACCCGCCGAGCCGGCCGGCAGCGGTCAACTGTCCGACCTGCGGCTGGTGGAGCAGATCGCCCGGCCGTGCGACGTCACGCTCGGTACCGCGGCGGTCATCTTCGCGGGCTGGCTGGAGAAGTACCAGAACCTGCGCCTCATCGCCCCGGTGTGCGGCGGAGGTCTGTCTCTGCTCCTCGAACGCCTGGAGGTGGCCCGCCACATGCCCCCCGGCTTCGGCCGTCCCCGGGCGGCCGCGCCCCCTTCCGCGCCAGCGGCCGGTCCGCCGACGGGTCCGTCCGTGACGCCGCTGGCGGAACTGCTGCCCCGGATATTCGTCGACACCGCCACGCCAAGCGTTCCGGCCATCGCCGCCGCCGTCCGGGCCTTCGGCCCCGGCAACGTGATGCTCGGCACCGACACCCCGCCGATGGGCGCCCCGCTGGGTGCGGCGCTCGCCCGCCTCGATGCCCTCGGCCTGCCGCCGAAGGACGTCGAGGCGATTCGGCACCGCAACGCCGAGCGCCTGTTCGGGCTGGTCGGCCATGAGTCCGTGAGCATCCCGTCCGCGGCGCAGAGCACCACCGACACCGAGAGCGAGGCACACGTATGACAGCCGACATACCGACGAACGGCGCCCGGAGCCTGCCCGATCCCCACACGGCTGACCCGGCGCGGCCGGACCGCCGCTTCAACGGCACCCGGGTGCTGGTAGTGGGCGGTTACGGCGGAATCGGCGCCGCTGTGTGCGAGGAGTTCCTGGCGGGCGGCGCCCGGGTGGCTCTGGCGGGCCGGTCGGGAGAGCGGGCCAAGGCGGCCGCCGAGGCGCTGGCCCTCGCCGGTGAACCCGGTGCCACCGTGGCCGCCTACACCGTGGACATCGCCGACCGCCAGGACGTCCAGTGCCTGACGGACGCCGTCGTCGCGGACTGGGGAGGCATCGATGTGCTCGTCAACTGCGCCAGCCGGCTGGTGACAGAGAGCGCGCAGGAGATCTCCGAGCAGGACTGGCGTGAGGTCACCGACACCAATCTGCTCGGTGCCTTCTGGCTCTCTCAATCGGTTGGCCGGGTAATGATCGCCGGCGGCGGCGGCCGGATCGTCCACCTGTCGTCCGTCCGCGGCAGGCTCGGTGCCCGACGAGGCTTCTCGGCCTACGGGGCGAGTAAGGCGGGGCTCGACCTGCTGGTCAGGCAACTGGCCGCCGAATGGGGGGAACATCAGGTCACCGTGAATGCGGTGGCCCCCGGATTCGTGCGCACCGACTTCGTCGAGGGGGCTGCCGCCAACCCGGCGTTCATGCGCATGGTGATCGCCCGCACCCCCCTCGGGCGCACCGCGGAGGTGCGTGAGGTGGCCGACGCCGTCACGTACCTGGCGTCCGACCGGGCCGGATTCATCACTGGCCAGGTGTTGTACGTCGACGGCGGAGTCACTGCCAGCCAGTGACCGTCACACTCACCACGAACACATCCACCGGCCCGGACAGGGGCCTTCACTCATTAGGAGAGCACCATGAGCACATGGCACGCACTGTTCTACCCGCTGCGTCCCGGAAGCGAGGAGAAGGTCAAGGAGCTGTTCAAGGCCAGTGGCCGGCCCGAGTTCGACGTCCGCTCGCCCAGTGGTGAGATCGTCGGCAAGCTGCTGGGCACACAGGCGTTCGTCGGGAAGGAGATGGCGGTCCGGGTGATCGAGATCGAGGGCCCGCTGCCCCTGGTGGCAGGACACATGAGCCAGCAGCCCGAGGTTAGGGTCTTCGAGCGGGAACTGGAGCAGCACCTGTCCGAACCTCGGGACATGACCACGCGGGAGGGTGCCCAGGCATTCTTCCGGCAGGCTTCGCTGGAACTCGTCCTGAACCGGCGGCACGACCAGCCGGTGACGGAGGTCTGACGTGGACGTCGGCATCGGGCTGCCCACCTCTCACCACGGCGTCACCGGCCCGGACGTGACCGCGTGGGCACGTACGGCTGAGGACGCCGGATTCACCACACTGTCCACCATCGACCGCTTGGTGCACACGAGCTGGGAGCCGCTGACCACGCTGGCGGCGGCCGCCGTGGTCACCGGACGCATTCGGCTCGCCACCGGCATCCTCATCTCGCCGCTGCGGTCCAACACCGCGTTGCTTGCCAAGCAGGCGGCCACCGTCGACCGCCTCTCGGGCGGCCGGCTCACCCTGGGACTCGCGGTCGGTTCACGGCCGGACGATTTCGCCGCGTCCGGCGTCGACCTGGCCGGGCGGGGAGCCCGGGCCGGCCAGCAGGTCCGGCAACTGCGGCAGACCTGGGCCGCCGCGCCCGGCGACGACGGCGCGGTCGGCCCCTCGCCTGTCCGGCCGGGGGGCCCGGAGCTGATCCTCGGCGGGCACTCGCCCAGTGCACTGCGACGTGCAGCACGGCTGGGCGACGGGTGGATCGGTGGGGGCACCGGACCGGTCATGTTCGGCCAGGGAGCCGCCACGGTGCGGGAAGCGTGGGCGGCGGCGAAGCGGCCGGGCCGGCCGCGTCTGCTGGCCCTCGCGTACTTCGCCCTCGGGGAGGACGCCACCAAGCACACCGAAAGCTACCTGAGGGCCTACTACCGGGACGCGGGGCCGTTCGCGGAGAACTTCGTACGCGGCGCCGCCAGCAGTCCGGAGGCACTTCGCGGCCTGGTCCGGGTCTACGCCGAGGCGGGTTGCGACGAACTGCTGCTGATGCCATGCAGCCCGAACGCCGATCAGGTGGCACTCGCCGCGGAAGCCCTCTCCCTCAACGGCTGACCACTTCCGAACTCGCTCGTCGCGCACAGTGCTTGTCCTTCGCACGGCCCGACCAAACCTTGCCCGGCCAGCGGCTTCCGCCGGGGCGCACCTCCAGGAGGGTGGGCCCCGGCGGAAGCCGGCCGGGCCGATGGCGTCTGCTTGGTGGGCTCAGTCCGCGACAGCGGCGGGCCGCTGGAGCATCAGCCAGACGCCCTGCACGAAGATGTGGCCTTCCCCCGCCTCCGGGCCCGCGCCCTCGCCGGTGAACATCTCGCCGTAGGCGGTCAGATGGCAGGCCCCGAGCAGCATCCCGGCGGCGGCGGCCGGATCGGCCGACTCGCTGAGGAGGCCCGCGCTCTGCGCGGCGCGCAAGTAGCCGGTGAGAAGTTCGACCGCGCGGTGCGGTCCCGCGTTGTTCTCGCGCATCCAGCGGCGGTGGCTCTCCAGCAGCTTCGGCTCGGCGAAGGCCGGCAACAGCATCGGCATGGAAGCCCGGTAGAAGGCCAGCGCCTCCTCGGCGACCCGCAGCAAGGTGGCGTGCACTTCGTCACGGGAGCCGACCGTCTCCGGCAGGGACCGCAGGGCCGGCACCAGTCCAGGGAGCCGCTCAGTGAGCACAGCGAGGAAGAGATCCTCCTTGCTGCGGAAATGACGGTAGATCGTGCCCTCGGAGCATCGGGCGGTCTCGGCGATCTCCTTGGTCGTACAGCGGGTGAGTCCCTGTTCTCGGATGACCGCTTCCGCCGCGGTGATGACCTGTTCGCGCATGCTCATTTGGACTCCTGTCCGCAGGCCGACGGGTGGCCGGAGCGGCACACCGGAAGACGACAGGATATCGCGCAGGTGAGTACCCGCTCGCATGGGCCGTCCGGTGGCCCGGGGGCGGTTCCCTCATCTTCCGTCGTGCGGCGCGGTGCCGCGCGGTCGTCGCCGCCGCTTCGTGCCCCGGCCTCGCGGTGGCTGCCGATGTGAAGCGCCCGGCCATGTCCGACCCGGCCGGGCGCTGGTGATAAAGAGTGTCAGCGCCCTCTGGGCCCTGTGTCCTCGGGCCCCGACGGGCCGCCTAGCATCTCCACGCCGTACCGAGCGAGCGAGCTGATCAGCTTGCCGATATCGGGCACGCCCTCCATCGGCGGCGGCAGTACCAATCCGTCAGCGGGCTCGCCGGTCTCCTGGAACCACTTCTCGAAGCCCGCCGGCGTCGAGAGGATCAGAAACCGCGTCTCGGGGCTCTCCACGTGGAACTGGTGCGGCAGACCGCGCGGGGCGAAGACCAGCGATCCGCCGACCGCCTTGTGGGTGTCGTCGCCGACCTGCACCGACATCTGCCCGTCCAGCACGATGAACAGCTCGTCCTCCCGGGTATGCCGGTGCAGGGGTGAGGAGTATCCGGGAGGGGACAACTGCTCGGCGAGCCAGAACTGCCCGTCGGTATCCTCCCCGGTGGCCTTGAAGTTGAGCAGGGCACCCATGTGCCACAGCGGATCGCCGTCTGTCGCGGCGCTGGCGAACGGGTGGAGCGTCATGTTTCCTCCTCAAGAGCGGGCGTGCTTCTGTTGGGCGGGGAGGGCTCGGGCCGCCGGCTCAGACCGCGCTGCGCACGACGGTGGACCGCACCGCCGCGGCCACGTCGTCGGAGCCCGGGGCGAAGGCGTCCTCCAGCACCGGACTGAACGGCACAGGGGCATGCGGTCCGGTGACCATGCGAATCGGTCCGCGCAGCGCTTCGAAGCGCTCCTGGGCGACCTGGGCGCCGATGTCCGAGGCGATGCCGCAGCGTGGGTGCGCCTCGTCCACCACGACGAGGCGGCCGGTCTTCTCGACACTGGCGAAGATGGTGTCGGTGTCCAGCGGCGAGATCGTACGCGGGTCGATGACCTCGGCGTCCACTCCCTCGGCCGCGAGCGCCTCGGCCGCCTGGAGGGCCACCGAGACCATGCGCCCGACGGCGACCACGGTGCAGTCAGCTCCCTCGCGCGCCACTCTGGCTTGGCCGAAGGGCACCGCGTAGGGCTCCTCCGGCACCTGACCTGGGGTGAAGTAGAGCATCTTGTGCTCGAAGAAGACCACCGGGTCGTCGTCCATGATCGCCTGGATCATGAGCCCCTTGGCGTCGTACGCGTTGGACGGCACAGCGACTTTCAGACCCGGAAGATGGACGAAGATCGGGTGGAGCGCCTGGGAGTGCTGGGCCCCCCGGCGCATTCCGGTGCCCCACATCGCTCGCAGCACCAGGGGCACGGAGACCTTGCCGCCCGACATGTACCGCAGTTTCGCCGCCTGGTTGGCGATCTGGTCAAAGGCGACCGTGGCGAAGTCGACGAACAACAGATCCACCACTGGCCGGAGTCCGGTAGCCGCCGCGCCCACTGCGGCTCCGACGAAGGCCGCTTCGGTGATCGGCATGTCCAGGACCCGGTTGGGATGTTCGAGATGAAGCCCCCTGGTCGGTCCCCAGGCGTTGGTGCTATCCTCACCCATCAGCACGATCGAGCTGTCCAGCCGCATCTGCTGGGCCAGCGCTTCACCGATGGCTTGAGAGTAGGTGATGGTGCGCATACGGCGTCCTCCCGAAGGCCGCGCCACGTGTGGCGACCTGATGGTCAGTAGGTGGTGTAGACGTCGGTGAGCAGCGCGTCAGGCTCGGGGTCCGGAGCCGAACGGGCCGCCGATACAGCCTCCTTGACCAGTTCCTCCGCCGCCCGGTCCAGCAGGTCCAGTTCCACCGGGAGCGACACCGCGTCGCCGTTCCCGGCGAGTTCGGCGATTCGCGTTCGGAAGACGGTCAGCGGGTCGCTTTGCGCGCGCAGTCGCTCGACGTCGCCCGCCGGCCGGTAAGCCTGGTCGTCCCACTGTTCCATGTGAGCGTGGAAGCGCTCCGCGCGGCACTCCAGCACAGTCGGCCCCTGTCCGGCTCGGGCGCGCGCCACGGCTCTGTGGGCGGCCTCGTACACGGCGAAGGCGTCATAGCCGTCGACCAGCTCGCCCGGGATGCCGAACCCGGCGGCTCGGGCCGCGAGATCGGTCCCACTCAGATGAGTGGAGGCGGGGGTGGCCTGCGCATAGCCGTTGTTTTCCACGACGAAGAGCACTGGCAGGTTCAGCATCCGGGCCAGGACGAAACTCTCCAGCACCACGCCCTGGTTGGCGCCGCCATCGCCGGTGAAGGCGACGGCCACCGCGTCGGTACCGCGCTGCCGGGAGCTGAGCGCCGCACCGCAGGCGAGTGCCACGCCGCCGCCGGCCAGGCCGTTGGCGCCGAGCATGCCACGCTCGAAGTCGGCGATATGCATGGATCCGCCCTTGCCCCCCGACAGTCCGTCCGACTTGCCGAAGAGTTCTTTCATCATGCCCGTGACGTCGCAGCCCTTGGCAATGGCGTGGCCGTGGCCGCGGTGGGTGGCGGCGATATGGTCCCGGTCCGCGAGGGCGGCGCAGACGCCAGCCGCCACGGCCTCTTGGCCGGAGTAGAGGTGCACCGCCCCCGGAAGTTCCTTGGCGAGTTGGTGCACGCCCTCCTCGAAGGCGCGGATGGTGGTCATGACCCGGTAGACATCGGTCATCCGGTCCGCGCCCATTGTCTTCAGTGAGTGTGCTGTGTCCATGAGTGGTGCCTCCTGCTCTGCAAGCGGTCGGCGGCCGTGGCGCGAGCCGTGCCGGCGCTCAGCCATGGCATGAGGGTAAGTGCTCACTCGCATCGAGGCAAGGGTCTCACGCGAGGGGGAAACGGAGTCCTCGCCCCCGGATTCGCTTCTTGCCCATCGCCTGATAAGGCGCCTATGATCCAAACGTTATTTGGCGTCGACACGTGTGTCTATGCTCCTTTTGCCCTCGATGTACGGGTCTCATGAGAGCTTGCTCGTCGGCATGAACTTTCGAGGAGATAGATCGCAATCGCATGGGGGATTCATGGCACTACTTCCGGGATTCAGCTTAAATGCGGGAAGAGTTGGGGAAGGGAAATTGCGCGCCCTTCAGTTCCTGCTGCGACCGCTTCTGCGAAATGTGTCGCATTCTCCGTCTTGGTCGGCGCTCGGCCCGTGGAATTCCGGTGTGCTCCGTGCCAAAAGGGAGCCCTCTCGCGTATCGGCTGCCCGTGAAACGGTACGCCAGGAGGAAAGGCGACGCCTGGGACGTGACCTCCATGACACGCTCGCCCCTCACCTGGCACTGCTGCGGTTGAGGATGGAAGCTGTCGACGAGACGATGGAGACGGCCTCCGAGGAGACGCTCCACCTCTTGGGGCAGTACCGACAGGACGTCAGTCAAGCGATCGGTGCCCTGCGGGCGATGATCCGCGCACTGAACACCGACGGCTCGCTGCGCAACGAGGAGGCGGGTTCGCTGAGTCAGTTCCTCAAGGCTCAGGCATCGCTCCTGCGTGCGGCCACGGACGAGAGGCTCCAGGTTTCCCTGGACCTGTCCCCGGATCTCGACGGATTGCCGCCCGACGTGCAGTCCGAATTGCAGTATATTGCTGGTGAGGCCCTGGCGAATGCGGTTCGCCATGCCCATCCATCGCAGGTCCGGGTCCGTGTCAGCGTATGGTCCGGGGATGATTCCGCTTTTGTGGAGCTGTCCGTTGCGGACGATGGTCAGGGTATTTCTTCTGGCCGGCCGGAGGGCCTTGGATTCTCCTCCATGTGCCTGAGGTCGAAACGGCTCGGTGGAACTTTCTCGGTCAGGGAAAATGAGCCTCACGGGACCGTTGTCCTGGTGGGCATTCCGTTCGTCCGATTCGTCTGATCCTCCGCCGTCAGGGCTGTGGTGGGGTGCAGGCTAATTTACTGTGATCAGCCTTCAAGCGGAAATTCTCAGCCGCAACGGCTTTTGGCCCGAAGGAGCGCTGCACTCGCCATGCACCCCTTATCGGTGTGGAGCCGGTGTCCTCTGGTCGCCGTCGGATCGCCCGCCCGGGCTGTCGCGTTGCCCGACGCGGGTTCTCGCCGATCGTTCCGGCCCGGTGCGGGGCACGACCCGTGCCGGTTTCCGCATGGCCCGAGTCCGGCGCCGGGGTCGCTCGACGCTCTCAGGCTGCCCCGAACCGACCGGACGGTTCCATGGCCGGAAGGGCCTTTTGTGGCGCACCCGGCGCCAAACCCAGCCCGCCGGCCCTGCGGCTACCTTCAGCCTGTGGCCATGTCCCCGGTGTGCGGGCGCCGTCTCAAGAACCCCGTAGGGAGCGCTCAGGCTCCTCGACCGCAAGCATCAGAGGCTCTTGGGCAAGGACGCCGCCCCGCCGCTCCGCAGGGCTCGGGGCCGGTACCGGTTAACCGATCTGGCACTCACCATTGAGGAGACCACGTCATGCCTGCACCAGCGAAAACCTTGCGCGTGCTCATCGTCGACGACCATCCGATGTATCGGGAGGGTCTACGTCAAATGCTGGGACAACACGGGGAGTTGGAGGTCATTGGAGAGGCGTGCGAGGGAGCTTCCGTCCTGGAGGCTGCCGATCGCTGGCAGCCTGACGTCGTCCTGATGGACATCGGGATGCCCGATCTCAACGGCATCGAGGCGACCCGGGCGCTCGTGGCCAGTCTGCCGGGAGTCGCCGTGATCATGCTGACCGCCGACGATCAGGGCGAGACGGTGCTCGCCGCGGTCCTGGCCGGCGCTCGCGGGTACCTGCTCAAGGACGCGGGTCTCCAGGACGTCCGGCGTGCGGTCAGCGAGGTCGGCCGGGGCGGGATGGTCTTCGGTCCCGACGCCGCCGAGCACCTACTGGCTCAGCTTAAGCGTGAACCCCAGGAGCAGGTCCCCTTCCCTCAGCTCACCCCACGGGAGCGCGCGGTGCTCACGATGCTGGCCGATGGTCGCAATACGCCTTACATTGCACGCGAGTTCGGGCTGTCGGTGAAGACTGTGCGCAACTATCTTTCCAGGATCTTCGGCAAGCTCCAGGTGGCCGACCGCGCCGAGGCGGCGATCCAGGCCCGTCGGGCCGGGCTCGGCACCTAGGGGCTGTTTCGAAAGCCCCGCACAGCAGCTGCGACTGCTTGGTGCGCGTCCTCGCCGCGCCAAGCGGACGTCCGGGGTACTCCGCAGGGAGGGTGTTCGTCCCGCACGCCGATGGCATGTGCCGGACGCCACGTGCGCCGAGGGAGGCTTTCGCTGTGTCCCCTGGCGTGTTGGCTGTGAGGGAGAACCGGGGTCCGCGGTGCCCGATGCGGTGTCGGCGTGACATATCGTTCCCGCGCCGGGCCTGTCCAGTGACTGTGCTCTTTCGGCGAGGTGCCGTCGCCCCGGTTTCGTGGAGCGGTGCACTTTCTGCGGTGACCGTACCGAATCCGGTCCTGTAGTCCGCCCCGAGGTGCCGGCCCCGCCGTCTCGGCGTGTGGGGTAAGTGTCATTCGGTATGGCCGGTACGTTGCGGTTTCCGCATGGTGTGGCGGCTCTCGATCGCGTCGTGACTGTCCTTCGAGACGCCGCCTCCGGGTTCGCGGGCCGGGCTTCGGCGTTCCTTCGCTCCGGCCGCGCAGGCTGTGACCGGACCGCTTCCCCGGTAAGGAGCGCGGTTCGCAGGCTTATTCGAGCTGCGCCCACAGGGCCGCTTCCAGGGGGGTCACCGGAGACGGCGGGAGGCCGGCGTATTCGGGATGCCAGGTGGGCGGGGTCCGTTCCGGCGAGGCTGCCCACGGATCGGGCACCGTCTGCCCATCGCTCGTGGGAGCGGGCGACATGACACGTCCAAGATGAATGAAGCCCTGCGTCACCGCCCTGAGTGCGGCGAGCGTCCAGCGACGGATCTTCAGTCGATGGCCGAATCGGCCAGGGGTGGGGCGCACGAGGGTCCTCCGGCGGGCAGTGGGTGATCGCTGCTGCCAGCCTGCGGACGTGTGTTCCCGCTGTCATCGGGCTGATGCCCCTGCACTTCCGGGATGATGTCCCGGTTCCACCATGCCTTCGCACCGTCGCGTTCCCGGCTTAGCCCTTCGCGGGTACGAGGACGATCTTGCCATTGACCGTCTTGTTCTCCATCGCCCGGTGGGCCTCAACTGCCTCCTCCAGCGGCATCGTCCGGCCCATGACGGGATGCAGCCGGTCTTCCGCCAGCAGGTCCAGCACGCGCGTCAAGTCCTCCCGATAGGCCGAGGGGTGGGACTTCTCCAGGCTCCAGGCGTTGTAGAAGAGCGTCCGTTTGCCGTCCGGTACCAGTTTCGGCAGAACGATGCCGCCCAGGAACCCCTGTGCGCCCACCAGCCGGTCTGGGCGGCCGGAGCGCAGCGCCGCGTTCTGCCCGAAGCCGATCATGACGCCACCGCGCCGCAGGGCCCGGTAGGAGCGCAGGAAGTGCCGGCCGCCGGTCGGGTCGAAAACGGCGTCGACGCCGCCGCCGGGCAGTCTGCTGGCCGTCCGCACGAAGTCCTCCGTGTCCCGGTCGATTACCTGGGCGCCCAGATTCCGCACGTGCTCGGCGTACTTCGAGGCGCAGGTCCCGTACACCGTGACACCGGCCAGTGCGGCCAGTTCGAGAAAGGCCGTGCCGACTCCTCCAGACGCGCTATGGACCAGGACGGAGCTGGCGCTGTGCACCTTCGCCACCCGGTGCAGCATCTGATGGGCGATGAAGTAGTTGAGTGCCGCGGCGGAGGCGACCACCGGATCGACCCCCTCGGGTAGGGGGACGAGGCGCCCGGCCGGGACGGTCGCGTACTGAGCGTAGCCGCCGGTACGTACCAGGGCCACGACGCGGCTGCCCACTGCCGGGGTGGTGACGCCGGAGCCCACCTCGGTCACCTCGCCCACCAGGTCGTAGCCTGGAGTGAACGGCCGGGCCGGTCCACCAGGAATGACGCCGACCCGGAGCAGGATGTCGCCGTAGGACACGCCTGCCGCAAGGATTTTGACCCGGGCGTGGCCGGGAAGCAGGGGAGGCAGATCGTCGTCGCGGAGCTGCATCACTTCAGCCCCGCCCAACTGCGGAACACTCACATGGCGATAACGCATGGTGATCTCCCTGGAGGAAGTCTGCGGATAGAGCGGGAAGACGGTGCGGGTGGTCGCTCGTGGCCGGGCGGCATCAGCGGCGGTGCACTTTGTATAGACCGCATATACAATGAAAGTAATTCTATCCCTAACTGCGGAGACGTCAACCTATGAGCCCTCGCCCTTATCGCGGTGGACAGCGACAAGCCGCGGCGGAGCAGACGCGCGCCAAGATCCTCGACGCGGCGCGGGAACTCCTCACGGCCGCAAGTGGTCCAGGTGCGCTCAGCATGGAGGCCGCGGCCCGCAAGGCCGGTGTGGCCCGGATGACCGTCTACTACCAGTTCGAGTCCAAGACCGGACTGCTCGAAGCGCTCTTCGACGACCTAGCCCAGCGCGGCGGCATGTCCGGTATGCCGAAGGTGTTCACGTTGGCGACGGGTTCGCAGGCGCTGAGAGGGCTGATTCGCACGCTGGTCCATTTCTACGCCTCCGACCGGCTGGCGCTGCGCCGACTGCGCGGGCTGGCTATGGTCGATCCCGAGCTGGAGGCCGCACTGATCGCTCGGGGCGAGAGGCGGCGGGGCGGCCTTGGCGTCATTCTGGGCCGACTGGTGTCCGAACGCGCATCCGGCGACACGGAGGGGGTCGTGGCGGATCTGGTCGGCCCATTGTTCATGCTGACCAGTTTCGAGACGTACGACGCGCTCGCCGATTCAGACGGTGATCCGGCCCCGGTCGTGCTGCGCATCGAGGAGCTGGCGGGCCTGCTCCTCGACCGTCGGCTACCCACCGGTGTCAGCGATTGGCCGGACGTGCCGGCCGGTCGGACGGAGCCGACCGCGCCTACGGGTACGACACCCGCTGAACCGTCCGGGCCCGCCGGGCCAGGGGAATCCTAGGCTGTCGCGCCGGTCCGCACCGAAGCGGGGGACGTTCGGAGCGGGTCGGCCGAGAGTGCCGAGAACTTTGAGGCCCGGAGGGGCTCCGGCTGACGCGCCGCCGCGTCCCCGGCGCGGCACCGTGGCCGTGCCAGGGTGGCGGTGCTCCGTATCTCTACTGGTCCGCGTCTCTACGGGGAGGTGGCGCGCTGCCGCTTGGTCGACAGGATGATGCTGGCGATCACCAGCCAGAGCAGGCCGCCGAACCGGGCGATCGGCAGGGCCACGCCGAAGTTCGTGTTCAGGAGCGTGAGCGTGCCGACCTCGGCGACGACGGCGAGAGCGATCCCGATCAAGCCGAACGTGCGAGGGCCGACCGGCGTCATCGCGATCGGTACCGCCACTCCCGCCAGGAGCAGTCCGAACGCCACGATGTGGCCCGGGCCGCCAGTCATGAACATGAGGTCCGCCATCGTTCTGGTCACTGCCGCGTTGTGCAGGTCGGCGCTCCGTGCGGTCGCCCAGCCGAGCAGTCCGCAAAGGCCCAGCGAGGCGGAGGCGATGATCCCGCCCGCCAGGCCGATGCCGGGCCCGGGGGCTGAGACGCGGAGCAGGCGCAGCCGGTGGTAGACGATGGCCGACCAGATCGCCAGGGGTACAGAGGCGCCGAGCTGGAGGGTTGCGGTCACCTTGGTGGCCGTGGCGTGGTCCTGGAAGTACGCCAGAGTGGTCGCCGCCGATGCCGTGGGCTGCGGAATCGAGCGGGACACCACGACTGAGGCGACCAGTAGCACGGCGAAGGAGAGGGCCGGTAGCAGGAGCGGGGGACCGAGCTGGGCGCGTTGTGACGGTGTCTCACGTGCTAAGGCTGTGGTGGTCATGAGTGATCTCCCAGAGAAGAGGGCCCCGCGGTCGACCGGGGGATGACTGACCGGCCGTGGGCATGAACAAGCCGCTACCCAAGAGAATAGTTCATACCTGGCTATCATTGTCCAGTGATATCGTTATGTCATGGTGGATTCGTCTGGCAGCCCCGAGTTCCCGCAGGCCGAGAGTGACCGCGTCCGGCCTGTGGCGTTCTTGCTCACCCAGATCGGTGAGCATGTCGCCCTGGAGTTCTCCCAGCGGATCGCCGCGTTCGGCCTGACAGCGCCCCAAGCGGGACTGCTGCGCCTGGCCGCCCTCTACCCGGGAGACCACCAGCGGGAATTCGCCCGGCGGCTGGGTCTGACCCCGAGCAGAATCGTTGCTTTCGTTGACGTGCTGCAGGAGCGCGACCTCCTCGAACGGCGCCGCAATGCCAAGGACCGCCGGTTTCAGGGGCTCTTCCTCACTCCACAGGGTGAAGAGGTCATGCGAGAACTGGGCAAGGTGGTTCTCGCCCAGGACGAGGAACTGTGCGCCGGGCTCGATCCGGAGGACCGGCGTCGGCTGAGTGCGCTGCTGCGGCACGTGGCCGGCACTCAGGGGCTGGTCGAGGGCATCCATCCCGGCTACCGTCGTCTTCGGTCCGCCGATTAGGGCCTGCGTGGGCTGGTGATCTGGACCAGGGAGCGGCGTGTGATGCGTGCGATCGCGAGGCGCCGGAAGGTTCTCGAAGGGGGGCTCCCCAGCTCGACCGGGGCGGAGAGCTCGGCAAGGAGCCACTGAGGTATTTCGGCAGCGCGGCAATCCTCGCGAGCCCGGTTCACAACCCTGTACAGGTCCCCTGCCAGGGAGTCCGGGACCTGGCGGCTCCGTCCGACGGTGTGGTTCCTTCGGCGTCTGTCCGAAACCTCTTCCGAGGCCGTGTTCGTCCGGAGGGGGTGACTGATGGGGGAGTGATTCAGCCGGCCGTCACACGAGCCTTCTTACCGCCGAGCCGCGCGTACAGGTCCGTCCAGTCGCGGTCCGTGTCGGTCGGGCCCCTGCCGTCGCAGAAGCGCTTCGTGCCGTGCGCGGTGTAGTAGCGCATCATCTCCAGCACCGCACCGGTGTCGGCCTGCGAGCCCCCGGTGTACCGCCGGCCGGGCTCCGCCTTCTGGTGGACCCGGCAGGTGGGCGAGGGCGAGGCGCTCTGCGCGTCGAACCGGCCGTCGCCGGACGACGCCGAGCAGCCGGCCACCGTGAGTGCGGACAGCAGGACGAGGACGCCGGGGAAGAGGGCGCTACGGCGGGAGACGGGGGACACGGGGGACACAGGGGCTCCTCGGGGATCAGGGCGTCATGGGACGGAGGTCATTGAGCGGAAGCGCAGGTCACTGCACGGAAGCCACTGCACGGAGGCCCCTGCACGGAGGTCACAGGATCGAGGGCAGGCTGCGGGCCATCAGCCCGAGGCCGACGAGCAGGACGAGCAGCGCCGTCAGCAGCGCGGTGTAGGGGGCGCAGCGGCGCAGGAGGGCGAAGCCGGGCCGCGCGGCGAGTTTCCCGGCGCGGTCGCCGAGCCGCACGAGCAACAGGCCCACCGCCGTGAGCGTTCCGGCCATCCCGACGCCGTACGCGACGACGAGCCCCGCGCCGAAGGCCGTACGGCCCAGCGCCACCGCCCCCAGCAGCACGACGAGCGCCGAAGGGCTGGGCACCAGACCGCCCGCGATCCCCAGCCCGATCAGCCCCCGCTTCGAGAACGGCGCGGGACCGTCGCCCCCCGCCCCGCCCGGAGCGTGCCCGTGCGAGTGCCCGTGTGAGTGCTCATGCCCATGCCCATGCCCGTGGTCATGGGCAGGCCCGTGGTGGTGGTGATGCCCGAACAGGCCGTGCTTGTGCGGCCGGTGGGGATGAGGGTGTGCGTGCGCGGGGGCTTCCCGCGCCGGCGCGAGGTCCTCGCGGACGGCCGCACCGCCGTCGCCGCCCACGCCCACCAGGACGCCCTCGGCGGTCGCGGCCGGAGCCGGGACGGGAGCGGGGCCGGAGGTGGTGGCCCGCCGTGCCCGGCGTACCGCGTCGGTGAGCAGGCCCGCGCCGACCAGCGCCACGAGAGCGCCGCTGACGACGCCGAGCGTGTTCAGCACCGTGTCGCCCGCGAGGGAGGAGAACGCCGTGAGGCACAGCCCGACGGCCATCACGCCCGCGGTGTGCGTCACCGTCACCGTGGCGCCGACCGTGACCGCGTCACGCACGCTGCCGCGACGGCCCGCGAGGTAGGCCGCCATGACCGTCTTCCCGTGTCCGGGCAGCAGCGCGTGCCCCGCGCCCAGGACGAGCGAGAGCGCCACGGCCAGCAGCCCGATCGGCAGCGTCAGGTCCTTCGTCCCCGTGAGCGCGGTCAGCCGCTGGGACAGCGCCTCCACGCGCGCGGTCACGCCGCCTGCGTCTCCTGTGCCGGGCACCGCGCCCGCGCCCCCGGCCGCCGCCGCGCCCCGGCTCACGGTGAACCCGGCTTCGGTGTCCCCGCGCGGCGTGGCCAGCAGGTCCCGCGGATAGTCGCGCAGTTCGTGGCTGGGGGAGACGGCGGGGGCGGTCGAGTCGTCCAGACGCGCGCCGTCCGCCCCCTTCGCGGTGATCTCGCGCCACCCGACACGGTGCGGATCGGCGCCGGTGTCGACGCGGACGTCGACCGGGCCCCGCGTCAGGTCGAGCGGGGCCCGCAGCCGGCACTCAAGCCGCGAGGTGCGCAGACCCCCCTGCCCGGGGCGGTAGGCGAACGAGGAGGAGGACACCGTCCACGCCAGCCGGCCAGTTGCGGTGACGGCGAGCCGGTTCGCCGTACGGGCGCACGCCGATCCGGCCCACGTGGCGCGTTCCCCCGCGCTCGCGGTGCCGTCCCCGTCACCGTCCACGGAGGGGGCGGCCTGGAGTGTGGGGATCTCCGCCGTGTCCGTGACCGCGAGCACCTCCACCCGGTCGGGGCGGACCGTGAGCCCCGTGTACTCGTTGACGGAGAAGTTGCCGAGCGGATGCGCGTGCGCCGCGGGTGTCGCCGTAGCGCCCAGCCACAACAGCGCGCCCGCCACGAAGGCCAGGCGCCGCGCGGTGGTCCGCGCCGGACGCGCGCGGTGCCCGAGAGGGGTGTTCATCCTGTTCGCCTCCGGCGAGGACAGCGGCGACGCCCGGGTGTCGGCGCGGCGCCCGGTGAGCAGAGCGACCTGCGCCCACGGCGGGGGAGAGCGGGGGTGGCCGCGAGGACGCGGCCTCCGGGGCGGTGGCAGGTGACCTGAGCCGTACCCGCTCCCGCCCGCCGCGCCCCGCGGCCGGCACGGCGTCACCCGCACGGACCTGGCGCCGTCCACGCCCCGCCCCTCGGGCGGAGCCGTGCGTCCTGACCCGTCCGCGGACCGGTGCGGAGGCCACGCGGCGCCCGTACGGCGCACCACCCTTGCAGGCCCCCGCCGCCCGTGGTGCTCTGACGTTGGCTCAAAGTCACATACCGGACAATTCGCAAGCCGTGGTCCTCGTTGAGAGCGGGGACCCGCCGTCCGGCGTGGGCGCCCAGAGCTTCGCAGTTCCCCAGCCGCCCGCCTTCACGTCAGGAGGGCTGCGGCTCTCACCCGAAACGGATGGCCCATGCAGTCCTCCCCCCAGCCCCGCCCCACGCCCCGGTCGCGGAGATCTCCCGCCGCCCGCCGCACGGAGCGCGGGCTCGCCGCGTTCGGCACGCTGTCCCTCGTGACGGCCGCCGCCCTCACCGGACTCGCGCCCACCGACAGCGCCGCCTCCAGCCACCGCGAGGCGCCCCTGACCGCGGGCGACCCGAAGGCCGACAACACCGACGTGTACGCCTTCACCAGCCCGGACAAGCCGGACACCGTGACCCTGGTGGCGAACTGGATCCCCTTCCAGGAGCCGAACGGCGGGCCGAACTTCTACCCCTTCGCCAACGACGCCAGGTACCACATCAAGATCGACGGCGACGGCGACGGCAAGCCCGACACGACGTACACGTGGAAGTTCACCGACCACGTCCGGGACGCCGCGAACCAGTTCCTGTACAACACGGGCGTCGTGAGGACCCTCGACGACGAGACGCTGAACTTCCGTCAGACCTACGACCTGACGGTCACCGACGCGCACGGGAAGACCCGGACCCTGCTGAAGGACGCCCCGGCGGCGCCCTCCAACGTCGGCAAGGCGTCCATGCCCGACTACGCCTCCCTGCGCCGGCAGGCCGTCCGCCCCCTGCCCGAGGACGGCGGCCAGACCTACGCGGGTCAGGCGGCCGACCCGTTCTTCCTCGACCTGCGCATCTTCGACCTCCTCTACGGGGGCAACCTGAAGGAGCGCGGCAACAACACGCTGGCCGGCTACAACATCAACACCCTCGCCATCCAGGTGCCCAAGAAATCCGTGGCCCTCAACCGTGACGAGAGCCGCAACCCGGTCATCGGCGTGTGGTCCACGACCGAGCGCAAGGGCGTCGAGGTCGCCGGTTCCACCGGCAAGGGCAGCCTCGGCAAGCCCGCCGGTCCCGCCGGAAAGGGCGCCGCCGAGGACGGCAAGGGCGCACCGGCGAAGGAGGCGCCCGCCGGCGTCGAGGACCGCAAGGACGGCATGGGCCACCACGGCGACGCCGACTGGCGCCAGGTCTCGCGGCTCGGCAACCCGCTCGTCAACGAGGTCGTCGTCCCGTACAAGTACAAGGACGCCTTCAACTCGATCAGCCCGGACCAGGACCACAACGTCACGCCCGTCGTGAACGCGGTCAAGGACCCGATCGTCCCCAAGCTGATCGAGAGCATCTACGGGGTCCCCGCCCCGGCGACGCCCCGCAACGACCTCGTCGAGATCTTCCTGACCGGCATCTGCAAGGCGTGCGGGCCGATCAAGGCGGACCTCAACTCGCAGCTGCTCAACGCCGACACCGACAAGAAGAAGTTCCTGCCCGCCGAGGAACTGCGCCTCAACATGTCGGTGCCGCCGAGCAAGAACCCCAACCGCCTCGGCGTGCTCGGCAACGACCTCGCCGGATTCCCCAACGGCCGCCGGCTCAACGACGACGTCGTCGACATCGAGCTCCAGGCCCTCGAAGGCGCGGCGCAGACCGGCAAGATCGTGCCCGCCCTCGCCGCCGGTGACGCGGTCGACACCCCGTACCGCCAGCCCGGCAACACCTTCCCTTACGTCGCGCTGCCCAACACGGCCGCCGTCAACCAGGCGTACCGCGAGCACCCCGAGGGCGGCGTCGGCGCCGGCCTCGGCGGCACCTCGCTCAGCGAAGGGTTCCCCGTCGTACCCGTCACCGCCGTCGGCGGCGGAGCCCTGCTGGCCTGCGCCGGCGTCCTCGTCCTGCGCCGTCGCCGCGCCGAGCGGGCATGACCGACCTCCCCGGCACCGGGCGCCCGTCCTCCCCCTCGGAGGACGGGCGCCCCGGGCAGCAGGAGGCGCCCGCGCCGCGCCCCGCGCACCACGCGGGGCGCGGCCGGCGCCGTACCCGGCGCCCCGGCGCCCGGCCGCACGTGGTCGCGACCCTCGCCCTGTGCCTCGGCTTCTCGCTGAGTGCGGCGGCCCTCGCGGCGCTGCTGCTGCCACCGGAACGGGTGCCCAGGCCGGCCGTGAACCGCGGCACCCTTCCGGTCGCCGCCGCCCAGGTCCCCGACCACCACGCGCCGCCCGCCGCGGCGCCGACCCGGCTGCGCATCCCCTCAGTCGGCCTCGACAAGCCGCTGTCCGGACTGAGCGTCCAGCAGGACGGCCGCCTCGCCGTGCCCGCCGACCCCGCCGACGTCGGCTGGTGGCGCGAGGGCCCCGCGCCCGGCGACCCCGGCGCCGCGATCCTCGTCGGCCACGTCGACTCGGCCACCGGCCCCGGCGCCTTCTACGGGCTGTCCGCGCTGCGGCCCGGCGACGTCGTCACCCTCGACCGCGAGGACGGCACCAGCGCCCGGTTCACCGTCCAGGCGCTGCGCCAGTACGAGAAGGACGCCGTGCCCGACCACCAGGTCTACGCGAGCGGCGGCCCCCCGGCCCTGCGCCTGATCACCTGCGGCGGCGCCTTCGACGAGGAGCGCGGCTACCACGACAACCTCGTCGTCTACGCGGGACTCGCGCCGCCCCCCACCCGTACACCCCCCACGGGACACCCGCCGACCCGCTGAGCCGAAGCACCCGCCACCCCACCAGACCCCACCACCACTCACTGGAGCGGGAATTGAGCACGTCAGCCCGTCGGAGCGCACCGCGCCGGCGCCCCCTGCTGTCCGCCGCCGTCGCCACCGTCCTCGGCGTCGGGCTCTTCGCCGCCGGCGGGATCGGCCTCGCCCCCTGGTCCGCCTCGCACGGCGACGACGGGGCCGCGAGCAGCAGCGAGGCGGCCGGAGCACCACCGGCCGCCGACCCGGCCGCGGCCGGCGGCGTCACCGCGCTCCAGCGGCGGCTGCGCGCCAACCCCCGCGACTCCCTCGCCCTCGGCAGCCTCGGCCTCGCCTACGTCCAGCAGGCCCGCACCAGCGGCGACCCCACGTACTACCCCAAGGCCGAGACGGCACTGAAGAAGTCCCTGGCCCTGGAGAAGAAGGACAACTACACCGCGCTGGGCGGCATGGCCGCGCTGGAGGCAGCCCGCCACCACTTCACCCGTGCCCTGGACTGGGCCCGCCGCGCGACCGCCGTCAACCCGTACAACGCGACCTTGCAAGGCACCCTCGCCGACGCCTACACCCAGCTCGGCCGCTACGCCGAGGCCGCCGACGCGACCCAGCGCATGGTCGACCTCAAACCCGGCACCCCCTCGTTCGCGCGCGCCTCCTACGCGGCGGAACTGCGCGGCGACACGACGGCCGCCCGCGCCGACATGCGGCGCGCCCTGAAGGCGGCGGCCGGCCCCGAGGACCGCGCCTTCGCCCGCTACTACCTCAGCGAACTCGCCTTCAACAGCGGTGACGCGGCCACCGCGCTGACCGAGGCGGAGGCCGGACTGCGCGCCGCCCCCTCGTACACCGCCCTGCTCCAGGCCAAGGCCAGGGCCGAGGCCGCGCTCGGCCACGACCGGGCCGCGCTCACCGACCTCCGCCGCGCCGTCGAACGCCTCCCGCTGCCCGAGTACGTCCTCCAGCTCGGCGAACTCCACGCCTCCCTCGGCCACCGCGAGGAGGCCGGAAGGCAGTACGAGGTGTTCCGCGCCGAACAGCGTGTCTTCGCCGCCAACGGTGTCACCCTCGACTCCGACGCCGCCCTGTACGAGGCCGACCACGGCACCCCCGCGCGCGCCGTCAGGATCGCCCGACAGGGTCTCGCCTCGCGGCCCTTCCTCGACTCGCACGACGCCCTCGCCTGGGCCCTGCACGCCGCGGGCCGCGACCGCGAGGCCCTCGCCGAGGCCGACCTCGCGCTCTCCCTCGGCACCCGCAACGCCCTCTTCCACTACCACCGCGCGCTGATCCACCGCTCCCTCGGCCACCGCGCCGAGGCCCGCGCCGACCTCGACCGGGCCCTCGCCATCAACCCGCACTTCCACCCCCTGCACGCCGCCGAGGCCAGGAAGGCGCTCACCGCCCTGCGCTGACCCCGGCCGCCGGGTCGCCGGGAAGCCGACCGGTAGAGTCCCCCGCGTCCGCGAAAGAAGAAGGACGACGGGGGAGGCCGCGCGTGGGCACGGTGCGACTGAAGTGGACCGGGCACAAGGAGCCGGACGGCCCGCCTCCCTATGACGTGCGGACCGGGCCGCCGGGGCCCTGGGACGCCGAGGAGCCCCCCGACGCCCACCTGGAGCGGCACCTCGAACCCGGGCAGGACGCCGAGGAGTACGGGAAGGCGCGCTCCACGGGGCACCGCTCCTTCGACCTGTGGGCCGACCCGGACCGCGCACACCCGCTCGCCCACGTGCGTACCGTGCACACCGACCGGTACGAGGCGCGCTACGAGGTGCGGGACGCCGAGGACCGGCACCTCGCGCTCGTCGTACGCCGGCCGAGGCTGCGCGGCGGGAACATCCGCACCCGCTGGGACGTCGAACAGGACGGCCGGCCGGTGGCCGTCGGCTACCGGGGCTCCGCCCCCGCCTGGCTGCTGTGGTGGCTGACCTGCCCGCTCTACGTCGTCCTGGCCGTGTTCCTCGTCGCCGCGGCGATCCTCGGAGACGGGAATGGCGAGATCCCGCGCCCGCCCCGGCGCATCACGTGGCGCGTCCACCGCCGAAAGGTGCTGGAGGCCAGGACCTCCGGGGCCGGCGAGTACGAGCTGCGGCCGCGCGCCGACTGGTGGGACGAGCGGGTACTCATGGCCACCGCCGCCCTCGTGAGCAGCTGGGGAGGCGGGCTCGGCCACAGCTGGGACGAGCCCCACTGAGCCCCCGGTCCGACGTCAAACACGTTGCGTAGCCGCGTGGTTGAACTCCGCTCCAGTGATCGTCAAGGGGGCGGGCCCCGGGTACGGTGACGGCAGCCGACCCGGCCCACCGGTCCCGTCGGCCCCATCCGTTCCTGCCGGCCGGGCCGGTTCCGCGTACGAGGTGACCGCACATGAACGACCGCTTCCCGCCCGCCACGACCCCCGCGACCGCGCACCCCGCGCGCGTCTACAACGTGTGGCTGGGCGGCAAGGACCACTACCCCGTCGACCAGGAGGCCGCCGAGCTCGCGGCCGGGGCCAACCCGGCGATCGTGGCCTCGGTCCGCGCCAACCGGGCGTTCCTCGGCCGCGCCGTCACCCACCTGTCCGGCGCGGGGGTGCGCCAGTTCCTCGACATCGGCACCGGCATACCCGCCGCCGACAACACGCACGAGGTGGCGCAGCGCGCGGCGGCCGACTCACGGATCGTGTACGTCGACAACGACCCGATCGTCCTCGCCCACGCCCGCGCCCTCCTCGTCAGCACCCCCGAGGGCCTCACCGACTACGTGCAGGCCGACGCCCGCGACGTCGACACCATCCTGGACGAGGCGGCGCGCACCCTGGACCTGTCCCGGCCGGTGGGCCTGATGCTGGTCGCCGTACTCCAGTACATCCGGGACGGGGAGGACCCCTGGGACCTGACCCGGCGCCTGCTGGAGCGCCTCGCCCCGGGCAGCTTCCTCGTCCTGTCGCACCCCGCCAGTGACATCGCCGCCACCGAGGTCGCCGAGTCCATGCGCATCTACAACGAACGCGCCGCCGAACACGCCTCCGCGACCCCGCGCACCCAGGACCGGGTCCGCGCCTTCTGCGAGGGCCTCGATATCCTGGACCCCGGCGTCGTCCCCCTGACCCGCTGGCGCCCCCGCCCCGAGGACACCCCCGACGACACCCTGCCCATGTGGTGCGTGGTGGCCCGCAAGCCCTGAGCCGAGGAGCGGGGCGCCGCGCGGGCAGCGCCCCGGTACGGTCAGCCGCCCGCGCCTGCTCCCGGCCAGAATGCGTGCCACGGTGCTCTTCCCCGAGCCCGGGGGCCACTCAGGACGATGATCTGCATCCACGCACCCTCTTCTCTTCGGAAAGGGGCCCGGCTGAGCGCGTGGCCTGGGCCACGGTGCGGGACCTCGACGGCACGAGCACGGCAACGAGCGCTGCGTGGCCGGCTCGCGAGCGGACTCAGCTTCTCCGCGCGGCCCTCGGTAATGGTTCTCCACAGTGAGGTCCCGCGCGGGCCGGTAGCGCGCAGCTCCTGACCTCTCGCCGACCTCTCGTTCGGGTGAACGGTCGTGCCCCGGAGGAGGGTATGCAGGAGGAGTGCGTCCCGCGTCGCCCGGCAGGTCGGGTGGTCCACTCCTGCCACAGGGCGGCGCCGCGGCCGACCGGATGCCCTGTTCGGTTCGGTGAGCGGCGGGTACCCGCCGCCAGGCGGGAAGCACGACTGGGCGATCAGTTCCGAAAGGCGACGGCATGACGACATACGGCTACTTCCTCTCCTCCGAGGAGTTCACCCCCGCGGAGCTGCTCTCCCAGGCCCGCGCCGCGGAGCGGGCGGGCTTCGAGGCCCTGGCGATCTCCGACCACTTCCACCCGTGGAACGACGAGCAGGGCCAGAGCTCCTTCGTCTGGTCGATGATCGGGGCGCTCTCGCAGAACTGCTCCCTGCCCATCACGACCCTCGTCACCTGCCCCACCGTGCGCATGCATCCCGCGATCAACGCCCAAGCGGCGGCCACGGCAGCCGTGTTGACCGAGGGCCACTTCCGGTTCGGCATCGGTACCGGCGAGGCCCTCAACGAGCACATCCTCGGGGACCCGTGGCCCGAGGCGGCCCGGCGCATGGAGATGCTGGAGGAGGCGGTGCACGTGATGCGACGCCTGTTCACCGGCGAACAGACCACCCACCGCGGTACGCACTACACGGTCGAGAACGCGCGGCTCTACACGCTGCCCGAGGACCCGCCCCCGCTCTACGTGTCCGGGTTCGGCCCGCGGGCGGCGGATCTGGCCGGGCGGATCGGCGACGGCTTCGTGACCATGAGCCCGGACACCGGCCTGGTGGACCGGTTCCGCCGGGCGGGCGGTGGACGCAAGCCGGTGATCGGCGGGCTGAAGGTCTGCTGGGCCACGGAAAAGGCCCAGGCCCTCAAAACGGCCCACCGTCTGTGGCCCAACGAGCAGCTGCCCGGCGAACTGCCGCAGGTTCTTCCCACGCCCGCCCACTTCGAGCAGGCCGCCGGGCTCGTCACCGAGGAGATGGTGGGCGACGCCGTCGTCTGCGGAGACGACGAGGCGGCACATCTCCACGCGGTGAGGGAGTTCGCCGACGCCGGCTTCGACGAGGTCTACGTCAACCAGATCGGTCCCGACCAGGAGGGCTTCTTCGACTTCTACCGCACCCGCGTCCTGCCCAGGCTGCGGGACCAGGAGGGTGGGGCATGAGCCTGCGCCTGCTGGCTCTCGGCGGTGAGGGACCCGAGCACGTCACCGGTGACGGCAGGGGCGGACTCCTCACCGGGGTGGCGGACGGACGCGTCCTGGGCGTCGACCCCGTCACGAGGCGCGTGCGGGAGGCGGCGAACACCGGAGGGCGCCCGATGGGCATGACGGTGAGCGTGGACGGCGGCCTGCTCGTCTGCGACGCCGAACGCGGGCTGCTCGCGGTCGACCTGTCGACCGCTGCGGTACGCGTACTGCTCACGAAGGCGGAGGGCGTACCGCTGGGGCTGTGCAGCAACGTCGCGCAGGCCCGTGACGGGACCGTGTACGTCACGGACTCCAGCACCCGACACGGCCTGCGGAACTGGAAGCGGGACCTGCTGGAGCACATCGGCACCGGCCGGCTCATCCGCCTCTCGCCGGACGGCTCGGTGGACGTCCTCCTCGACGGCCTCCAGTTCGCCAACGGCGTGGTCCTCGCCCCCGACGAGTCGCACGTCGTGATCGCCGAGTCGGGCGCCTACCGCCTTGTTCGTCTCTGGCTCCGGGGTGCCCGGACCGGACAGCACGAGACGCTGGCCGAGGTACCCGGTTTCCCCGACAACCTCACCCTCTCGGACGACGGCCTGATCTGGGCGGCGGTCGCCGGACCCCGCGATCCGCTGGTCGCACTGCTGCACCGGGGCCCGACGACCCCGCGCCGCGCACTCGCGGCCCTGCCGCCCTGGATGCTGCCCGGCCCGCGGCCCTCGGTACGGGCGCTCGGCCTCCACCTGGACGGCCGCCCGGCGTTCGACGTGCGACGCCCGCCACGAGGCTTCACCATGGCGACCAGCGCGTACCGCGCGGACAACCTGCTGTGGTTCGGCAGCCTGCGAGGCGGCGCGCTGGCGGTGACGGACCTCCCGGCGCGCCGAGCCGCTGGTCGAGTGGTGGTCCAGCCGGATGACGGGCCCACTGCGGCAAGCCCTTGACGGGGCCCGACAACCCCTCTGGAGGCCGGCCCCGGACGCCGCCCGTCCCTTGTCGGTCAGACGCACCGGAAGGGAGCAGCCAATGCGGGGACCTGCCGCGATGCGTGGCTGGTGGCTGCCGACCTGCGCCAACGGCCTTCGGCTGTTTCCTGTTCGTGCGGGTCGACGTGCGGGTCGACGTGCGGGTCGATGAGGCCGGAAGTCCCAGAACAGTCCCAGAAGGCCCCCATGCCGGCGGATGCCGCGCGGCGCCCTGACGGATCAGCCTGCGTCAGGGCGCGCACGGAGCGCACACCGTGCGCAGAGGTGAACTGGCGAGGCCGATGCTGAGCACGTGCTCCAGAGCGGATGACAGTACCGTCGTGCCGGGGTCGGCGACGGCGGTGCGGACTGTCGCGGGTAGAGGCCGGTGATGGTGCAGGGCTGTCGCCGGCAGTGGACTCGGGAGCGCAGGAGAGGGAGGTCCTCGTCCTCGCCGAGGACAGCGGCCGGACGCGAGTTCACTCGGCATCGGGCGGCACGGTGCAGGAGAGGAGTCTCCTCGCGGAGATCGTCTCAACAGCAACTGTAAGCAGGCTGGTTGTCCCCGGCACCGGCAATAATGAAGCCGAGTCCGGCCGGTGCCTCGGTTCAAGCCCACCCGGCCTCGCCCGCGCGGGGTCGGGCACAGGTATGCGTGCGCACCTGCTCGGCCTCTGGAAGCGTGGGCGTCGCACAGATCAATTTTTTACCCGAAGGGAAGCCATGACCACCGAGACGCTGGAGTTCCAGGCCGAAGCGCGACAGCTCCTGCAGCTGATGGTCCACTCGATCTACTCGAACAAGGAGATCTTCCTCCGCGAACTCATCTCCAACGCCTCCGACGCCCTGGACAAACGGCGCCTCGCCGCACTCACGGACGAGAGCCTCAGGGCCGAGGACCCGCATGTCTCCATCGAGGCCGACAAGGAGGCCCGCACCCTGACCGTGCGGGACAACGGCATCGGCATGTCGCGCGACGACGTGGTGGGCCTCATCGGCACCATCGCGAAGTCAGGCACCGCCGAAGCCCTGCGCAAGCTGCGCGAGAACAAGGAATCGGCCGAACTCATCGGCCAGTTCGGCGTCGGCTTCTACTCCGTCTTCATGGTCGCCGACAAGGTCACCCTGCACACGCGCAAGGCCGGTGAGGCGGCGGGCGTGCGCTGGGAATCGGACGGCGACGGCACCTACACCATCGAGGCCGCCGACGACGTGCCGGAGGGCACGTCCGTGACCGTGCATCTGCGGCCCGCCGACGAAGAGGACGCGCTGCACGACTACGCCGACGAATGGAAGATCCGGGAGATCGTCAAGCGGTACTCGGACTTCATCTCGTTCCCCATCCGGATGGGAGACGACACCCTCAACTCGATGAAGGCCCTCTGGGCCCGGCCGCGCTCCGAGGTCAAGGACGAGGAGTACCAGGAGTTCTACCGGCACATCAGCCATGACTGGACGGACCCGCTCGACATCATCCAGATGCGGGCCGAGGGCACCTTCGAGTACGAGGCTCTGCTGTTCATCCCGGCACGCGCCCCGCACGACCTCTTCCAGCGCGACGCCCGCCACGGCATCCAGCTGTATGTCAGGCGCGTGTTCATCCTGGACGACAGCCGTGACCTCCTGCCCGGCTACCTCCGCTTCGTCAAGGGAGTCGTCGACGCCGCCGACCTGTCCCTGAACATCTCCCGCGAGATTCTCCAGCAGGACCGGCACATCCAGCTGATCCGCCGCCGCCTCACCAAGAAGGTCCTTTCCACGATCAAGGACCTGATGAGGAAGGACACCGACAAGTACCGCACGTTCTGGCGCGAGTTCGGCCCCGCCGTCAAGGAGGGCCTGCTCGACGGGTCCGATGACCAGAAGGCGATTCTCGACATCGCGTCGTTCGCCTCCACCGTCGGCGACGAGCCCACCAGCCTCGCCGACTACGTCGCCCGGATGAAGGACGGCCAGGAGAAGATCTACTTCATGACCGGCGAAAGCCGTGCACAGGTCGTGAACTCCCCGCACATGGAGGCGTTCAAGGCCAAGGAGTACGAGGTCCTGCTGCTCACCGACCCGGTCGACGAGATCTGGGTCGAGGCGGTGCGGGAGTACGAGGGCAAGGAGTTCCAGTCGGTCGCGCGCGGCGCGGTCGACCTGCCCTCCGAGGAGGAGCCGGGCGAGGAGAAGTCCGGCGCGTACGCGGCCGTGCTCACCTGGCTCAACGAGACGCTCGACGAGGTGCAGGACGTACGGCTGACGACCCGGCTGACCAGCTCACCGGCCTGCCTGGTCAGTGACGCGGACGGTCTCACGCCGACACTGGAGAAGATGTACCGGGCGATGGGCCAGGAGGTCCCGCCGGTCAAGCGCATCCTTGAGCTGAACCCCGAACACCCGCTCGTCAGCGGGATGAAGTCGGCGTACGAGCAGCGAGCCGCCGACCCGGGCCTGGCCGAGACGGCCGAGCTGCTCTACGGCACCGCGCTGCTCGCGGAAGGGGGCGACCTGGCCGACCCGGCGCGCTTCGCCATGCTCCTCGCCGACCGCCTCAGCAAGACCGTGTGACCATCGCCCGGTGACGAAGAACGCCGCGAGCACGGATGTGCTCGCGGCGGTTGTTGTGACCCCGGCACGGTCGGGGGGGGGCCAGCGGTGGCGTGCGCGCCGGCGGGCCCGATTCGGGGGGTGGTTTAGCCG